>CANOYV010000049.1:0-17876 GCA_947571605.1 uncultured bacterium | reverse complement strand
GCGCCCAACCCATCAATAGCACCCTGCACCGTCTCCGCCTGAAGGCCGCTCTGCGCCCCGTCATAGGACACCTGCGCGGCGCTGATCGAGGGTTCTTCCTCCGGGGTGAACTCGAAGGTATACGGGCCGTCCCCCAGCTCCGGTCCCAGCTCCATGGCCCCGCCGCCGGGGACTGTGACCGCGTCCGCCTGATCCGGAGCATCTTGCGCCACCGCTGCCCCGTCCGCGTCAAACCCCACCACCTGGCCGGGTTGGCCGGTGAGGAGGGGTTGTTTGTCGTCCACCGCTTCCCGGATGTCCGCATGGGCGTCAGAATCACCCTCGTGGTCGGCCAGCCCCCGGACCGCCTCCTCCGCCGCGCCCTGGGCGGCAGCGGCCGCGCTTCGCGCCGCCAGGACGGCGGCGATCAGGTCGGCATGGTCCTTGGCGGTGAAGTTGCGCCCGATGGCCTCCCCGGCGCTCCAGACCTTGGCCGTCCCCTCCACCCCGCGCACGCAGCCGGACAGGGCGTCCGCCGTCTTGGCGGCGTACAGGACGGTTTCCCCCATCTCGTCCGTGCCGATGGTGGCCAGGTTGGGCGCGTCGGGGAAGGCAGAGATATCCGTCACCCTGATGATGGTGTCCGCCGCGCCCACGTTGTCCGCCAGCGCGGCCTGGGGGGAAAAGGGGATGCCAGGATAAAGTTCAACGCTCATAGTGCGCCCTCCTTATACGGTGTTGTCGCCCCTGGACTGCACAAAGCCCTGGACGATCAAGTCAATGGAAATATAGGCCAGGTCGTCGGGTCGGACCTCCAGGGACAGCCAGCTCCCCCGGGGGATCATCCGGTCCTCCCCCACCAAAAAAGGGGTGACGTCCAGCTCGGCATTTCCGCCGGAAAAATCAGCCTGCTTCACGCCGTTGGCGTAAAGCGCGAAGCTCTTGGGCGACCCGAACTCGAAGATACCCGGCGTGATCCGGTGGTCGTGGCCGGGGATGGTCACGGTATGGGAGTGCCCCCCGATGGTGACGGTGTGGCTGTGGCTCCCGATCTCAAGGCGGTGGGTGTGGTCCCGGAGGGTGATCTCGTGCTGGTGGGAGATCACGTGCCGGATGTGGTGGCTGTGTCCCGACACGGTGGTGGTCTCCGCGTTGGCGTACTTCACGTTGATGCCGCTGTCGCCCGTGTCGGTGGTCACCCCGCCGCCGCCCCCGGTGGTGGTCCAGGCCCCGCCCCCTGCGGCGCTGGAATAGGTCTGGGCGTCGGTGGTGGTGGAGGACGCCGCCTGGGTGGCCTGGCTCTCGGTGCTCTGGGAGTAGGCCCGGAAGGCGGACAGCCGGATTTTTGCCAACACCTTGTTGATGATCCGCATTTCCTGGGGGATGAAAAAATCCATCACCAGCCCCTTTTGGGCGGAGGCGTTCCCTTGCAGCGCCTGGCTGTACAACTGGGTGGCCCCCTGGGCGTAGGTCTGCTCGATGCGCTGGCGGTCCGCCATGTCCGCCAGCGAGGAGGCGATGGACGTTTCCCGGTTGGCCACGACGATGGAGGACTGTTCCACGTCTTCGTAGTTCCGGTTTACCTCGGTGATAATGGTGTCCACCTGCCGCCCAGCCTCCGGGAACAGGATGCGCACCCGCTTGCCCACGGCGGCCCCGTCGTAGTCCGACTGGCCCAGCTCCTGGTAGCCCACCTCGTAGGACTCCAGCGGCTCCTGAAGCTCCCGGAGCATGGCTTCCCCCGCCGCCTTGAGGGAGGCCGGGTCCTCGTAGCGGCGGTCCGCCCAGACCCGCTCAATGATCCCGTACCGGTCCGTCACCGCCTTGGGGCTCTGGAGGTAGGGCACGCCGCCATTTACGCTGCCGATCCCAAGCTGGTTCACCCCTTCGCCGTAGCCCAGGGGATAGAGGCGGGTTACCACCTGCTGCGGGTCGGTCCCCTGCCGGAATGCCGTCATGTTGTGCCGCCTGCGCACATACATCTCCGGCCTGCCGGTGATATCCAGCCGCTTGAGGGACAGCCGCCAGGGGTATACCGACGTGTCCGTGGCCCACAGGTAGGGCCCGGACAGGGCGGCGGCGATGGAGAACAGGGCGGACAAAAGAGACTCCTGTTCCCATCCATATTCAAACTGGTTGCGAAAATCACACTCAGCCAGGACCCAATTCATTACAAGCTGGTGGTTCAGGACGTACCGGATCACGTCCGCGGTATAGGTTCCAAGGTTCCCGACGACGTGATAACCAAAAAGGATATTGTCTATCAGGGTAGCAAGGACATGCTCGCATTGGTAGGTGATGGCCCCTGTCTCGTCCACGTCCATCTGGGCGGGCATGATGCGGTACAGCTCCCCGCCGTCCCGGCGGACGTACCAGAAGGGGCGACAGAACTGGTTTTTGGGGTCGGCCCAGGGCAGGGAGAAGCCCAGACGCCACACGGAATTGATGCGCTGCTGCTCGGACACCCCGTGGGCGTTCTCCAAAATGGCCACCCGCCGCCGGGAGCGGTCGAATACTTCCATCATAAATATCGCTCCGTATAAATCAATTGGCCCTCCAGCCCGCCGCCGGACGCGCTCTCCACCGTCAGCCGCAGCAGCGACCGGGAGAGGGTGATCCAGCCCCCGGACTGGGCGTGGAGGACGTTTTCCCCATCCAGCCGGGCGGTGAACAGCTCACTGTCGATGCGCAGCTCACCCCCCGGCGGAATGGTGAGCTGGAATACCGCCCGCTCCGTGGTCTGGGCGGATGCCTCCGGCAGAGAGGTGAGCACCTCAAAACCAGACAGGGCGGCAATGATGTTTTTGGAACCAGAAATCCGCCCGTCCAGCCGTTCGGCGGGCTCCAGACCGGTGGGGATATCTTTTCCGGCCCAAATCCGGGCCCTCAGTCCCTCCCCGGCGCTCAGCGCGGCGGGGAGGTCCTTCTGCCCGTATGCAGATACCCGGAGGGTTTCGCCAAGGGTGGCTGCAACCAGCACGTCCGCCGACATCCGCACCGCCGCCCCCAGGCTGTCCCCGGCGGACAGGCCGGACACAACGGACACCGTCCCCCTGGCCGAGCCCAGCAGGGCCTCCGCAAAGCGCTCCCGGAGCTCCACGGGAACCGCCGCCCCGACCACCGCCCCCAGGGTCCCGGAAAAGCGCTCCGCAATCTCTACCGTCCTGGCCTCCCGGTTGATGGAGTACCGGGCCAGGCTGTACCGTCGGTCTTCGTACATGGTCAGTTGAGCCCCACTTCTACGGCCCCCTCGGCGATGGTGGGCATATACCCCCGGCGCAGGTCAACCGGTTCGGCCAGGGCCTTCAGGAACACCGGCTCGCCGGAGGACGGGGCGGAGTAAAGGGCGGACCAGCTCCACAGGCCCCAGGCGGTAGAGGGCCGGGGGAAGGAGGCGGCGGCGGAGTTGCGGGCCAGAATCTGGCCGGAGGGCTGTTCCGCCGGCGCGCCGAAGGTGATAGGAATCCGCTGGTAGTTCTCCCCGGACAACTCCGCGCCGGAATCCTCCGGCGAGCCGTTCCACAGGGAGAAGTACGGCGTAACGCCGGATATGGACTGGCCCCGGAAGAGGTTGAGCACCCTGGCCTTCCAGGTCCGGGACAGGTTCCCGGTGAGGTAGAACAGCACGTCCCCCGCCAGGAACACCGGCGGCTCGTCCTTGCCGATGACCAGCGGCTCCACCAACTCGCCCCGGGCCAGCATGTTGCCGCCGGACAGGGCGTCCAGCACGCCCACATGGGTGACCGTGCCCCCGGCGGCCCCCGGCGCGGGGAAGGCCACGTCGGTGAGGTTTTGCACCCCCAGGCCACCGTTGGAGTCCGCCGGGGGGGAGAACTCCACCTCCATGCGCTTGTAGCCGGGGTAGCTGGCCTCTGCGCCCGCCCCGCCGCTCTCGCCGGGGTCGTTGAGGTACAGCCCCAGGTAGCACTTGGCCGGGGCCGCGAAGGTGATTCCCCGCAGGGCGTTGAGCACGCCGTTTTCCAAATAATCGCAGGCATACATAGTTACACGCTCCTTTTAATCGCGGTGATGGTGACGTTTTGCACGTCGGCGTCGGACAGGTTCTTCAGCACGATGACGCAGGGGGCCTCCGCCGTTCCCCGGTACGCCACCCGGTTCTCCCCGGAGGCAATGGGCTGCGTCATCGTCCAGCCGAAGGCGAAGGGCGGGTTGTAGGACCAGGTCAGGGTAAATTCCCCGTATTTGAGATGCTGCGCCATGGGCGGGCCCCCGGTGATGTGGGCGGAATAATACTTGTCCGGCTCCTTGCTGTACACCAGCCGCCCGGTCCCGGACAGCCAGTAGGCGATCTCCCGGCACATCTCCGGGACCGTCTTCCCCTGGGGGCACTTGAAGGAGCACAAAATGGTCTCCATCCGCTCGTCGTACACGCCCTGGGCCGCGCCGTCGTAGTAGCCGGACCGTCCGGGTATGGCGAGCCTGCCCTCCCGCCGGGGCGGGAGGATGGTCCGGCTCTGGTCCTGGGTGTAAATGCCAAAGGTACTGCTATGTACGCCCTTGAAGGTAAATCCGTTCACAGAACGCCGCCCCCTCTCGACCGCTTCTCCCGCTCCGTCAGGCAGTAGAGCTCCCAAGCGATGCGGGAGATGTCCGAGTCTTTGCGGACCTCCAGCCTGTCCACATAAATCTGGATGGGGTCGCCGCCACTGTCCCGGCCGGACACGGCGGACAGGATCGCGTCGGTCTGCCGGTTGATGGCCGCGGCGTTGCTGGGCGCCTCCAGCGTGGAGGGCAGGTGCCGCTCCATGCTGTCCAGCGCCGTCCGGGCCGCGTCCTCATAGGCAGCGGCCAGCGTCCGCTTTTCCTCTTCCACGCCGCCGACGATGCCCTGTATGTCAAAGCGGCCCACCTCCCGGAACTTTTTGGAGGGCGAGGCCTGGCCCACCTCCCGCTTGTAGGCGGCCAGGGCGTCCCGGCCCATCTGGGCGTACTGGTTCACCAGGGCTTGCCGCTGGCTGGCCGTGCCGTTAATCAGGCCGGTGATGTTGTTCTGGCCAATCCGGTACGCGTCGTTTTGCACGTCCATGTCCTGGATGGCCTGGTCCAGGTCCCGGACCAGCTCGTCCATTTTGTTGGAGAAATCCGTCTCCATCTCCGCCACGGTGGTGGAAAAGTCCTCCTTACCCTCCTCCACCTTCCGGAACTGGTCGTTGAGGGCCTGTATGTCGTCCTCGCCGCCCTTCACAATGGCGTCCAGGATCTGCGCGGACTCCTCCGAGCCGTCGGACAGCTTCTTTACCAGGCCCTCGTCCACGCCCAGCTCCATGGCCTTCTGGATGTTGGCGGAGTAGGTTTCCATATAGGACACCTGGCTTTTCAGGCTGTCGATCAGGTTGTCGATGGAGGTTTTGGCGGAGCCGTCCATCTCCTGGAACAGGCCCACTTGCCCGTTGATGCTCTCCATGGCGGCGGCATAACTCTTTTCGTATTCATCTTCAAGCTCGGTCATCTCGGCGATGAGCCCCTCCACAGTGGCGGTCATCGCCTGGGTTTTGCGCTCCGCCTCAGCCTGCTGCTCGCCGTAGGCCCGGGAGGCCTCCTCCAGCTCCGCGATCTGGGCCGCGTTGGTGGACTGGGCAATAGTGAGCTCGTTGATGTTGTTCTGAAGCTGCCAGGTGTTGCCGATGCCGATTTCCTGGGCCTCATTCAGCGCCAGCCGGGCCTCCGTGAGCCTGGCGTCGATCTCCGCCTGCTCGTTGCTCAGCTCGCTGAGCCGGGCGACCTGGGCCTCGTACTCCTCCTGGGTGGCCATCCGGGCCAGGGCGGAGTCCAGCTCCGCCTCCGTGAGCCCCACCAAGGAGTCCCTTTCCCGGTCGTAGGCCAGCCCCAGCCCGGGTACGGCCTCGTTCAACTGCTCCACCTTCTGCTGGATCAGGTCCTTTTGCAGGGCGGACTTCTCCTCCACCGCCAGCAGCTCCCGGAGGGAGGCGGCCACCGCCCTGGTGGACGCCTGCTGCTCCGCCATGGTGGACGTCAGGTCCTCATAGGCGGTTTTGGACTCCCGGAGGGATTCCGTGAACGACTGTGTGGCCTTGTCCGCATCGTCCATGGAGGCAATCCAGGTCCCGAATGCCACGCCCAGCCCCACCACCGCTGCCGCGACCGCCACGATGGGGTTGGCCATCAGCAGGTTCAGGGCAGTACCCAGGGCGGCGATGATCGTGGGGGCCACGGACAGCGCGGCCACCCCCAGGGAGAGCGCCCCCAGCGCGGCGGTGACGCCGGCAATCGCGCCTACCACCCAGGGGTTTTCCTCTACAAAGTCCGTTGCCCAGGTGAATGCGTCCGCTCCGGTGTCGTACAGTTTTTCCAGCGCGGGGTTGAGCTGGTCGCCAATGGCGATTCTCAGGTTTTCCGCCGCGTTGGCCATGCGCCGGTGGGCAAATTCCGTGGTGTCCGCCATGGACTGGAAGTTCTGCTCCACCGCGCCGGAGCTGTTCTCCATGACGCCCAGGGTCCGGGTGAACTCCTCCGCCCCGCTGTTCAGCAGGGACAGAGCCGCCTGGCCCGCCGTGGTGCTGCTCCACAGGTTGGAGAACGCGGTGGCGTCGCCGTCCACGCTGTCGGACAGCATTGCCATGACCTCGCCCAGGTTTTTGCCGCCCGCCATGAGCTGGGAGAAGCTTTGCCCGGTGCGCTCCTGGAGTATGCTTGCCACTGTGGAGCCGTCCTTGGCCAGCTCGGTGAACATGGCGGACAGATTGGTGGTGGCGATGGCGGTGTTGGTGCCGCTCTTGGTGAGCAGGGCGTAGCTGGTGGTCAGGTTGCCCAGGCTCACGTTGTAGGCGGCGGCCGCCGGGATGACCCGGCCCATGTTCTGGGCCAGCTCACCCACGGAGGTCTTGCCCTCATCCTGGGTCTTGACCAGCATGGAGGCCACCTTTTCGGCCTCGGAGCCCTCCAGCTTGTAGGCGTTGATGGCGGTGGTGAGCACGTCCACGGCGGTGGCGGAGTCGGAGAAACCGGCGGCGGAGGTCTTGGTGGCCGTAGCCACAAAGTCGATCACGCTGGCGGTGTCCACGCCCGCCGACCGGGCCTGGTAAGCCGCCTCGGCCAGCGAGCCCACAGCGACGCCCGTCTCGTTGGACAGCTCGATCAGTTCCGCCTTAATGGAATCCATGGAGTAGGCGCTGGTGTCCACCAGGGTGGACAGCTTGGCCATAGAGGTCTCAAAGGCCTCCGCCGCCTGGGCACACGCCAGCAGCTCATCCGCGATTTCCTTGACCGTCTTGGCCACGCCCGCGGCGGCCAGGGCGGAGGCCAGCGCCTCAATACCCTCCTTAGACTGCTGGGCGACCTGGGCAAACTCCTCCGAGGATTCCCCGGCATCCTTGACCTCTTTCCCGTACTTGTCTATGGACTGAGCGCAGCCGTCGGCGCTCTGCTCCGCCTCGCGGAGATATCGGTCGTTCTGCTCGATGGCGTCGGACATGCCGTTGAGGTCAATCTTGGCGTTATTCAACTGCTTCTGCCAGCTCTGGATGCCCCGCTCCGCCGCCGCTTGGCCCGCCTGGGCCTCGCTCAGCTCGGCGTTCCACTTGTCCAGCTCCTTGGTGAGCTCCTCCTGCTCCTTGGAGGTGTCCCCGGTGGAGTTTTTCAGTTTTTCCAGCGCTTGCTCACACCGCTCAATATTGCTTTGGGCGGTAGAAATGCGGCTGGAATACTCCTCATAGGCTCGCTTGGCATTGAGCAGCGCGGCCTCCAGGGCGGCGACCTTCTCCAACTGCTTATCGTATACGGCTTGCAGCGCACTGCCTTTGGCCGTCAGGGCCTCCATGCTGTTGGCATTACCCCGGAACTCGCTCTCCACCAGCGCGAGGCTGGATTTCAGCGTGGACAGCTCGGCGTTGCAGGAAGCGACCGCCTGCTTATATTGGGCCTCGCCTTCAATGGCGAGCTTGGTTGATATGGTTCTGGCCCCCATAGTTCGTACCCTCCTGCGGCATCATTCATCCTCCGGCGACGGCCCGCGCTTCCCCCGGTGGGCCTGCAAATAGAGCTTCCACAGGTCCCCCACCTCGCCGGGGGTGGAGAAAAGCACGTCCTTTTTGGACAGCCCGCAGGCCGCCCCCATGTGGAGGTAGTGGGCGCGGGTCACCGCGTTTTTTTTTGCGCGTTCAGCTCGGCCAGGCCCAAATCCACCTCGTCGTCCTCCGGCTCCACCTCCCGGCCAAAGCCCAGGGACATGGCGGCGGGGATGGCCAGCTTCAGCGCCGCGATCTCGCCGGGCGACAGAGAGGCGGCGATGGCCGCCTCATCCGTGATGGGCTCCGGGTCGTAGCCCAGGCTGCGCCGGGCCAGCTCTCCCTGCTCCGCCAGGATGGCGGCGGCCTTGCAGGCGGCGGCGAAACCGCAGCGCCCGCCGTCCTGCACAGCCTCAATCAGCTCCGTAGGACCGCCGAACTGCTCCTGAATCTGGAACATGGCTTCCACCGTAAAGGTCAGATACCGTTCCCTGCCCGCCAAAGTGAGCTTAACGGCCTTCATGCCGTTTCCTCGCCACCCCCGCCATTAGCGTCAGGGGCGGGCTTCTCCGTCTCATCGGGACCCTCGCCCTTGAGTTTCTCCTTGATCCAGGCAATGACCTCCGCCTCAGTCGTGCACGTCTCCGTGATCCGCCAGTCGCCGGACTCGGCGGCGAACACGGTGAAGGTGGTGGAGTTGGTGCCGAAGGTGATGCTGTCGCCCTTGGTCTGGGCGGTATCGTTGCCCAGAGATGCCTTCACAAGGGGATAAAAATAGCCCTTGTACAAGACTTTCCTCCGCCGCATGAGCTTTTTGAAATAGGCCAAACCGCCCTGGGGAGGATCGTCCCCCACATTGTAGTGGACCTCTCCGTCCACAACCACGCAGCCGTACACCTGGACGGCGGTATTGTCCTCCATGTCGTCGGTCTCCATGGCAATAGAGCCGGAAGAGAACTCCTCGACACTCTCGCCGAGGGTGTCGTCGCAAAAGAGCTTTCCTGAAGCCAAGTTCACCGTCAAATCCGCTTTGACCAGGCGGCCGATGAGGGACGGTTCCACGTCCTTATAAACTGGCATCTCCCCTTTTGGTTCCCGTTTCACCGGGTTGAAGTAAGGATATTTCGCACCAAAACTTGCCATTGTAACTCCCTCCTTGCAGTTATAAGTTTTTGCTGTCCAGATAGGCGTGGTAGACCTTTTCTCCGGCCTCCACCGCCGCTTGCTCCTTCTTTTGGTTTGCGGTATTGATGGCAGGACGTGCGGCAATATGCCGTTTGGGGGCCCCGTACTCGTTGATAAACGCGATTTCCGCGTTTCGGGTACTTTTCCCGTTCCGCCTCCGGCTGCCCTGGGGGTAGACAGAGACGGAACGCCCGTTCCGGTTCTTTTTGACCTTCCCCTTCTTGACGGACTGGGCGGAAATTCCCAGAGAATAGGGCCCCTTCCAGCGAGCCGATATCTCCGAGCGCTGGGCCTCGACGATGACGTCCGCTTCTGCGTTGAGCACATCATCCACCACTGCGTCCGGGAGGCGGGTCAGCTCCGCCAAATCGTCAATCAGACCGTCCAGGCCGTTCACGGTCATCTTTGCCATTATCATCCTCCTCAAGATCAACGGTCTCGCACCCAAACACCAGGTGCTGGCCGTCCTGGTCGGTGGCATCGGTGCACTTAGGCCAGGTAAAGCCTGCACCAAACAGCGCCTGCTTGGTCTCTTTGACCCGCTGGACGCAGTTCTCGGCCAGGGGAGCAAAGAGATGGACGAACACCAGCCAGCGTTCGCACCCGGGCTCGTCGTCGCCGAAGTCGTCGCCCACGGACTCGCAGGAAAAGGTATAGTACCGGGCGGGGTGCTCTCCGCTGGCGGCATAGAGCACCGATTTCTCCACCGGGTCGCCGAATACGTCCAGCGCCGCCTTGACCCTCGTCTCCACGCTCATCGAGCCGCCCTCCTCCGCTGCACTTTGATCTCCAGCCAAGTATGCCGCCGCTCCACGTCGTTGACGCTGATGATCTCGTAGGGGGCCGGATCGCCCACCCGATAGATCAGATGGTCCGGCCGGATCAGCGGGGAGTACCGCATGGTCAGGGTGGCGGGCTCCTCCACCTGGGCCTGCATGGCGGCGAAAACCTCGCCGCCGTAGGCGTTGACCCATTTGCAGTGCCACACCCGCTCCACCTCATCCGGGCCGAGAGGGAAAATGCTCTCCTCCCTCTCGTGGGGAACGCCGTCGCAGTCCGTTTCCTTTACCTTTTTCCGGATATACAGCCGGGTGCGCAGTTCCCCGGCGCTCGCCTGTTTAGCCAATGGGTGCGACCCCCTCCGTCAGTTTGAGCTGGTTGATAAGCCGTTGGAAGGCCAGGTTGTCCGTCTGCGCGGTGGGAACGGTCATGTCCCGATGGTCCCAAGCGTCCAGCACCAGGCAGTTCACCGCCAAGTCATACCGGGCCGCCCTGGGGGTACCCTCCTCCGGCGGGGACACCCCGGCGTCCTCCAGATAGCCTACCGCCGCCGCGTACATTCCGGGAATCAGCGCCTGCACCTCCGGATCGTCCGCCAGCTCGGTGAGCTTGCAGTAGGTCAGCAGGGAGGCCATGCGCTCCTCACTCATGGACAATAGCCGTTTTCAGCTCGGCGGTCAGCGGAGCCAGGTGCTCGGCCATCATGTAGCCGGACAGCAAGCCCGTGGTCACGCAGACCCACCCGCCGAGAGGAGGCTCGTCAGTAAACACTCCCGCGCCCCAGGGCAGGACCGCGATGATCGGCGCGTCCGGGGAGGGCCGCTCCCGCAGTCTCAGCCCGCCCTCCGCCGTCACGGCGTACTCCGTCAGCGTCCACTCAAACAGCTCCGCCTCATCCTGACAGCCCGCCAGCGCACCCTCATCCGGTTGGCTGATGATCTGACCGGTTGCAGCCTCTTCAGCAGCCTCCTGGGCCCCGGTGGTATCCGCGCCCATCTCCAGCTCGTCCTGTGCATCCTGGGCGCTCTCAGGGGGCATAGGAGCCTCTTTCTTTTTTGCCATAACCATCCTCCTCAACCCTGGGGCTCCTGGGTGCCCGAGCCGCCGCCCGCCTGAGAGCCGCCGGAGGCGGGCCGCGCCGCCAGCGTGACAAAGGGGCTCCGGGTGCGGACGCTGTTCTTCAGCGTGATGGGCGCGGTGACCTTGGGCGTGCCGTTGCAGCGCAGCACCATGCGGAAGCACATCTGGTCCGTCAGGAACTCCACGTGCATGGACCAATCCTGCTTGGCGGTGCCCTTCTTCAGCAGCATATACTGCTTCAGGTCGGCCAACAGCACGTCGCCTTTGGTGCCCATGGCCTGGCAATTGTCGTTAAAGAGCACCGGCCGGCCCAGGATGGTCTGGTACTGGGCCCCGGAAATGCCGCCCTCCGGCATCCAGATCAGCTTGTCCCCCAGCATGAGCTGGGGAAGCTGGTCCTCCAGGTCGGGGTGCATCATCCACACCATGTTCCTCCGCCCGGAGGTCAACGCCCGGCTCCACATTTTCAGGATGTTCTGGGCGTTCAGCGTCCCCGCCGCCTGGCTGGCCTCCGCGTCCACCGCGATGAGGGCCCCGCTGTTCAAAATGCCCGCGGGCTTTCCGCTGCCGTCGCCGGAGATGATGGCGTCCTCCAGCAGCCGGTTGGCGGCCACGGTGAAGGCGGACCCAAAGAACCCGGTCATGAAGGCCGCGTCCTGGAGCAGCTCGTCAGTGGCGTAGGCAAAGCCCATCATCTTCTCCAGGTCCAGCTTCAGCTCCTTGAACTTGGGGCGGCTGGCGGCGACGGCGGCCCCCTCCGCCGCCCAGTACATCTGCACCCCGCCGAACACGCTGGCGGACACGTCGGTCTCATCCACCATCAGCCAGCGGGCGGCGTTGGAATTGGCCCCCACGGTGTAGCTGTCTACCCGGGAGAGGATATCGCCGGTGGATACCGCCGTCTCCAGAATCTGCCCGGCGAAATCCTCCTGGACGGCGAAGCCGCCGTCTGCGCCGGCGCCCTCGTTGGAGCCCTTCACCGCATCGTTCACCTGGAGCAGGCGCTTGTCCACCACATGGGTCTTGGCCGCGTTCACCACCGCCTGGAGCTGCTCCCCCAGACTGCGGAAGGGACGGGCCTCCCCGCCCTTGTCCTGGGGCGCGCCGTCGCCGTCGGGCAGGGGCTGGGCGTCCTCCTGGCTGCGGCGCATCAGATTTTCCGTGGCGGAGATCTTCCGGCACAGGGCGTCCAGCTCCCCGTCCAGCGCCGCCGCTTCCTCCACCTTGTTCTCGGCCAGCAGCTGTTCCGCCTGGGCCAGCTTGTCCGCCTTTTCCCGGCGCAGGTCGTTCAGAACCTTTGCGAAATCCATTTTGTCATCCTCCTAATAGTATTTTTTCACGGCCAAGGAGACGGCCAGCCGCTCCCGTTCGCCTCTCCGCTCCGGCTCCTCCGCCGGGGCGCCGCCGGATTGCTCTGCCTGGGCGTCCAGCGCCGCCTTTTTGGTCCTCAGCTCCGCTGCGGAGGGCAGGCCCCCCGCCCCGCACAGGGCCCGCAGACCGCCGCCCACGCAGTTCACCACCTGGGCGGGCAGCAGCGACCCCCCGCCGATGATCTCATCCACCAGCCCGGCCTCCACCGCCTCCTGGACGGGAAGCCATGTCTCCGCGTCCATCATGGCCTCCAGCTCCGTACGAGTCCTTTTTCCCCGGCATTTTAACTCGTAGGCGTTGAGGATGGATTGGGCGAATTTCCCCAGGTCCTCCGCCGTCTTGCGGTGGTCGTACTGGTTGCCGTCGGCGTTGACGGCGGGGTTATGGACCATCACCTGGGCCACCGGCGTGGCCTTTACCCGTTTACAGCCCAGCATGGCGGTGCTGGCCGCCGACGCCGCCAGGCTCTGGACCTCCGCCTCGGTGTCGCACCCGGCCCCCCGCAGCACCGAGTACATCTCAAAGCCCGCGAACATACTCCCGCCGGGGCTGTTGATCTCCAGCGTCAGCGTCTCGCCGGGCGGGTTTTCCGCCAATGCCTTCCGGATGTCCTGCGGGCTGCTGACACGATACCCAAAAAACCGGTAGACCCAGGCGTCCTCGTCCGCCACAATGTAGCCGTTTAACTGCGTCCTCAAATCGTTTCTCCCTCCCCTGAAATGATGTGCTCCACGGTGTCCAGATTTTTGGTCATGAAAAACCGCTGCCCCGCCCCGTTGGGCAACGGGTTCTTCTCCTCCAGCGCCCGGCAGTCGTCCGGGCAGTATACGCCGGAGGCGATCATCTTCTCATAAAACCGGCTCCGGCTCTCGTTGTCCCCCCGGAGGCGGACCGCCACGTTCATACGCATGTACAGCCCGTCCTTGAGTTGCTGGCCGGAGAGTAACTTGTACTGAAACTCCTCCTCCCACTGGGTCACATGGGGCTGGAGCGTGGAGATCACGAAGTCCAATTGTTGCTGTTCATTGGAGTTGTAGGCCTGCTTTCCGCTCTGGAGCATATACTGGGGAATCCCGGTGAAGCGGCTGACCTCCTCCACCGTAAAGCTCCGGCTCTCAATAAACTGGGCGTCCTTCTGGTTCAGGCCGATGGGGGTATAGGTCATGCCCCGGTCCAGCACCGCCACCTTGAACATGGAGTCCGAGGCGTACCGCTGGAAGGACTCCTTGATTTTGTCCCGCCCCGCCTGTCCCAGGTCGGTGTTCACGGACACAATGCCGCTCATCCGGGCTCCATTCTGGTAGAATTTCCTGGCATACCGCTGGGCCCCGGCGTCGGCGGCGATGGCGGAGCGGGCCAGGGCCAACACCCCTTTGCCGTATAGCCCGTCGTAGGTGTCAAAAAACACCGTCACCAGCTCCGAGGGGGCGAAGGTGCGCGTCAGGCCGTCCACCGTAAAGTCATACCAGAGCTGCCCGGAATCCGGGTCCTTTCGGATGGTCCGGCCCTCAGTGGGCAGGGGAATCAGGTCGGTGATCCGCCCCCGGCGGTCCCGGAAAATGCCCAGATAGCCCTCCCCGTGCCAGAACGCCTGGCTCATAAGAACCTTCCGGCACAGGGCCGGCCCCATCCGGGCGTTGGGCCGCACCTTCAGCAGATAGTCCAGCTCCGGCACGGCCATGGGGTAGCGCCCGCCGTCCCGCCGCTGGTAGATGGCCATAGGCATAACGCTCATGGCGTTGGTGAGGATGCGGTGGGCGGCGGCGATGGGGGACTCCTGCTCCGCCGTGCGCTGGTTGGAGGGCAGGTCCTCCCCGGCGAAAAAGGTCCGCTGAAACCAGCCCTGCACCTGCTCCCAGTCCAGCTCCCGCACCTCCACGCCGTTCCGGGGCCGGCGGGCCAGGGCCTTGGAAGCAATCATCTATCCCTGCCCCCTCTCCCGGCCCGGGCCACCACGACGCCATAGCCCAGCAGGCAGGCCCCCGCCACGGCCAGGGCCGCGCTCAGCCCGAAGGCGGTGGCGGCGGAGGCGGTGAAGCACACCCCCGCGGACACAAAGAGCAGATCGTCCAGGTATAGCCCCAGCCAGGGCAGCAGGCGGCGCAGCGCCTCCTTTAGCCATTCCACCGGGCGCACCCGCTCCATGTCGTTGGTTCTCGGCTCGTCCATATCAAATCCCCCAATCCTCAGAGAGTACGTGCTCGTTGATATCGCTGTCCGGGGACCGCTTCACCAGCACCCGGGCCAGGGCGTTCATTACTGCCGCCACCACGTCGATGCGCTCGGTGTCGTCCTTGTGCTTCTTGGACAGCTTGATGTCGCCATAATTGTTCTGGATTTCAATGGCGTTGGCCAGGCACCATATCAGCAGCGGCGACTCCTCCAGCACGATCTTCCCCTGGAGCAGCAGCTCCCGGAAGCCCTTCACCGCCAGATTCTGCCCGGCGCAGGTCTGGGGCACCTCCACGCAGAAATCCTCGTTGTTGCGATCCTGATTCATCTTGATGGCCAGATCGGTGGCGTTGTGGCCGTCATAGTCCACCTCGTCCACCTTCCAGCCGTGCTCCCGCTCGCCGGTGCAGATCCAGTTGTCCACGTAGCCGTTATCCGTCACGTCGCCGGGGGTCAGGGTGCAGCACCCGCCCTCCGCCCAGGCGGTGTAGGGCACCCGGTCGGTGTGCTCGTGGCGCTGGGCCCCGCCCTCCGGCATGAAGCCGTGGGCTTTGATTCCATAGCGTCCATCCGGCAGGGGGAACACCGCCCCCACGCCGGACAGGTCGATGCGTTTGCCCAAATCAAACCCGCAGTGGCAGTGGAGCCCGTCCGTCAGGGTGGCAAACTCCTCCCGGCTCACCTGGGCGGCCTTGGCCAGCGCCATGCAGTGCTCGTCCAGGTATCGGTTGACACTGCCGACCTGCCACAGGCACAGCCGCCGGGTGAGAAACGCCCGGATTTTGTGGGGGGCCCGGGAACCGTAGGCCGCCCGGTGCTCGTCCCGGATCTCCTTGAGCAGATACCGGCTGTAGTCGTTGGGATCGCGCAGGCAGGGATTGGCCTTGAGCCACGCCCCCTCGTCGTGGGGGTTATCCCCCTCGTCCAGTTCCCGGATCATGACGAAGTAGCTCTCGTCCCGCTCCACGCCCTCCAGAATATGCTTGGCGTAGCTCTCCTCGGTATAGCAGGGCTTGGACTGGGCATCGTCCCCGGCGGTGGTAATCACATCCAGCAGAGCCTGGGGCCGCTTGCCGAAGCTGTTCAGCCCCAGGTCGTAGATCATGGAGGTGGGGTGGGCGTGGTACTCGTCCACCACGAAATAGGACGGTGCGCCGGAGTCCTTGTTCTTGGTGTCCTTGGACAGGGCCCGCATGTACCCGCCCCGCTTCCGGTGGGTCATCGGGTTGGAGCGGGGGACGATGAGCCGCTTGGCGATATCCGGGCTGGCCTTGGCGATTTTTTTCGCGTCGCCGAACACCCGCATGGCCTGGCCCCGGTCCACGGCGGCGCATTCCACCTCCGGCTCCATCTCGAATTGCGCCAGCTCCGGGCGGTAGGGCGGATACATGGCGTCGGCACACATGTGGTACAGCGCCTGGCCCGACTTCTCCGTGGATTTAAAGTTACCCCGGGCCCGTTTGTTGTAGGTTTTGGAGAACCGCCGGGCCCCGGTGTCCCGGTCCACCCAGCCGTAGGTGCAGCCCAGGTCGAACACCTGCCAGGGCTGGAGCTGGATGGGCTGGCCCGCCTCCACCCCGCGGGTCTGCACGCAGCGGGAGAAAAAGCGGATGATACGGTCTGCCCGGGTGGTGTCGAAGATGTAGGGGAATTCATCGGTCCCCTGCCGCCGCAGGTCGTCCAGGTGCCTTTGGCAGGCCAGAATCTCGTACTTACCGCACTGGTCCCGCAGCTTTCCTTGAGTAACCTGCTTGGCGTAGACGCTCACCGGGTGGTGCAGCCCGGACTTCCAACGCTCGGCCATCTCAGTCTCCAAAGAGGTCGTCCAGTTGGACCTCGCCCACGGCCGCCGCCCGTTTCTGGGCCAACCGCACCCGCCCGGAGGGGGTTAGCCCCAGCTTCTCGGCATACTGGAGGATGTTCCGCTCCAGCGCCTGGAGCTTGCCGGTGAGGGCGTCCAGCTTGGCCGCCGCCTCCACCAGTTCGTCCGGGGTCATGGCAGGGTTCGCCTTTGCGGAGTCCTCCCATTCCTGGTCGGACAGGGCGGAGTTCTTTTTGCGCCGTTTGGCCCCCTTCTCCACCGCGCCCTGGACGCCCAGCTGGTCCATGAGCTGGCCGATGAGCAGGGTGGTCTGGTCCCGCCTGGCCAGCATGGAGCAGTACCCCGCCAGTACCGTAGAGTCCAGGTCGTCCAGCAGGATCAGCCCTTCCATCTGCTTGAGGATCTGGTTCCAGTAGGCGTTGGCCCGTTTGTTGGAGCTGACGATGGCGGGCTTTTTCAGCTTTGCCTCCCTGCCCCGGTCAGGCAGCACCGCCGCCTCGGCCTCCTCCCGTGCCTCCCGCTCCGCCTGGGTCAGGTGCTTGGACATGTTTTCCGTTGGTTTTGCCGCCGTCGGCACAGTCTCACCTCCGCCCCAAACGCTGATCGGGGAAATTTTCTCGCAAACGAGGGGGGCCGCGGTCTTTCGCTCCCAACTCCAAAACTTTTTTCGGGGTGGGGGGCGGTCCCGTAGGGACCGGGCCCCGGACGCCGCCGGGCCGCTGAGGGCATAGGGGCAGGCACGCGCCCCCGCAGACGGGCGGGCGTAGCTTCCGGCAAAAATCAGCCCTGTTTTTCCCGCCGTTTTCGCCACAAATCCTCCATGGTTTTGCGGGCGTGGCAGGCGTGGCACAGGCTTTGCAGGTTACCCCGGTCGGTGAACAGCGCCCAGTCCCCCTTGTGGTCCCGGACGTGGTCCACGTCGGTGGCCCAGGCGCGCACACCCCGTCGGTCACACTCCCGGCAGAAGGGCTCCCGCAGGAGCTGGCTGGGGCGAAGGTCGTCCGTCCACACCGTCAGGCCGTACCAGCCGTGCCAGGCGGCGGACTCCCGGCGGGGGGCCCGCTTGGGCTTGTGCTTTGGGCACCATCCATCCCGGGTCAGTTCAGGACAGCCGGGATGGCGGCAGGGACGCAGGGGCTTTTGCGCCATGGGCTATCACCTCCAGGCAAAACAAAAACGCCGGTCCCATGATCCAACCCTCCGGTTGGCTTCACGGGCTCCGGCGTTCAACGCTCTGGCCTCTGTCAATATCCAGGATGATCTCGCTTTTGCAGTCCCGGCAAAAAACCGGGAGCGCTTTCGCCACAGTTTCCTGTTCGATCCGGAGCAAGCGGCGATTCCGCTTGCAGACCGGACAGGTCACCCATCCGTCCTTCACTGTCAGTTTACCACACTTCCCCTGTACTTGCAAGGCATTTACCCCCATTTCTCCCCACCATGCTGAATAATTAAGAGTGGTTTCCAGATCAAAAATTATTAGGAGTGTTCTATTTTCGCATTCT
>CANOYV010000048.1:0-18104 GCA_947571605.1 uncultured bacterium | reverse complement strand
GCCCCCCTGCCACATCGTGATCTGCAAGCCCCCCTTCTCCATCTCCACCCCCCAGCTCTTCTCCCGGGTGAACGCGCGCAAGATCGTCCGCCGCCCGGACACCGCCGGAGTGGTCGCCGCCCTGGAGGCGGGGGACCTGGCGGGGGTGGCCCGGCGAATGTACAACGTATTTGAGGATGTGCTGGAGCCCCGCCGCCTGTCCGAGATCGGCGAGATCAAGGCCGCGCTCATCGACTGCGGGGCGCTGGGCGCGTCCATGTCGGGCAGCGGCCCGTCGGTGTTCGGTCTGTTTGACGATCCGGACAGCGCCCAAGCCGCCGCCGAGCGTCTGCGGGAAACGTATCATGATGTGTTCCTGTGCGGACCGGCAGGCGCGGAATAAATTTTTTCCGGCGGTATAAAAGGAAAACACCTCGTCCATACTGTACTCACAAACGTACATAGGACGGTGTTTTTCATGAAATCGAGCTCTACATCCTCCAAGCTGCGCCTCTGGGAGGCGGCTTTATTCCTGGCTTTCGGCCTGACCCTTACCGTAGGCGTGTGGGCCAACGCCAGCGAGAGCGCCCTGGCCGACCGGGTGCTCCGGCTCCACGTGGTGGCCAACTCCGATTCGGACTCCGACCAAGCCCGAAAGCTGCTGGTGCGGGACGCGGTTTTGGCCCAGGCGTCCCAGCTCCTGGAGGGGGTGGACGACCGTAAAAACGCGGAAACCGCCCTGGCCCCCCACCTGGATGAGCTGGCCCAGGCGGGGGAGAACGCCCTGGCCCGGACGGGCAGAACCGATCCGGTAACCGTCACCCTGGCGGACCAGTGGTTCCCCACCAAGGAGTACGACGGGTTTTCCCTCCCCGCCGGGCAATACCGGGCGCTAAAGGTCGTCATCGGCGAGGGCGGGGGCCGGAACTGGTGGTGCGTGGTGTTTCCGCCCCTGTGCCTGGCCTCCGTGTCCGAGCAGAGCGTGGAGTCGGCGGCGGAAGGCGCGCTCAGCGAGGATCAGATCGCCCTTATCACCGGACAGGACGGCGGCTACGTGCTGAAATTCCGCCTCATCGAGTGGTGGCAGGAGCTGACAGGAGGCAATTGAACATAACACAGCGGAGGGATATCCCTCCGCTGTGTTTCGTTTTGTTCAGATCGTTCCGGCGGTATCATACCAGACCAGCCCGTCCTCGCCGCTCAGCCGGCCCAAAGAGCGGGTCTTATCCTCCTCCACCCATCTCCCAAGCCCCCGGAGCTTTTTCCCGAAGGGCGCATCCACCACCCAGGCGCAGCACTGGAGCTCATGGGTAATGGTCCAGAAAAACATCTCGTCGCCCCGGTAAAAGCAGGGGTCCTCCATGCTGCTCTGGAAGTCCGCCTCGTCAAATATCTCCTCCCACAGCGCCTTGGCCTCCCGGAGCTCTTCCTTCTCAATGGCGGCGGACTCCTCCTCGCTAACGGGCCTGCCCGTGGCGGCCTCCAGGGCGTCCCAGCGCTCCATGACCCGGTCCCAGGCCGCCTGCGACAGCTCCACACACTGTTTGTACTTCTCCGGCGGCCAGTCGGAGCCGTCGGACCGCTCCACATCCCGCCCGAACAGGTGGGTGATATGGGCGAGGAAAATTGCCTTCGTCTCCTCATTGGCCTGGTAGATATAACACTTCTGCCGGGCCTCATGGTCAAACCAGTGCAGGATCCCGTAGGAGAGATATTCCCCCAGAAGATAGGGCCGCAGGGCCCGCTCCAGCGGCCCGTCCTTGGCCCCCGGCCAGTCCGTGCGAATGAGGGAAAATTTGTCCGCGCGGTCGAAACACAGCCCCATCAGCTCCCGGAACTTTTCGCCCTCAATCGTCTCGTCACAATCTTCATTGTCCCAACTGGGGCCCCGAAACCACAAAACCTTGTCCATTTGACCTTCTATCCGTCATAGGTAGATATCATTGGACTTATATTATACCACCACCGGCGTAAAACGGCTGTTACAGTTTCATTACATTTCCCAAGCAAGCCGCCGGACATATCCCTCTTACTTTTTGTGATCTGTTTGATCATTCGCTTTCTTTTACGGCGCGGACTTCTTTTCTTCCTCCTCTTCAATGGCCCGGAAACGGGGCATGATGCCGATCTTGTCCGGGGTATGGACAGGGAGCTGGTAGATATCGTGGCCGGGGAACTGGTTCCCCTCTACCAGGCAGGGGCCGTCCGGCGTGAAGCACACGTCCCAGCCCACGTATCCCACCTCGGGGACGACCTGGGCGGCCTCGGTAACCAGGGCCACGGCTTTGTCCCAGTCGGGGAAGGTGAACCCCTTGATCTGGGCGCCGGTGGCGGGATGGTCGGCATACAGGTTTTTTTGCTTGTCCAGCGCGCGGTCAATGACCGTGCCCGTCTCCGGGTCCATGGGGGCCACCATGCCGCCGCTGTTGAAGTTGTCCACAAACTTGCCGTTGCCGATGCGGAACATGGCGGTGACCAGGTAGACCTTGCCGCTTTTGCCCCGAATGGTCACCATGCGCACAGTATTGATGGACCCGGGATAGATGGCCGACACCGCCGGATGCTGGACAATGACCTCCTCCAGCTCCAGCAGGGGGGCCCGTTCCGCCAGGTGGCCGTAAAGGGCCTCCGGAGATGGGTAGTCCTCCACCTTCAACTTCTCAATGCCCCAGCCGCAGCTTCCCTGGGAGGGCTTGGCCATAAACACCGGGTGGCGCGCCAGGAAGTCCAGCACTTCCGTTTTGTTATCCCCGGTCACCGGAATCCAGTCCCGGTGGAGGAACCGGCCGAAGCGGGTGTTGAACCGGATTTTGTCCCCGAAATCGTCCATGTGGGCTTTGTCGTTATATTTCACCACAATGTCGTTGTTCCGGCCCCGGGTGAGGTAGGTGTCCCGCTGCGACTGGGTCAGGTTGTACATCTCAAACAGGTCGTAGTCCATATAGCCCGCGCCGTACTTCACCGCACAGGTCCGCATGTCCTGAAAGATGGACCAGCGGGAACGGCCCGTCTTTTTGTGGATGGAGCCGATTTTGTCCAGCATGGCCCTGTAATTCATGTTCAGCACCCGCTGAACCAGATATTTTACTTTCATAGAAACCTCCCGTTGTTCCTTTTTCTTGAAAGAAAAGGGAACCGAAAAGAACGTTTAGCTCACTATGCACCGAGGCAGTAAACGCTCCGTTCCCGCCCGGTCTCATAAGTCTTTTTATCTTATCATATCCGGTAAAAAAACGCAATGCCTGTGAATTAGGGTAGGAGTATGGAACAGTTTTTTACGAATTGTTACTCTGATTTGTATTGTGTGCGGTAGATTTCTTCACGCTTCATAGAAGCGAAAAAAGACTCCATGACAGCATTGTCATGAGGTTGACCAGGCGCGGAGAAAGATTGGACAACCTTGTTCACCCGCAGCAGTTTGCGGAATGTCTTTGAGGTATATTGTGCTCCTTTCCCGGGGTGTGGTGTCATTGCCGAAATACTTGTTCAGTTCAGCGGCGGAAATAGTCCCAATCTTCGGGGAGTGACAGCATTTGCGACAACAGCCCCTTTGCCTTTAAGGAAAGCTCCTTGTTGCGTAAATGGTGGTTGCTCATAACGGTGTAGCCCTTGTTTCGTTCCACCCGGAAAACTGCCATAGTAAAGCCACTGACCTGCAACGGTTTATTGAGCGGGCCAGACAGGTGACCCGGTTGACCGAGTTGACACCTGAGATTGTCCACGAATTTATTGAGAAGATTGTGGTATCCAAGCCAGAAAAGGTGGACGGCAAGCGGTATCAGCGGGTAGACATCTATTACAGCACCATCGGGCTTTGGACAGCACCTGGAGCAAGAGTGTTTGGCCGACTACAAAGCCATGCAGAAACGCAAGAAAAAGACAGCGTAACCGTAGCTACGCTGCCCAAATTAGATAACTTACCATTCATGCCACTGCCGCGGAGCAACTTCCTTACGAGAACTGCCCCGCCTGAGAGGCTCCTTTTTTGCACCTATTACACTTCAATTATCCATCAAAAGGCGGCGTGTCCCGCTCCTGGGGCACCGCGTCCCCCTCAAAGGGCAGCTCGTCGGGCACGGAGGGCGTCATGCCCCGCTTGTACTGCATCTCCGCCCACTGCTCCTTGGTGATGAGCACCTCCCGGGGCTTGGAGCCTTCAAAGGGGCCCACCACCCCGATCTCCTCCATCTGGTCCACCAGGCGGGCGGCGCGGCCATAGCCTACCTTTAACCGCCGCTGGAGCATGGACACGGAGGCCTGTCCCCCCTCCAGAACCACATCAATGGCGGCGGGGAGCAGCTCGTCGTAGTCGCTGCCGCCGCTGGGATCGGAGCCGCCCACGCCTTTGGCGGCCTTTTCCTTGTCCTCGGCGTTCTTCTCAATCTCGTGCATGACGGACTCGTCGTACTGGGCGGACGCGCCCTCCTTGATGAAGTCCACCACATTGGCCCGCTCCTCGTCCGTGATGAAACAGCCTTGGACGCGCAGCTTGTCCTGGCCCAAGGGGGCGTACAGCATATCGCCCTGTCCCACCAGCTTTTCCGCCCCGGTGGTGTCCAGAATGATGCGGGACTCCAGGCTGGAGGCCACCGCCAGCGCAATCCGGCTGGGGATGTTGGCCTTCATCAGGCCGGTGATGACGTCGGCACGGGGACTCTGGGTGGCGATAATCAGGTGCATGCCCGACGCGCGGCCCATCTGGGCCACCCGGCAGATGGACTCCTCCACCTCCTTGGCGGCCACCAGCATCAAATCGGCCAGCTCGTCGATCACGATCACGATCTGAGGCATGGTCTCCAAGTCCTCCTGCTTCCGGGCACGGTCGTTGTAGGTGGCCAGGTCCCTGGCTCCCACCTCAGAGAACTTTTGGTAGCGCTTCATCATCTCGCTCACCGCCCACTGGAGAGCCCCGGCGGCCTTCTTGGGGTCGGTGACCACGGGAATCAGCAGGTGGGGAATGCCGTTGTAGATGCTCAGCTCCACCATTTTGGGGTCCACCATGATGAGACGGACCTCCTCCGGCGTGGCCTTGTACAGCAGGGAAATGATGAGGGAGTTGGTGCACACCGACTTGCCGGAACCGGTGGTGCCGGCGATCAGCATATGGGGCAGCTTGGCGATGTTGCCCACAATGGGGTTGCCACTGATGTCCTTGCCCACGGCAAAGGCCACCTTGGAGGGGTTATCGGTGAAGGCCTTGGAGGACAGGATATCCCGGACGCACACCATGCTCTTGTGGCGGTTGGGCACCTCAATGCCCACGGTGGATATCTTGTCCGGGATGGGGGCCACCCGGACGGCGGAGGCTCCCAGAGCCAAGGCGATGTCTCCGGACAGGTTGGTGATCTTGTTCAGCTTTACTCCCTGGTCCAGCTCCAGTTCATACCGGGTGATGGAGGGACCCCGGATGACATTGACGATGCGGGCGCTTACCCCGAAGGACTGGAGCGCGTCCTGGAGGCGCTGCTGGTTGGCGCGCAGCTCGTTGTCCGCTGCCGCAACATTGCCTCCCCCACCCTGGTTGAGCAGGGATACGGGGGGATAGCGGTAGGCGGGAGCGTCCTGCTCCATGCCCGCCTCGATTTCCCGGGCCAGCTCCTGCTGCATCTGGGTCCGCTCCTCTTCCTTGGACGGTTTTGGGGCGGCTTTGGGGACCTCCGGCTCCCGGATTACCGGGGGCGGCACCGGGTCAGGCTGAGCGGCGGGAGACGGCGCGGGCTCCTCCGGCGCCGCAAGGGGCGGTGTGGATTCCTCCCGGAGGGGCGTGGGGGCGGGGGGAGGCAACAAGTCATCCACCGACGACGGGGGCGGGGCCGCAGGGTCCGGCTTGGGCGTGCGGGGCGGCTCCTTCATGGGGCGCAGCTCGGGCACGTCCTCGTACTCCGGCGGCTCCTCCTCCAGGATGGGCTGGGGATTGTCCCCTTCCCCGGGGGCGGCCACCCCCGCCACCTTGTCGAAAAAGGACTTTTTCCGCACGGTGGTCACGGGGGTTGTGGGCTTTTTCGCCAGCAAGGGGCCGTCGTCCACCGGGATGTCAATGGCGGTGGGATTTTTCCGTCGGGGGGCGGGCGCGGCCTCCGGGTCTTTTTTGGCCCTCTTGCGGGGCCGCTCCTCTGGGTAGTCGTCCGGGTCGTATTCCGGGCGGTTCTCCCGCTGCTGCCGGAAGTAGTCCAGGATGTCCGCAGGGGCCAGCCGCAGGGCGCACAGCGCCGCCGCCGCGCCCAGCACCACCAGGACCACCACCGCCCCCACCGTGGTGAAGGCGTAGCGGAAGGCCATGGCAATGAGGCCGCTGACCACGCCGCCGGAGGCCATAGCCCTGCCGTCCAGCCACAATTGGCCCACCAGGGACAGCCCCCCCTCGTACTCAGCCTTACACAGCAGCAGGTGGAGCAGCGCCCCCGCCAGCACAGGCAGGGTCAGTGCCCCCGCCGTGCGCAGCCGGACGGGGCGGCCCCGGTGGAGCAGCAGCACCATCGCCGCCGCCAGCAGCATGGGCGGGGCGATATAGAAGCCGTAGCCCACCAGGCCCTTTAACAGGTCGCAGAACAGGGCGATAACCGCCCCTTCCTCGGTCTTAAAGTAGCCGATGGCGCTGAACAAAGCCAGCAGCAGGCATACCGCGCCCCCCGCCTCCCGGCGGTAGGGCTTCTTCTGGGGGGCGGACCTGCGGGAGGCGCGGCTTTTGGATGCGGACGACGACCGGGAGGACCCGGAGGATGCCCGCTTGCCGCCGCTTTTGGATGAGGAGGACGAGCGGCCTGTGGAACCGCCGCCGGAATTGGTGTTTCTCTTTTGTGTGGAAGCCATGTCAGGAATCCTCCTGTTTCAGGATGCCGCGGGGGTGAGCATCGGGAGCATAAAGCAGGCGATGAGGGACACCGCGCCCACGATCCAGCAGTAATAGGCGAAGTTGCCGAATTTGCCCTTGCTGGCCAGCAGCTTCACCAGGGAGATGGAGAAGTAACCCACCACCCCGGCGACGACCATGCCGGCGAGGTACATGGGCAGCAGTTCAACGTCAAAGGCCCCGGCCTTCACCACCTTGACCACCTTCAGCAGTGTAGCCCCCAGCACAGCGGGCAGGGACAGCAGGAAGGAGTAGCGCACGGCGAAATTCCGGTTAAAGCCCAGGGCCATCCCGGCGGAGATGGTGGTGCCGGAGCGGGACAGGCCGGGGATGGTGGCCATCCCCTGGGCCAGGCCCACCAGCAGCGCGTCCTTCACCGTGGCGGTACGGCCGTTTTTCCTCCCGCCACCGTAGCGGTCGGACAGGAACAGGATGCACCCCGTCACCAGCAGCATGACAGACACAAACAGCGGGCTGCCGCCCAACCCCTCCACGAAGTCGTCGAAGGGCAGCACCAGAAACAGGGGCAGGGTGCCCACGATCAGCAGCAGCACCAGCCGCCGGGCCTCCGGCGGATTGCCGCGCTCCCGGCTCCCCGTGGCCAGGGCGGCAGCGCCCCGGAAAAATTCCACGATCATATCCGCGATGTCCTGCCAATACACAACGCATACCGCCACCAGCGTAGCGAAGTGGAGCAGGATGTTATACAGGGTATCCGGCTCCTCGATGCGGAAGAAATATTGCAGCAGCGACAGATGCCCCGAGCTGGAGATCGGCAGAAACTCCGCCACCCCCTGCACGACGCCCAGCACAATAGCCATCCAGAATTTCAACGCGCTCACCTCATTTATCATAGCCGCCCGGTTCGTGAGACGGGCGATACAAAGTCAATATAATATATTAGCACACCTTCGCCGGAAATTCCAGTCAAAATCGAAAATTTGTTCTTTAAGATTGGCCGGTCCGTCAAAAAAAGACTGTCCGGCACACTGTGCCGGACAGTTGCCATGGCAACCGATTGGCGCGGACGAAAGAGCGCCCCTCTTTGACGGGGGGACAGCTCAAACCGGGAACGTTTGGGGAGGGAAGGCGCCCTCTCTTTTTGGGGACAGTTCATACCAGGTCGGGCAGAAACCTATGTCTTTCTGCATGTCCTGTTCGAGTCGTCCCCAAAAAGAGAGGGCGCCTCCCCTCCTCCCTGCAGGGGCGCGGTACGAGGCAGGGCGGGGGCCCGCCCTGCCACTCAAGCCGCTGAGCTTACCGCCCCTGCTGAGCGCGGATCAGGTTCTTGTAGAAGTCTACCGCCCCGGGCAGGCAGTCCACCCCCATGGTTTCGTTCAGGCCGTGCATCCCCTTCATCTGCTCCGGTCCGGCCACCACCGGGGCGAACCGGATGCAGTTGTCGCAGATGGCCTGGTAGAAGCTGGCGTCGGTGGCCCCGGTCATCACGTAGGGGCACACCGGCAGGCCGGGAAAGGTGTTTCCGATAACCCGCTCCACCTGCCGGAACGCCTCGCCCCTGATATCCACGGGCTGGGTGTAGTCGCTGGAGTGCATGATCTCCATCTCCAGGCCGTATTTCGCCGCCACCTCCCGGATCAGGTCCAGGCTCGCCCGCTCGCCCTGATGGGGGATGAAGCGCATGTTGGCGCTGACGCTGGCCTCCTGGGGCAGCACGTTGCAAGCGTCCGACCCGGACTGCATGGTGAAGGCGATGGTGGTCTGGAGCATGGCCGCCGCCTGGGCAGATATGGCGGGCATGACCTGTTTCATCACCGGGCCAAACAGCCACAGGTTACCCATCACCAGCCGCAGGTGGAAGGGGGCGTAGGGGGACAGCCGCCGGAACATGGCCTTGACCTCCGGGAGGAACTTGCGCCGGAAGGGAGGCTTGCTCTCCACCTCGTTGACAAAGGCGGACAGCCGGGCGATGGGAGTGCCCTTCCCTGGGGCGCTGGCGTGGCCGCCGGAGCTGCGGGCGGTGAAACGCACGTCCGCCTTGCCCTTCTCGAAGACGCCCACCATGGCAAAATTGCCCTTGACCCCGCCGATGGGGTCGGTGATGATGCCGCCCCCCTCGTCGATGACCAGGAAGGGGCGCACCCCACGGCGCTGGAGCTCCGCCACCAGCTTGGGCGCGCCGTCCCCCGTCCACTCCTCGGTGCAGGAGGACGCCAGATACACATCGCATTGGGGTACGTAGCCCTCAGCCAGCAGCTCCTCCACCGCCTGGAAGAACGCCATCAGGGACGCCTTGGTGTCAAAGGCCCCCCGGCCCCATACCTTGCCGTCCACAATGGCCCCGGAGAAGGGCGGGTGGAGCCACTCGCCCTCGGCGGGCACCACGTCCTGGTGGCTCATGAGCACGATGGGGTCCCCATTCGTCCTGCCCTTCCAGCGGAAGAGCAGGTTGCCGTCGATGACGGTCTTTTCCAGGTCCCGGTGGACCAGGGGGAACAGCCGCTCCAGCTCCTTGTGGAAGGCCAGGAACTTCTCTGTCTCCGCCACTCCCGCGTGGGAGGTGGTGTCGCACTGCACCATGGCGGACAGCTTCTGGGCGTAGCCGGTAGACCGGTTGTCCGGCTGGGGGACATACTCCGATTTTTTTCGGGGGGTGAAGGCGGCATGTAACACCGCCGCGCCCAGGGCTGCCCCCAACCCGACGCCCACACCGGCCAGCGCGGTCCTGGCCGCCTTGGCATAGGGGCACTGCTTGGGCGGTTCCGGCTCGGGACGGCGGTCCCGGCGGGACGGCCCGGACTTCCCGCCGGTCAAGGGCGCTTTCCGGGTTTCCACCCTGTCCAAAAGCACCTCTCCCGCCGTTTTCGCGGCCATTGCCGCCAACATGCGCTTGTGTCGTTTTTTCATTTCTCGCTTGACTTCCTTTCGCGGCGATATAGGACCCATGTGATGGCGATGGCCATGGCCCCGCTGGGAATAATCATAAAACTGGTGGAGCCGGTGAGGCCGGGAACCAGCATAAACAGCAGGCTCATGACCGCCAGCGGGACGGCGGCGATGTGCATACTGCCCCGGAAATACTTGTACGCCATGGCCCCGAACAGGGCGGGCACCACGTTGGCGAAGGCGGGCTGGAGCACCTCGCTCTGGAGCACGGGCTGGAGGGGAACCAGCAGCAACACCCCCAGGGCCAGTACCAGAATCGTCACCAGGGAGGAGGCGGCGATGGACAGGGTGGAGATCACCTCGTTCTCCGCCGTGCCGGTCTTGGCCCCCACCATGTCCCGGGCGCTGATGGCACAGGGGATCTTCATGTTGATGAGGTTTCCGGTGATAAAGGCCAGGTATCCGCCCCCGGCCCCCAGCATGGGGGTATAGATCAGGTACTCGGCCACGCCGCTGACCATCCACACCAGGCCCACGGACACAAAGCCCTTGGCCACCGCCCCCACGTCGGGCATGGCCCCCAGAATGATTCCCAGTACAAAGGGCGCGCCGATCAGTAAAACCAGCGTGGCCACGCTTACCACCCGGCCGATGAGGTGGGTGCGCTCGTTGTAGCGCTCAAAGGCGGCCTGTTTGTCCTGTTCGTTCATGTGACGCCCCCCTTCCTACACCCACAGCCGCAGCAGCACCGCCGCGGCCATGCCCACCAGCATACTGCCCGCGATGGAGAAGCTCTCCACCCAGGCCATGCCCTTTTTCTCAGAGAGATATACGCACCCCGCCATGGTCAGGGCGGACACCCCCGCCACCGCCAGCGGCGACCAGTCGCCGTTGAAGGGAAAGCGGCCACCCGACACGAAGGCGCCGATATAGCTGCCCAGGTAGGTGCAGATCAGGCCGATAAACATGGCGGTCATGGCCCGGTCGCCGAAGCCCGCGGCCACTCCGCCTCCGGAGGATTTACCACCGCCACCCAGCTTCTTCAGATACCGCTTGCTGAACAGGGTGGACAGCAGCATCCCCCACATGATGCACACGCTCATGAGCAGGGCGATAGTGGTAAAGGCCTGGGGGGTCATCTCGGCGGCGGACAGGGAGGACATGCCCACCTGCTCGGCGGCGGTCTGGGCCACCTGGGTCTCGTAGTGCAGCGCCCCCACCACGCTCAGCCGCAGCCAGGGCCAGGGAGTGCCCAGGCTGCCGGACAGGGCGATCACGCCCAGCAGAATGCCCACGCTGGGCAGGATGGTGAAGGTGACGCTGGACGTAATAACCCGGCGCATCTTCGCCTTGTCCATACCCAGGGCCACCCCGGCCCGCCAGGCCCGGACCATGAACACCACGCACACCACCGCCACAAAGGCCACGATGCCGCCGCACACGGCATACACGGCGGGGCCGTTCAATTGTGATAAAATCGACATGGGCGCCTCCCGTCAAATGACTTGGACCACGCCGCCGGGCAGCACGTTGACGGTCATATTGTCCTGTACGTAATCCAAAAATTCCTCCCCCAGGCTGTCCACCACGGGCATGGCGGTATGCTCCCCCTCCAGCCACACGTCGGCCAGCACCGCCCCGGCGGCGGCCAGGGAATCGATGGGCTCGGAAAACAGCAGACACGCCGGCTGGCGGCCCATGGAGCAGGCGCAGTACAGCACCAGCCCGCCCGTGGTGGAGCCGATGGTCCGGGGCAGGCACAGCGCCTTGCCCGCCATCTCCTTGCCGTACAGGTCGGGATTGTTCTGGTCGCCGCAGGTGGCCTTTTTATCGCCGAATTGCAGCGCCTTTTGGAAGGAGGCCAGGGTATTCAGCCCCCCGTGGGACACCAGGGCCTTGGCGGTGAGCTTGCCGGGGGATACCACCCGTCCTTGGAACTGACGCATCTCAATTGCCCCCTTTCGTGATCTGGACCAAAATCTCGTCGTCGGTGTAGTAACGCGCCGTGGTGTAGGTGCGCAGCTTGTTGCTGGAGGTGATGACGGGCATTTTGCCGCTGAGGGGGTTGTTCATATACATCAACGGGCAGATGTAGCTGAGGATCACCCCGGTCTGTTTCAGCCGTTCCCCATAGGGGGTGGCCTCGAACTCCTTGATGACCGCCGGGGCGGCGGTAAACACGGTGGGGATGGCCACCTTCTTTTTCCCCGACTCCTTCAGGCCTTGCTCCACCCGCTCGGTCCAGGTGGTGAGCTGCTCCAGACTCATGTGGGGGCAGCCCATGAAGCACAGCTTGGGCTTGGCGTTCTTGTTCTTCCACACCACCGGGTAGCTGTCGTACACCCGCTGGAGCTCCGCGTCGTCCACCACATACACCTGGGCGTCCTCCGCCACCAGTTTCCGGCCCAGCCGGACCGCCTCGGGAGTGATGCCCTCCACGTGGTAGAGCCCCACCGCGCCGTTGGAGGCGGTGGCCGCGCCGAAGTCCTTGAGGTAGGTCTTGGCCCCGTCGTCCAGGGTTCCCAACCACCGGTCCAGCCCCACGATATAGGGCACGTCCTCCATCACCTTCATGCCGATGGCGGAGCCCAGGAGCTGGGCCTCCGGCTTCTTGCTGGTCTTGATCTCCACGATCCAGGTGGCCTTCCGCCCCTCATCGGTGAGCAGGCCGAAGTTGGGCACGTACCCCACCACCGAACCCATCAGGTCGATGATGCCCGAGTTGCGATTACACCGCGCCCCCAGCACGGAGTTGGCGTACACCACGGCGGAGGACTCCGACCAGGACAGGACCTCCCCTTCCTTGGGAGTGTTGCCCACCTGATCCAGATAGCAGGCGCAGGTGAAGGCATCCTTGTCCATCAGCCCCAGTTTGCCAAGCTGTTCCTCATAAAAGTCCTGCTTGGTGTACATGAAGTTCTGAAATACGAAGTTCTGTAAAAAGGAGCTGGGCACGTTTTTGTCCACCGGCCTGGGATCGGCGGAGAACTGCTGCATGGACGCCGCCCCCTCGGCAATCAGTTTGTCCATCAGGTCGTACACCGGCCCCAGGGCCTTCAGCCCGAAGGAGGTGACCAGGTGGTTGTACCGGCTGGTGACGGGCGCCATGGAGTCCGCCCCGAACAGCTCACCGTAGCGCACCAGGGTCTCCATCACCTTGGCCAGGGTCTCCCCCTGTTCGCCGCCCAGGATGGCCTGCTGGTCCGCCGTCAGCTTCATTTTCTCGCTCATATACCCTCCTTAAATCTTCATGGCCGCCTCGTAGGCGCCCCAGATGACGGTCTTCACGTTGCCCACCTGCTTGCAGTCGCCCACGAGATGGATGTTGCGGCCCTTCCCCTCCAAGGGATGGGGCAGGTAGCCCACTGAGCTGATGACGCTGTCGCAGGGGATCTCCACCGTTTTGCCCTGCTTGTCCCGGCAGAGCACCTTGTCCTCGTGGACAGCGGTAAGGGTGGTCTCCAGGTGGACCGGCACCCCGTGGAGGGCGAACCACTCCCGGAGGTAGGAGCTGTTGGCCAGACACACGCCCTTCTGGGCCACCAGGTCGTTCTTCATCTCGATGACGACTGGCTCCTTGCCCTGGAGGGCCAGCTCGTAGGCGATCTCGCACCCGGTGAGCCCGCCGCCCACCACGGCCACCCGGTGGCCCACGGCCTTCTCCCCGTTGAGGAACTCGACGGCCTCCACCATCCGCTCGTGGCCGGAGACGCCCCGCAGGGTAATGGGCGACGCGCCGGTGGCGATGATAACCTGGTCGGTGCCAAACCGGGTCACGTCCGTGATCTCCTCGTTGAGGTGGATCTCCACGTGCATCTGCACCATCTGCCGCTTGTACCAGGCCAGCAGGTCCCGGAGCCTGCCCTTGTAGGACTCCGCCCCGGCGGCGATGAACGCCCCGCCCAGCCCGTCCGTCTTTTCATAGATGATGGGCTCGTGGCCCCGGAGCTTGAGCACCCGCGCCGCCTCCATGCCGCCCAGGCCGCCGCCGATGATGTGTACCCGCTTGGGGGAAAACGCCTTTTTGATGTAGTGCTTATCCCACTGCATGGTCTCCGCGTTGACCGCGCACCGGGCCAGATTCAGGCTGTCCCCCAGGTCCTGGTCGTTGGGCACGCCCTCGTAGTGGCACATGTTGAAGCACCCGTTGTGGCACAGGATGCAGGGGCGGATGTCCTTCTCCCGGCCCTCCATCAGCTTGGTGACCCAGCGCTGGTCGGCCAGGAACTGCCGGGCAAAGCCCGCGCCGTCCAGCCGTCCCGCCTCAATGGAGTCCGCCGCCGCCCGGGGATCCAGCCGCCCGGCGCACACCACCGGGATGTCCACAAAACGCTTGATGTGCTCCACGTCGGCCAGATTGCAGTTCTCCGGCATGTAGATGGGGGGATGGGCCCAGTACCAGGCGTCGTAGGTGCCGTTGTCGCAGTTGAGCATGTCGTACCCCGCGTCCTGGAGGTATTTGGCGGCCCGCTCGGACTCTTCCATATCGCGGCCCACTTCCACGTAGTCCTCGCCGGGGAGGGCCCCCTGGCGGAAACCCTTGGTCTTGGACACCACGCTGTACCGCAGGGAGACGGGGAAATCCTTACCGCAGGCGGCCTTGATGGCCTGGACGATCTCCACCGGGAAGCGGTAGCGGTTCTCAAAGGAGCCGCCGTACTGGTCGGTGCGTTTATTGACGTATTTCAGGGTGAACTGGTCCAGCAGGTAGCCCTCGTGGACGGCATGGATCTCCACCCCGTCCACCCCGGCGTCCTGAAGGAGCTTGGCGGTCTGAGCGAAGGCGTCCACATACTCCTGAATCTCCTCCACCCGCAGCTCCCGGGAGGGCACCTTGTCCGACCAGCGGTTGGGGGCGGGGCTGGCGGAGGCGGTGATCTTGTCCAGGTCCATGAAGGGCTTGGAGGCGGCGCGGAGGATGGGGTTGGTGTACAGCGTCTCCATCATGGAACTGATGGTGAAGGACCGGCCGAACCCCGCCGTGAGCTGGATGAACAGCTTTGCCCCGGTCTTGTGGAACTCAGGCATCCAGGCCGCCAGATCCTGGTACATCTTTTTGTTCTTGTGCAGCCACTGGCCGAACATGGGGTTGTACACCGGCTGGCAGCCGGGGAGCACCAACCCCACGTTGTTTTTGGCCACTTCCAGGATGAACCTGGCCCCGGCCTGGTCAAAGTGGTTTTTCTCCATCCAGCCGAACAGGTCCGTGCCGCCCATAGAGGTGAGCACGACGCGGTTTTTGATCTCGCAGTTTCCGATTTTCCACGGGGTGAACAGGGGCGCTAATCTCTGATCCATGTTATTCTCCCTTCTCAAGCTCATGATGATAGTTACAATAATGCAATATAATATTATACCTGACTTTGTGCAATAAGGCAAGGGGCATTCCCACCCCGGAACAAAGTGTCGGAACACCCCCGTTCCGCCTGTCAAAAACCGCCCGTTCCGCTTGACACCTTTCCTCCCCTGTGGTAATATACTGGAACGGTATGAAAACCAAATATCGCGATGAACGCGGGAAGTAGTCCGGTTTGGAACCGCCAGAGAGGGGCCGCCCTTGGCTGAAAGCGGCCCTCGGGAAAGCTCCGGACGAAATGCGAGCGGGAGCGTGGGGGACTTTCGGCGCCCTCCGTCCGGCCACGTTACGGCCATGAGTAACAAACGAGAGTGGAACCGCGGTTTTGCCGCCTCTCATGCCATCAGGCGTGAGGGGCTTTTGTTTTTATATGGACAAGGAGGAGCTTTTTCTATGACCCGATTGGGCGAGACGCTGCGGGCCTATCAGGCCCGGGACCCGGCGGCCCGGAGCAGGCTGGAAATTTTCTTGCTGTATCCGGGCGTACACGCCACCCTTTACCACAGACTGGCTCACTTCCTGTACTGTCACAATCTGAAATTCCTGGCCCGGTTCGTGTCCCAGTGGAGCCGGTTCTGGACAGGCATTGAGATACACCCCGGCGCGAAGATCGGCCGCCGCCTGGTCATCGACCACGGCATGGGCATTGTCATCGGCGAGACCGCCGAGGTGGGGGACGACTGCCTGATCTACCACGGCGTCACCCTGGGCGGCACCGGCAAGGACCATGGCAAGCGCCACCCCACCATCGGCAACAATGTGCTGATCTCCACGGGGGCCAAGGTGCTGGGGCCCTTTAAGGTGGGGGACAATTCCCGCATCGCCGCCAACGCGGTGGTGCTCAGCGAGGTGCCGCCCGACGCCACCGCCGTGGGCATCCCGGCGCAGATCGTAAAGATCGCGGGGCGGTCCACCCACTACGCCGACGAGGTGGACCAGACCAGCGTGAAAAGCCCCACCCAGGAGCGCATCGCCGCCCTGGACCACCGTTTGGAGGCTTTGGAAAAGCTGATGGACCAGTGCCATATCGAGGGACGGCGGAATGCCTGTACCTCATGTACCCAGGAAGATAAAACCTGAAACGGAGGAAAAAATCATGTATCTTTACAATTCCGCCACCCATAAAAAGGAGGAATTCCGCACCCACACCCCCGGCCGGGTGGAGATGTACACCTGCGGCCCCACCGTCTACCACTTCGCCCACATCGGCAACCTGCGTTCCTACATCATGGAGGACGTGCTGGAGAAGTTCCTGCGCTACGAGGGCTACGACGTGAACCGGGTGATGAATATCACCGACGTGGGCCATCTGGCGTCGGACGCGGACACCGGCGAGGACAAAATGCTCAAGGGGGCCAAGCGGGAGAACAAGTCGGTCATGGACATCGCCAAATTCTACACCGACGCCTTTTTCGACGACTGCGCCAAGCTGAACATCAAGACCCCCGACGTGGTCCAGCCCGCCACCGGGCTCATCGGCGAATTCATCAAGGTGGTGTCCGCCCTCATTGAGAAGGGCTCCGCTTATGTGGCCGGGGGCAACGTGTATTTCGACACCTCCACCCTGGACCACTACTATGTGTTCAACGACCACGACGAGGAGGATTTGGCCGTGGGCGTCCGCGAGGGCGTGGAAGAGGACGCCAATAAACGCAACAAAAACGATTTCGTTCTCTGGTTCACCAAGTCCAAGTTCGAGGACCAGGCCCTGAAATGGGACTCCCCCTGGGGCGTGGGCTACCCCGGCTGGCACATCGAGTGCTCCTGCATCTCCATGAAGTTCAACGGGGAGTACCTGGACCTCCACTGCGGCGGGGTGGACAACGCCTTCCCCCACCACACCAATGAGATCGCCCAGTCCGAGGCTTACCTGGGCCATCCCTGGTGCGCCCAGTGGTTCCACGTCCACCACCTGAATACCAATTCCGGGAAGATGTCCAAGTCCAAGGGGGAGTTCCTCACCGTCTCCCTGCTGGAGGAAAAAGGGTACGATCCGCTGGCTTACCGCTTCTTCTGCCTGCAAAGCCATTACCGCAAGGGACTGGTGTTTTCCTGGGAGAACCTGGACAACGCTGCCGGGGCGTATAGCAAGCTCATCAAGCGGGTGGCCGCCCTCAAGAACGGGGACGGCGAGGTGGACCAGGAGGCCGTGGCCCGGCTCAAGGAGAAATTCCTCACCCAGGTGGGCAACGACCTGAACACCTCCATGGGGATTACCTGCCTGTACGACGTGCTTAAGGCCCCGGTGAACGACGCCACCAAGCGGGCGGCGCTGGCGGACCTTGACCGGGTGCTGTCGCTGTCCCTGCTGGAAAAGGCGGCGGCCCTGCGGGAGAAGGAGGCCGCCCAGGCCAAGACGGCCAGCGCTCCCGGTGGCTTCACCATCCAGGGCGAGGGCGACCCCACTGTGGACGCGCTGGTGCTCCAGCGGGCGGAGGCCAAGAAGGCGAAAAACTTCGCCGAGGCCGACCGCATCCGAGACGAGTTGAAGGCCCAGGGGGTCGAGGTCACCGACGTGCCCGGTGGGGCGGTTTGGAAAAGGGTGTAAAAATCAAGGCCTCCCGTTGAGGGAGGCCTTGATTTTGTTCATAATCCTTGCCCGGCGTCGTGCCATCCCTGATCGTACATCAAGCGAGCACACAACCGGTTTAACTGCTCATATGCGGAAATAATTGCCTCCAAACATTTTGCAATTTTCAGCCCTAACCTTATGTAACTCGGCAAATGGTGGCAAAACCTTGATTTTCAGGCGTTTCCGCCATTTGCCGTTTAGGAGAGTTCTTCGCATATCTCGGCGTATCCCGGCGTGACTTTGCGCTGAAACGTAGTACGGAAGTAGTAAAAGCGGCCTTTCACTTCCTTTTTTACTACGCAGCCAGCCGCTCCATCTCTGCCTTTACGGAACAGGCGTCAACATGGGTATAGTAGTCCAGCGTCATGGTGATGTTGGCGTGGCCCATGATGTACTGCAACGCTTTGGGATTCATACCGGCGTTTGCCATACGGGTGCAGAATGTGTGTCGGAGGGAGTGGGGGGTGATGTTGGGCAACTGTTCCTTGTGATGCTTGTTG
>CANOYV010000047.1:0-18133 GCA_947571605.1 uncultured bacterium | reverse complement strand
TGTTCGTGGGCTTTGTCAAGTCCATCCCCCTGGAGATTGAGGAGGCCGCCGCCATTGACGGCTGCGGGCCTCTGCGCACCTTCTTCCTGGTGGTGGTGCCCATGCTGAAGCCGACGATGATCTCCGTGGGCATCCTGGAGATCATGTGGGTGTGGAACGACTATCTGCTCCCCTCCCTGGTGCTGGACCTGGAGAAGTACCGCACCATCCCCATCCACATCCAATACCTCAAGGGCAGCTACGGCACTGTGGACCTGGGCGCCACCATGGCCCTGATCCTGCTGGCCATCATCCCCGTCATCATCTTCTATCTGGCCTGCCAGAAGCACATCATCAAGGGCGTGGCCGCCGGTGCGGTGAAGGGCTAAACCCGATTCCCGCGCCTTGCCTCGACAAAAAAGCGAAAATTTTGCAAAAGGGATTGCATATGGGGGCCGAAATGGGGTAAAATATTAGGTCGAAAAAGGAGGGGCGCGTATGACCATCAAAGATATCGCCCGTATGTCCGGCGTGGGCGTGGCCACCGTGTCCCGGGTGCTGAACAACCACCCCGACGTCTCCGAGGACACCCGCCGGAAGGTGATGGCGGTGGTGGAGGCGCAGGGCTTTCAGCCCAACAACAACGCCCGCCGCCTCAAGCAGCAGACCAGCGCCTCCATCGCCATTATTGTCAAGGGCACCATGAACATGCTCTTCGCCGACCTGGTGGAGCGTTGCCAACAGCTTTTACAGAACGCGGGGCGGTACGCCTCCGTGTACTATCTGGACGAGGACGCCAACGAGGTGGCCTATGCCGCCCGGCTGTGCCGGGAGCGTAAGCCTTTGGGCATCCTGTTTCTGGGGGGCGACCTGGAGTATTTCCAAGCGGAATTTCATCACGTCGTCGTGCCCTGCGTGCTGCTTACCAACTCCGCAGGGGAGTTGACCTTTCCCAACCTGTCCTCCCTGACCACCGACGACGAGGAGGCGGCTTATCAGGTGATCCGCTACCTGGCCGGCCAGGGGCACAGGCACATCGGCCTGCTGGGCGGCAACTGGTCCTGTACCCAGATCAGCTACCGCCGGGTCCGGGGCTGCCAGCGGGCTTTCGATGAGCTGAAGCTCCCCTTTGACTCCCAGCGGTGCGAGCCCTGCCGTTATTCCTTCGCCGACGCTTACGATACCACCAAACGGCTTTTGAGCCGCTGCCCGGAGCTCACCGCCCTGTTCTGCATCAGCGACGTGATGGCCATGGGGGCCATCCGGGCCATCCGGGACCTGGGCCGCCGGGTGCCGGAGGATATCTCCGTGGTAGGCTACGACGGCATCCCCCTGGCCCGGTTCTCCGTCCCCCGGCTGACCACTGTTCAGCAGGACACCCAGCGGCTGGCGGAGCAGGGCGTGGATTTGCTTCTGCGCAACCTCCAGCGCCCTTGCGCCCCGGCCCACAACCTGGTGCCCTTCCGGCTTATCCCAGGGGAGAGCGTAACCCATCCCCGGCCCTGAATCAATCTTGAATCACGAGACCGCCGTTTCTGACCGGAACGGCGGTCTCCATGAAAGGTGAGATTTCCCATGAGATGCTCCGGCATCCTGATGCCTGTCTCCTCCCTGCCCTCCCCCTACGGCATTGGCGCCCTGGGCGCCGCCGCCCGGGAATTCGTGGACTTTCTGGCCGCCGGCGGGCAGACCTATTGGCAGATTCTGCCCATCTGCCCCACCAGCTACGGGGATTCCCCCTATCAGTCCTTCTCCTCCTACGCGGGCAACCCCTATTTCATCGACCTGGACGACCTGGCGGCGGAGGGGCTGCTGAAACCCGAGGAGTACCGGGATCTGAACTGGGGGGACGACCCGCAAAACGTGGACTACGGCTTGATGTACGTCACCCGGTACCCCGTGCTGAAGAAAGCCGCGGACCGGTTGCTGGCCCATCCGCCCCGTGAGTACCGGATGTTCTGCAAAACCTCCGTCTGGCTGGACGACTACGTCCTGTTCATGGCCTTGAAGGACAAGCACGGGGGCGCGTCCTGGTTCACCTGGGAGCCGGATATCCGGCTGCGCCGCAAATCCGCCCTGGCCGCCGCAAAAAAGGAGCTGGCCGGGGAGATCGATTTCTGGAAAGCGGTCCAGTACCTGTTCTTCCGCCAGTGGAACGCCTTAAAGGCCTATGCCAACGGCCTGGGTATCTCCATCATCGGCGACCTGCCCATCTATGTGTCCGGGGACAGCGCTGATGTGTGGGCCAATCCGGACCAGTTCCAGTTGGACGAGAACGGCATCCCCACCGAAGTGGCGGGCTGCCCGCCCGACGGCTTCTCCGCCGACGGTCAACTGTGGGGCAACCCCCTCTTTGACTGGGAGCGGATGAAGCAGGACGGCTACCAGTGGTGGCTGCGCCGCATTGCCTTCCAGTTCACCATCTACGACATGCTGCGCATCGACCACTTCCGGGGCTTCGACTCCTACTATGCCATTCCCTACGGGGCGGCCACCGCCAAAAACGGCCGCTGGCGTCCCGGCCCCGGCCTGGACTTTTTCAAGGCGGTGAACGCCAAGCTGGGCAAGCAGGACATCATCGCTGAGGACCTGGGCTTCCTCACCGACTCGGTGCGCAAGCTGCTGCGGGACACCGGCTATCCCGGCATGAAAATCCTGGAGTTCGCTTTCGACAGCCGGGACGAGGGCAGCGACTACCTGCCCCACTGCTATCCGTCCCACTGCGTGGCCTACACGGGCACCCATGACAACGATACCATCCTGGGCTGGATGGACACCGCCCCCAAAAAGGACGTTTCCTTCGCTAAGGCCTATCTCCGGCTCAACGCCCGGGAGGGCTACAACTGGGGGATGATGCGGGGGGCCTGGGCGTCTCCCGCCGACCTGGCCGTGATGCAGGCCCAGGACCTGCTGGGCCTGGGCAGCGAGGCCCGGATGAACATCCCCTCCACGCTGGGGACCAACTGGAAGTGGCGGGCCCTGCCGGGGGCGTTCACCCCCCAACTGGCCAAGCGGCTGTACCGGGAAACCAAGGTCTACCAGCGTCTGCCCAGGAAAAAGGCCTCGGCCCCAAAGGGCAGCGTTCCTCAAAAAACATGACGAAAGCGGCACGCCGTCGGCGTGCCGCTTTTGCTCCTATGGGCAACATCATTTCATAGCAATTCCGGGATTGCGCAATCCTCTTCACAAAATTCGGGCGCACGACGACCCCATGGACCGCCAACAGGACCGCAGGCCAGACCTGTGAGATTATGTCAGCGGGGGAATATCCTGCGGCCTCTCTACCGAAGGGGCCGGTGGATTGGGCGATGGCCACGGCTGCGGTGACGGACGGTTAGGCCGCCAGGGCGCAAGTGGCCCAGATGTTGAAAAACTTCATTGAGAACCAGGAGGAAAACATTTGAAAAAATTAGCAATCCTTTTGTACTGGCCCACTGCGCCACAACGCGACGGCCCCTCGCAGGAATCCTCCGGCGCTGTAAGCACGGATTCCACCAAACCGACGTTCCCAGTAGACATCCAGCAGGAGTGCAATTTCTACCGCCAGTAAACGAGAAACCTTATCTTTGTTAGTTTCTAGAATTGGCCTGTTGGCTTCAAACAAATCTTTGAATGATTTCACAAGGACACCTATTTTGTGCATAATTGCATCATAACAATAAGCGAAAAATGACAAAAGCACCTGCTTCGCAGGTGCTTTTGCTTTGGAGCGAGTGACGAGGCTCGAACTCGCTACCTCCACCTTGGCAAGGTGGCGCTCTACCAGATGAGCTACACTCGCAACGGACAAAAATGATTATAGCGGGAATGAGGCCGCTTGTCAAGAGAAAAATAAAATTTTTCTTTTCCGGCGGGAGAAGAAAACTGTAACCGCACTGTAACCCTTTTTTGGGTTGACAATGTAAACCAGGTGTGCTATGATAGGACTACAAAGTAAACCGGATGGGGGAATGCACCATGACATGGAAAAACGACGCGGGCGAGACCAAGCTCACCGCCAGCGAGTGGAGCGTGCTCGCCTGCCTGTGGGAGGACAGCCCGCGCACGGTAATGCAACTGGTTTCCGACCTGAGCGGTCGGGTGGGCTGGGCCAAGAGCACTACCATCACCACCCTGCGCCGCATGGAGGAAAAGGGGTTGCTCCACTGCGAACAGACGGGCCGGGGCAAATCCTACACCCCGGCGGTGGAACGGGAACAGGCCGTCACCGCCGAGACCCACAGCTTCTTGGACCGGGTATACCAGGGCAGCGTGGGGCTGATGATGAGCGCCATGGTCAAGCGCCAGGAGCTGTCCCATGACGAGGTGGCCGAGCTGCGCGCCATCCTGGACCGGATCGGGGAGGGGAAGTAAGATGGCGGTTATACTGCTGGAATGGGTGTTTACCTCCGTATTCCTGATCCTTGTGGTGCTTGCCCTGCGCGCTGCGCTGGGCAGGCGGGTGAGCGCCGGGCTGCGGTACGCCCTGTGGGCGGTGGTGCTGGTGCGGCTGCTGGTGCCGGTGCAGCTCTTCACCTCCCCGGTGGTCGGGACGTGGGTGACGACCGAGAAGCGGACCGAAAAAACCGTATACACCCCGGCCAACCCGCTCCTCACGGAGGGGGAGGAGGACGCCGCGCTGTCCCCGGGCGGGCAGGACGGCCCAACCGGGACTTGGGGCGCGTTCCCTGACGCTCCCAATCCCCCCGCAATGCCCAACGCGCCGGAGCCTCCCCAGCCCCCGGACGTGTCAAAAGCCCCCGGCTGGCTGGGCTGGGTGTGGCTGGCCGGGTCGGTTGCGGTTGTTTTTGTGCTGTTGGGGTCGAATTTGCTGTTTTTCTGGAAGCTGCGGCGGGAGCGTATCCCGTTGGACGGCGCGGACCAGCCCCTTCGGGTGTATGTGGCGGCGGGATTGCCCTCCCCGTGCCTGTTTGGGGTCATCCGGCCCGCCGTCTACGTGACCCCGGAGGCGGCGGCAAGCCCGGACATGCTCCGCCATGTGCTGGCCCATGAATACACCCACTACAGGCACGGAGACCACATCTGGAGCCTCCTGCGGTGCGCCGCCCTGGCGGCCCACTGGTGGAATCCGCTGGTGTGGGTGGCGGCGCGGCTCAGCCGGCGGGACGGGGAGCTGGCCTGTGACGAGGGGGCGCTCAAGCGCCTGGGAGACAGCGAACGGGCGGGGTATGGAAACACCCTGCTGGCCCTGGTCACCGCCAAGCCAGGCCCGGTTGACCTGTTCCGGTGCGCCACCACCATGGCGGGGGACAAAAAGAGCCTCAAGGAGCGTATCACCCGCATCGCCGCCGCCCCCAGGCGGGTGGCGTGGGCGGTGGCCGTGGCGGTGCTGGTGACGGCGATGGCCTGCCTGTGCGCCTTCGGGCAGGCTGCGGAGCCGGAGGCGGAGGCGGACGATCCCGTCTCCTCTGCCGATCCTGCGGTCTCCGCAGGACCCCTGTCCACTGAAGGGGAACCGGAGGACTGGGACGACCTGCCCGCCCACTTCACGGTGGACGTGGAGGGCATTCCCGAGGATGTGCTCCACTTCGTGGGGGAGGAGGCCAGGGAGTCCTGCGCCAACCTCCGGAAGTATTGGGGCGAGCACCACGCCGGCCCCGTGGTCATCGACGACTGGCGGGTGAACACCCTGAACGGCCCCTGGACCGGTAAGGCCGGGGACATGGACGTGGAGGTGTGGCAGTTCAACTATGAGGCGCACACCACCACGCCGGACAAGGTGGAGAACTTCATCGACGGCGACGCCTACCTCACGGAGGACGGCTGGCTGAGGAACGTCGCGCGGGACAGCAGCTACGTGGTGTTCCTGGTGAACGGCGCGGGAAAGCGGGGCCTGCTGATGACCTATTTCAGCCACGATGGCGACGTAACCCCCGGCGACGCGGAGGCCTATTTCCAATGGCTGGGCGGCCTGCTGGAGGGGAAGGTGTGCCCGTCGGACTTCCCACAGACCGACCTGAACCGCAACGGCGTGCCCGAGACCCTGGAGGTATATATGATCTACGGCGGCAGCGGCCAGCGGCTGGACGTCCGGGAGGGGGGCGAGGTGATCTACTCCGAGGAGGGCCACTACGCCCATGTGGGCTACAATTCCCTCTTCCTGTGCACCCTGGACGGGGAGGATTACCTGCTGCGCTACAACCCCTATATGGGCCAGGGGTGGTGTACCTACAGTTACAAGCTGTTCACCCTGGAGAACGGAGTGGAGACGGTGGCGCGGGAGAACAGCGTGGAGTTCGACATCAACTTCGCCCCCTTCATGCACGAGAGCTTTGACCCGGAGGCCATCGCCGCCTTTATGGACGAGATCAACGGCCTGCTGGCCCACAGCGTCCAGCTCTTCAACACCGACGATGACCTGGCGGATACGTTTGAAAAGGAGGGGCGGCTGTACGACAGTCTGTGGTTTATGGACTCCTGGGAGCCGGTCTTTACCCGGGACGAGAACGCGTCCCTGCTGGAAAACCTGCGGGCCTACCAGAAGGCCATGGAACAGGAATGGTACGTGGCGGAGCCGATTCTATTCTACCGGGACGAGCTGGGCCGGGACGTCAGGTTGTGTTACCATGACAAAGAGGTGCGGATCGACGCCGTCTGGGACATGAGTAACCCCTCCGCCGAATATCCCGATGTGCTGGACCTGAACGGTGACGGGAGGGACGAGATCGTGTTCCCCCTGGTTTGGGGCTACGGTACCGGGGTGCATGTCGAACAGCTCTATGTGTTTGACGCCGAGACCCTGGAACAGTACGATACCTCCGGCCTGAATGAGCTGATCCTCAGCTCTATCCAGTCCACCGGGGACGAGGACTGGTTCTATCTCCGGGGTCCGGGGATGCCCGGCCCCGTGTCCTTGAACAAGCATGCGCCCAGGGATAACCCTGACGCCCCCGTGGCGGACGCCATTTCTCTGGGGGACATGATCCAGTACACCGTGAACGGCGGTGAGGTCAACTGCTGGCTGGGCTGTGATACCAGCGGCATGTCGACCGGGTACGAGGGCTACTTAAAGGTATCGCTGGAGTTTGCCGGGGCGGGCGGCTTCCGGTGTGTTTTCTCCGAGTACACGGGAGAGATCGAATATTGAGACGGGAAAGCCGCCGGAGCGTCCGCTCCGGCGGCTTTCCCGTGCGGCGACCTGTCTGCGCAATCGAACATATGTCCTGGCAATTCCCACGAAAATTTGCAGCTTTGGGCAAATGTACTGCAAATCCGTTATTGACACAGCCCTGGTAATTCGCTATAATGTTTAACAAATCGCGGCGGGGCAGTTTGCATCCGGCAGTTGAAAATGAATGGGACCGTTTGATAACTTGCAAAGAAGCGCGGCGTGCCGGATCTTGGGGCGTGTGTGCCGCGCCCTATTTCATTTCCGCGATTTAGCAAAGCAGCGCTTTGTAGCACAGAACGGGATATATCCCGTTTTTCTGTCCCCCGGCCGGGGGACAGAAAAAGCCCTTCCCGCCGCGGGCAGGGCTTTATGGTGATTTAGCCTGCGCAGGATGGGCGGCAAATCCGGTCCTGCCCGGTTAAATATAAAAAAAGTTGAAACAGGAGGATAAACATGAAGAAGATCGTAAGCCTTATGCTGGCTCTGGTCATGCTGCTGAGCCTGTTCGCGTGCGGCAATAACGCCGACAACAACAGCCAGGCGCCCCAGAACAGCCAGGGGGGCACCGCGCCCAACGGCGAGGAGAATTTCGAGCCCCTGACCTATGACGACGAGACCATCTATATGGCCTCTTTCCAGGAGTTCTATGACCTCTACCAGGAGGCCCTGGCCATCACCGACAACCAGTCCGAGCGCGTGGCCAAGATGGCCGTGGCCGAGGCCAAGCTGCTGGAGAGCGGCGTTCTGTTCCCGCTGAACTCCCACGGCGGCAACTATACCATGGGCCGTCTGGCCGTGCGTTCCGCCCCCACCGTGGCGTGGGGCAACGATGAGTACCGTTACCACAACGCCATCGTGACCAACGAGCTGATTAAGGCGGAGGACCGCTCCGCCATGGCCGCCCATTGGGCCGAGGTGGCTGGCGACGGCACCTATGAGCAGTGGGCCAAGGACTACCTGACCAGCAATGGCTACACCCTGAAGGACACCTTCACCCGCATCTACACCTCCGACCCCAACACCTGGGACGTGCTCAACTCCTACTATCAGTCCGACTCCGAGCCCCTGGTCAACACCTATGACGGCCTGATGGAGTACGACATGGAGAACGAGCTCCAGTACGCCCTGGCCGAGAGCCACACCGTCTCCGACGACGGCCTGACCTACACCTTCAAGATCCGCCCCGGCCAGATCTTCACCGATTCCCAGGGCCGCGAGGTGGGCAAAATCACCGCCCAGAGCTTTGTGGACGGCCTGCAGCACCTGCTGGATGCCAAGGGCGGCCTGGAAGAGCTGCTGTCCGGCGTCATCGTGGGCGCTGAGGAGTATATTCTGGGCACCACCACCGACTTCTCCACCGTGGGTGTGAAGGCCGTGGACGAGTACACTCTGGAGTACACCCTGACCAGCCCCCGCTCCTACTTCCTCACCATGATGGCCTACAACATCTTCGCCCCCCTGTGCACCGAGTACTACACCTCCCTGGGCGGCAAGTTCGGCGCGGAGTACACCCCTGATTACGAGTACGGCACCGCTTTCGACAAGATCGCCTACTGCGGTCCCTACCTGATTACCAACGCCACCGAGAAGAACACCATCGTGTTCGAGGCCAACCCCTCCTATTGGAACAAGGATAACATCAACCTGAAGAAGATCACCTGGCTGTTCTTCGACTCCAGCGAGGAGACCCGCCGCTACACCGATACCGTCAGCGGCGTGTTCGACTCCTGCGGCCAGGTCGCCGAGTGTGTGGAGCTGGCCAAGGCCCAGACCCTGGAGGGCGATGACGCCAACGTGTTCGACACCTACTTCGCCGTCAGCTCCCCCGACTCCACCTCTTTCGTCGGCTTCTTCAACCTGAACCGCCAGGGCTACGCCAACTACAATGACGCCAACGCCTGCGTGTCCCAGCAGACCGACAACGACAAGGCCCGGACCCACCTGGCCCTGAACAACCAGCACTTCCGTCTGGCCATCGCCTATGGCATGGACCGTGCCAGCCACAACGCCCAGACTGTGGGCGAGGAGCTGAAGTATATGTCCCTGATCAACTCCTATGTCCCCGCCACCTTCGTCACCATTGAAGAGGACGTGACCCTGGACATCGGCACCTTCCCCGCCGGCAGCTACTACGGCGAGATCTTGCAGGCGCAACTGACCGCCGACGGCTATCCCATCAAGGTCTATGATCCTGACGCCGACGACGGCGCCGGCTCCGGCGCGGGCTTCGACGGCTGGTACAACGAGGAGGAGTCCAAGAAGGAGATGGCTCTGGCCGTAGAGGAGCTGGGCGCTCTGGGCCTGCACGTCACCAAGGAGAACCCCATCCAGATCGACGTGACCTACGCCAGCAATATGCCCACCTACACCAATCGCGCCAACGTGCTCAAGCAGTCCATTGAGAAGAACACCGACGGCCTGGTGCAGGTCAACCTGATCCCCGCCGTGGACGGCAAGGAGTGGCAGAACGCCGTGTACTACTTCGAGTCCGGCAAGGAGGCCAACTTCGACCTGAACGACTACACCGGCTGGGGTCCCGACTTCGGCGATCCCTCCACCTACCTGGATACTCTGATGCCCTACGGCGACGGCTCCATGAGCAAGAGCTTCGGTGTGTGGTAATCCGGAAATCGAAAAGCGGCCCTAGGAAACAGAGCTAATCATACGCGCGTGCGGGAGAATGGTGCGTGCCATTCTCCCGCTACGCGTATTAGGCGCAAATTCTTCCCCCTTATGGGGGAGGAAACGGATGGCAAGAGAACGCGAAGGAACATAAAAACCGTTTCCTCCCCCGGGAGGGGGAACAGAACCGAAGATTAGGTGCGTGAGCGATTATGGGAAAATATCTTGTGAAACGCTTGATTCATGGCGCGGTGTCCATCGTCATTGTGGTCATCATCGTCATGATTATGATTTACTCCATTCTGGACCGGATGCAGGTGTTCGCCTCGGACCCCCTGTTCTCCCGGCAGACCAACAACGCCCGGACCACGTATATTTACTCCAAGTGGGAGGAGTACGGGTACGTGGACTATGTGACGTACGCGGAGTGGCTCCAGCAGAAAACCACGGACGGGGAGATCGACGAGGAGACCCGCGCCAAGGCGGTGGGCATTGCCCAGACCTCGGACAAGGACTCCAAGGTGGTGGCCCAGTACGTGGAGGAGTTCACCCGGTTCTATGAGGACCAGGGCTATGAGGTTCAGCGCCTGGACGCGGTGATGAACGGCAAGCGCGTGGCCAACGGCGGCCAGCAGGCGCTGTTCGCCTGCCGTGACCAGCCGCTGCTGGACCGGGTGATCGGATATTTCACCAACCTGGTGGCCATCGACAACATCCACAAGGTGGAGGGGGACGTGGGGGAGCGCGGGCTCACCTTCACCTGGCACGACCCGGTGTACGGCGGCGAGAAGTTCTCCCCGGCCATCATCGGCAACGGGACGTATCATAAATACCTGTTCTACGTGGACTCTGTTTTCCCCTACGTCCACCAGAACTTTGCCACCATCCAGCTCGGCACGTCCTACTCCGTGAACAAGGGCGTGGACGTGTTCGACACCATGACCCGCAGCCAGGGCTCCTACGTGATGTCCACCATGACCTTCCCCACCGGCCTGACCGAGAGCAGCGCGGACGACCTGCACTCCGCCACCTACCAGTTGGGCTCCCGGGAGGGCAACGTGGTCAACCTGGCCCGGTTTACCGACGACTACACCAATGTGAATACCTTCAAGGGCGGCATGTCCAAGGTGGGCTACTCCTTCGTCATCGGCCTGATCGCGGTGTGCATCGCCTATCTGTTGGGCGTTCCCCTGGGCATCCTCATGGCCCGACAGAAGGATAAATTCATCGACAAGCTGGGCACCGCCTATATCGTGTTCATCATCGCCGTGCCTTCCCTGGCCTATATCTTCCTGTTCAAGGCCGTCGGCAGCTCGGTGTTCGGCCTGCCCTCCCTCTTTGACATGGAGTCCAGCAGCAAGATGATGTTCGTGCTGCCCATCGTCTCGCTGGCCCTGCCCTCCATCGCCAACCTGATGAAGTGGATGCGCCGGTATATGATCGACCAACTGAATTCGGACTACGTGAAATTCGCCCGGTCCGGCGGCCTGTCGGAGGGGGAGATTTTCACCAAGCACATTCTGAAGAACGCGGCCATCCCCATTATCCACGGCATTCCGGCCAGTGTGCTGGCCGCCTTGACGGGCGCCATCATCACCGAGCGTGTGTATGTGGTCCCCGGCGCGGGCAACCTGCTCACCGAGGCCATCAACAAATTCGACAACGGCGTCATCGTGGGCGTGGCCCTGTTTTACGCGGTGCTGTCCGTGGTATCCATTATTATGGGCGATATCCTCATGGCCACTGTGGACCCGCGGATCTCGTTCACGTCGAAGGATAGGTGAGAGCTATGGATCAAGATTTGAAGAATTTGGGTATGTCGGAGGAGGAACTGTTCTCCCCGGTCAACCACAGCGACCTGGAATCGGAGAAGATCACCGCCCCCCGGTACTCCTACTGGCAGTCGGTGTTCCGCGTGTTTTTCCGCAACAAGCTGAACATCGTCATTCTGTCCGTGCTGGTCATTGTCATCGCCTTCGCGTATATCTATCCCGCTGTGACGGATTACGACCCCTACGCCAACGTGATGCTGGCCGAGACCAAGCATCTGTCCCCATCGGCCGCCATCCGGCACTTCGGCTTTAGCATCCACCACATTCTGGGCACCAGCGGCGCCGGACAGGCCACCTTTGACGCCGTCTGGAACGGCGCCCAGATATCCATTTCTCTGGCTTTCATCTGCGGCGCTATCAATATGACCATCGGCGTCATCGTGGGCGCCATCTGGGGATTTTCCAAAAAAGTGGACGTTATCATGATGGAGGTCTACAACATCATCGGCAATGTGCCCTATATCCTGTTTATCTCCGTGATGGTGATGCTGTTTGCCGCGGGCTTTTGGACCATGGTGCTGGCCCTGACGGCAATCGGCTGGCTGAGCATCGCCTACTTTATCCGCACACAGGTGGTTATCATCCGGGACCGGGAATACAATCTGGCTTCCCGCTGCCTGGGCACTTCCACGGTGAAGATCGCCATGATGAACATTCTGCCCTTCATGACCTCGGTGATCGTTACCCTGCTGGCCACTGAGATCCCGTCTTATATCTCCTACGAGGTGTTCCTGTCCTATATCGGCTTGGGTATGAAGGATATGTCCCTGGGCCGCCTGATCTATGAGGCGGAAAGCGCCATGGTTACCCCCGGCTGGGAGTTTGAGTTCTGGAGCCCTGTGGCCGTGGCCTCCATCATCACCGTGGTGCTGTACGTGATCGGCCAGAACCTGGGCGATGCGTCCGACCCCAGGACCCATATGTAAGGGGGAGCCGGCCATGGAAGAGAAAAAAGTTTTGTTGTCCGTCAAGGACCTGGACGTAAAGTTCCGGGTCCGCGGCAGGACCCTCACCGCCATCCGGGGCATTTCCCTGGACATCTACGAGAACGAGGCCATCGCCATTGTGGGAGAGTCGGGCTCGGGCAAGAGCGTGTTCACCAAGACCTTTGCGGGCATGTTGGACTCCAACGGCTATATCGACAACGGCTCTATCATCTTCAACGACAGCGTACTGGCGGACACCGTGGTCAAGCTGGATAGCCGGGCCAGGTCCCATATCGCCAGCTCCAAGCAGAAGCTGGACGAGTACGCCCGCCTGGAGCTGGGTGCGGCCACCTATCAGAAGATTTTGGCCCTGGAGAGCGAGAAGCGGGAAAAGAGCGGCCTGAGCGGCGCGGAGCTGGAGGCACAGAAGGCGGAGCTTCAGGAGCTTATGCACCAGCGCACCGACGCCTTCAACCTGAAGCAGACCCTGGACCCCGCCAAGGAGAAGGATAGGCTCAAACAGGTCAATCAGGAGATCAAGGACTACGAGGTTAAGATCAAAGAGCTGAAAAAGAAGAACGAGCAGCTCGCCCGGGAGAAGAAGCACGCGGTGGATACGGACGCCGCGTATATGAAGAGCTACCAGGAGCGGATGGACAAACTCCAGGAGCAGTACAAGAAGGAGATCGGGGGGCAAGTGGGCCCGGAGAGCACGAAGCGCAACGAAATCCTGGCCAAGGAGATTTACCTGTCCGTAGGCCGCTTCAACCTGAGAAAGCGGAGAAAGCTGACCCACGGGCTGCTGGAGGCGCTGAAAAAGGCCATGCAGCTTGGGGTGGACCTGGACGACGAGGGCCAGCGTAACGCCGTGTTCGACAATGTGGCCTTCCGGGTGCGCTATCTGGACGAGACGGCGGAGCAGCTCCACGGCACCTGCATCCTGAACCTGGCCAATGTGAAGGACCCCAAGGACTGGTCCCAGATTCGCGGCAAGCGCATCGCCACCGTGTTCCAGGACCCCATGACCTCCCTGAACCCCATCATCACCATTGGCAAGCAGATCACCTCCATCATCCTCAAGCATCAGGACTGTACCGAGGTGGAGGCCCGCCGCCGGGCCCTGGAGCTGATGCACAAGGTGGGCATCCCCAACGCCGCCGCCCGGTTCGACGACTACCCCTTCCAATACTCCGGCGGTATGCGCCAGCGTATCGTCATTGCCATCGCGCTGTCTTGCCAGCCCAAGATTCTGATCTGCGACGAGCCCACCACCGCCCTGGACGTGACCATCCAGGCCCAGATTTTGCAGCTCATCAAGGACCTGCAAAAGGAATTTGATTACACCATCGTGTTCATCACCCACGACCTGGGCGTGGTGGCCAACATTGCTGACCGCGTGGCGGTGCTGTACGCCGGCCAGATCATCGAGCTGGGCAAAGTGGACGAGGTTTTCTACGACCCCAGGCACCCCTATACCTGGGCTCTGCTCAGCTCCCTGCCCCAGCTCGCCCAGAGGAACACCAAGCTGTACTCCATCACCGGCACGCCGCCGTCGCTGTACAACCAGATTGTGGGCGACGCTTTCGCCCCCCGCAACCCCTACTGCCTCCAGATCGATACCATGGTGGAGCCTCCCATGTTCCAGGTCACCGACACCCACTTTGCCAAGACCTGGCTGCTGGACCCCCGAGCGCCCAAGATCGAGAAGCCGGAGGGCATCCAGGACATCCATCAGAAGCTGATGGACGCGTTCAACATTTAAGGAGGGTCGGACTGTGAGCCAAGAAAAAGTGAAAGGGGCCCGCTCCTCCATCCTGCCGGAGCACGGGCCGTTGGACGAAAACGGCAGGGAAGTCCTGCTGTCGTTGAAAAATGTGGATATTACCTTCGGCAAGGGGGACGATGCGGTCCGCGCCGTCCAGGACGCCTCCTTTGACATCTATAAAGGGGAGACCTTCTCCCTGGTGGGCGAGTCCGGCTCAGGCAAGACCACTGTGGGCCGGGCGGTCATCCGTGTGAACCCCTTGGCTGCCGGTGAGATTCAGTACAAGGGCGTGCGCATCTCCGGTAAGATTTCCCACGCCTTGGACCGTGAGGTCATCCGCAACGTGCAGATGGTGTTCCAGGACCCGGCGGCGTCGCTGAACGAGCGGGCCACCGTGGACTACATCATCTCTGAGGGCCTTTACAACTTCCACCTGTTTGAAAACGAGGCCGACCGGGTCCACAAGGTGGAGACCATGATCGAGGAAGTGGGCCTGTTGCCCGAACACCTGACCCGCTATCCCCATGAGTTCTCCGGTGGCCAGCGCCAGCGCATCGGCATCGCCCGGGCCATGGTCATGGAGCCGGAGCTGGTGGTGGCGGACGAGCCCATCTCTGCCCTGGACGTGTCCATCCGTGCCCAGGTGCTCAACCTGATGAAGAAATTCCAGGAGGAGAAGGGACTGACCTACCTGTTCATCGCCCACGACCTGTCCGTGGTGCGCTTCATCTCCGACCGCATCGGCGTCATCTACAAGGGGCGCATCGTGGAGGTGGCCGAGGCGGAGGAGCTGTTTAACTTCCCGCTGCACCCCTATACCCACTCGCTGATTTCCGCCATCCCCATCCCCGACCCGAAGCTGGAGAAGAACAAGGTGCTGTTCACCTACGACCCCTCCGTCCATGACTACAGCGAGGATAAGCCGGAGTTTGTGTGTATTGGCCACGACCACTATGTCTACGGCAATAAGGAGGAGATCGAGCGGTACAAGGCCATCCGCGAGGCGGGCTTACCGGTAAAGGCTATCACCATCCGGGACCCCAATGCCCCGGAGGACGGGACGGCGGCGGAGAAGAAGAAGGCGGAAGAGAAGGCACTTGCCGCCTCGGTCCGGGAGGATGAGCTGCTCATCCATCCCGCCCGGGACACGGGCAACATCTGGTATATGATCCTGTCCTTCTTCCTGCCCATTCTAGGCCTGATCGCCATGGCGGTATTCAACCATTTCCATCATTTCCGCAACGCCAAAGCCTGTAGGAAGGGCGCCGTTGTGGGGCTGATCTTCCTGGCGGCCATTGTGGTGATTTTCCTGCTGCTGATTGTGCTGGCGGTGATCTAATTTTGGCGCGCTACGCGAAAGACAACCGGCCCCACCTCAAGCCGGTGGAGAAGATCCAACTGTCCGGGGAGAATACCCTCCTTCGGGCCGTCGTTGCGGCGCTGTTCCTGCTCATCGGGGCAGGGGCGCTGGCCTATGCCTTCTCCCGCCTCTTCTCTACAGAGCCCGGCTGGCGGACCATCGAGGCAGGCTCCTCGGACGGCCCCTCCTGTGCGCAGGAGTTCACTCTCCTCTATGAGCTGGGGGCGGGCGAGCAGAACACCACGTCGGAAAACCGGGCGCTGGTGCAGATGTATACCAGGGCGTGCCGGACGGCCTACCAGATGTTCAATGCCTACGAGGGGGCCGACGGGATGGTCAACCTGTGGGAGATCGGCCAGCATCCCAATGAGACGCTTCAGGTGGATGCGGCGCTTTACCACCGCCTTGAACTGATACAGTTTTACGGAGACCGCACCATCTACCTGGGGCCAGTGTTTGCCCGGTATGACGGCGTGTTTCGGTGTCAGGACGACAGCCAACTGGCCGATTTCGACCCCCGCCTGAGTCAGGAGGTGGCGGAAGAGTATGCTGCTGTGGCCGCTTACGCCATGGACCCTGCGCAGATCGATATTGAACTGCTGGAGGATTTCAAGGTCTGTCTGCGGGTATCGGAGGAATATCTGGCCTATATTCAGGAAAATGGGATCGACCATCTTTTGGACTTTGGCTGGATGGCAAACGCCTTCACGGTGGATTATGTGGGCAATGAGCTGATCCAGGCGGGCTTTACCCACGGCGTCCTGTCCAGCTCCGATGGTTTCGTCTGCTGCATGGACGACCGGGAGCTGCCCTACACGCTTGTGCTGTATGACGAAATTGATGCCCGTCCTGTTCAGGTGGGAGCCATGGAGTACCAGGGGCGGATGTGCATGGTGAACCTGCGGGGCTTTCCCGCGGCTGCCGGGGATGGGCAGCGGTACTACCGTTTGAAAAGCGGCGAAATCCGCACCCGGTATCTGAACCCGGAGGACGGAGTGTGCAAGAGTTCGGTGAGTTCCATGGTATGCTGTTCCCCGGTTTTGGGCTGCGCGGACCTGGCCATGCGGGCCGCGCCGGTCTTCATTGCGGAGGAGCTTGACCTGAATGCGGTGCAGGAACTGGATGACAACGGGTACGGCGTGGAGGTGCTGCTGCTCCAGGATGGGCAGATCACAGCCACGGATCCCGGGCTGACGGTCACGAACCTGCGCGAGGGCTATATGGTGGTTGACATTCACCGTTGGAGCAGTTAATCTCGGCTCTGGTCGCGGCTCAGCAGATGGAGGCAACGGCCCGGGCTCTCCGTGCCTTGATCGATGCAGCGTTTTCTTTCCGGGGAGGTCTGGGTCGATCAGTAAAGATAGGAGGTAGCGCAGATGGAAAGAGTGTATTGATGTAATGAATATGGGCGCATTAATTATAGGCATTGGTTTTTTCCTTATTGCTATTTTAGATGGAATTGGATCACAAATCCATATAAGTAAGAGATACAGGGCAAATAATAAGGTAAGAGAGTGGCAAAAAAAGAGGGTATTTGCTGATATTTTGATTGGAGCTGGGTCAATGATTATATATTTCGACCCCAAAGGGACTAAAAATCAGTTTTATATTGGCACTATAGTTTTGATAATAGGATTGTTTTTTCTGTGTGTATTGGACCATAAGTTTAAAAAGTCATAAGAAAAAGCCCCTATAGGGGCTTTTTCTTAATGTTAATTGCCGAGATTCGTCCATGACGTTGGGGCATCATCTATACCGAAAACTCTGTACATCATCATACGGCCAAACGTGCGATTGCCCCAATCACCTGCGGTATATCCCTCTGTGATTGTCTCTGTTTGACTTCCGTTTTTTACTACTGCGTAGGTTTCCTCTAACTCACCTACTGGATAATTAGTATTCGGAGCAGTAGCAGTACCATAGAAGGTCTGGTTAGCATAGGTGCAACGTATTGTTTGTGTAAAGAGAGCGGTATATATGGCATCTACACCGAGGTTAAGGAGTCCGGTAGCAGAAAGGAAGCCGACAATAGCGCTTGCCAGTGTTACTGGATTGACTGAAAAAGCCCAAACGGCTAGAAGTGCAGATGTCCAATCGGCCAAAGTTTTTGCGTCACCTACTCCAAAGGTAAATTCGCTGTCGTAATAATATCTATCATAGATTTCAACAGAAATCGAATAGCGGGTGCCAGTCCAGATATGATCGTAGTGCATATATCCCATATTTCTAGTACTTACATGATCAGGAGCACCACTGAACATTGCGGCGGAAACGATACCTTGTTGAGCGGAAACATTTTCGGTAACTTCAGTATAGGTTCCATCTAGATTGTAGTAGGTATGATTAACTATGCCGCTACCTGGAATGGTTGTGTGTTTGTCGGTTAAGACGCCGTCAAGATACTGATAGGTGGTGTAAGATCCATCTGCGTTCTCTGTGTAGGACATGGTGGAAAGCCCGGTTGCTTGACCCTCACTACTTGTTCTAAGTAGGGTCTACTGAAAAAGCAAAAAGCCACAATAAAAATACGGGGATATG
>CANOYV010000046.1:0-20794 GCA_947571605.1 uncultured bacterium | reverse complement strand
TTCGACTGTTCCTTTACATACGAGTGTTCAGTTGCGTTATGAACACTCGACATGGTCGGAGTGGCGGGACTTGAACCCGCGGCCTCTTGGTCCCGAACCAAGCGCGATACCAAACTTCGCCACACCCCGGTATGAAATTGATGAAGAAAGGGGAGAGGGCGGGCCGCAGCCCGCCCTCTCATTTTGGAGGCGCCACCCAGATTTGAACTGGGGCATCAGGATTTTGCAGACCCTTGCCTTACCACTTGGCTATGGCGCCGAACACTATATTATATTCAAAAAGAAGTGCTTTAGCACTTCTTTTTGAAATTTTTTGGAGCGAGTGACGAGGCTCGAACTCGCTACCTCCACCTTGGCAAGGTGGCGCTCTACCAGATGAGCTACACTCGCATATGGTGCCCAGGGCCGGAGTCGAACCAGCGACACGCGGATTTTCAGTCCGCTGCTCTACCAACTGAGCTACCTGGGCATAGGATGTGGCGACGCGGAAGGGACTTGAACCCTCGACCTCCGGCGTGACAGGCCGGCGTTCTAACCAACTGAACTACCGCGCCACATTTTTGAAACTATGTTGGTGGGAACAACAGGGCTCGAACCTGTGACCCCTTGCTTGTAAGGCAAGTGCTCTCCCAGCTGAGCTATGCTCCCGTTGCCCGGTTTCCCGGTCCGTTTGTCAGACGGCGAAAGTGATTATAACAAATGGACCGCCATCTGTCAAGAGGAAAATGAAAAAAATTGGAGTTACTTGGCGGAGGCCTCGTCCCGGAGCGCTTTCAACTCCACTGCGGAGAAGCGGTAGACCTTGTCGCAGAACTGGCAGGTGAGCTCCGCGCCTCCCTGTTCCTCAATGAGAGAGGTCAACTCGTCCCGGCCCATGCTGATAAGCGCCCGGCTGACCCGCTCTTGGGTGCAGTAGCAGCGGTATTCGATGGGGGCAGTCTCCAACACCTCCAGTTCAAATTCCCCCAGCACCTCCCGCAGCAGGCCCAAAGGGTCCATGCCTGCGTCCAGCCGGGCGCTGACGGCCCCCAGTTTGGCCACACCCCGTTCCACGGCGGACACCACAGCGTCGTCCGCCCCAGGCAGGAGCTGGATGAGGTAGCCGCCGGCCGCCTGCACCGTCTGGTCTGTTGCAATGAGCACGCCCAGGGCGCAGGCGGTGGGCACCTGCTCACTCTCCACAAAGTAGGCCGCCACATCCTCTGCGATCTCTCCGCCCACCAACCGCACCGAACCGATATAGGGCTCTTTCAGACCCAGGTCCCGGATGACGGTCAGCTCACCGTCCGTACCCACAGCGGCACCCACATCCAGTTTTCCTTTGGCCTTCCGGGGCACGTCCACAGCGGGGTTTTGCACATAGCCCCGGACGTTTCCGTGGCTGTCGGATACGGCGGTAAGGGACTCCAGCGGCCCGTCGGCCTTGATGCGCAGGGTGACGGCTCCGTCCTCCGTCTTCATAACGGCGCCCATCATGGACGCGGCCATGAGCAGCCGTCCCAGGGCGGCGGAGGCCACCGGCCAGCAGTCGTGGATGGCCCGGGCCCGCTCGACGGTATCCCGGGCGGAGATGGCCATGGCTTTAACAGGGGCGTCCTTGGCGATGACGCGAACGATCTGATCCATTGCTATTGTTCCTTTCTGGCGGCGAAAAAGACCCGCTGGGCTCCATCCTTCGGAAGGGACATGGTCTTGTCGCCGTATTGTTTGATCTGCCGGAACCCGGCCTTCCGCAGGAAGCCGTCCAGCTCATCCATTGTATACGCGTATTCCTCATGGTACTCGCTGCACCGGCTCCAGTTTCCATCCTTTTGCTTGGTGAACAGGTCCAAGCCGTAGGTGCATACACGGCGGCGGGGGTAGTAGTCCGCCCGCCATACGCAGTAGAGCTCGTCATCCTCGTCTAGGTAGGTCTGACCATCCGCGCCTTCAAACGCAGCGGGCGTCTTGGCGTCAAAGAGGAGCAGGCCGCCGGGGGCCAGCGCCTTGTACGCCCGTTGGAAGGTGCGCCGCAGATCGGAGGGGCGGGTGACGTAGTTCATGCTGTCCAGGCAGCAGATGACGGCGTCCATCTGCCCCGGCAGGGAGAGACGGGACATATCCTGATGCAGCAGCGTTACGTCCAAGCCCCGGCATTTCTGCTCGGCGACGGTGAGCATATCCGGGGAGAGGTCAACGGCGATTATGGCATAACCCCGTTGCGCCAGCAGCTTGGCCAAGCTCCCGGTGCCGCAGCCCAGTTCTACCACAGAGCGGATGGGCCGCTTGGACTTGCGGAAGTGCCGTTCCACATAGTCCGCCCATTTTTCGTAGCCCACATCGCCGGTAAGCCTGTCATAGCTCTGGGCCATCACAGTGTAAGGGTTGCTCGCTTCTTCGGGCCCAGCGGTATAGTGGTTGCTCATTTTTTCAACCTCGGAAGCACGGTTTTGTAGCCGTCCGCACCGTATTGCAGGGCCCGGTTCACCCGGCTGATGGTGGCGCTGGATGCGCCCGTGCGCTGGAGGATGTCGTTGTAGATGAGCCCTTGGTCCAAGAGCTGGGCCACCTCCAGCCGCTGGACCATGGCCCGCAGCTCGGCCACGGTGCACAGGTCCTGAAAGAAGGCGCGGCACTCATCCTGATCCTTTAATGCCAAAATGGCCTCAAACAGCAGGGCGCTGTGTTCCGACATCTCTTTTTGCATGGCGCATCCTCCCGTAAAATGTATTGAAACTTTGTATCTGGAGCCATTCTAACACGACACTTTATGAAAGTAAAGAGAAAATCGGAAAAAGGCGCAAAAGGGCTTGCATCGGAGCGGAGACTTGATTATAATAAATCTGTTGGGCTGTTGAGCCCGTAATGCGGCGCCGGATAAGGCAGACCGGCGGAGCCGGCTGCGAATCCCGGTCCGCGGAGGTATTTTGAAATGGTAAAAGCGATCGTAGGGGCAAACTGGGGCGACGAGGGCAAGGGAAAGATCACCGATCTGCTGGCCGAGACGTCGGATGTGGTGGTGCGCTTCCAGGGCGGGGCCAACGCGGGCCACACCATCATCAACGATTATGGGCGCTTCGCACTGCATATTCTGCCCTCCGGCATCTTTTATCCCCATATTACCAATGTCATCGGCAACGGCGTGGCGCTGGACGCGGCCAAGCTGGTGGCGGAGCTAAAGAGCGTCACTGACCAGGGAGTGCCAGCGCCCAACCTCATCGTGTCGGAGCGGGCGCAGTTGCTCATGCCCTACCATGTCCTTCAGGACGGGTATGAGGAGGAACGTCTGGGCGGCAAGGCTTTCGGTTCCACCAAGAGCGGCATTGCGCCCTTTTATTCCGACAAGTATGCTAAAACAGGTATTCAGGTGTGCGACCTCTTCGATGAGGACCGGCTATGGGAGCGGTTGAGCCGCGCGGTGGAGGTGAAGAACGTTCTGTTCGAGCACCTGTACCATAAACCTGCCTTGGATATCAAGGCCCTGTATGACCAGCTTTTGGAATACCGGGAGCTGTTGCGCCCCTACGTGGGCGACGCAGTGGGTTTCCTTCATCAGGCGTTGAAGGACGGCAAGACCGTGCTGCTGGAGGGCCAGCTCGGCTCCATGAAGGACCCGGACCTGGGCATCTTCCCCATGACCACCTCGTCCCATACCCTGGCGGGCTACGGCTGCGTGGGCGCCCCGGTGCCGCCCAGCGCAATTCAAGACGTTGTCTGCGTAACCAAAGCCTATTCCTCCAGCGTGGGCTCCAATACGGAGCCCTTTGTCAGTGAGCTGCTTGGCCCGGAAGGGGATGAGCTGCGCCGCCGGGGCGGTGATAAGGGCGAGTTCGGCGCGACCACGGGCCGTCCCCGCCGCGTGGGCTGGTTTGACGCGGTGGCCACCAAATATGGCTGCATGGTCCAGGGGGCCGGCCAAGTGGCGCTGACCTGCCTGGATGTGATGAGCTATTTGGACGAGATCAAGGTCTGCGTGGGCTATGAGATTGACGGGGAAGTGACGGATATGTTCCCCACCACGCCCAGGCTGATGCGGGCCAGGCCTGTCTTTGAGACGTTGCCCGGCTGGAAGAGCGACATCCGTGGCACCACCGACTATGACGCCCTGCCGGTCAACGCCCGCGGCTATGTGGAGTTTTTGGAACAGCGCATCGGTGTGCCCATTACCATTGTGTCCACCGGGCCCAAGCGCCACGAGATCGCCCTGCGGAACAAGTAAAAAACAGCGCCCCGTTCCATGGCCATGGAGCGGGGCGTTTCACCGTTTTTACCCCCCCGCATACCATGGGAATGGAGGGGGAACGCCATATCCGCTCCCTCCGTATCAACCATTGGGAGGTACAAATATGGCTGAATTTATCGAGCCGGGCCCCATCGCTGATGCCGCCGGTATCCGCGAGGCCGTGTGCATCCACACCCGAAAGATTTTTGACAGTTGCCGCGATAAGGACTGCGTGGAGGACCTGCGGCTTTATCCCACCGTCAGCTCCCAGGCCGTCATCGACCGCGCCATCAGTTTGAAGGCCGGGCAGGCCGAGCTGCTGTACGCTTACATCGACGTGGAGCCCGTGGGCTTCAACCGCGGCTTCTTCACCGTGGACGTGCGCTATTTCTACCGGGTGACCGCCGACGCTTTCGTGGGCGCGGCCCGGCCGGTGTCCATCTGCGGGCTGGCGGTGTTCGACAAGCGGGCCATCCTGTTTGGCAGCGAAGGCAGCGCTAAGGTGTTCTCCTCCAACAGCCGGGCGGACGACTTGGATGAGCAGAACCTGATGAGCACCAACCTGCCTGTGGCAGTGGTGAAGATCATTGCTCCCAAACAGACAGGAAAAATAAGGAGGGGGGTAGCGCGCGCACTGTCCCCTTGAATGATATGGGCCGGTGTAACGCGGGCCCGCCCTTGGCTCCGCCGCTAACTGTTTTGATTCAGTTGTTCCTGGATGAAGCCGCGTAGCGCGGTCGTGAAGGTTCTGTTTCCGCTGAGCGCCGAAAAAACGCGGTTCATTTGCTCATGCAACGGCTCATCCTGCTTGGCAGGCAGATGCACAGTCATGAGGAAAGCGTTTGTCATCCCGTTTTCCGGTCTTGCCCATACGTTTGCCGTCAGATCGTCTTGGTCGGCGGCGTTTTCCCCATACTCCACCAAGAGCTCCACGACCATATCGCTGTCAATTTGGACTGCAGTGGCGGGCAGCTTGAAGGCGAAGCAGTTGAGCACGGAGATCTCCGTCATCACCATGTTGGGGTATCGGGAGCTGTCGGCATAGTGATCCCGGATTAGCTCCGCGATTTGGGAAGCATACTCATGCTGTTCTACCTGATTTGCGGAGTGGATCAGGCGTTTCCCGCAGTCAGGGCAATGGTCCTGTTTGGTGGCCCTGCTGAATCGAGCGCCGCAGTTGTCGCAGACATACACCATACAAATCACCTTTTGTATTATAGCAAAAATGGAACTTTGTTTCAAGCGGTGATATGGTAGAAAAGGAACGTCTGTTTTTGTGGAATACTACAATGGCAGGAGCTTTGCGGCGGGCATGGCGGGAAAAGTTGACATTCCCTTCCCGCCGTTGTATGATGCCGATAGGCACAAAGCACAAAGGAGGAAGCATCATGAGCTCACAGACCATCCGACAGACCGTGGAGGCCCAGCGCCGTTTTTTCCGCACCGGGGCCACGTTGCCCGTGTCCTTCCGTGTGGAGATGCTCCGCCGCCTGCGGGACGCAGTCAAGCGCCATGAGGCGGAGATCGGGCAGGCCTTGACCGCAGATCTTGGCAAGAGCGCCTATGAGGGCTTTATGTGCGAGACGGGGCTGGTGTTCACTGAGTTGAGCTATATGATCCGGCACACCCGACGTCTGGCCCGGGAGCGGACCGTCCGGACGCCGCTGGCGCAGTTTGCCTCCCGGAGCTTCCAAAAGCCGTCGCCCTACGGCAATACCCTCATTATGAGCCCCTGGAACTATCCCTTCCTGCTTACCATGGACCCACTGGTGGACGCCATCGCCGCAGGGAACACCGCCGTAGTAAAGCCCAGCGCTTATTCTCCCGCCACCGGCGCGGTGATTGCCAGGCTGCTGGCGGAGTGCTTTGACCCGAGGTATGTGGCAGTGGTCACCGGCGGGCGGAAAGAGAACGCCGCATTGCTGGATGAGAAATTTGATTTTGTCTTCTTCACCGGCAGCCAGGCCGTGGGGAAGGAGGTGCTGCGGCATACGGCGGAGCATTTGACCCCCGCTGTGCTGGAGCTGGGGGGAAAGAGCCCGTGCATCGTGGACGCTACAGCGAAAATTCCGCTGACGGCAAAGCGCATCGTGTTCGGTAAATTTCTCAACTGCGGCCAGACCTGTGTGGCTCCGGATTACATCCTCTGCCACAGCAGCGTGAAGGACCGTCTGGTGGAGGAGCTGCGCAAACAGGTCCGACGGCAGTACGGGGAGGATCCGCTGTGCAACCCCGATTACGGCAGGATCGTTAACCGGAAGCATTTTGACCGTCTGGTGGGGCTGATAGACCCAGGCCGGGTGGCCGTCGGCGGAAAATGGAATGAAGAGACGCTGAAAATCGCGCCCACCGTCTTGGATTGCGCTTCCTGGGACGACGCGGCCATGCAGGAGGAGATTTTCGGCCCCATCTTGCCTGTCCTCACCTTTGACAGCTTTGAGCAGTTGTACGCCGACCTGGCGGACCGCCCCCTGCCCCTGGCGCTCTACCTGTTCTCCCAGGACAGGGACTGCATTCGGGAGACTATGGCCCGGACGCGCTTTGGCGGCGGGTGCGTCAACGACGTGGTGATCCACTTGGCCACCAGCGAGATGGGCTTCGGCGGCGTGGGGGAGAGCGGCATGGGAGCCTATCACGGCAGAATCGGTTTCGAGACCTTTTCCCACACCAAGAGCATCGTGGACAAGAAAACGTGGATAGACCTGCCCATGCGGTATCAGCCCTATCGGACGGGGCTGTACGGCAACCTGTTGCGCCTGTTTTTGCGATAGGGCGATTAGGAACAGTGCCGGACCGGAGCTGAAAATGGAGACGGGAGCCGCCGAATGGGGTGGCTCCCGTCTTTTTGCGCCTGTCATAATTGAACCGGGGCCGTCATAAAGCGGAAAAGAAGGGGGAAACCTTTGCCCCTGTCAGAGGAGGTGTGAAATGAAGCGGCGCGGTCCAAATGTCACATACACATTGGTTGATCCCAATTCGCCGGGTGAGGTACAAAAGCTGTTGAAGGCACTGCTCATGGAAAAACTGCTGGTGGTCAGGCCGGAAGCGGAGCGAGGCGACCGATGAGAATCGCAGCGTATTGCCGGGTATCGACGGATAAGGAGGAGCAGAAAGACAGCCTGGCTCATCAAAAGGAGTTCTTTTTGGAGTATGCCCAGAGAAATGGATACGAGCTGTTCCGGCTGTACGCCGACGAGGGGATCAGCGGGACGCGTTTGAAAAAACGCGTTGCGTTCCAGCGGATGATGGGGGACGCGCAGGCGGGTCTGTTTGAAATGGTGGTGGTCAAAGACGTCTCCCGGGTGGCCCGCAATACGGTGGACTTCCTGCAAAGCATCCGGGTGTTGAAGTCGATGGGCGTCAACGTGGTGTTTCTCACGGCCAACATGACATCCCTTGGAGACAGCGAGTTCATCCTGACTATCTTTGGAGCCATGGCCCAGGAGGAGAGCGGAAACCTGTCCAAGCGGGTGAAATGGGGGAAAAAGATCAACGCCAGGAAAGGGCGCGTACCCCAGCGGATTTATGGGTACGACCGCATCGACAACTTTACGCTCCAAATCAACCCGGCGGAGGCGGATGTGGTCCGGCGGATTTTCCGGTTGTACCTGAGCGAAGGGCTGGGGTGCCGGGCCATCAGCCTTGCGTTGAATGGGGATGGGGCCAAGACGAAGCTGGGCTGTGAGTGGAACCCCCGCGCAGTCCAGAGGGTCCTGACGAACCCCATCTATTGCGGCCACTATGTCAACAATAAATACGAGGTGGAGGATTTTCTCACCGGACGTCAGGTGCGCATTCCGGAGGAGCAGCACTTCCACCACGACAGGCCGGAGTGGGCGGTGGTCACTGAGGAGGAGTTCCGGCGTGCGCAGGCGCAGATGGAGGAGCGGGGGCAAAAATACCAGGCGTGTAAAGGACAATCAGCTCACACAAGATACAGCGCAAAGCACCTGTTCAGCACGCTGATTCAATGCGAACACTGCGGAAAATCGTTTTGCAGAAGAACCTATACCTACGTCCATACCAGGGTGTACTGGGCCTGTTCCACCAACAGCCAATCTGCCGCCAAGCAATGCGACAACCTTGTGAAGCTTGAGGAGGCTGAGCTGCTTGCGGAAATCAGAAACTATCTGGAATCGCTGGTTCAGGATAAGGACCGCTTCATCAGGGAGGTCCTCACGGAGGCGGAAAAGCGCTGCCCCGGCGCGGCGGAGGCGGCGGGGGCGGAGGACGTGGAGGGGAAACGGAAGCGGCTGGCCACCAAAAAGCTGCGCTATCAGGAGATGTTTGCCAACGACGTGATGACAATGGCGGAGCTGAGGGAAAAAACGGCTCAGATTGCCAAAGAGATGGCCGCGCTGGACGAACGCGCCACACAGTTTGACGCAGTCCAAATGAACGTCGAAAAAAAGGCGGAGTGGTATCGGGGGGAGATCGAGCGGTTCCTGAGACTGGAGACGGCGGCTAACCCAGACTTGCGCAGACTCATAGACCATATCAGCGTAAACAGGGAAGGAAGCGTGCGGATCATCATGAAAAAACTGGGGGATGGGGACGCGCGCCAAAACCTTCCAAGTTTGTGGCGGCAGTGAATTCCGTGGACCCCATCATTCTGAGCATGCGCCTGTCCGATCCCTGCGAGGCGCCGGCGTGCGCCTGTGGGGACGCCGCCGAGGTGCCCGCTGGTATCGCGGGGTGCTTCCCCGGGGAGCTGAACATGGGGGGCGAGGGGCGAAGGGTGTACGTCACCCTGGGCCAGTTCTCTATCATCCGCCTGGAGCGGGACAGCCAGCTTTTGATCCCCGCCTACGACTACTGCATGCCCAGCAAGGAGTGTACCGGCGGCAACGAGGAGGACCCCTGCGCCATTTTCCGCCAGGTGCAGTTCCCCACCGAGGAGTTCTTCCCGCCCAACACCATCGCGCCCCCGGAGGGCTATCAAGAGACCAAGAACTGCTGCATGTAAGCGGACTTGAGTCCGGAAATACCCGCCGCCCGCCTTTGGCGGGCGGCGCTTCTTAAATTTCCGTGAACTTCTTTTCATTCCGGGAAAAACGTGGTAAAATATCAACACATCTATAACAGACCTGCTGGGAGGCCCCTATGATGAATTGGAACGCCCTGCATGACCGCCTGCTCCAGGCGGCCCCGTCCCTGGAGCTGCGCCGGGATGAGCCCATGAGCCGCCACACCACCTTTCGGGTGGGGGGGCCGGCAGCGCTGATGGCCCTGCCCAGGACGGTGGGGGAGACGAAGGCCGTGCTCAAGGCCGCCTATGAATTGAATATTGATCCCTTCTTTTTGGGCAACGGCTCCAACCTGCTGGTGTCCGGCAGTGGTTATGACGGTTTTGTGGTAAAACCGGGGGAACCATACAGCAGGGGGGAAGTCTACGCCAACGAGCTGATGGCGGGGGGGGCCATGTCCCTCTCCCGGGCGGCAAACCTTGCGCTGGAGCACGGCCTCACCGGGCTGGAATGGGCGGCAGGGATACCCGGAACGGTGGGGGGGGCCGTTGCCATGAATGCCGGGGCTTACGGCGGGGAAATATCCCAGGTCCTTCATCAGGTACACACTTTGGGCTATGATGGCCGTTTTGAGGTGTTTCGGAATGAGGAATGCGATTTTTCCTATCGCCATAGCGTCTTTTTGGATGAACAACATCTCATTTTAGAGGCGGTATTTATTCTGAAACCCGGCGACCCGGCGGAGATCAAGGCCCAAATGGATGACTTTGCCCAGCGGCGGCGGGAGAAGCAGCCGCTGGAATACCCCAGTGCCGGGTCTACCTTCAAGCGGCCCCCTGCGGTGGACGGACAGCCTGTCTACGCCGCCGCCCTCATCGATGGGTGCGGGTTGAAGGGCCTGACGGTGGGGGGGGCCCAGGTGTCGGAGAAGCACGCGGGCTTTATTGTCAATAAAGGCGGAGCCGCCTGTCAAGATATTGTAGAATTGATCGTCCGGGTGCGGGAACGGGTCTTCCAAGAGACCGGGATCACCTTGGAGCCCGAGGTCCGTTACCTGGGAAGGGAGGGAGAAGGATGGAATTTCTGATCGTATCGGGGCTGTCCGGGGCGGGCAAGTCCACTGTCATGTCCATTTTGGAGGACAGCGGCTATTTCTGTGTGGACAATCTGCCTCCGGTGCTCATCCCAAAGTTCGCGGAAGTCTGTTTGGCGGGCACCGGGTCCTATGAGCGGGTGGCCATGGTGTGCGACATCCGGGGCGGCGAGAATTTCGACGGCCTGTTCGAGGCCATGGAAGCTTTGAAGTCTATGAAGTTCCAATATAAGATTTTGTTTGTGGAGGCGGACGGCGAGACCATCATCAAGCGCTACAAGGAAACCCGGCGCAGCCATCCCCTGATGGAGGAGCTGGGCAGCCTGATCCGGGCGGTGGAGCATGAGCGGAGGGTGATGGAGCCGGTGCGGGCGAGGGCCGATTACATCATCAACAGCACCACCCTGCCGGTGCGCAAGCTGCGGGGGCAGGTGCTGGATATGTTTGCCCCCAACCGGAAAAGCACCAACGAAATGAGCGTGGCGGTTACCTCCTTCGGCTTCAAGTACGGCTTGCCGCTGGAGGCGGACCTGGTGTTCGACGTGCGTTTTCTGCCCAATCCCTTTTATGTGCAGGAGCTGCGGCCCCAGACAGGACTGGACAAGGGTGTGGCGGAATACGTGTTCAGCAACCCTGCCGCCCGGGAGCTGATGGAGCGGCTGCGGGGACTGATGGATTTCCTGCTGCCCCACTTCGTGGAGGAGGGCAAAAGCGCCCTGGTGATTGCCATCGGTTGTACCGGCGGACGGCACCGTTCAGTTGCGGTAACTCACGCCCTCGCCGAATACATCCAAAGCCTGGGCTTCGCCGCCGGCGAGACCCACCGGGACATGACGAGGGCGTGACCATGGGCGAGTTGAAACGGCGTAAGGGCCCCGCCATTGTGGCTCTGGGCGGCGGGCACGGCCTGTCCGCCATCCTGCGCGGATTGAAATTGTATACCGACGATTTGACCGCCATCGTCACCGTGGCCGATGACGGCGGCGGCTCGGGAATGTTACGGGAAGACCTGGGCATGCCCCCTCCCGGCGACATCCGCAACTGCATGGAGGCGCTGGCGGACACCGAATCGCTGATGCAGCGGCTGTTGGCCTACCGCTTCCCGGACGGGCGTCTGGCAGGGCAGGCCTTCGGCAACCTGCTGCTTGCGGCGCTGGACGGCATCTCCGACTCCTTCGACCAGGCGGTGGGCCGGATGAGCGAGGTATTGGCGATCAGCGGGCGCATCCTGCCCGTGACCAATGACAGCGTGCAGTTGGAGGCCAGCTTTGACAACGGCACCAGCGTCCGGGGGGAGTCGAAAATCTCCGCCGCCAAAAAGGAGCAGAACTGCCGGATCCACCATGTGCGCCTGCTGCCGGAGCACACCCCGGCCCTCCCCGCCGCGTTGGAGGCCATCCGGGAGGCGGAGGTAATTCTGTTGGGACCGGGAAGCCTGTACACAAGCGTGATTCCCAATCTGCTGGTGGATGGTGTCTCCGAGGCTATCGCGGACAGCTCCGCGCTGAAAATTTATATTTGTAACATCATGACCCAGGACGGGGAGACCGAGGGCATGACAGCTCAGGACCACTTATCCGCCCTGCTGGAGCATGGCGGGCCGGGGCTGGTGGACCTGTGCCTGTGTAATTCCGACCCGATCAGCCGGGAGCTGCTGGAGCGTTACTCCGCCGAGGATGCCCAGCCCATGGAGGTGGGTCGCCGGGAGGTGGAGCTGCTGGGGGCCGAGGTTGTATACCGCCCGATGATGGATGAGGACTGCGGTTACGCCCGGCATTCCGGGATCAAGGTGGCACGGGCGGTGCTGGACCTCTACCAGCAGCGGGCGGACACCAAGATTTTTTGACGAAGGAAGTGAAGCGCCGTGGCCTTTTCCGCCGACGTGAAACAGGAGCTGTGCCGCCCGGCGGTGAACCGCAAATGCTGCGCCCGGGCAGAGGTCTACGGCATCCTGCTGTTCTGCGGGGCGTTCCATTCCCGTCAGGCCCGCATCGTGACCGAGTGCGGGGCGCTGAAGGAACGGCTGCCCGTCCTGTTCCGGAAGGCATTCAAGGTGTCTTTTGACCAGACCCCGGAGGCGGGGGAGGGGAAGGGAACCTTCCTCATCGAAGACCCGGCGAAATTAAAGACAATTTTTGAGGCCTTCGATCTGGACCAGGACGCCTCGGTGTCCCTGCACATCAACTTGGCCATGCTGGAGGAGGACCACTGCCGTACCGCCTTCCTCCGGGGGGCGTTTTTGGCGGGTGGGTCGGTGACCGATCCCATGAAGGGCTATCACCTGGAGCTGGCGACCTCCCACTACCACGTGGGGCGGGAGCTGCCCGCTTTGCTGCGGGAGGCGGGGTTTGAGCCCAAGGAAACCGACCGCAAAGGGAATCATGTGGTTTATTTCAAGCATTCCGACCATATTGAGGACTTCCTGACGTTTTTGGGCGCTCCGGTGTCCGCCATGGCGGTGATGGCCGCCAAAATCGAGCGGGACCTGCGGGGGAGCGTCAACCGTCAGGTGAACTGCGACAGCGCCAATCTGGACAAGACGGTGGCGGCGGCAAGGGAACAGTTGGCCGCGATTGAGCGCTTGCAGTGGGCCGGACGGCTGGATGCCCTGCCGGACAAGCCCCGGGAGGCGGCACGGCTGAGGACTGAAAACCCGGAGTTGAATCTGGCCCAGTTGGGGGCGTTGTGCGATCCGCCGGTGAGCAAATCGGCCTTCAACCATCGTGTGAGAAAGCTGATGGAGCTGGCAGGGGGGGCATGACCGCTTGAAACGAGAGACGTTTTATCTGCACAGCATCCTACCGCCGGCGGAACTGAGGGACAAGCTGGATCTGGAGGTTCGCGTCCAGAACAACCTGCACAAAAAGGAATGCAGGGCTGTTCTGAGGTGGAAGGATGAAAACCGGTTCACAGTCTACAGGATGGATTATGAGGGCGGCTCCGGGGTATATGGCTCTGTGGGCGCGGGACACAAGCGGCTCTCTCTGAGCGCCAGCCTTGGGGAGAGCAAATATGTGGGTTTTTCTCCCGTGTATTGCGGGCAGATTGTCCCTGATGGAACGGGCAGTGTGATTTACGGCCATTTCAGGCAGCTTTGGTGGGTGTGGTTGATTTGTGTTCTCATATATGGCGCGGGTTTTGTCACCTGCGTCGAAGCAAGACAATATTTAGTATACCTGGTTATTTTGGTTCTGGGCATGCCTATGATTCTAAGCTGTTTGCAACCGGAACGGGACGAGTCCGCCGGAGCCCTGTGGGACATGCTGGAATATCTGGTGGCGACCGTTGATGGTCTGGCGATGGAAGAAGCAAGAGAAAACGAACAATCTGAGGAGTGAAAACAGTGGCCTTTACCCATCTGCATTTACATACAGAATACTCCCTTCTGGACGGCGCGTGCCGTATCGACCAACTGGTACAGCGGGTGAAGGCGCTGGGACAGTCCGCCGTGGCCATCACCGACCATGGGGTGATGTACGGGGTCATCGACTTTTACCGGGCCTGCAAGGCGGCGGGGGTGAAGCCTGTCATTGGGTGCGAGGTCTACGTGGCCCCCCGCACCCGGTTCGACCGGGTCCATGAGCTGGACGGTTCGGCACGGCACCTGGTTCTTTTGTGCCGCAATGAGCAGGGCTACCGCAACCTGAGCTATATGGTGTCTATGGCCTTCACGGAGGGATTTTACATCAAGCCCCGCATCGATATGGACCTGCTCCGGGAGCACCACGAGGGGCTTATCGCCCTGTCCGCCTGTCTGGCGGGGGAAATCCCCCGGCGGCTGAGGAACGGCGACTACGAGGGCGCGAAGGCCCATGCGCTGGAAATGCGGGAGCTGTTCGGCGAGGACGGCTATTACCTGGAAGTCCAGGACCACAAAATCCCCGAACAGCAGGCGGTCATCGCGGGCATCATGCGCCTGAGCCGCGAGACCGGCATTCCCATGGTGGCCACCAACGACTGCCACTACCTGACTCGTGAGGATGCCGCCATGCAGGACGTGCTCATGTGCGTCCAGATGGGCAAGCTGGTGGAGGATCAGGAACGTATGCGGTTCGAGACCCAGGAGTTTTACGTCAAGAGCGAGGAAGAAATGCGCACTCTCTTTCCCAATTGCCGGTCGGCCATCGAAAACACTCAAAAGGTGGTGGACCTGTGCAATGTGGAGTTTGAGTTCGGTAAATACCATCTGCCGGAGTTCAAACTTCCCGGGGGAGAGACGGACGGGGATGCCTACTTCGAGAAGCTGTGCTGGAAGGGCTTTGACCAGCGCTACCCGGACGGCGGGGAGGATTTGCGCGACCGCCTGCGCATGGAGATGGGCGTCATCCGGCAAATGGGCTTCGTGGATTACTTCCTCATCGTGTCCGACTTCATCGGCTACGCAAAGTCGGAGGGCATCCCGGTGGGGCCGGGCCGCGGGTCGGGGGCCGGGTCTATGGTGGCCTACTGCCTGCGGATCACCGACGTGGATCCTATCAAGTACGGCCTCATCTTCGAGCGGTTTTTGAACCCCGAGCGGGTGACCATGCCCGATATCGACATCGACTTCTGCATCCGGCGGCGGCAGGAGGTCATTGACTATGTGTCCCGGAAGTACGGCGAGGATCACGTGGTGCAAATCGTCACCTTCGGCACCATGAAGGCCAAGGCCGCCATCCGGGACGTGGGCCGGGTGCTGAACTTCCCATATGCCGAGGTGGACAACATCGCCAAACAGGTGCCCTTTGACCCGAAAATGACCCTGGACAAGGCGCTGGTGCTGTCCAAGGGGCTGAGCGACCTCTACAACGGGGAGGAGCGGGTGAAGGAACTGGTGGACATGGCCCGAAAGATTGAGGGGATGCCCCGCAATGCCTCCACCCACGCCGCCGGGGTAGTGATCACCAAGCGGCCGGTGTATGAATACGTCCCCCTGGCCACCAACGACGGCCAGCCCGTCACCCAGTACACGATGACCACCATTGAGGAGCTGGGCCTGCTGAAAATGGACTTTCTGGGTCTGCGCAACCTGACCGTGCTGGACGACGCGGTAAAGATGGTACAGAAGGAGCTTCCCGGCTTCAAGCTGGAGGACGTCCCGGACGACGACCAGGCCGTCTATCAGATGCTGTCCGAGGGCAAGACCTCCGGCGTGTTCCAGATGGAGTCGGCGGGTATGACCAGCGTGGGCGTGGGTCTCAAGCCCAAGAGCATTGAGGATATCTGCGCTATCATTGCCCTATACCGTCCCGGACCCATGGACTCCATCCCCAAATTCCTGGCTTGCGCGCAAAACCCGGCGCTGGTCACTTACAAGCACCCGCTTCTGGAACCTATTTTATCCAACACCTACGGTTGTATTGTCTACCAGGAGCAGGTCATTGAGATTTTCCGCAAGCTGGCGGGCTATTCCCTGGGCCAGGCGGACATGGTGCGTCGGGCCATGAGCAAGAAGAAGGAAAAGGACGTTCAGCGGGAGAGGGAGTCTTTCATCCACGGCGACCCAAAGCGGAACATTGCCGGATGCCTTGCCAACGGTATCCCCGAGGCAACGGCCCAGTCCATCTACGACGAGATCAACGATTTCGCTCACTACGCCTTTAACAAATCCCACTCCCTGGCCTATGCCATTGTGGCCTATCAGACGGCCTGGTTCAAGTGCCGCCATCCCAGGGAATATATGGCCGCCCTGCTTACCTCCGTACTGGACTCCCAGGACAAGGTGGCGGAGTATATCGCCGAGTGTAAGGAGAACGGTATCGCCCTGCTGCCGCCGGACATCAACGAGTCGGGCGCGGCCTTCACCGTGTCCGGGCCCAACATCCGGTTTGGGTTGGCCGCTTTGAAGGGCGTGGGCGTGGGTTTCACCAACGCCGTGTTGGCCGAGCGGGAGAAAGGCGGGTCCTTTGTGTCCTTCCCGGAGTTCTGCGCCCGGATGTACGACTGCGACCTGAACAAGCGGGTGCTGGACAGCCTGATTCGATCCGGTTCCTTTGACAGCATGGGCGTGCGCCGTTCTCAGCTTTTGAAGGTGTACGAGCAGGTGGTGGACTCCATCAGCCGCGACCGGAGAAAGAACCTGGAGGGCCAGTTTGACCTATTCGGCGGGGGAGGGGGGACCGCCTCCGTTCCCACGGTAATCTATCCCGATATCCCCGAGTTCTCCCCCGGGGAACTGATGGCTATGGAGAAGGAGACCACCGGCCTCTATCTCTCCGGCCACCCCATGGACCAATATCGGAAGCAGGCTCAGAAATATGGAGCAGTATCTATTGCGGCAGTGATGGCAGGAAATGGGGAGGAACGCGACCGCCGGTACGGCGACGGAGCGCGGGTGACCCTGGCGGGGGTGGTGGCCTCTGTGCGCACCAAAACCACCAAAAACAATTCCCTGATGGCCTACGTGATGCTGGAGGATGCCACCGGTAGCATTGAGCTGCTGTGCTTTTCTCGTACCCTCAGCGAGAGCGGGGCTTATCTGAAGGTGAATTTCCCTGTGGTGGTGACGGGTAAGGTGTCTATCCGGGACGAGAAGGCCCCTCAGATTATGGTGGACCGTGCGGCTCCCTTGTCCGAGGAGCGGGGGCTGGCCCGGGCCGGGACAGGGGAGGAGCGGGTACTGTGGATCAAGCTGCCCGATGGGAGAGAGAGCTTTACTTGGTTGAAAAAACTGATGAACATGTTTCCGGGGGAGTCCACCGCCATCGTCTACCTGGAGGATCAGAAAAAGAAGCTCCAGACCCGTTGCATCATCCACGACGCCCTGCTGGCGGAGCTGCGGGAGACGTTGGGAGAGGAGAGCGTAGTTCTGAAGGCAAAACAGACCGGAAACTGACCGGGCAGATCAACGCGAAAAAGCTGGAAGCTCCCCGGAAGGGCTTCCGGTCGGCATAACCAAGGAGAGACTATGTACAAGATCCTGAATAAAATTGGAAAGGTATTATTTCACCGCCTGGGTATTGTGGCGGTGCTCATCATTGCCCAGATCATTCTGTATGGCGCGGGACTCATCGTCCTGCGGGACAGCGTCTATTTTGACAGGGTAGAGTGGTTGTTTCTGACCCTGTCAATCCTTGCCGCCATGTGGATCGTGGGGAGTAAGACCAACCCGGGCTATAAGATCGGTTGGATCATCATCGTGCTGGGGCTCATGCCCTTCGGTTCCCTGGCCTACCTGTTGCTGGGGGGTAATCACCTTTCCAAGTTCAACCAGCGCCGCCTCAAGACCATGGAGCGGAAGATTCGCAAAAACCTGGGGGCGGAGTGCGGCCGGTCCGCCTCTTTGGGGGAGCTGCTGGGAGAAGACGCGGCCTGCATGGCCCGATACCTGGAGCAGACCACCCATTGTCCCGTCTATGGCAACACCCGCAGCAAATACTACCCGCTGGGGGACAACTGCTACAACGACATCTTGGACGCGCTGCGGGGGGCGGAGCGCTACATCTTCATCGAGTATTTCATCATCGAGGAGGGCAAACTGTGGAACTCCATCCTGGATATTTTGAAAGCGAAAGCGCGGCAGGGAGTGGAAGTCCGGGTCATTTACGATGACATCGGTTCCATCTCCACCCTGCCGGGAGATTATCCCGCCAGGCTGGAAAAGCTGGGAGTGCATTGCCGGGTGTTTAACCGGTTCGTTCCGGTGGTGTCCTTGCGCCAGAACAACCGGGACCACCGGAAATATATGATTGTGGACGGTCGAGTGGCGTTCACTGGCGGAATCAATATGGCGGATGAGTATATCAATGTCAAGCCCCGTTTTGGCCACTGGAAGGATTCCGCCATCCGGTTGGAAGGGGACGCGGTGTGGTCCATGACCGTGTCCTTCCTGGCCATGTGGGACTTCACCGACAGCGAGCAGGAGCACTTTACCCCCTTCCGCCCCGTTCCCGCCAGGGGAGGCGCGTCGGGTTACGTTCAGCCCTACCACGATTGCCCGTGGGACAACGAGCCGGTGGGTCAGTCGGTGTACCTCAACCTGATCTACCGGGCCAAGCGGTACGTGTATATCACCACGCCATACCTGGTGATTGATTACTCCCTGACCATGGCTCTGGTCACCTCCGCTAAGTCCGGAGTGGATGTGCGCATCATCGTCCCCCATATTCCGGACAAAAAGACAGTATTTGAGATGACTCGCTCCCACTATGAGGAGTTGCTGGAAGCGGGAGTAAAAATCTTCGAGTACGAGCCCGGCTTCATCCATGCCAAGAACTTTGTGGTGGATGACCGCTTTGCCACCGTGGGTACGGTGAATCTGGACTATCGCAGCATGTTCCTGCACTTTGAAAACGGCGTGCTGTTGTACGATACACCCTCCGTGGCGGATATCCGGAATGACTTTCTGGATACCCAGACTAAGAGCCTCATGGCGACCTTGGAGGATTGCCGGTCCACCTCGCTGCCCCGGCGGCTGTTTCGAGACTTGCTGCGGCTGTTTTCACCGCTACTGTGAAAAGACAGGCAGTGTCCGGTTTGATTCGGGCACTGCCTGTGTGCGCAAAAGCGTGATTTTTACCAGACTGCTTTCCGGCTGGAAAATTAATTTTTGCAATTTTGACATTGATAACTTGCAAAAATGGGCGTATGATGGGCTCCATGAAAAGCAACGGCGCTTTGGAGGTGCACCTCCTGGAATGCTGTTGCTTTTCTATTTTTTTTGAAGAGGAGAGAACAGGTATGACCGTAGAATTTTGGTTTTTGATCGGTGCGGCATTGGTGTTCTGGATGCAGGCCGGTTTTGCTATGGTAGAGACCGGCTTTACCCGGGCAAAAAATGCAGGCAACATCATTATGAAGAACCTGATGGACTTTTGCATCGGCACAGTGGTATTTTCCTTGCTGGGCTATATGCTGATGATGGGAGAGGATGTTCTGTTTGGCCTAGTCGGGCTGCCTAACATGGAACTGTGGACCAACTTCAAGGATTTTATTGCAAGTCCGGCTGACGGTTCCTTCACTGGGGCATCCACGTTCGTGTTCAACCTGGTGTTTTGCGCCACCACCGCCACCATCGTGTCCGGCGCTATGGCGGAACGCACCAAGTTTTCCGCCTATTGTATCTACTCCGCCGTCATCTCCCTGCTGGTGTATCCTATCGAGGCCCACTGGATCTGGGGCGGCGGTTGGCTGAGCCAGATGGGTTTCCATGACTACGCCGGGTCCTGCGCTATTCATATGGTGGGCGGGATTGCGGCGCTGGTTGGAGCTATTTTCCTGGGTCCTCGGCTGGGTAAGTATGTCAGAGACAGGGACGGCAAGGTAATCAAGGTCAATGCTATCCCCGGCCACTCCATCACTTTGGGTGCGCTGGGTGTGTTTATCCTGTGGCTGGGCTGGTACGGCTTTAACGGCGCGGCGGCTACCAGCGCCTCGGAGCTGGCCTCCATCTTCTTGACCACCACTATTGCTCCCTCGATGGCCACCGTGGTCACCATGCTGTTTACTTGGATCCGCAACGGCAAGCCCGACGTGTCCATGTGCCTCAACGCCTCCCTAGCGGGGCTGGTAGGCATCACCGCGGGCTGCGATGCCATGGACGCCCTGGGCGCCACCGTGGTGGGCGTGGTGTCCGGCATTCTGGTGGTGGTCGTGGTGGAACTGCTGGATTTGAGGCTGCACATCGACGACCCGGTGGGCGTGGTGGGCGTCCACTGCGCCAACGGCCTGTGGGGTACTCTTGCCGTGGGTTTGCTGGCCGCCCCTGACGCCCCTGCCGGACTGTCCGGCTTGCTGTATACCGGCTCGGTCGGCCAGCTTGGTATTCAGATGCTGGGAGTGGCCGCCGTAGCCACGTACGCCACCGTGGTTATGATAATCACATTTTTCTTTATCGGCCAGTTCCATGGCCTGCGGGTTACCGAAGAGGAGGAATTGGTCGGCCTGGACAGCACCGAGCACGGTTTACCCAGCGCATATCCGGACTTCGCTCCCGCAGTGGAACAGTTCGGGGCTTATACCGGAGCGGCCCCCGTGGCGGTTCCTGCCAAGGACACGGTTCCTCCCGCCGAGGCTGTCCAAGTGAAACGAGTACCCTCCTTTGAGTCTGCCGAGGGTGACGGTGTCAAGTTTACCAAGGTGGAAATTGTCTGCCGGGAGGCCCGATTTGACGCGCTAAAAAATGCCCTCATGGAGCTGGGTATTACCGGAATGACCGTGTCCCATGTGCTGGGCTGCGGCGTCCAGGGCGGCAAACCGGAGTATTACCGCGGCGTTGCCGTGGAGACCAATCTGTTGCCCAAGGTACGGGTGGATGTGGTGGTGAGCAAAGTGCCTGTTCGCAGCGTTATTGAGACCGCCAAGCAGACACTGTACACCGGACACATCGGTGACGGCAAGATTTTTGTCTACGATGTGGAGAATGTGGTGAAGGTTCGCACCGGTGAGGAGGGCTACGACGCCCTCCAGGACGTGGAATAACATGGGAACAAGGACCGCTGTCCCAGGGATGGGATGGCGGTCCTTTTGATTGCAGCGGGACAGGGGAGGACCATAAACCGAAAAGAAAGACCGCCCGAAGCGATGCTCCGGGCGGTCAATGTGTGCGTTTGGATG
>CANOYV010000045.1:0-20847 GCA_947571605.1 uncultured bacterium | reverse complement strand
ACCGGCCCCTCCGCCAGCACATGGCGGAACGGATGCAGGCAATGGTGGATGGGAACGGGGCGAGCCGGCTCGTAAAGATAATACAGGAACTTGTTATCAGGTGACTATTGCGCGTTGGATTTGGCACGGTTTCTAACGTCTGGTATGTAGCATCAATAACTTTTCTTAAATAAACGATTTGGGAGAATAAAAATGAAACCGAAAAAGTCAACGGATATGGAATCCTATCGCAGTATTTATTCAATTGTGGACCACGTTCGGGAAAAGGGCCTCGTTCTATACGGAGCCGGTGTCCTGGGGGAAATAGCACTTCAGATATTTGCGTTGTTCCAGGTAAAACCGGCTTGCTTTTGTGACGACGATCCCCAGAAGCAGGGCAGTAATTTTGAATGTGACGGAATATCCGTGCCGGTTATTTCTTTGGACGAAGCGGCACAACGCTTTCCTAGTGCGATTTATATTATTACAGCAACAAGTGGCGCCAAGAACGGCCCACGGGACCGGATGAAAACTTGTTTAAAGGAAAGAAACTTGTTGAGCAAGGATTCAGCCTTTTATCCATTGCGCTATTTGTTTTTATTGGACGGTGGCTTAGAGGCTTTGAAACACTCCAAAATTCCAGACAGTTCATCTTTCACACCTGAGCGGCTTAAAAATATAGTCCTGTTCAGTTCAACGGGACGCAGCGGAACAATGTTCTTTGATATGCTGATGGATGGTCACCCCAACATATTGAATATTGGAGGGTTCGGAGCCTTTGTTTCTTTAAAGAAGGCCTATTTAGATCAACTCCAATATTTGGAGGATGATGAGTTGGTCATAGAAGTGGCACGGCATATGCAGGCATATTTTACTTCTCATGCGGTAAAGCAGAATCTATTAGGCCATTATTTGACTAGTGACGGCGAATGCGAAGAAAGAGTCTATATCTCTCCAACAAAGTTCATTTCTGCATTGGCCGGACTGCTGATGGGAAAGGGATGTGTCTCTTTTACATGTTTATTCAAGGCTATTTTTGCTGCGTACCACAACATAATTGGGAAACAATACATTCCTGGGCAGCCTTATTGGATTTTTTTTGAGACTCACCTGACAGACTGTAATACAACGGAATACGATGGACTTCTCTCGCCAGAGGATTTTAACCGCTTTGAGCATTGGGTTATTATTAGAGAACCCGTACAGCAGGTCTTTTCCAGTATCCAACTGATGTATCAGAGATGGGTGTTGGAAAGAAGATATCGTTGGTTTCATCCTGATGCACTTTATAAATGCTTTTCAGGAAGCCTTGGCATAGGGCTGGAAAGGCGAGCAGAAAATCAAAATAAAATCATCAAAGTCATTCGTTTTGAAGACGCCAAGCGGCGAATGCGGGAGACGATGCAAGCAGTATGCAACTGGATGGATATCAAATTTGACGAGTGCATGCTGGAGACTACGGTCAACGGGATCAAAGTCTATTTCCCAAGCGCTGCTACAGATAAAAAGAGGACGATTTCTGCGCATGACACGACAGCGATAGATTGCCATGATTTTTCAAAGTTTTTAAGTACTTACGATGTGTTTCGTTTGAATTTTGCGTTTCAAAATGTTCAGCGAGCGTATGGCTACGACTGCGATCTGCCGGATTACCGTAATTTTTCAGAGGCATTCTGGGAGGAACTGTTTCAAGAGCCATTCCGGTATGAAGAATGGGTGAATGAAGTATACGTGGAAACGCAAAAGCACGGCTATCTCGCACCGGGTGTCCCGCCCTATTATAGCGGCGTTGTAAAGATGATCCTGGACTACCTTGCCCAGGACAGCCATGAGCTGATCACAGATATGATTTGCCCGGAAGGGGATGGCTAGCTTGGAAAACAGCACAGGCCGTATATATTGGCTTACGGGTCTGTCCGGGGCGGGCAAAACTACGATTGGGCGGCTGTGGTATGAGAAGCTGAAGACCGAAGGAGAAAACGTCGTTTTCCTGGACGGGGACGAGCTCCGGCAGGTATTTGGCGACGACCTGGGTTACACAGAGGCAGACCGCCGCAAGAGCGCCATGCGCAACGCCAGGCTGTGCGCACTGCTGGGGAAGCAGGGCTTTACGGTGGTGTGCTGCACAATTTCCATGTTCGACAGTGTGCGGGCGTGGAACCGGGAAAATATTCCCGGATATTTTGAGGTGTACATCAAAGTAACCGAAGAGACCCTGCGCCGCCGGGATCAAAAGGGGCTATACAGCACCGCGCGGCAGGATGTGGCAGGACTCCACGTTAAAGTCGAGGAGCCCAAGAGGCCGGATATGATCCTGGTGAACGACGGCGCCATGACGCCGGAGGAACAAATATCGGTATTACAATCGGCAATTAAAAATGTAAAGGAGTAAGGACATGAAAACAGAATGGGATTATACAAATTTGGCGGATGCGTACCTGCGCCGCCCGGATTATGCGCCTAGCGCGATTCAGGAGCTTTTGATCCGCGCCGGGGTAAAGCAGGGGGACACCGCATGTGACGTGGGCGCCGGAGCCGCTCACCTGACGCTGGAGTTGGCAAAGGCCGGACTGGTTGTGTGCGCTGTGGAGCCCAATGACGCAATGCGGGCAAATGGAATCAAGCGGACGAGTGAATATCCGAATGTTTCGTGGTTTGAGGGCGTGGGCGAGGATACTGGCATGGACGCATCGAAATTCGATCTGGTTACGTTCGGCTCGTCTTTCAATGTTTGTGACAGGCAGCAGGCCTTGGCGGAAACCAGCCGTATTTTGAAGCCCAGCGGGTACTTTGCCTGTATGTGGAACCACCGCGATCTGGACGATCCGCTCCAGCAAAAGATCGAGGCGGTCATAAAGAAAAATATTCCGGGCTATCAATATGGCACCCGCCGGGAAGACCAGACGGAAGTGATTCAGAGTTCGGGGCTGTTCAAGGACGTACAGTTCTTTTCCGGTCAGGTGGTCCACCACATCCCAGCCGAGGACTTCATTGAGGGCTGGAAGTCCCACGGCACAGTGTACCGCCAATCGCCGGAGGTGTTTGAAAAAATCATCGGGGAGATTCGCGGCACTGTTGAGAGTCTGCATCAGGAGACGATTGCCGTGCCCTATACAACGCGGATTTGGATGGCACAGAAGAAAGGATAGCTTCTCGTATGATGGAGTTTTCAACCAAAGCAGGTACACTGTGGGATCTTGCCGGTAAACTCACCACAGCGCAGCTCCTCCCCCAGGTGTGCCTGACCGCCGGAGAAGCTCGGTCCCGTCCGGCTCGCGCCATCACGCTGCTGCGGGACGCAGGCCTGCTGGAGCGGCGCTTGATTGTCCGCAGCAGCGCCCAAAATGAAGATACGGCGGAGTGCTCCAATGCCGGGAAATACCTCTCCATCCCCGATGTGAAGGGCGAAACGGACATCTTACGCACCGTCGCGCAGGTGGCGGAGTCCATGGGACCGGACCCGGAAAACCAAATCCTCATCCAGCCGTTTTTGGCGGATGTGGAGCTGTGCGGGGTGGCCTTTACTGTGGACCCCAATACGGGTGGCAATTACTACGTCCTCAATTATGACTGCGCCACCGGCTCCACCACCTCCGTGACGGACGGAACCGGGACGCATTTGAAAACCTTTTACCATTTTAAGGGCTCGCCGGATTTGCCCCCCGCACCGCTGGAGCAGGTCGTCCGGCTGTGCCGGGAGTTGGAGGAATTATTTCGGCGACCCGCTTTGGACCTTGAATTTGCCATAGCAGACGGAGAATTATACTTATTGCAGGTGCGGCCGCTGGTTCTGCGCCGGCCAGTAAAGGACCTGGAGGAGCAGCGGCGCAGTCTTGAGCAAATCCGGGCAAAGCTGCGGGGGTCCATGCTGCCCCACCCGGACCTGTGCGGCAAGGAAACGATCTATGGGGTCATGCCGGACTGGAATCCGGCGGAGATGATCGGCATCCGCCCCAGGGCGCTGGCGCTGAGTCTCTACAAGGAGATTATAACCGACGGCGTGTGGGCCTACCAGCGGGACAACTATGGGTATCGGAACCTGCGTTCCTTCCCCCTGATGGTGGATTTTCAGGGGCTTCCCTATATTGATACGCGGGTAAGTTTCAATTCATTTCTGCCCAAGGTGCTGCCGGAACCGCTGGCGGAAAAGCTGACGGAATACTATTTGCACCGGCTTCGGACCTCGCCGGAGCTCCACGACAAGGTGGAATTTGAGATCGCGTTCACCTGCTACACCTTCGACCTGCCGGAACGCGTCAAAGCGCTGGAGGCCCACGGCTTTACCGCAGAGGAGCGGGCTTGCCTTGTGGATGCCCTGCGGGAGCTGACCAGTTCCATCATCCGCAAGGACGGACTGTGGCAGAAGGATGCCGAAAAGATTGCGGTCTTACAGGAGAAGCGCTGCAAAATCGTGAACAGCAGCTTGGGGACGGCGGAAAAGATATACTGGCTCCTGGAATACTGCAAGCGCTACGGAACGTTGCCCTTTGCGGGGCTGGCCCGGGCGGGCTTTATTGCGGTGGATCTTCTGCGCTCTATGGTGGCCACCGGCGTGATGAGCGAGGAAGAACGCATGCTGTACATGAACAGCCTGTCAACCGTCGGCAAAAATATCACGCGGGATTTTGCCGCGCTGGACTCCGACACGTTTTTAGCGCGGTACGGCCATCTTCGCCCCGGAACCTATGACATCTGTTCCCCCCGGTACGACCAGGGGCGGGAACAGTATTTTGACTTTTCCAAATCCGCCGGCGGGGACCCGGAGGAGGAGACGGCATTCAAGCTGTCTCTGAGGCAGTTTGAACGCCTCCAGCATATGCTGGAGGAACATCGGCTTCCAGCCGATGTTCTATCCCTGTTTCACTTCATCCGGCACGCCATAGAGGGCCGGGAATACGCCAAGTTTGTCTTTACGCAGACGCTTTCCGATGTGTTGGAACTGTTGGTCCGGCTTGGGGCGGAGTTTGGCCTGACGCGGGAGGATATGTCCTACGCGTCCATCCGGCGCATCACCGAGACCTATTCCAGCGCGGACGATCTGGAACGGATTTTGCGGGACTCCATCTTGGCCGGGCGGGAACAGGAGTGCGCTTCGTCCGGCATTACGCTTCCGCCGCTTTTGTGGGAGGAGGGACAGATATACAGCTTTTTTATGCCGGAAGGGAGCCCCAATTTTATTACACAAAAGCGCTGCGCTGCGGAAACCGTGCAGCTTCCCGCGCCGGAATCCTCGCTGGAAGGGAAGCTGGTGCTGATCCGGGGAGCGGATCCGGGCTACGACTGGATATTTTCCCACTCGATTGCCGGGTTCATCACGGCTTACGGCGGGGCCAACTCCCACATGGCGATCCGCGCGGCGGAGTTCGGCATCCCTGCTGTGGTGGGCGTAGGCGAGCAGCGATTCAACCGGTACGCCGCCGCCCGGCGGCTGGAGATCGACTGTAGGAATCAAACGGTGGTGATTGTATCAAGAAACTGATTGCGCTGACCCAGCGGGTAGAGCGGATCGAAGCGATTGGAGAGCGGCGGGACGCCCTCGCCCAGGATTGGGCGGTCTTCATGGAAGCCTGCGGCTTTCTGCCGTTGGCGCTGCCAAACCATCTGCCGACGGTGCGGGAACTGATGGAGAGGCTGCCCGTCGCGGGGATCATCCTCACCGGCGGAAACGATCTGGCTTCCTGCGGCGGCGACGCGCCGGAGCGGGACGAGATAGAGCGCGACCTGATCCGGTGGTCCATAGAAACGGGAACCCCGCTTTACGGGGTGTGCCGCGGGATGCAGGTGCTTTTGGACTATTTCGAGACCCCGCTTCAACGGATTGGGGGGCATATTCGGGTAGAGCACCCCTTGGACAACGGCGATTTGGTCAACAGCTTCCACGGCTGGGGGGCGGTAGAATGTCATCCGCCACTTACCCCTATGGCATGGAGTACGGACGGGGTTTTGGAAGCGGTAAGACACGGCGCCTGCCCGTGGATACAGGGGATCATGTGGCATCCGGAACGATACGCGCGATTCCGGGAGCAGGATATTCAGCGTTTTAGGGAGGCGTTCCGCTTATGAAGGTCATCATTCTTGCCGCCGGAAGGGGCAGCCGTTTAGGCGCACGGACCAAGGATAAGCCCAAGTGCATGTGCACGCTATGTGGCCGGACTCTGCTGGACCGCTGTATGGAAGCGTTGGAGCGGGCGGGAATTTCCCGTTCGGATATTGGTATTGTGACTGGGTATCGGAGCGGTATGTTTACCGTACCTGGGGTGACCTATTTCCGCAACGAAATCTGGGAGCAAACCAACATGTTCTACTCCCTCACAATGGCCAGGGAGTGGCTGCAAAATGAGCCCTGTCTGGTCTGCTACTCCGACATCGTTTTTGCGCCGGAGGTAATCCGCCTGCTGGCAAACTGCACAGCGCCGCTGGCCATCACATCCTATATGGGCTATTGGGGGCTGTGGCAGAAGCGCATGGACGACCCGTTGGAGGACCTGGAAACATTTCGGGCGGATGGAAGCGGCCGGTTGCTGGAAATCGGACAGAAGCCCCAAACCCGTGCCGACGTCCAGGGGCAGTTTATGGGACTGCTGCGGTTTACCCCGGAGAGTTGGGGATGGGTTGAGGAAACAATCCGGCATCCGCTGCCAAAAACGGTGGGCAAGCTGGATATGACCACTCTTTTGCAGGGGATGACGGAACAGAACTTCCCGATCCAGGTTATCTCCACAGACGCGCTTTGGTTGGAATGTGATTCTGAGCGCGACATTGAAGTATACGAGCGGGAGTTCCGGAAGGAGCTGGCACAATGAAGTTGCGGATGGATATTCACACCCAAACCACCGCGTCGGACGGGTAGTACAGTCCTGTTGAGCTGGTGGGACTGCCGGACGATGAGTTGGACTCTTTGGTGAAGCAACTCAAAGACCGGGGGCTGAATGCCATCGAATGCGGTTACCCCAAGTACGCACCAGCGCAGCAGGAATTTTACATCCACCTGACGGAGAAATACCATCTCCACCAGGTCGGCGGCAGCGATTTCCACGGGGAAAAGGTGAAGCCGGATGTGGAATTGGCGGCATTGGATTTAGCCGTGGATTGGCTGTTGGAAAATGGAATGATTTTCTTTGATGATTTTCCGGCCTGCTCTTCGGGCCCGGACGTGTTTCAAGAAGCGGCCCGTACCACCGGTTTCCGGCGGTACGGGCCGTTCATACTGAAGATCGTGGACGCGTTCACCGCAGCAACTGCCCCACGTCCTCCATCCCGCGCTCCTGGAGAAATTTTGCCAGCGGGGACTGGCGCAGCACCTCGCGGATATCCATCACCAGCGAACTGGCCTCGCTGGTGTCCCGCACCACGCTGAAGTACCGGTTGACGCTGTACATGCTGCCAAAGCTCTGCGCCAACTGGCCGTACATCGCGCCGTAGGCCCCCTGGAGCCGGGTGACCCAGCGCCGGTCGGAGGTGAGCACGGACATGGCGGTCTTTGCCGCCTCCCTGGTGGAGATATCCAGCTCGTCCAGGTGCAAAGCCCCGGTGGATACGCGGAACCTGGGCAGCGTCACGGTGGACTCGCCTACCTGCATGGACAGCCCCCTTTGGGTCCACAGCTTGGCCGCGCCGATGTCCGTCCCGGCGGACACCCGGACTTTCCCGCAGTTGCCGAACAGGCACCCGCCGATGTCGCCGTCCGGCCCGCCGCCCTGGGCCTTCACCACCTTGGCGGAGCCGGTGATGACGATGTCGCCGCAGGCCCCTTGGATGCCCGCGCCGATGGCAGCGGCGCAGCAGCCCGCCTGAGCGCTCACTGTACCGCCCTGGATGCGGATATCTCCCACTGGCGCACCCAGCGCCCCGCCGATGCCCGCGCCGCCTCCGGCGCCCACGGCGGTGACCGTGCCGCCCTGAATGCGGATGGGGCCGGTGGGCTCCCGTACCGTGCCGCTGTCCCGGCCGATGCCCGCGCCGCCGGACCCGCCGGTGGCGGTCAGGGTCCCGTCCGGCGCCCCGCGGGCGCCCTTCGCCTGGTCGATGAGCAGGGAGGTGCCGTCTCCCATGGAGATTCCCGCGCAGCCCGCGCCGCTTTCAAACACGTTGTCCGTCCCGCGCTGTAGCAGCAGGGTGACATCATTGCCCCGTCCCAGGTCAAACGCTTTTCCGGTAGGCACCCGGCATTCCACGCCGTCCAGGGTCAGCGACACCCTGCCGATTCCATCGGACAGGACGATCCTGCCGCTGAAGGGCAGCTCGTTGCCGTCTGTCCCGGTTCCCCCGGCGATGGCGGTCACCTGACTGGACAGGATGTAGAGGGTGTGGCTCTCCTCCTCGTAGCGCCAGTCCACGCCCTGTTCCCCGCCGGTGACCGTGAAGGGGTTGGGATACATGGAGATCTCCTGGAAGGTCTTTCCCCGCTCGTCCCAGCGCACATAAACATACCGGGTCTTGAGGCGGCCCGCCTTATCCCGGCCCCGGAGCGCCAGCGTGTGGGCGGGATATTTCTGGTCGGAATCCTGCTTGAGCAGCCACAGCCGGACCGGGTCCTCCTGATTGTCCCGCATCAGGGTCAGCGGCCCCTGCTTGCCGTCCACGGCCAGGGAGGTAATCGAGCTCCAATCGGGAAGCAACAGCTTCCACACAATGTCAAAGGGCTCCAGCGGTTTCCCCTGGGCATTGACCACGGTGATCCCCTCCGCCGCCAGCAGGGAAACGGGTCCGTCCACCATCACCGGGGCGGCCAGGTTCCCGGCCTGCGCGTCCGTCAGCGCCACCGCGCCTCCGGCCAGCCGCAGGACGCTGGACGCCCCGCCCTCCAGAGTGCCGATGCGCAGCAGCCCGCCGCCGTCTATGGTGAGGGTGGTTCCCTCCCCCAGTTGAAGCCGGAGCAGCGCGCTCTCCCCTGCGCTGAGCAGCCGGACCTGGGGGGACTCCGCCGTCAACACCGGCACGTTCACCTGCTGGAGCGTCACCGTCGCCGAGCCGGTGAGCCGGACCGCCGCCGTCTCCTGTTCCTGCCCCAGACTCCGGAGAATCAAACTTTCTGTTCCGGCTACCGTCACCGTGCCGGTCTCCGGGTCGGCGCTCACGCCGGACACATCCCGGCCCGTCAACTGAAGCGCGCCCAGCTCCAACGTCTCCTGCTGGGGGAGCGCACCCTCCGCGCTTTCCTGCATACCCGCCCCGTCCAGCAGCTCCATCAACCCGCCTCCGGAGCCGCCCAGGGCCGTCATCAGCTCCATCAGCACATCCAGGTTCCCACCGCCGCCGTCCGCCATCAGGGCCAGCATGGAGGTAAGGGCGGCCTCGCCGTCCTCCGACAGCAGCAGGTCCATCAAAAAGGGCTGCAATCCCGGAGCCGTACCCGCAGTGAACTGTGCCTCAAAATCCGCCATGCTGATAAACATACCGCCGGTCAGCCGTTCAATGGCCTCGTCCGGCGAAACGCCGTCCGCCACCGCGTCCAGCAGCAGCCGCAGCCCTTCCGCCGCCAGCTCCGGGTCGATTGTCCCCGAGGGGCGTCCTCCGGCGATGACCGTTCCCAGGTAGAGCGCGGCCAGGTAGCCCGAGGCGGAATCGCTCTCCAAGGGAAGCTGCCCCAGGGCGGTCAGCAGGTCTGAAATGGAGGCGTCGCCGTCCACCCCCAGGGCGGCCAGCAGCGCCGCCCTGTCAGGAGCGTCGGCAATCCCGTTCAGCAGCCAACCGGGTAGACTCTGAGCCTGCTCCTGCCGGGCGGACAGGCCGTCCATCACCGCGTCGATCAGCGCTTCCAGGCCCTCGCCTTCGTCCCCGTCCTGAAACAGCCCCGCTTCCACACCGTCCCGGGCGATCCGGTCAATTTCTCCCCGCAGCCGTTCCAGCGAGCTTTGGAGGGCGGCGCGGTCCACCGCCCCGCCTCCCGCAGACTCCCGGGCCAGCCCCTCCATGCGTTCCAGGTTGTCCTCTACCTCCGCCAGGGCGGCCTCCCCCGACTGGAGCGTCCGGCGGCCCTCCCTGGCCTGCCGCCCCAGTTGGGTCACCCGGGTCATCAGCTCCCGCAGCGTGTCTGAGACGGTGGCCGGCGCACGGTTGGCGGCGGCTGTTTTTGGGGCCTGGCTTGTACCGGCCTGCTTCTCCGCCTTACCCGTCCTCTCATACCGGGCTACGGTCATCCCCCTGTTTCTGCGAACGATCAGTTCTCCCATCTCGCGGGCCCCCTTTCGCCAGGCCGTCAAGGCCATGCTCCTTTTTATCAATATCGTCCCGTTTCCGGAAAAACATAAGCGGAAGAGCGCCAGAAACGTTCTGCGGGCACACGTCTCGTCTGTGGAAGCAGGGCAAAGCCCCCATCCCCGCCTTTATGGCGGAGATGGAGGGCTTTTGTTTGTCCATCAATTTTACGGCAGAGTCCCTTCCACCAGCTCCCACACCTGCCGGGCCGTCATGCCGTCGCAGGAATAGCTCACCAACACGCCGTTGGGGTGCAGGACGCTGAAGTGGAAGCTCGATCCTCCGGTGTCGTGGGGGACTTCGCGGGCCATCACCGCCTCCAGGGACATGTCCTCCGCCCGGAAGGTGACGCTGTAAAAATCCATCCGGTATTCCTCCGGCACGCTGTCGCACCAGGGAATGTCATACAGGCGGGCGTCATAGCTCTCCGGCACATTGATATCCACCGGTTCATAGTGGGACGTGCTGTTCCCCTCGGGGAAATTGACCTCCGCCTCCACATTGTCATAGCCCCGGCTCCAGCGGACGAACAGCATATTCCGCCGTCCCTCCTGATAGCTGAGATGTCCGTGGAAGTCCTTGTTCCCAATATAGGCGCTGTAGCCCTCCGGCTCTGCGGCGGGCAGGTAGGGGGCGAAGTCCGCCTCCTGCCGGGCCTGGTCCAGGGTATCAAAGGACTCCTCGCGCCAGGAGGGGATATAGTCGGCAGCCATCAGGTGGTCCAGGTGCAGACCGCCGTCCGCCGTCAGCGCCTGACGGACAAAGAGGGCGTTGAAGGTGCAGGCACCGTCCAGGGCCGGATCCACGCCGCCCGTGCCGCCGTCATACTCCGCTTCCATGGCGCTGTTGTGGTTCTCAAACCGGACGCCGATGTCGTCGGGCGTCATAAACTCGCTGCCGCAGATATAGTCGGCGAGACCGTCGCCGTCCCGGTCATACACCCGGCTCCAGGCGGCGATGTCCACGCCGTTGAATTGGCTGATCTGGTCGCCCCGGCTCATATCCACGCAGCAGGTGAAGGGCAGCGCCCCCAGCCGAAGCTCCAGGGTGAAAGAAGCCCGGCCCTTATCCCCCCGGATGGTCAGCTCGGTGAGCTGTCCCTGACCGTCGTACCAGGCATAGCCGTGGACGGTGTAGCCGTCCCAGAACAGCATCCAGGGCAGGTCACCCTGTTCCGTTTTGGGGTGGCCGGCCTCCGGCTTGCCTTGGGCGCCCCAGAAGATGGCTTGGATGTCCTCGCGGGTCAGATCCACTGTGAAGGAACCGGGGGCAAAGGCCCGGGCGGCGGCGGTCTCCGGGACAGCGCTCACGTCCTGATAGTGAATATACGGGATCATGGGGAAGGCCAGCTTATCGCCCTGGGCGGGGCCGGACACCACAAAGCCCTCGGGAGGCTCCACGGGTTGGGCATCGTCCGGTTGGGGGAGGTTCACGGCCTCCGTCGGAGCGGGAGCCTGATCCACGGGGGAGGGGCTTTCCGGCTGGTCCGCCGTGGAGCCTGTATTCAGCCCCCACACCCCCACCCCCAGGATCAGGGCGGCGCAGGCGGCCAGCGCGGCGTATCTCACCCAGGGGCGGCGGGGCAATTTGCGTTCCGCGCGCAAATTCAGCAGTTTCTCGTGGGCCGAGGGAGAAATTTCCTGTCGGTCCATATAAGAATGATAATATCTCATGAAGTTCCTCCTTGCAGTTCTTTTTCCAGCAGCTTCCGCAGCTTTCCTCTCGCCCGGGAGAGCCGGGAGCGCACCGTCCCAGGCCGCTGGCCCAGCATCCGGGCGATCTCGTCGGTGGACCAGCCCTCGTAATAGTGCAGGTGGATCACCGCCCGGTCCTCCGGGGGGAGGGAGAACAGCTCATCCAGTTCCTCCCGTTCCTCCGGGCCGGGGACGGCCAGCGTTTCCGGCAGCGGGCCCACCCACCGCCAGGCCAGGCGCAAACGGCTTTTGCAGCCGTTCATCAGCACCCGCATCAGCCAGGCGTCGGGGGTTTCAAGCTGTTCGGGGGCGCGCTCCAGGAACCGGATGAAGGCGTCCTGAACGGCGTCCTCCGCCTCCTGGGGGTCGCCTAATATGGCCAACGCCGCCCGGTACAGGCGGTTTTCGTTTTGTATGACAAGGGTTTCCCAATCCACCGGCCGGTTGGATGTATGGGACATGCGGGCCACCTCCTTTCACCTATATTGACGCATCAGCGGGGCCAATTGCTGCGATGAGGGAAAAAATTCTCCGCCGGAAAAATCGGCGGAGAATCGTGTTGCGGTTTGTGATACGCCGGAGGCCATGCCACATGGCGGCAATGTGCTGTCCTCCTGTGTTTGAAGATTGTATTTTCGCAAATTTTCCGGGTTGTTTCGGCCGGTTCACCTGTTTGTCCTATCCGTCCTTTTCCCCGATGAGGGCCAGCTTTTCCCTCCGGCAAAGACGCTTAACCGCCGCCTCCCGCCGAAGGGCCTGGGCTTTGTCCGCCGCTTCCTCGGAGTACACCAGCTCCACCGACAGGTGGCTCCGGGTATATTTGCCGCCCTTTCCCTTTTGGTGGGCCTGCAAGCGCCGGCGAAGGTCGTTGGTACAACCGGTGTAGAGCGTACCGTCGCCGCAGCGGAGCATATAGACGTACCAGGCCAAAAGCGTCCCTCCATTACAACTTTGATTGATCTTGAAACTATTATAACTATGTTCCGGCCCTCTTTCAAGGCAATTTTCCTGTGCTCGTTTTTTTCATAATGATCCCAATTAGACGCCTCGACTTTTGAAAAACTCTATAGGGGAAACCCGCCCGTCTGCCGTTTGCCCCGCCGGATTGCGGGCCGCGCTCAGAAGCTGATGTACCTGGACCAGCCGGGGGTACGCGTAAGGGAAGAATTCCCGGTAGGCGGCGCAGAAATAATTGATTCCGATACCCGCTTCAAAGTAGTCCCGGTCCCGGCGGCACCCGCCCCGGCACAGCGCGTGCCACGGGCAGGCGGCGCACTCTGCCGCCTGCTCCCGGCTCTGCTCTATCCAGCGCAGCTCCTCCCGCCGACGGTCCAAATCCGCGAAGCTGTCTTCGTTGAGATTGCCCAACTGGTACTGGTCCAGCATGTAGAAGTCGCAGGGATAAACGCAGCCGTCCGCCTCCACCACGTACTGCATCCCGCATATGCCGCCCATGCCGCACGCCTCCGGCGGCTGCCCGTCCAAGAGGAGCAGAAGGTTGTCAAAATAGCGGTGGTACTTTTTGCGCCCGGACAGGATGTCCCCGTACCAGCAGTCGAAGGCGGTCTTGAGGTACTGGGCGTACCGCTCCGGGGTCAGCGACCACGGGCGCGCTCCCCGCGGCTCCCCCAGGGGGTCCAGGCAGGGGATATACTGCTGGAAATCCCAATTGTTTTTGCTGTAGAAATTGTAAACCCGGCGGAAGGACCGGCAGACGTCGGAGGTGAGCACGGTGAGGATATTGAAGTCCACCCCGTGCTTTTCCAACAGGCGAATCCCCCGGAGCACCCGGCTGTAAGACCCCCGGCCCTGGGGGTCCACCCGGTTGGCGTCGTGAAGAGCCTTGTCCCCGTCCAGGGACACGCCCACCAGGAAGCGGCCCCGGGCGAACAGGAGGCACCAGTCCTCATCCAACAGGGCACCGTTGGTCTGGATGGCCCAGTCGATCCGGCAGCGGTGGACGTTGTGCTTTTCCGCCAGCGCCATGGCCTGCTCAAAAAACGGCTGCCCGGCCAACATGGGCTCGCCCCCTTGAAACGCCACCGTCAAATGGCCGGAGCACTCGGCCAGCGCGTTGCGAAGGACGTTTTCCAGCGTGGCCGGGGACATCGTCCCGCGGTCGCCCACATCCCGCTTTGTGGTCTCGTCCGCGTAAAAGCAGTATTTGCACCGAAGATTGCACAGCCCACTTACCGGCTTGAGCATAATATGAAGTCTGGACTTACCCATAAACTCCGCCCCTTTCTTTGAAAGGTCCGGTCCGGAGAATCTTGCTCTGGGCCGGACTTTTATGTTTGTCAGGCGTCCGCCGCCAATTCCGCGTCAGTCTGTTTCGCGGCGAAGCTTTTTCGTGATTACCACTTATCCGTTGCCAGGGGAAGGGGGTCCACCGTATCCGCCATGCGGTCTGCCAGCAGCTCCAGCATTTGAATCTTTACCTGGGAATGGGCGGGGTCCGCCCACAGGTTCCGGAGTTCGCCGGGGTCCGACTGGAGGTCGTAGAGCTCCCCCTCTTTGGAGGAGTGGAACCGGGAGAGTTTGTACCGCCCGTCGAAGACCATGGTGCCGTGGGCCTCCGGTTGGGCGTGCCAAGGCATGGCCTCATAATACTCGCAGTAAACGCTGTCCCGGTGGGACGCGGGGTCCTGCTTCCCGGTGAGCACGCCGGTCAGGGAGCGGCCCTGGACGCCGGGTTCGATCTCCCCCAGGCAGAGTTCCTCGAAGGTGGGCACCAGGTCCGTCAGCTCCGTCAGCGTTTGGAGGCGGACGCCTGGGGTAAAGTGGTCCTTCCAGGAGACGATCAGGGGGACGTGGGCCATGCCCTCGTAGAAATAGGGGCCCTTTAAATAAATCCCATGGTCGCCCAGCATTTCTCCGTGGTCGGAGGTAAACACTACAATGGTGTTGTCGATCTCCCCGGATTCCTCCAGCGCCGCCATCAGCCGCCCGAACTGGATGTCGATCAGCTCCACCATGGCGTAGTAGGCGGCCTTGATGTTCCGGTGATCCTCCGGGGTCATCTCGTCAAAGCAGAAGTGGTGGGGAGTGCTGGTGTTGTTGTAGGCGTTGGCGTGGTCCAGCCGCTGAAATACGGTCTTGCCGTCCCACTCGCCGGGGAGGTAATTGGGCAGGGGCAGGCTGTCCGCCCGCGCCAGGTACTTGTCCAGCAGGCGCTTAGGCGGGTCGAAGGCGTGGTGGGGGTCGAAGATGTTGATGTTATAGAACCAGGGCGGGGAGCTGAACCGGGGCATGTTCCGCTTTTCCTCTGCGGAATATCGGATCCAGTGGATGGCCTGATCCATGCACCACCGGGTGAAGTGGTTCTCCTCATCCATCCCGATTTTTACGTAGCCCATTTTATCGTAGTCGGTGCATTTGTACTCCACCCCCCGCTGGAACAGCCAGTGACTGTACTCATTGCCGCTCCAGTAAGTGCCGCCCGACTCGGGGAGGCCGTCGTTGCCGATGCCGGAAGGGTTGTGGGCCCAGTGGAACTCCACAAATCCGTCGTCGATGCGGTTCTCATAAATCGGGCAGGCGTTGGGCCCGCAGGGAGCCAGGTGCAGTTTGCCCGCCAGCCCGCAGTAATAGCCCTGGTCTGCCAGAACACGGGAGATCAGGCGCTCGTATGGGGGCATGGACTGCCCGTTGGCCCGACAGCGGGTGGTGCGGGGGTATCGCCCGGTGAGGAAGGACGCCCGGCTGGGCGTGCACACCGGCGACTGGCAGTAGGCGCGCTCAAACAGGACGCCGCCGGCGGCGAATTTGTCCAGGTTGGGAGTGTCTACATGGGGATTACCATAACAGCCCAGTGTGTCAAACCGCTGCTGGTCGGTCACGACCAAAAGAATGTTGGGGCGGGGATCGCGGGCTTCGTTCATTGATAAAACTCCCTTTCTTGGTAAATGATTTCCTGTGCCGGCTTGGGCTTATGGGATGGGCCCGGGGGAAAAGCCGGCCAGATACTCCCGGATATAGGGGATTGCCGCGCCGCAGGAAAAAATGTCCGTTTCGGTGTGGCCGATGCGGATAAAGTCGGAGGCCGGGGCAAAGACGGACTGGCTGCGGATTGTGCGCTGGAGGAGCCGCACGTCGTCAATGGTGAGGAACCGCCCCAGCGCACCGCCCAAAATGATGTCGCAGTCCAGCAGCATATGCATACTGAGCAGGGCGATAGACAACTGCTCCAGGTAGTTCAGCCAGATTTCCCCGCACTTGGCCTCGCCGCCCCGGAGACGCTGGAAAAAGTCCTCGAAGGAGGGGACGCCGTCGTCCAGCAGCACGTGGGCGGAGCAGTAGGCGGATACGCAGCCGCGGTTGCCGCAATAGCATTTCCGGCCGTTGGGGTAGAGGCACATATGCTCAATCAAGCCGCTGCGGTACTCCTTGCCCCGGTGGATCTGCCCCTGGATGATGAGGGAGCCGCCCAAGTCGTAGTTCAGCGAGACATACAGGGCGTTGACGATGTCGGGGGAAAACCAGATTTCCGCCTCTGCCGCCGCGTCCACGTCGTGGATCAGGCGGCAGGGATAGTTCAGACAGGCGGCGAAGTCGGACAGCGTGGCGCCCGCGCTGCCCAGCCGGATGCCTTGGGTGACGGTCATATGGTCGGCGGAGAGCAGGCTCTTGATGGCGATTCCAACGCCCAGGATGCGGTGGGGGGAGAGGTTCAGTGACTGGCAGAACTCGTTGACCAGGCGGCCGAAGGTCTGGTAATACTCCGGGCGGTGGGCATAGGGGCAGCGGTGGGCGGCGCGCTTGATGACCGTGCCGTACAGGTCGATGGCCGCCAGGCGCAGGTGATTTTCACTGATCTGGACTCCCACTGCCACACGGGCGTTGGCGACGCAGGTATAGACGATGGACTTGCGCCCGCCCGTGGACTGGAACAGCCCGTTGCGCTCAATGAGCCGCGCCTCCTCCAACTGCTTCAGCGCTTGGGACACCGTGGGCAGGCTCAACCCAAGCTGCTCGGCCAGGGCGATTCTGGAGATCCGGCCGGTCTGATAGGTGAGATGATAGATGCGGTTCAAATTGTGGTCATGGATTTCGGAAGCGGTTTGTTTTGCCATGGCGCACCTCTTTCCCGACGGGCGCGTAGGCCGGCCCGTCAATTGATGGCTTTATTATAGAAAATTGGTTTATTTAAGTATAAACAAATCGGAACGAAAATGCAAGCCTATTTTTTGCTTTTTTCTTCCTGAATATTTTTCTTTATTATATTTATCAGGCAAAATCCGTGTTGCGATTCCTGCCAAAAAGGTGTTGACAAATTAATGATTGTCTGCTATGATCAAACTTAGATAAAGCGATTTTATCAAACTGGAGGCAACAGAGCGACACCGTCAACAACGCATCCGAAAAATGACTGGAGGTTATGGAACATGAAATGGAAGACCTGGAAGAAGCTGACCGCCACCCTGCTGACGGCCGGACTGCTGGTGGGGCTTGCCGCCTGCGCCCCCAAGGAATCGGCGTCCAGCGACCCGCCGCCGGCCACAAGCACCCCGGAGGCGACCACGCCTGCGCCGGAGGGTACCCCGGCGCCTGCGGGGGTCCGGCAGCCGGAGGGTTACCCCTCCAAGACCATCACCTGGATTGTCCCCGCTGCGGCAGGCGCCACCATTGACCTGCCCACCAGGGCGCTGGCGGACAGTCTGGATCTGGGAAAAAGCATCGTGGTGGAGAACATCGCCGGCGCATCCCAAACCCTGGGAACGACAGAGGCTGTGAACCGGGGTGGGGACGGCTACACCCTGCTGACCGGGGCCAACGCCTGGGGGCTGATCCAGCCCAACATGAACGAGGTGGCCTATTCCATCGACGACTTCCGGCACCTGTGCTTCATCAGCGCTTTTGTCCACGACGTGCTGGTGGTGCCCGCCGCCTCCGAAATTCAGAACGTGGAGGACTGGATCGCCTATGTCACCGGCGGCAGCCGCTTCACCTACGGCATCCCCGCCACCGGCGGCCACGGGCACCTGGCCCTGACCACTGCCCTGAACCAGCTTGGCGCCGATACCGGGGCTTGCGTGGCCTACTCCAATGCCGGCGAGAACATCGCCGCCCTGCTCAGCGGCACGGTGGAGTTCGGCGTGCTGGACTCCACCGACGCGGCCCCCCGTGTGGAGGCCGGTGAGCTGAGGGCCATCGCGATCCTCAGTGATGAGCCCAGCGGGCTTTTACCGGACGTGCCCGCCATTACCGATTACGATGTTACGGACATCGGCGGCTTCAAGGGCTTGCTCTGGGTCGCGGTTCACAAGGACACGCCGGACGAGATCGTGGAATGGCTCAAGGTGAAGATCAACGAGGCCGTCCACACCGACGCCTACCAGACCTATCTGAAGGATTCGGGGCGCGATCCCCTGCCCGAGTACACCGAGGAGGAAGTGACCCAGTACCTGAAGGACGCTTCCGCGGCGTATCAGGATGTGCTGGCCTCGCTGGGGCTGGCTGCGGGCTGAGAGTCCGCGTTCCACAAGTAACGTAGCGAAATCCTGCGGCAGGTGAACCGGCTGACCCCGCGCTTCGCCTGCCGCGGCTTCTGTTTCGTGTTCCCGGTACGGGGAGGAGGTATTTTTATGGAGCTGAAAAAAGCCAGACGGGAGTTCTGCTTTATGGCGGTGCTTCTGGTGCTGAGCATCCTGTTTTACACGGTGGTGATCCCGGCGCAGATCCCCCTGCGGAGCACCTGGGGGGCGGATATCGCGTTCACCAGCCGGACCTACCCCAGCCTGTTGGCCATCGCGCTAATGGGGATGTCCGCCATCGGGATGGCGGACGCCGTCCGGAAGATTTTTGTTCTAAAACGGCGGGCGGCGGAACAGCCCCGGAAAGAGAGCGCGAAGGAGCCGCTGGCCAAGGCGCTGGTCCCCTACGCGGTATTCGGGCTGATCCTGCTCTACGGGGTTCTGTTTGCCAAAATCGGGTATATCTGGTCCACCCTGCTGGTTCCGCCCGCTCTCCTGGCGGTGATGGGATGCCGAAAGTGGACCTACTACCTGTATGTATACGGTTTTGCCGCTGTTGTCTACGTGCTGTTCCGGTTTGTACTCCAGGTCGTGCTGCCTTAGGCGGGGAGGGATTACAATGAGCTTGGAAGTATTACAGACCATCTTTTCCGTCAGGAACCTGCTGATGATGAACGTGGGCGTGGCGGCGGGGGTGACCATCGGCGCGTTGCCCGGACTGAATGTGGTGTTTGCCATTGCCATCCTGCTGCCCCTCACCTTCGGGATGGAGTCCATCGCCGGGATGTACCTTATGCTGGGGGCCTACTGCGGGGCGGTGTACGGCGGCTCCATCACCGCCATTCTGATCAACACCCCCGGCACCCCGGCGGCCTGCGCCACGGCGCTGGATGGCTATCCCATGAACCGGAAGGGCCGGGCGGCGGACGCGCTGAAGGCGGCGCTGGTGGCGTCCGGCATCGGAGGACTGCTCAGCGCGGCCTCTTTGCTGTTCTTTGCACCCATGATCGCCAAGGCCTCCTTGAATATCCAGGCTCCGGAATACTTTTCCCTGTGTATTTTCGGCCTGTGTACAGTCATTGGCATCGCGGGGGACAAGGTAATCAAGGGGATCATCATGGCCCTGCTGGGGCTGACCTGCTCCACCATCGGCATCGACCCGGTGGAGGGGACCCAGCGGCTGATGTTTGGCAACCTGAACCTGATGGCCGGCCTGAAGCCGGTGAGCATTCTGCTGGGCGTGTTCGCCCTGTGCGAGATCCTGTTCAAGTCCGGGGAGCTGTACGGCGCGGAGCCGGGTTCAACTGTGGGGGCGATCAAGTACCAGAAGGCCACCGTCAAGGTGCTGGATATTTTGAAGCACTGGAAGGAGTGGCTGTTTTCCTCCATCTACGGCATTGTGATCGGCGCGGTGCCCGGGACGGGCGGCGTGATCGCCGCCATGTTCTCCTACAACGACGCCAAGCGCCGCTCCAAGCACCCGGAGGAATTCGGCCAGGGGTGCATCGAGGGCGTGATCGCGCCGGAGGCCGCAAACAACGCCACCACCGCCGCCACTCTCATCCCCCTGCTGACTTTTGGCATTCCGGGAGACGCCTCGGTGGCGGTGCTGCTGGGGGCGCTGACCATGCAGGGCATCACCCCCGGCCTGTCCCTGTTCTCCAGCGAGGGCGCCTGGGTGTACAGCATCATGCTGGGCCTGTTCCTCATCAACGTCTTTATGCTGCTCCAGGGTGCGGCCTTTACCCGCATCTTCGCCAATTTCTCCCGGATTCCGCCCGTCCTTTTGCCCCCTTGCATCATGATCCTGTGCGTGGTAGGGGCCTACTCCATCTCCAACGTCTCCTTTGACGTCTTCATCATGATCGGGGCGGGGCTCTTTGGCTTTATCATGAAAAAATTTGAAATGCCCATCCAGCCGTTCATCGTCGGCCTTGTGCTGGGGGAGCTGATGGAGACCAACCTCCGGCGGTCGCTGGTGATGTCGGCGGGAAGCCCGGCCATCTTTTTCACTCGCCCCGTCTCAGTATTCTTTTTGGCGCTGGGGCTGCTGGCCCTGGCGGCGCCCCTGCTGCGGGCGGCCAAGGAGCGGAATAAGGCGGCCGGGTGAGCGGATGCCCGGCCGTCAAAGTTTAAAATTCGGTGAGGAGTGAACAGCTTGCAAAGACCAAACATTCTGGTGTTTATGACCGACCAGCAGCGGGGCGACTCGCTGGAAACGGCCCGCATGCCCCATGTGGACCAAATGCGGCGGGAGGGCGTGACCTTTACCAATTCCTACACCGTGGCCCCCCACTGCTGTCCCTCGCGGGCCACTTTTTTCTCCGGCCTGTACCCCTCCCAGCACGGTGTTTGGAACAACGTCAAGTTTGGGAACGCCCTGTCCCGGGGGTTCTACGAGGGGGTGCGCCTGTTCAGCGAGGATTTGAAGGAGGCGGGCTACCGGATGCATTTCAGCGGAAAGTGGCACGCCAGCGTCATGGAGGGCCCGCTGGACCGGGGCT
>CANOYV010000044.1:0-21352 GCA_947571605.1 uncultured bacterium | reverse complement strand
GTTGCACCGGATGCCGGACTTGGCAAAGTGGGTGGCCAGCCACTGGGTGAAGTTGCTGATGGCCGCCTTGGCCCCGGAGTAGGCGGGGATCTTGGTCAGAGGGATATAGGCGTTCATGGAGCTGATGTTCAGGATGCAGCCGGACTTTTTCTCCACCATGTCCTTGGCAAATGCCTGGGTGGGCAGCAGGGTGCCCTGAAAGTTCAGCTTGAACACGAAGTCCACGCCCCCCGCATCCAGGTCAAAGAAGCCCTTTTGCCCCTCAGACCACTCGTGCTGGTATTCGTTGTCGGTGGTGGCTCGGGGATTGTTGCCGCCCGCGCCGTTCACCAGGATGTCGCAGGGGCCAAGGTCGCGGAGCACCTGCTGGTGGACGGCCTCCAGAGCCTCCGGCTCCAGCACGTTGGCCTTGTAGCCCTCGCAGACCCAGCCTTGGGCCTTGCACTCGCCGGCCAGCTTCTTCACGGCCTCTTCGTTCAGGTCCAAAGCGGCCACCTTGGCCCCCGCCTGGGCAAATGCTTTCGCCATATCGCCGCACAGCACACCGCCCGCGCCGGTGACCACCACTACTTTTCCGCTGAAATCGACATTCAAAGGCAGATTCATAGTAAATTCCTCCAGTTCCAGTTTATTATATATAGGTTGAAACGGATTACTTCCCCTCCAGCTTATCCAACATATCCCACACGCCCAGCATATACATTACGCCCAAGGCCCGGTCGTACAGGCCGTAGCCGGGGCGCACCGTGCCGGGACCCTCGTTCCATAGATGCCGTCCATGGTCGGGACGGATATATCCCTCGTAACCGCAGTCATGGTATGCCTTAAGGATGTCCAGGATACCTGTATCGCCGTCACAATCCCTATGGCTGGCTTCGGAGAAGTCACCGTTGGGAAAATGCTTCACATTGCGGATGTGGGCGAAGGCAATGCGGTCGCAGTGTTTGCGCACAATATTTGCCACCCTGTTTTCCGGATTGGCGTTCAAGCTTCCGGAGCACAACGTCAAACAATTATAAGGATTGTCCACCATGGTCAAGAAACGGTCAATAGAAGCCGCGTCTACCAGCAGCCGGGGCAGACCGAAGATGGCCCAGGGAGGGTCATCCATGTGGATGGCCATCTTGATGTCACACTCCTGGCAGGTAGGCATGATAGCCTCCAAAAAATATTTGAGATTATCCCACAGCTTCTCTTTGGTGATGGGCTGATATTTCTCGAAAAGCTTGTCCATCTGTGACATCCGTTCCGGCTCCCAACCGGGGAAGGTCATATCGTACTTTTCAGTGAAGGACATGACATAATCGGCCATTTCTTTTGGATCGTCGTGAATGCGGCTGGCCTCATAGTACAGCGCCGTGGAACCGTCCCCCACAGGATGGAACAGGTCCGTCCGAGTCCAGTCAAACACCGGCATGAAGTTGTAGCAGATGACCTTCACCCCAAACCGGGACAGGTTTTTGATGGTCTGGATGTAAGCGGCGATATGCTTGTCCCGCATGGGGCCGGCGGTCTTGATGTCGTCGCTGACGTTCACCGACTCTACCACTTTCATATTGAAGCTGTAGGGCTTAAGCTGCTGCTGGACCTTGGCTATCTCATCCAGCGCCCACACCTCGCCGGGCATTTTGCCGTGGAGCGCCCATACGATACCTTCCACGCCGGGGATCTGCTTGATGTCACTGAGTTTGATTTGGTCGTTTCCCTCGCCGTACCACCGCCAGGTCATTTTCATGGAAAATCCCCCTTTCACACGTTCTGTACGGTGTCATCGTTGATGGTCTGCATGGCCTGCGCCAGGCTCATGCCGCCGGCCACGGCCTCTTTCCGGGCGGCGTTCACCTTCTGGATGGTTTTCATTTTCTCCCCTGTCAGGGAGTAGTCCTTCATGGCGATGAGGGTAGCCGTCCAGGCCAGCATGGGAATTACGCAGAACATCACAATCACCGCCACCTTGATGCCTCCGGTGTAGGGTGTGGCGTCGTTGGGCAGTTCGTTCACCCCGGTACAGGCCAGGAAGATGATGGCTACCAGGGTCTGGGCCAGGGAGGACACCAGCTTATCCACCAGGGAGAACAGGGTGCCCATGATGCCGGGAATGTACTTGCCGGAACGGTAGGTCTCATAGTCGGAACAGTCCGCTACCATGGGGATGGGCATATCGGCGGTGGCGTAGTAGGCACCGTAACCGATGCCAAAGCACGCGATGAAGAGGATGGTGTAGGGATTGATTGCCCCGCCGCCCTGGAAGGGGAAGGACAGCATCCGGGCCGGGTTTCCGTGGCTGCTGAACAGCAACAGGGCCAGCACGCCCACGTAGCAAACCAGCGCCACAGACACATACCGCACCAGGGACGCCTTTTGCCCCAGCTTCTGGGAGGTGCGCATGGACAGCAGGAAGAAGGGCACTGCGCACACATAGCCCAGCACCATCATGGGCAGGTACAGGGAATTGTAATTGCCCATCAGGATGCCGTACAGGGCCAGCAGAACGGTGGTGTTGGTGGCGATGGCCAGAGCCAGCTTGCACCCCGCGCCTGCCACCATCAGCCGCTGCATGGGCTTGTTGTTTTTGATGATTTCCACGTACTCGGACATCTTCACCTTTTCCTGGGTGCCGCCGATGCCGTAGTACTTGGGGTTGTCCTTTTCGGCGATGCCGATGATGGCCAAGGCGGTAAGCAGCACGGAAATGGCAATGCCGATGGGGGTGATGATGCGGAACACTGCCGGGTCGGAGTAGCCGGACACGATGACGCTGCCCGCCGCATCCTTCACATCGTACATCCCCTTCACCAGGGGGATCATGAATTGCATCACGCCCATGCCCAGCAGGGAACCTACGGTGTTGAAGATGGTGAACATGGGCCGCTGGTTGGGGTCATTGGTGAGCACGGTCTGGCCTGCCCGGGTGCAGGAGGTCTGGAAGGTATAGCCGATGACCCAGACGAAGTAAATCACCACAAAGGCCACATAGCGCAGCCACATCATGGTCTCGGGGATAAACGGGGTGAGGATATACAAGCAGACCACGCTCACCGCCATGACGGCGCTGCCCAAGATCATGAAGGGCCGGAACTTGCCAATTTTGGTGCTGGTACGATCCATTATGGCCCCAATGATGGGATCGGTGACCGCATCGGCCACCCGCATGATGGTCACCATCAGGGAGGCAAAAATACCCAGCTTTAGGATATTGTCGCCAAACTGGGCCACATAGGACAGGATCAGGACGAAGTATACATTAGTGGCACCGTTGTTCAGGGGGAACAGCACCAGCTGATAGGGCTTTGCCCGGTTCAGGGTGGTTGTCAGTTCTTGGCTCATGGACTCTCCTCCTTAAAATATTTTGCGCTTCCTTGTCACGCTCGCGCTTCTTTATACCCAGTTGGCACTGTTGGAGCTCTTGCCGTGGAGCTTGTACGCCGGGTTGGGGGCATCTACCTTGCGAATGACGCACCGGTCGGCGCAGCCGCCCGCCTTGGCCTTCAGCTCCACCTCCCCCTCCAGCGGTACCTTGAACTGGAACACCTTGCTGCCGGACTTCTCCTCCACCAGCTTCCCGTTGGCGTACAACGCCACCTTGGGCTGGTTGGAATACACCTTTACCGCAGTAACCTTCTCGGGCCGATCCACGTACCGGCTGCCGCAGATGTGGACGAAGGGCTCCTCGCCCCACCAGGCTTTGTAAAGGTAAAAGCTGTCCTTGCGCGTCTGCCGGTCGAAGGTCACCAGCCCTTTATGGTTCATCCCCGGCTCACCGCCCTGGTCCCGGGCATCAGCGGCGAAGTCAAACATATTCCACACATGGGTGGCCCACAAGAAGGGGCGGTGCTCAAAACAGCAGAGCATATACTCGTGATAGATACACTGGTATTCCTCGGTGTGGTCTCCCCGGCGGGGTTTGGATGAGTGCAGGTTGGGCATGGCCTCACAGCCGTACTCCGAGTAACCCAGCGGACGATCAGGGTAGCATTTGTGGAAGAAATCGATCCAGAGGTCGTTGAGAAACAGACCTGGCACATACCAGCCCAGGTACAGGTTCCAGCTCACCACATCGGTGATATGGGCGGACTTGTTGAACGGCCCGCACATGGCGTAACAGGCCAGAGTGGTCAGCCGGGTGGGGTCCAGTTCGTGGTACAGGTCGTTGAGGGCCCGGTGATTGTCCAGCATATCTTTCTTATCCTTGGTGGAAATAGTGATCTCGTTGGACACACCCCACACCACGATGGAGGGGTGGTTATAGTTCTGAACCACCAGCTCCTTTGCCTGGGAAATCGTATTTTCCCGGCCGTTGGGCATATGCTCGGAGATATACGGAATTTCCGCCCACACTACCATGCCGTATTGGTCACACAGGTCATAGAAATACTGGTCGTGCTGGTAGTGGGCCAGGCGGATGGTGTTGGCACCCATCTCCCGGATGAGGGCCATGTCGGCATCGTGGTGTTCCTTCGTGATGGCGTTGCCCAGCCCCTTCCAGTCCTGGTGGCGGGAGATGCCGCGAAGCGGGTAAGGCCGCCCGTTGAGGAAGAAGCCCTTCTCCGGATCCACGGAGAAGGTGCGCACACCGAACCGGGAGGACACCTGATCCACGGCCCTCCCACCCACCTCCAGGGTGGCCACACAGGTATAGAGGTAGGGATCCTTCACCCCGTCCCACAGGCGGACGTTGGGGATGGTGAGGGTAGTATCGGCCCCCTCGCCTTCGGCTACAGCTTTGCCGTCTGCGTCCAGTAGCTTCACCTTCACCCGGGCGTTCCTCGCCTTGTGGAAGCCCTCCACCCGCACCCGGCCGTCCTTTCCGTCCACTGTGGGGGTGACCTTCAGGCCGGAGCCACCGAAGCAGTCCAGGTCGAAGTGGTCTTTGCTGACAATCAGCAGCAACACGTCCCGGTAGATGCCGCCGTAGAAGGTGAAGTCCGCCTTCTGTGGGTATACCCGGTCATTGACACTGTTGTCCACGTGGACGGTGAGCTGGTTTTCGTCCTGGAGGAAGTCAGTTACGTCCCAGCGGAAGGTAGAGTAGCCGCCATCGTGGCTCCCCACCTCACGGTCATTCAGCTCCACCCTGGCCGAGGCGTTCACCCCCTGGAACTCCAGGTACACCCGCTCGTCTGCCGAAATTTCCAGCTTTGGGAATGTCTTTTCATACACGCACGTTCCCCGCCGATAGTCGTTTCCCCCGTCCTGGCCGTCAATGGCGTTCCAAGTATGGGGGAGAGCAACCTCCTGTGTGGAGCCGTCCACATCAGTGAAATGCCAAACGGCCTGATTGAGCAGTATCTTTTTTCTCATAATCAGCCTCATTTCCGTTAAAGTAACGTCAAACCCATTGTGACTGCGGTTAATCAAGAGAACTCCTGGTAAAATGCCTCCTGAAATTCCGGTAGCCACCAAATCAAATAACCCGCTTTTCGGGGGTGTATCGCATCGCGCATCAAGTACGCATAGTCTGAATCTGAAACCAAGTTGTTAAACCCTTCATCGTGGAACAGGTCAAGCACGTTAACGCGGTATCCATCCTGCTTGTTCCATTTCTCTGCGGCAGCAAGGGCAAGGTTTACCAGCTTTTCATAGTCACTTCCACAGGGGTTGTCATTGACTCGCAGACCATCGTCCCCGTCCCCGAAGAATGCACCGGAATAGAAGTAAATGGGGCAACCCCAGGTATCGTGGACATAACGAATCAGATACTCAATGGAGCCGATGGCAGTGGCCAGGTCAAATTGCTCCAGTTCGATCATATCGTCGGCGGTCAGTTCCCCCATCGCCGCCAAGTTCGCCTGTTTGCAGTCGTTGGTGGAGATTTGGCAGACAAACAAATCCACCTTATCATCTTTAGAAAATTTTTCGCCGTTCAGCAAACGGGAAACATAGGAGTTCTCCCCGCCCTCCGGCGGCGTAGCCAAGGTGGTGCCGGAAACGGCCTCGACCACGCTGGTCACACCGTCTGCCGCCGCCATGAACTGGGCCATAGATTGCCCATTGGAGCCTGATCCGTAGGTAACAGAGGAACCCAGCCAGTAGATCACCTTGCCCTTCAGCGGAGAGTCCTCAATGGGAACCACCAGCTTCTGATCGTAGGCGTTGTTATTGCCGTCGGCCCCGATCAGCTGAAATTCCAACTGCCCTGTAGAGGGGGGCCCAGTGTTTTCGGCAGAAGGTGCGGGCGTGGGCGTTGACAGAACTGGATTGGAAGCACAACCACCCAGCGCCAGCGCCAACAAAATCGCCGACAGGGCTTTTACCCACCGCTTCCTCATCATGAATCCACCACCTTTGTGGATAGAGCCGCCAGTTTTTCCTCGAATTTGGGTGTCCACCAATCCCGATAGCCCGCCTTGGTGGGGTGGGTAGTGTCGCTCATGTACAGATCCTTGTCCTCATCAGAGATATCGTTAAATGCTTCGTCCCGATAGAGGTCGATCACCTCGACCCCCCACTTATCTGCCACCTGATCCAGCAGTTCCAGCATGGTTTCGTAGTTCTCGTTGTGGAAATCGCTGTTGGTGTAAAACACCACCGGGCAGTCCCAGGTCTCTCGGGCCTTTACGATGATATATTCCATCGCGCCGCTGGTGGTGGTGCGGTCGAAGTCCTCCACCGAGCGCTGTTCCGTGTCAGTGACTGTACCGAAGGAGTCTGGGTACTTGATGTCATTTGTGGACAGCTGGCAGATGAAGGCATCCAAGTACTCCGCACGATCCCCGCTGGCCAGGTAAGCATCCAGCCGTTGGACGTAGCTGGTCTCACCGTTGTCCATCAGCGTCGTGCCGGACACCGCCTCTTTGATGCATTGGCAGCCGTTTCGCTTTGCTACAAAGTCCGCCATGGATTCACCCTCGGAGCGCTCTCCCCTAGTCACAGACGACCCCAGGAAAAAATAGGTTTTCCCGTTCAACGGGCTGTCCGCATTTTCCGGGGTATTTTCTATGGAATACTCGTCAGCATTGCCCCGCTTTGTGATGTTCAGCTGAATGGACACGCTCTTGTCCTCATAGGTAAATGTCACGGAGTAGCCGCTGTAAGTGAGTGGGTTGGCGCACTTGACTTCATAAGGGACGTTTTCCTTTACGCCACCGTCCTTCATATTTGCGTTGATGACCGTTCCGGCGGGGTCGAATTCTTCGCCCTCCATGTAGTCCATCCGATCCGGCTGGTGGGCAACGTAAATTGTGTCCACCGTCTCAGCTTCTTTCCGCTGGTCACTCCTGGTTTTTGTTAGGATGCCAACCGCGATTGCAACGGCAAGCACGAGGACAATGCCAGCCACAATAATCACTTTTCTTTTGCCTGCCTTCATCAGGTTACCTCCTGTTTTTCTTACAAAGGATAGCTATGTGACGAAACGGCCGCTGCTTGCGGCAGCGGCCGTTTCCTACAGATGCTCTTTGCCGCCCGATCTTAGCCGGCGCTGAAGGTGCCGGCGTCCTTGTCCACGGTGACGGTCATGGCAGAGATATCGTTGCTCTCCACGAAGTACAAAGTGTTGAAGTAGTGAAGGAACCGGCCGGGGAAAGCCTCGCTGTCGGCAGTGGTCTCGCTTACGTCCATATAGGTTCCGCCGAAGCGAGTGTAGTTATCGGCCATGCCGGCCACGGGACTAACCTGGGCATCTACCTGAGTGGGGGCTTCCAGGGTAACCTTGTCACCATCAGTGGTGTAGGTGCCGGAGAAGGTGAGGCTGAGGGTGGGCTTGTCGGCGCCGCCGCCCATCATGCCCTTCACCTCGTCAAAAACATAGTCCATGTCCACGTTAAAGCTCTTGGTCAGCTTATACTTCCCGCCGGACAGTTCCAGCTTGACGTTGTAGTAGTCGCTGACACCGGCAGCAGAAGATGTGCCAGCCACATCCTCTCCTACTCGGGTGTCCAGCATCCCGAACAGACGGATAAAGGGAACCATGGCTTCGCTGCCATCGGGGCGCTTTTCCGCCTCAGGCAAATCGTTCTTGACCTCTTGAGCAGAGAAGTAAGACTTGGAGTCCAGGGTCTTGGTATAGGCTCCGGATACGTCCTTCCCACCGCAGGCGGTGAGCAGGGTGCACAGGGAGGCCACCGCCAAGGCGAGGGCCAAAAGCTTACTTGCTTTTTTCATACGTTTTTCCTCCGTTTTCTATTAGTTTGATGCTTTCTTGGGACTTTGCTTTTTGATTTTGATCACACACCAGGCCAGACAGGCCAAGGTGAGTGCTCCAGTGGAAATTCTGGCAGCCAAGATTGCGGTCTGCCACCAGGGGGTGACCTTTTCGATCCGGGTGTGGGCAGAGATCCCGTTCATAGCATTGGAGTGGACCACTGTATAGAGGATGCGGTGCATAGCTTCCCGCATAGCCCAGGCTACGTCTGCGTGACCTGTCCCGGGCTTAGAGGCATCCAGGTGAGCCGTATCCATGATGCCGTCCACCAAGTTGCCGCCCGCCACCAACAGGGCAGGGAGGTTCATATAAGGGGAGGCGGTGCCATACCACATATCGGTGACCACAATGCCGGTCATGCCGCACTCGTCCCGCAGGAAGTTGGTGACCATGCCCTTCTGCATCCCGCTCCAGTGCAGGCCCATGCGGTTGAAGGCCAGCATCACACTGCTGGCGCCCTTCAGGGTGATGCTCTCACCGTCCCGCTCGTACTGAGTACCGGCGATGGTGATAGGCAGCTCAAACGCCCGCATATAGATTTCACGGATGGACTGTTCGTTGGCCCAGGTGCAGATACCGCGGCGCAGATCCTCCTGGTCATTGAGACCCACGTGCTTGTTGTAGACATACAGGCCGTGGCCCTCCATGGCGGCGCACTCATAGGCACAGATCATGCCGGACAGGTAGCCGTCCTCGGAGTAATACTCGAAGTTGCGCCCGGAGTAAGGAGTGCGCTGAATGTTGGAGCCGGGACCGTACAGCCCGCTGTAGCCCGCCCACAGGGCATCCTCGCCAATCAGGTCGCCCACATCGTACAGCAAATCCACGTTGAAGGTAGCGGCCAGGATGCCTCCGCTGGGATAACACCTGGCCTTGGAGTTCTTGTTGGGGTCGTTGGTGGTGGCGGCAAGGCCAATGGGGCCGGAGCTATAGGGCTGAGTGAGGCCGCTGGGGCCGTTGTGATCCAGGGTCTCTTTCTTGTTGATGGACACTATCGGGGCGGTGCGGCGCATCCCGGAGGGGATCATGTCGGTAAAGTCCTCCCAGCTTAGTTGGTTCAGCAGGGTATCCCACCGGGGATCGTCATAGGGGATCTCGGTGCCGTCCTCGTTCACCCGCAGGTCGATGAGGCTGAGTACCTCCCCATCCTTGAAGGTATCATACTGGGGGTACTCATCGGAAACAGTGGGCAACTTGGTCTCGCCCTGGCGGCCCAGGGAGTCCTGGTCGATGGCGATCTGGGCATTCCAGTGGAGCACCACACCGTCCGACCAGTTCTTAGGGGTGGTGCCCTCCCAGTCACTGCGGGACATATAGGTTACCTCGTCGGAGCCCCGGTTCTCATACTTGTTCCAGTCGGCGTACTCGAACTGGTTGGTGATGGCCGCGCCGGTGGCACCGGAGGTGGAGAAGGTGTCCTGATCCAGGGCCAGGGTCACCGCATCGGACACCAAGGCAGCATTGCCAGGGATGTCCATACGATTGTCAGTGCTCTCTGGGGAGAAACCCTTTTGCGCCAGAATGTTGTTCACCGCATCGTGGGCATCCTTGGCGGCGGTGAGATAGTAGTCCCCGTCCACCACCACGTAGGTCTTGGCGTTCTCCGAGTCATAGGAGGCAAACTGCCGCTCCAGGACGGTGACGGACACGGTCTGGGTCTTGCCCGGATCCAGCAGCTCCGTCTTGGCGAAGCCCACCAACTCCACGGAGGCGGCCTCCACATGGTTTTCTTTGTTGTAGCTACCATAAGGCTTCTGGAGGTAGATCTGCACCACCTCTTTGCCGGACAGCGAACCGTTGTTGGTCACGTCAACCGTAACGGTATAGGCGGCGTCCGCGCCGGAGCCGGATTTCTCTACCTTGAAATTGGAGTAGGCGAAGTCGGAATAGGACAGGCCGTAGCCGAAGGGGAAGCTGACTGCGTCGGCGTACTGGAAGGTTCCTGTCTTGGGGGTGCCCATGACGTAGTCCTCGTAGCGGCTCTCGGTATAGCGGTAGCCCAGGTAGATGCCCTCCTGGTAGACCACGTAATACCTGTCCTGCTGGGGGGATCCATCGGTGTTGATAATGCCGTCCGCTCCGGCATAGGGGGTAGCGCCGAAGTTTGCCATGGAGGGGTTCTGGTCATGGGTGCGCCAGAAGGTGGCGGACAGGCGGCCGGAGGGATTTACTGCGCCGGACAGCACATCGGCCACAGCGTACATACCCACCTGGCCGGGGGTGCCGATCCACAGGCAGGCATCGATGCTATAGGACTCGTCATCAATGAAGTCCGCCTCTACCTGGTTGGCAAAGTTGAGCAGCACCACTATTTTCTTGATGGTCCCCGCATCCTTTTCTGCCTTCAAGCCCAACAACAGGTCTTTCTCCCGGGGGGACAAGCGCAGGTAGTCACCGCTGTCGGTATCGCCCTGAGAGCCGTCCACATCATCCAGCTGGCTCAGGGCCAGGGTGCCCCGAGGCATATCGCTGCCCTCGCCGCCCAGGCGGGAGATGATGACCACCGCCGCATCACCGTACTGGGCAAAGGTGGAGCCGTTGGCACCCTTTACCGCAGACCAAGGGGCCTCGCCGATGCTCTTGGCACCGGTGACGCCCGGGCCGGTAGAGCCAGTGGTTCGGCGGTAACCTTCCTGCTCCGCCGCGCTGTACCAGTCCCACAGCCCGCCGTTGACCTGGAACGCGCTGTTCCGCTCAAAAGCGTCCCGCCAAGTGGGGGCGGAGGAGGTGTCCACGTTACCGCTGCCCGTACCGCCGTAGACCGGGTCCACGCTGGACACACCGAACAGGCTGATTTTGCGCTCGCCGTTGCCCAGGGGGAGGGCGTTGTTCGCATTGCGAAGCAACACGATACCCTCGGCCATGGCCTCCTCAGCCTTGTCCCGACCGGCGGCCATCAGTTCATCCAGATTCTGATAGGCCGATTTATAGTACTGGGTGTCCTCGTTGGGATCCCCGGTGGAGATCTCCACAAAGCTGGGGGTCTTGAGGGCGCTGGAGATCTGGGGGGCGTTCTCATTGGCGATCACGCCGCCAGCCATGATGGCCCCGAACAGGAACAGGCACACAGGTAGGGCGATCTTCACCGGCAGGCCCTTGAAGGGCAGGCCCATCATGGCGGCCAGGTCGTTCACCACCAGGCCCGCCAGGAACAGGGCCATCACCACGAAGAAGGTGACCTCCCAGGTGGAGTCGATGCCCACCACCGCGGCGGATATGTAGGGGTAGAACGCGTAGATGGCCAACATGAATGCGCTCAGGTGGCACACCGCCGCCACGCACGCGCCGATGTCCGGCCGCTTCAGTACAAACAGTAGCACCAGGGCCGCTGCCGCCCCGACCAGCAGCACGCCAAAGGCGGGCCAGGACATACTGTTCATGCTGGTGTTGGCCGCGCCGTAGAACACCGCATACAGAACGGCAGTCACCGCGCTCAACGCTGCGCCAACCAGGGTCAAGAGAGTTCGCTTTTCTTTCAGCATCCGATTATCCTCCTTAAAATTTTCTGTTTTCCCCCTGTGGTTGAGCGCATTATAGTTTCCTTTTTTCTGGATGGCAAGAGAATCTACGTACTCTAAGAAACCATTTCGTAAACTAAAAATTGTAGTCTTCTACAATTTCTTGACAGTATTTGGCGGCAGTATTATAATTCTTGATGAAAAGAGTGGGAGGTGACATCACAGATGGGCCATCTGTTTGACATTTTGGAGACCGCTGTCCAGGCTCAGAGTCCCTTTCTGCGCGAAATGAGTATGCAGCTCAATATGATGATCCAACTGGTGGTTTCGGGACTCATCTTTGGTACTGCGCTGCCCAAAAAGCGCTGGTACCCCTTCCGCCTAGCGCTGTCGTTGCTAATCTGCGCTGGACTGATGCTGGCCCTGACCCAGATGCGCCTGTACTACGCCGGATTGGCCACACGGTTCCTCATGAGGATGATGCAGTTTGTCATGCCGCTGACGGTCATCCTGCTCTGCCACCAGGGAAATATTTTTGGGCGGCTGAGAACCTGGTGTGCCGGGATCGCCGCCATGGAGATTGCCGCCTCGCTGACCTCCCTGCTACTGGCCGTCATGGGCATCGACGAGCGGGTCAGCATCCGCATTTTTGACCTCGGCCGGACTACCACCAGCGTGTTTGACTGGCTGTTTTACTTTGTGATCCACATTACCATCTACCTCGCCCTGTTCCGGCTGACCAATTTCCGTCACGCGGATGAGCTGGACCGAAGAAGTCGGGCGTTCACCACTGCGCTCACCCTGGCATGCCTTGTGTTCCTCACCGTGCCAGACTGCATGAGCAACGAGTACCGCATGGTCAGCTACCCACTGTTCCTGGTGAACCGGCTCTATCTGCTGGTGCTGGCCGCGTTTATCCTGGCCCTGTGCAGCAGTATCGAGTTCCAGAGCCGGTACCGCATCAATATGGCCATCATGGATCAGGTTCTCTCAGAGGAGCGTAAGCAGTACCAGCAGCTGAAGGGTAATATCGATGTCATCAACATTCTCTGCCACGATCTCCGTCACCGCCTGGAGCAGTTTTCTGACCGGCTCACCGATGAGGAGATCGGTTCCCTGCGCTCCGCCATGAGCATCTACGACAGCACGGTAAAAACGGGCAGCGAGGTGCTGGACGTGGTGTTCCACCTCAACTCCGTGGTCTGCCAAAAGGAAGGCATCCAATTTACCGCCTTGGCTGACGGGTCTGCCCTGCGCTTTGTGGAGACCCGGCACCTCTATTCTCTGTTCAATAATGCCCTCAGCAATGCCATGGAGGCGGTACGCAAGCTGGACGACCCGGCCAAGCGAATCATCGGCGTATCCGTCAAGCAGTTAGGGGGATCCGTGGAAATTGAGATTTTTAACTTTTTTGACGGCTGTCTGCCTAACTCCTGGGCCACTACCAAGGAGGATCGCCACCTCCATGGCTTCGGCACGAAGTCTATGCAGTATATCACCCAGCTCTATGGTGGCGTTCTCTCAGTTCAGCTCTGCAAAGATATTTATAACCTCCATATTTCCATTCCAATCCCTGCGGTGCGGGCTTCTTCTTAGTCTACGAAATTATTTCTCAATGTACGCAATCCCCCTTTCTATCCTTCCCCCTTTTCTGATAGGATGACATTCAATAGAACAAAGGAGGGGATCCGGTATGGCGATTCATGTAGCGATTGTGGAGGATGAAGAAGATGCCGTCCTCACGCTGAAAAACTATCTGGAACGATATTCAAAAGAGAATGATGTCTCCTTCACGATCGACACCTTCTCCTCCCCTGTACTCCTGTTGGAAAGGTATAAGCCGATATACGATATCATTTACATGGATATCCAAATGCCGGACATCAATGGGATGGAAGCCGCCCGGAGGTTGAGGACCCTGGATGAACAGGTGTTACTGATTTTTGTTACCAATCTGGCCCAGTATGCCATCGCGGGGTATGAGGTGTCCGCACTGGACTATATCCTCAAGCCGGTGCAGTATTACAGTTTTGCACTTAAACTGTCCCGGGCTGTTTGGCGCATCAACTACGGGAAAAAGGTGCCCATCGATATCTCTACCAGCATCGGAACCGTTCGAATTAACCTGTGCGATGTCAAATACATTGAAATCCAGGATCACTTGCTCACCTACCACACTTTCGATGGCCCTTATTCCGGCTTTGGCACCATGAGCAAGCTGGAAAAGGAACTGGCCGGACAGGGTTTTGCCCGGTGCAGCAGTTCCTGCCTGGTCAACCTGGCCTGTGCCCAGCGGGTGAAGGGGTATACCCTGTTTTTGAAAACCGGGGAGGAGCTACGCATAAGCCAACCCCGCAAAAAGCGGTTTATGCAACTGCTAAGTCAATATACTGCCTCCGATCAGGCTCCCGGGGAATTGTGACTCCGGTTGATTGCCGTACTTTTCCGGACGACCAGCAGGGCCAAAGGTATACAACCCGTGGCCTTATCGGGCTGGCTATTGACGGTATGGCTCAGCTTGTGATTTGACCGGAAGGTGTAGACGAAAATGTATCATGTAATCTGATATAAATTTGATGATAAACTCCCGTTCTCCCGCCACTGTTTTTTCTTCACCACCAGCCCCGCTTTCACCAAATCATCCAGCGCCCGTTTCACCGTCGAGCGGGACAGGCTCACTCCGGCGGCGATGGTCTTGATCCCCGGCCAGCAGGTGCCCTCCTTGTTAGCATGGTCTTTGAGGTAGATATACACCGCCTTGGCACGCGGGCCCAGCTCCTGGTCATTGTAGATGGAATCGTAATACGCCACAGCATCATCCTCCTTCTCCGGGTGGCATCCCATTCTGCTTTTTCATATTACCAGGGATGATTGCCAGCGGCTGGCCCGCTTGTTTCTCCTGCCGGTCACATCCATCATTTTTCTGCCCAACCCGTCCTCTGTGTGGAGGGCGGGCTTTTTCTTCCGCCTCCGGCTCCGTCCAGAACCGCTGGATGATGGCGGACTCCAGCTCCTGCCGTCCGGCGTAGTACACCTTCCGCTGCCCATGCTCCGGGGTCTGGTACGGCTCTCCGAAGGTGATTCCCCAGTCCAGAAACAGCCGTAGCCGCGTCCGCATGGGGTGGGAGCCGGTTTTCATCACCACGAACTCACCCTTTGGGATGGACTTCAGCTCGTCAGGCGTCATGAGTGCCCGCTCCGTCATCTGGAGGGACTGGCTGCTTTCCCCCTTGCTCCGGCTGATGGAGCCGGACTGCACGGTGTAGGTGCCCAACGAGCGGGACAGCTCCTCGGCGGTCTTGCTGTTGGGCGCAAAGCCGCCGAAGATGGTGTCCTGCACATTGTCCTGAATGATCTCCGAGCCCTCCTTGCCGTAATTCTTCTCCAACTGGGCAAGGCTCTGGATGATGGGCACCAGCGTCAATCGCCGGGATCGGCCTGCGCTGAACAGCGGGAGGATGTCGAAGGGCGGCATGGTGCCCAGCTCGTCACAGAACAGCACCACCCGGTTCTTCAGCTTGCCGCCGTTCTCGTCCGCTACGGAGAACAGCTCACGCGCCAGGTTCTGGATCATCAGGCCAGCCATGAAATTCTTCGTCTGATCTTCCTCGGGGAGGATCAGGAAAATGGCGGACTTCCGGCTGGCGAAGCTCTCGGCGTCCAAGGGACTGTCGAAGCAGATGGTCTGCTCAAGCTCGGTGTCCAAGAAGGCGTTGAGCCGGGACAGGACGGTGGACAGCACCGAGGCCATGGCCTGCTCCGAGGTGTTCAGCGCGGCCCCGGCGAACCACCGGGCCTTGTGCGCGGAGGGGAGGCGACTCATCAACACCTGGAAGCAGCTTTTTCCCTTGGTACCAGAGGGTTCCAGCAGATCCTGCACCAGCTTGAATACCGATACGATGTGGCGGCGCTCCCGGAGCTGGCCGTCAATCTCCCTGGGCGGCAGAAACTCTGCCAGGAGAAGGATCACAGCGGTGAGGAGTCCCTCTGCGGAATCGTAGAAAAAGGCGTTCTGCCCATAATTTCCGCTGTCCCCATCCGGGCTGATGATGGTCTTGGAGAGAATCTTGGCGTACTTCTCCGCCTTAGCCCGTGCCGCCAAATCGTCCGGGTGCCGGTTCGCCTCGTCCATGTAGTGGTTCACCAGCGTCAGGAAGTTGAACCCGTCTGAGCGGGTGGGGTTACGCAGGTCGATCACCGACACCGCGTAGCCATAGCACCGCTGGGCAATGGCCCCATAGTTGCGTACCAGATCCCCCTTGGTGTCCAAGGCCAGAAAGCTCATGCCGCAGGCACAGGCGTATTCCAGGTTGGGGTACAGGAAGAAAGCCGTCTTGCCCACACCGGACGCTCCGATCATCAGGCAGTGGATGTCATCTTCGTCTACCAGTGCGGTGATTTTACCCTTCTTGCCCTGCGATCCCAGCACCAACCCCTGGGCCTTGGGCAGTTCCTTTCCCTTCCGCCACTCAGCGGGGCGGAAGGGGACATGGCGGAACGTCTTGCCGATCTCTTTGGGTGTGGCCCAGCGGGCGGTGCCGTGCTGGCCATCGCCCACGGGCTTGGACTTGATGCTGTCCAGCGACCCCCGCCCAGATAAAAAAGAAGCGCCGCCAATGACCAGCAGGGCCATTGCGGCAATGATCAGGATGATGAATTGTTGGGGCATGGCGCTACCTCAATACGGGTAGGCCATGCCATCGGGCATGATGCCAATTTGGTTCATGTGAACGGCCCCGATGGTGCGCTCCGGCTTGGTTACAACGCCGTGGTGCCGGAAGGCGGTGCCGCCGCCAGCGTGGGCGTACAGCTGAGGCGGACCATCCCGGAACCGTTCGGGGAACATCTGGACGGCGGCATCCCGGAGGATATCCAGATCCGTGGTTTTGGCGGCCCGGTAGACCTCCGCCAACTCCTCGCCGCTGAGGGTGGGGGCAAAGTTGGGTGGCTGCCGATGGAGCATCTCCGCCCCATGTCGGCGACAGTAGTCACGATAGCTTCTGTTCATTCTGCTGTTCCTCCATTGTCTGTTCAAAATTCGCGCACAGATCCTCATTCCAATCTTTGTTGACGGGCACCCGCGCGTCCACCGCCAGCCCCTTCTCCCGCACCACTTTTGCCAGCCGCCGCGTTGCCAGCTGTCCGGCCTGGTCGTTGTCCAAGCACAGGTGGACGGTTTCGATGTCCGGATACCGCTCCAGCATCCCCAGCAGGGGCTGGGAGGAGGTGCCGCACAGCGCCACATAGCTGTATTTGGCCCAGTTGCTGTCATGGTACATAGAAATAAACGAGAGCATATCGATGGGCGCTTCAAATACCAGTAGGTGCCCGCTGGAACCGGGCCAGTTGAACGCATAGCGGAAGTCACTGCCCTCTACGGTCACACGGAAAGCCTTGCCTTGGCTGTTGGTGCTGCGCTTGTGGGCGTGGTGGACTTCGCCGTCCCGGCCCTTGCCCACAAAGACGGCGTTGTGATAGCCTTTATCCTCGTAGACCAGGCCAAGTCGGACGAACGTGGTGAGCACGTCCCGATCCAGGTGGCGGTGCTTGAGCAGATATGCGAACACCCGCCGGTTGTTTTCGTTGGTGGGCGGCAGGGCAAAGGGCTTTCGCTCCTTTTTCCGGGGCGTGTCCACCTGGGAGCACAGCTGGCTGATGTCCTCATTCAGCAGGGTCAGCACTGCCTGCTGGTAGTCCATGCCGTAGAACTCCTTGAGGAAGGAAACCGGCCCGCCGCCCTTCTCGGTGGCATGGTCATACCATTCATTGCCGTGAACGGTGACGCTGTGGTTGCGCTCCATGCGCAGCTCCCGCCCGGATCGGATGAGCGGCTCCCCCTTGAAGCGGAGGAACTCCACCAGGTCCACCGCGTTGGCCTGGCGTTTTTGTTCTTCTGTGAAATGGATGTAGGGCATAGGACACCTCCTCGTTGAAATTGGAAACCGCCCGTTGTATAATTCTGATGTGTTGCAGCAGCACAGACTTGGGAGGGCGGCCTATGTTTGGTGCATCGAAAATAATAAGGACTCGTTTTGAGCTGGACAGCCAGGGGTGCAAGCTCCGGGGCTTCATTTTGAGGCTACGACGGACAGGCAGCCGTCCCGCCGTCATCGTCAGCCACGGCTTTGCCAGCTGTACGCGGGACACAAAAAAATACGCCCACGTTTTTGTTGACGAGGGCTATACTGCGGTCTGCTTTGACTTCTGTATGTCCGGAAGCGGGAAAAGCTCCGGCTCCAGCCTGGGCATGAGCGTGCTGACGGAAAAGGCAGACCTGCTCAATGTGCTGGACTTTGTCAAGGGTCTGGACTTCGTGGATCCGGGGCGCATCACGCTGGCTGGATGCAGCCAGGGCGGCTTCGTGTCCGCGCTGGCCGCTGCGGAACGGGAGGACGAGGTGGAACGGCTGGTGCTGTATTACCCGGCGCTGTGTATCCCGGACGATGCCCGGCGGGGACAGATGATCAACGCGAAATTTGACCCGGCCCACGTGCCGGAGCAGTTCCGGGCGCTGTTCGTCCGGCTGGGCGCCAAATACGCGCTGGACGCGCAGGGTCTGGATCCCTTCCGGGAGATCTGTGGCTTTTCAAAGCCTGTGTTGATCGTCCACGGCACAAAGGATAAGCTGGTGGATATCAGCTACTCCCGCCGCGCCGCCCGAGAGTATCCAAACTGCCGCTTGGCAGAGGTCAATGGGGATCACGGCTTTATCTTCAGCGGCTTTATTCAAGGCAAAAAGGCCACTGCTGAATTCTTGCGCTCAGCCGGTGGACTATGAGCCTACAGGGGCTATTGCATCCGCTGCTCCTCCTCGTGATCATCCGGCTTGTGCCCCATGGCAAACTTCTTCTCCCGAATCTTCCGCCTGAGTTTGCTGTCCGCTGCCACCCGCATCCCTGCTGCGGGCTGCGGACGCTGCTCCTGGAAAATGCGGCCCATGTGGTAGAGGAGCGAGGCGGTGGAGGAGAAGATGGAGCCGCACACCCTGTCCAGATAAAACCTGGCGTACTGGTTGCCCTGCTCAGCGGACAGCTTCAGCCAGTGGACAGCCTGCTCCTGATCCTGGGGAATGTCCCCGCCCAGCAAATACGCCTTGCCCAGGGTGTACTGGGCATACTGATTTCCCTCATCCGCACACTCCGTGAGCAGCTCCAACGCCCGCTCCACATCCTTGGACACCCCGTCTGCCCCAGTGAGCAACAGTTTGCCCATCTGGTATTTGGCAAACGGGTTGCCACCCTGTGCGGCCTTCTCCAGCCACCGGGCAGCTTCTTCGTAGTCCTGTTCCGTGCCCAGCCCATCGGCGTATAGCCGGCCGATGCGGTACTGCGTGACACGGTTCGGCGCGGATTTTTCCGCTTCCAGAAACGCCGCCAGCGCCTTGGCAGACCATTCCCTCACCAGCTCAGGGTCAGGCTCCCGGCCTAAACCCTCTGCATACATCCGGCCCAGGTCGGCCATAGCCAGGGCGTTGCCAGCATCAGCTTCCTCGGTGAGCAGATCAAATGCCGCCGTATAATCCGGCGGGCTGTTCTCGCCGCCGCACAGGAACTGGCGGGCGGTGCGGTAGCGACGCGTCCATCGGGTATGAGGGGAAGCTTCCCCTGTGCCAGTGGGCTCGTCCGCAGGTTCAGCATCGAGCGGCACATCTGAAGGCCCATCATTAGACAGCTCGTCCACAGGCTCGGCCTGAGTGGTGATATCTGGCGGAGGCAGATCACCCAACCGCGCCGCTTCCTCGATGACGATATTCTTGATTCGCTTGAACTCCTTCTGTCGGGAGAGGGGAATGCGCGACCGCAGATCGTCCTTGTAGGTGCGCAGCACTTCTTCCCGCTCCCGATACCACAAATCGTAGGCGGCCGCCACGCGGGGGTCCTTCTCCAGCTCGTTCACAATCTCGTCCACCAGCGATTTCAGCGCTGGCGGCAGGTAGCCGTACTGTTTTTTGCCGGAGCGCCCGTGCAGACGCTGTGCCAGCTCTGCCATGAGTTGCTGGATACGCTGGTTCTCCAGCGTCCCGGTCTGCATCTCTGAGACCAACTGACGCATGACTTCCCCGGCGTCCTCGGTGAGCTCATCCCGCCGCTGGGTCTGGCGCTGGTAGATGGCAATCAGGTCCTGCTGGAAAATTTCCTTTGCCAGCATGGACTTGATGTCTGCGATTCCCTGCTTGGTGAGGAAGCCGGACTTTGCGTCGGCGCTGTAGCACACCATGTGAACGTGGGGATGGTGGCCCTCGTCGTGGAACGCGGCGTACCAGCGGAACTGTTCATAGGGGATCTTCATCGCCTTTGCCATGTCCATGGCGCGGGCGGACAGGAGCTTGCGCCAACTCTCGGCGCTGCCGTAGCCCAGCCGCGTGGCATCCTCCCGGCGCAGGGAAATGATGGGCAGCCACACCACGCCGGGGTGGTGGGCCACCTCCTCCGCCACCTGGGACAGCACAATTGATTCTTGACCACCGTTGAACAAACCGTGAGCGCCCATCTTCTGGACGCGGGGACGGTTGGCGATGTAGTCCACGTAGTTCTCCCGCTTGGCAATCACCGCGTAGTTATCCTCAATGGTGCGGGTGATGAACTCCGAAGCGTTTCCCCGTGTGGGCGCGGCCTGGTAGTCCTCGTACTCGAACAGGGAGCGGCTGTGCGGGAACTCCCGCAGGATCCGCTCCACCATTTTGAGTTGCTTCTTGGTGGCGGGCTTTGCCGCTTTGCCGGGATCAACGCGCTCCACGCCATCGCGGGTGGACACGTATCTGATGTAGTTGCCCAGGTGGGCAGCGGCTTTTGCATTGCCGCCGCCCTTGATGTGCGGGCACTTGAAAATAACGCGCGGCGTAAAACTCACCCCCGTGTTTATAATATCTCTGTACTAAAAATCTTAGAGAGAATACCTTCTGGCCGGTTCACTGTGAACCGACACTCGGTTCAGGTGATGGGTATAGCTTCCCCTTGGCGGACGCTCAAATTTTTAGTGCGGTCATTCCGCATCCCGGTTTTTCGCCAGCGTGTCCTTGAACGTGATGGCGCCGTTGGTTTTTTTGACCTCCTGCACACACCGCCACCGCAGCGCGTCCAGCTGGTTGGCGTCGATCTCCAGCCCCGCCGCCAGCACGTTCATCATCATGCCGATCTCCACGGTGAGCTTGAACAGCAGACGTGCGATGCGGTCCTCGCTGCACTGGATGGTGCCCCGCATGGCGTGGACAAAGATGGGCGGCAGGAACTCCGCCACATCCTCGGCGGCCAGGTAGTCGCAGTAGAACTTGAGCGCCTTCTCCAGGAACTCATTCCGGCTTTGGCAGTTGTCTTTCTCCATTGCCGCATTGATTTTGCGCTCCATCTCCGGGGATACCCGGGTGTGGATGCGCAGTTTTTCTTCTGACATATCGTTGTCCTCCTTAGAATGCTGAAATGCCCACCGGAGCCATCTCGGAGCCATCCGAAACGGCCCAACGGCGGGTGTTTCCTCTGTTTTGGAGCCATGGCTGGCTCAACGGCCCAAAATCGGAGCCACACCAGTTTCCCGAAAACAGGACGGAAAGGGTTCAAAAGATTCGTTTTCCCGTCCCTCCCGACCCGCGTTGCGGGGCGGTGTGACAGGCGGTGAGCCACCGTTTTATCCCGCACAAAAATCGAACCTCTGCATTGCCCTTGGCGGCCCCGGACCCCCAACCTGAAACAGCGGCCCACAGGGGGCCGACACCGCGTTTCAGGGGCGGGAGGTGTACGGGTGCCACCACCCCGCC
>CANOYV010000043.1:0-23240 GCA_947571605.1 uncultured bacterium | reverse complement strand
ACGTCTTGGGGTGGCTTTTTTCGACCTCTGGGCAGGGCATGAAATGATCCAGGGGCGGCGGGGCCGGTTCCGGGGGCGCTGTCCGGGTGGTGAACCGCTTGACATAGAGCTTGGTGGGGCGGCCCTGGCCCTGCTTGACGCGCTCGACCAAACCAATACCCTTCTTGTTGTCCAACTCGGCCAGCAGCTTCATGGCCTTGTCCCGTCCGCAGCACATATCCCCGCATATCTCGTCCACGGTGTAGTAGATATAGACGCGCCCGTAATCGTCATACCAGCTATTTTTCGCGGACAGGCCCATGCGGTCCAGCAGCATACCATAGAGCAGCTTGGCGTCTGTGGAAACGTGCTTGAATTTCTGATCTGTAATCAACAGGCGAGGGATTTTGAAATAAATAAATTCCTCCGATTCCTGACCGTAGAAATAGTCCGATAAAATGACTTCCGGCATGATGGTGCCTCCTTTTGGGCATTAAAAAAAGCGCGATTCAAAACCGCGCTTTTTTGCATATATTGCTGAAAGATGTTATAATATTATTGAAATATGGTGAATTTGTTGAAATATCTCTATCAAAACTCTTGACAAACTCTCCCCTTCCTATTGATGGATTGTAGACGCTATGATACAATACTTCAAAATATATAACATAATGAGGTGACACAAATGAAAATCGACGGACAATTCGTAATCTACTCCCGAAAATCCAAATTTACAGGGAAAGGAGAAAGTATCGAAAACCAAATCGAAATGTGCAAGCAGTATATCCGTATGCAATTTGGAAATTCCGCCGCCGATGATGCCCTGGTCTATGAAGATGAAGGTTTTTCTGGAGGTTCTCTGGAACGCCCAAAGTTTAAGAAGATGATGGCCGATGCCCAGGAGCATAACTTTCGGGCCATCGTAGTTTACCGCTTGGATCGAATCAGCCGCAACATTGGAGATTTCGCAAAATTGATCGAGCAGTTCAATCAAATGAAAATCGACTTCATCTCCATTAAAGAGCAGTTCGACACGTCCTCCCCCATGGGTCGGGCCATGATGTATATTTCCTCGGTCTTTTCCCAGTTGGAACGGGAAACCATAGCCGAGCGTATCCGGGATAATATGCACGAGTTGTCCAAAACCGGGCGCTGGCTGGGCGGTGTGACCCCTACCGGCTATGCCTCGGAAAGTGTCTCCCACGTAACGATAGATGGCAAAACCCGTAAAGCCTGCAAGCTGAAGCCCATCCCGGAAGAAATCAGCATGATAAAGCTAATCTTTGAAAAGTTTCTGGAAACCAACTCTTTGACCAAAACAGAAACCTTTTTATTGCAAAATGGATTCACAACCAAAAACGGGAAAGACTTTACGCGCTTTGCCCTCAAAAATATTCTCTCCAACCCCGTCTATCTGATTGCGGATGATGCCGCCTATCAATACCTGACGGAAAACAACGTAGACCTGTTTTCCGAGCAAAGCGATTTTGACGGCATTCATGGCATTATGGCCTACAACCGCACTTTACAGCAGCAAGGCAAGGCTAACCAGGTCAAGCCCATGGACGAATGGATCGTATCAGTGGGTAAGCACCCAGGAACCATCGACGGCAAAGCTTGGGTAAAGGTTCAGCGGCTTTTGGAACAAAACAGGTCAAAGAGTTATCGCAAGCCCAGAAGCAATGTTGCCCTGCTCTCCGGCCTCTTGATCTGCGGCAACTGCGGCGACTTTATGCGTCCCAAAGCCTCTCAGAGACTGAACGCCAAAGGGGAAACGATTTACACCTATCTATGCTCCATGAAGGAACGGAGCCGGGGCCATGTATGCAATATTAAGAATTGCAGCGGAAATATCATGGATGCGAATGTCATAGAACAGCTAAAATCATTGAGCGAGGATGGCTCTGATTTCCTCCAGCAACTTGAACATAGTAAAAAGGTGCTGACAGGTGACCGTCAGGGTTATGACGAGCAGCTTGCCAAAATTGAAGCTGATATCACCGCCAACGAGGACGAAATCAAAGGGCTGGTATCTACGTTAAGCAAAGCGTCCGGAACCTCCGCAGAAACCTACATTGTAAAACAGATCGATGAACTCCACAATAAAGGGGAAACCTTAAAACGGAACTTGGATGAACTCAAGGAACTGACCGCCAACCATGCCTTGGCCGACATTGAGTATGATTTATTGGCACAGCTCCTTGCCTCCTTCAAAGACAGCGTTGACGGAATGTCGATAGAACAGAAACGCGCAGCTATCCGCAACTTCGTCAAGGAGATTATATGGGACGGGACACAGGCCCACGTCATCCTGTTTGGCTCAGAATATGCGTTTGAGTTTCCGAAAATCCCTGTTGGCATGACGAATACTGTAATATCGTGTAAAAATACCGAAAATTTTGAAAAAACAGCAGAAAGGGGCGATGTAGAGCCGTTAAGAGTGCATAGCAAACGAGATCCTCATGTATTTTCGTTCTCAGCGCAAGCTCCAGGGTGAACTGTCCCTATCTGATTCTCTGGACGGTGACAGTGAAAACGGCTCCTTGTCTCTCATCGATGTGGTGCGGGTAGACGATAATATGCTGGAGGAGCTGGACCTGCGGGACGCATGCGCCAAGGTTCGCCGTTGCGTGGACGTCTGCCTTGCCGGACGAGAAGCCCAAATCATTCGTCTGCGGTACGGCTTGGGCGGACAAGCGCCCCTCACCCAGCGGGAAATCGCTTCACTGTGCGGTATCTCCCGGTCCTATGTATCCCGCATTGAGAAAAAAGCCCTGGAGAAGCTGCGTATCGCATATGAAAAGGATTGAACTTTTTTCAATCGTTCATTATGACACTTAGGAACAGATGGAATTCCCCGACATTTTACCCAGTAAATCATGCAAAACAGACAAAATAGCGCTTCCCCCATTGACAATAAAATTCGGTTCCTCTATAATAAGCCAATATTGCAATTGCCATTAGCTTATGTCGGCAGGACAACGTCTTGCGGAAAAGGAGGAACTCTCTGTGCAACGGCCCGAAGGCGAAAACAAAATGGGCGTCATGCCGGTCAACCGGCTGCTTCTAAACATGGCCGTTCCCATCATGATCTCCATGATGGTCCAGGCCTTTTATAATGTAGTGGACAGCTATTTTGTCTCCCAGCTCAGCCAGGACGCGCTCAACGCGGTGTCCCTGGCCTTCCCGGTACAGAACCTGATGATTGCCGTCAGCGTGGGCACCGCCGTGGGTGTCAACGCCCTGCTGGCCCGGAGCCTGGGCCAGGGCGATCAGGAGAAGGTCAACCGCACGGCGGTGAACGGCGTTTTCCTGATGGCGCTGAGTTGCCTGGTGTTCGTGGTGCTGGGACTCACCTGCTCCCGGCTGTTCTACACCGTCCAGACCGATATCGAAGGTATCATCTCCTACGGCACCGACTACCTAAGCATTGTGTGCGGCGCCAGCGTGGGCCTGTTCTTCGCCGTTCTCATGGAGCGGCTGCTCCAGGCCACCGGCCGGACCTTCTATACTATGATCGCCCAGGCGGTGGGGGCCATCACCAACATTATCCTGGACCCTATCCTCATCTTCGGCCTGGGCCCCTTCCCCCGGATGGAGGTAGCGGGGGCCGCCTTGGCCACCGTCATCGGTCAGATTTTCGGTTGCTGCGTGTCCATCTTCTTCAACGCCACCCGGAATCCGGAGGTTACCATGTCCTTCAAAGGCTTCCGCCCCCACGGGCAGACCATCCGGGAAATCTACAGCGTGGGTCTGCCCAGCATCATCATGCAGTCCATCGGCTCAGTGATGGTGTTTGGTATGAACCAGATCCTCATCGCCTTTACCGATACGGCCACGGCGGTGTTCGGCATCTACTTCAAGCTCCAATCCTTCTTCTTTATGCCGGTGTTCGGCCTGTGCAACGGCATGGTGCCCATCGTGGCCTACAACTACGGTGCCCGCAAGCCGGACCGGATCATCAAGACCATTAAGCTTGCCGTTATATACGCTACCATACTGATGGCCATCGGCTTTGCTGTATTCCAGCTCATCCCCGGCCCGCTGCTGGATCTGTTTCGTTCGGAGAAGGATACGGCGGGAGACCTGCTCACCATCGGCATTCCCGCCCTGCGCATCATCTCCTTCAGTTGGTTGCTGGCGGGTTTCGATATCGTGTCCGGGTCCGTGTTCCAGGCTCTGGATCACGGCGTGCTCAGTTTGACTACCTCTCTGGTGCGTCAGCTTATCGTGCTGCTGCCCGTGGCCTTCATCCTCTCCCGGAACTTTGGGATGGAAGCGGTGTGGCTCTCCTTTCCCCTTGCGGAGTTCTTCTCCGCCATCCTGTGCGCCATATTCATGCGCCGGGTATATCAGCGGGACATCCTGCCGCTCCAGATTCAGAAATCATGAAGAAATCTTTACTTTTTTCCAATTACCCATTGACAGCGAAGCGCGGCATGCTATAATAGGAGCGTACAATTGAATACCCTTATCAAGAGTGGTGGAGGGACCGGCCCGATGAAACCACGGCAACCTGCAGCGCAAGGTGCCAAGTCCGGCGGAAACGCGAGATGAGGAGAGAACTGAACCATCCTAGCCCCCGCCGAGTTCCGGCGGGGGCTTTTTCAGCCTCTTTCCGTCCCAACGAAAGAAAGGAGAACAAAAATCATGGCAAAAAGACTATTTACCTCTGAATCCGTCACCGAGGGCCATCCCGACAAGGTATGCGACCAGATTTCCGATGCCGTCCTGGACGCCATCATCGAAAAGGACCCCACCGCCCGCGTGGCCTGTGAGACCACCGTATCCACCGGCATGGTCCACATCATGGGAGAGATCACCACCTCCTGTTACGTAGACATTCCCAAGATCGCCCGCCAGGTAGTTCGGGACATCGGCTACGTCGATGGTCAGGGCGGCTTTGACAGCGACAGTTGCGCCGTCATCACCAACATCGACGAGCAGTCCCCCGACATCGCCCTGGGCGTTGACAAGGCTCTGGAGGCCAAAGAGGGCAAGCTGGAGGACAACCTGGACAACGGCGCCGGCGACCAGGGCATGATGTTCGGCTATGCCTGTACCGAGACGGAAGAGCTGATGCCCCTGGCCATCTCCCTGTCCCACAAGCTGGCCCAGAAGCTAACCACCGTGCGCAAGCAGGGCCTGGTGGACTATCTGCGGCCCGACGGCAAGAGCCAGGTCACCGTGGAATACGACGAGGCCGGTAAGCCCCTTCGGGTAGACACCGTGGTCATCTCCACCCAGCACGCCTCTGAGGCCAGCCTGGATCAAATCCGCGCCGATATGACCGAGCTGGTCATCAAGCCCACCATCCCCGCCGGGCTGCTGGACGAGAATACCCGCATTCTGGTCAACCCCACCGGCCGCTTCGTGGTGGGCGGTCCTCAGGGCGACTCCGGCCTTACCGGGCGCAAGATCATCGTGGACACCTACGGCGGGTCCGCCCCCCACGGTGGCGGCGCCTTCTCCGGCAAGGACCCCACCAAGGTGGACCGCTCCGCCGCCTATGCCGCCCGCTGGGTTGCCAAGAACATCGTGGCCGCTGGGCTGGCGGACAAGTGCCAAGTCCAGTTGGCTTACGCCATCGGCGTGGCCCGGCCCGTATCCGTCCGGGTGGACACCTTCGGCACCGGCACCGTGGCAGACGACGCGCTGGAGAACGCCGTGGACAAGGTGTTTGACCTGCGGCCCACCGCCATCATCAATCGGCTGAACCTGCGTCGGCCCATCTATCGCCAGATTGCCGCTTACGGTCATTTCGGTCGCCCAGAGCTGGACCTGCCTTGGGAGAAAACCGATATGGTGGACGTCATCAAGGCGGCGCTGTAATTTCCGTTATCCGTATATGCTGGGCTCCCGCCATGCTGTGCATGGCGAGAGCCCTTTTCTTTGCAAAATATTAACATTCTTTTCAGACATTTTTTATTGCAAAATCCGGTACGCTATACTATACTAAGAAAGCTGCTGAAAAAATTGACATGGGCGGCCTTTCCGGTCTGCTTCATTTGAAAATAGGATGTGTTATTATGAATCAGCTCCGCGCCCGACTCCAGGATGCCTCCAAAGCCCGGCTACCCATGATCCTGACCGTCTATATCCTCTGTCAGCCCCTGCTGGACGTGCTCACCGGCCTGGGGGCTGAGTGGAACCACCCCATTACCGCGGGGGTCATCGTCCGCTCCGTGGTGATCGTGCTGGTCTTTCTCTATGCGGTATTCCTCAGTGATTTTCCCGGGAAAAGGCGGGCTATGATCTTTACAGGGGCGCTGGTGGGTTATCTGATTCTATTCATGGCCCACATGTTCATGGTGGGCGGCTTCTCCCTTTGCGTGAGCAACGTGCGCGAGGTGGTCAAAACCTTCTTCGCCCCTTTCATGCTGGTTTTCCTATGGTCGGTATACCGGCAATACGGCTATCTGGTCTCCGCCGAGTCCATCGCTTGGGCCGGGGCCCTTTACGTCAGCGTCATTCCCATCTCCGAATTCACCGAATCCGGTTATTACTCCTACGGCAGCTCCGGCTACGGACAGCGGGGCTGGTTCTATGCCGCCAACGAGGTGGGCTGCGTCATCGCGCTGGCCGCCCCCTTCACCATATGGTACTGCCTGAAAATCATCCCCACCGTCACCAAAAAGACCTGGTGGAAGGGAGCGCTGGCCTGCTGGGCCCTGTTCGCAGTGGCGTACAGCGCCAACTTCCTGGGCACAAAAATCATCTTTGCCGCCATCACTCTGTACTGCGCCGCCGTCTTTATCTGGCAATTGGTCCAGTTGCGCAAAGAGCGCACGCGAACCCGGAAAATCCAAACCGTCACCATGGGTGCGATGCTGTTCCTCACCCTGGGTATCTTCCTACTCAATTCCCCGCTTTTGCGCTATTTGGTTCAAGTCTATCTCCCTCTGCTGCATAACGAACCGGAAATTACGATCGCCTCCTGGGGCGAGGAAATCCAAGCCGCCGCCAAGGGCACTTGGCTTATGAATCTGCTCAACTCCAACGAACTCCTGGAAAGCATCGACCAGATTCTCAGCCGCCGCATGCTCTCCTCTGCCCCTGCCGTGCAGGTGTACACGGAGGAAGGTATCGCCGCTAAGCTGCTGGGCATCGGCTACGCCAACGCCGCAGCGTACAGCCGCCCGATGTACTTCATGGTGGAGATGGATCCCCTGTCCATGCTGATCCGCCACGGAATCGTTGGTTTCCTGCTGTACTATGTCCCTTACCTGGGCTTCCTGGGATGGGCCATCGGACAGTTCTTCAAGCGGATCGGCCAACGCATGTCCAGCCTGCGCTACTGTACCGCCCTGTACTGCACCCTCGTCGGCTTCGGCATCTCCACCATCGCGGGCCACGCCCTGGTGGCTCCCGCTGTAGCCACCTTTCTGCTGGTGGTGGCTTTCCAGCTCCTGGACCAGACCTGTGAGCAGAACAGGCTGTTCCAAGGCAAATAAAGCACCCTCAAAATATGTGGGACGGACGGCATACGCCGTCCGTCCCATTTTGATTTTATGTGCACTCGCTCCAAGAATACTTTCTCAGTACCCAGCCAAAAACCAGGCACACCAGAACCCCGCATACGCCAATGGCGGCATACAGCATGGCCGCACCGGAACCCTTCCCCGCGCCAAACAGAGAGATCAGCGGGCTGTCCGGCGGTTGAGCCGCCATCAGCGGCTCAAACACCTGATCCGTCAGCACCCCGCCCAGCAGGAAGCCCACCGGGATGGTGAAAAATTGCAGGGTGTTCCGGCAGGAATATACCCGCCCCTGCATGTCCAGCGGGATGGTGCTGCGGAAGATCACATCCATGTTGGCGTTCATCACCGGGATGGCCACCCAGCCCAGCACCGCCCCCGCGCACCAGGCCCAGGGCGAATCGGTGAAGGCCAGCATGAAATTCTCCGTGCTCATGGAAAACAGCAGGGCAAGCCAGATTACCCGCACACGGTTTTTCGGCGCAGGAAGTACCGTGACCAGCACGCTTCCCGCCAGGGTGGCCAACCCCACACAGGCGTTCACCATCCCCAGCGCCGTTTCACTTCCGGTCTTGGACAGCACCATGGCGGGCAGGGCGGCGTCGTAGGTGGAGGCTACCAGGTTGATGGCGGCCAGGAACAGGATGAGGGTCAGGATCAGTGGGTTGCGCCTCAGCCATCCCAGCCCCTCCCCCACTGACGTAAGGAGCTTTTCCTTGGGCTTCTCCCCTCCTCCAGTCTCCGGGATTTGGATCAATAACCACAGGGTGAGAAACGCCACCCCAAAGGTGGCCAGGTCCACCGCAATCACCCATCCGATCCCCGCAAAGGCAAACAGCGCCGTAGCCAGCACCGGGGTCAGAATAGAGCTCAGCGATTGGGACAGGGAGCGCAGGCCGCTGGTCTGCTGGTAGCGCTCCTTGGGAATGAGCAGGGTGGCCGCCACCTCACCGGCGGGCTGCTGAACAGTATTCATCAACCCGTTAAGGGCGTTCAGCGCATACAAATGCCAGGGCAACAGGGCGTCGGCACGGATGAGCACTAGTACCGCCATCGTGGTGGCCGCCGCCAGCAGATCGCACACCAACATGGTGCGTTTTTTGTTCCAGCGGTCGCTGAGGGCCCCGGCGAACACGCTCATCACCACGTAAGGGGCGTAAGAGCAGATGGACAGCAGGGCGGTTTGCAGCGCCGAGCCGGTACGCAGGTACAGCCACAGCACCAGGGCGTAGCTGGTCATTCCGCTGCCAAGGGCGGACAGGGTCTGGGTACTCCAAAGCAGAAGGTAGGGCCCGAGCCCGGAAAGAGTTTGTTTTATTTTTTCCATTTTGACTTTGCTCCTTTTGATTGTTGTAAATCAAAGCGCAAAGTCTGAGGACTGGGATCATCCTCCACGCGGCGTCCTCAAACTTCGCGTGGAGCGAGGCCAATGCAAAGCATCACGTTTCATACCTTTCTTTTGTTTTATTGCCATATGGCACAGGTATCATAACACAACGGAGGTCAAAAAGCAATCGCGGCAGGGACTCCCCCACCGCGATTCTTTTATGCCAGCCCTAAAAGCCGCGCCATGGTCGTCACACACAGGCACAACCCCAACCCTAACGCCGTGGGCAGGGCAACGGACAGCGCCGTCCACTTTAAACTGTCCGTCTCCTTATAAATGGTCAGGCAGGTGGTGGAACAGGGCCAGTGAAAAAGAGAAAACAGCATCGTGCACACCGCCGTCAGCCAGGTCCAGCCGTGCTGGGTCAGGAGTTGGCCCAGCGCGGTGAGGTTGTCGAACTCTACCAGGTTCCCCGTGGCGAGGTATGCCATCAGCATCACCGGCAGCACAATCTCATTGGCGGGCCACCCTAGGATGAAGGCCATCAGGATCACCCCATCCAGGCCGAACAGCCGGGCGAAGGGATCCAGAAAACCGGTGCAGTGGGCAAGCAGGGTGGCATCCCCCACCGTCACGTTGGCCATCAGCCAGATTACCACACCCGCCGGGGCGGCCACCGCCACCGCCCGGCCCAGCACAAACAGGGTACGGTCCAGCACCGAGCGGATGACAACCTCCCCCACCCTGGGCTTGCGGAAGGGCGGCAGCTCCAAGGCAAAGGAGGAGGGCATCCCCTTCAAAAACGTGGCGGACAGCAGCCGGGAACAGGCCAGCGTCCCCGCCACGCCCAGCACCAGGGTTCCCAGTAGCAGCGCCGCTCCCTCTACGGAGGCCATCAGACCACTCCGCCCGCCAACAAAGAACAGGGTGATGAGGGCAATCAGGGTGGGAAATTTTCCGTTACAGGGCACCAAGGATGAAGTCAGGATAGCGATGAGCCGCTCCCGGGGGCTGTCGATGATACGGCACCCGGTGACGCCGCAGGCATTACACCCAATGGACATACACATGGTCAGACACTGCTTCCCGCAGGCCCGGCACTTTTGAAACGCGTGGTCCATGACAAAGGCCACCCGGGGCAGATAGCCCAAGTCTTCCAGCAGGGTAAACAGAGGAAAAAAGATGGCCATGGGGGGCAACATCACCGCCACCACCCAGGCGGTCACCCGGTACATTCCGTCCAGCAGCACACCGGACAGCCACGCCGGAGCCCCGGCCAGCCAGCCCTCCAGCAGCTCTCCGATGCGGGCAAACAGAGCAGTGAGCATGGCCGAGGGGATATTCGCACCCGCCACCGTCAACCACACCACCAACCCGAATAACAACAGCATGAGCGGAATTCCGGTAGATTTGGAGGTCAGCAAGCGATCCAACCGCTGCTGGCGGCGTCGGCGGTCCGTTTCTTCACTGCGTACCACTTGGGCAGCGTACCGCTCCGCCAAGGTGACCCGTTCACAGGTGGCCCGCTTAGGCGCGGCACGGGCCTCCGATCCGACCAGCTTGGCTATGGCGGCTTTCAAGTTGTCCAACCCCTCCTGCCGTCCGGCGGCGGTACCCACCACCGGCACCCCCAGCCGCCGGGACAGGGCAGGTAGGTCCACCTTTACCCCCAATCGTTCCGCCTCGTCCAGCAGATTGACGCACACCAGCACCTTACCCGTCAGCTCCAGCACCTGGAGCACTAAAATGAGGTTTCGCTCCAGGCATGTGGCGTCGCACACCACCACCACCCCATCTGCCTGGCTGCTCTCGATGTAGTCCCTGGCTACCGCCTCCTCCTGGGAGTGGGCAGCCAGGGAATAGGTGCCGGGGAGGTCAACCAATTGGTACTCCTCTCCATCAAATGTGTACTGCCCCCGGGCGGTGGCCACCGTTTTGCCGGCCCAGTTCCCCGTATGTTGCCTGAGGCCTGTCAACGCATTGAACAAGGTGGACTTCCCCACGTTAGGGTTTCCCGCCAACGCCACCCGGTTCATGTTGCCACCGCCTGATTGGGCACAGCCTGAGTCTGCCGTTCCAAGGACACTCCGTCTGCGTCCGCCCGACGCAAGGCAATCAACGCCCCCCGGATGAGATAGGCGCATGGGTCACCGGCAGGGCTGCGCAATATGCAGGTCACCCGGGTCCCCCGCACCAGCCCCAGATCGGTGAGCCGCCGGTCCATGGCGGGCCCTGCTTTTACTTCGGTCACATAAGCGCTCTCCCCTTCCCGGAGAGCGGATAAACACAATGCTTCACACATGTTCAATTGCTCCTTTCCCGCGCGGAGCGTCTCTGCGGACGGTCCGCAAGTTATCCTATGGCGGACAGGATCCCTTCGTGCCTCTCTTCAAGGAAAAAACGGAGCGGCCCACCGGCCGCTCCGCTCCTATTTGCATCTTTACTTCCGCTTCCCACGGCGCATCCGGCGTGTGATAAACCGTACCAGCACCACCACCAGGAGGATCGCCGCCAGCACTGCCGCTCCGGCGATAAAGGTAAACTTGTTGGGATTCATAAACAGCTTGACCGGGTTCCAGCTCGCCTCCACCAGCTTGCGCCCATCCGGCTGGGCGTAGCGCTCATCCACCTCGCCCCCCATGGACTGGAGGTAGCTGGCGATGGCGTACCACTCCTTTACCTCGTTCCCCTGGGCGTCATGGACAATATAGTCCTCCAGCCGCTCCATGTCGATGGGGGTCCCGTCGGCGTTCCGGGCGGTGATAGTCAGCAGACCGAAGGAAGAGCTCTCCGCCGCCCCCAGCATCTGGCCGCAGTACAGGCCCGTGACCACCCGGTAGAGCCGGTCGTCGTCAATGGCCTCCCTCACGCCGTCCCGGAATATGGAGGCCGCCGCCACTTTGTTGAAAAACATCCGGTTGGTATTGTAGTACGCCCCCGCACCGGAATAGTACAGCCGCGCCGCGCTCATGAGCTCAGACACCGAGGCGTCCACCTCCAAGGCGTTCTTCACATCCGCCCCGGTGAGCCACACCGCCACCAAAGGATAGCCCGGCACCCGGTCCGCCCCGATGCCCAGGGAAGCGGCGTTGAACACGTCGGACACGGTGATGTCCCCCACAGCAAAGGACTCCCGGATTACGCCGGAGGCGGTGAGGGCCAGGTCCACCGGCTCCCCCGTAGCCTCCTCCACCGCCCACTTGTACGCGTCGGACAACAGATTACCCAGAGTGGACTCATGGCGGGTGGCGTACATCTCGTCTACGCTGTCAAAGGTGTAGGGATTATAGGCCAGTATCTGCTCGAAGGTCATGCCGAAGCGGCTGAGGTAGTTCTCGTCCACCTCTTTTTTATACCCCTCCACCAGTTGCGCGATCCCGGGATCGTCCGCCAGCGTGTCGTCGATGGGGATAAGCTCATAGCCGGTGAACGTCACCTCGCCGCTGGGCCGGTAGTCCATGGTGACCACGCCCAGGTTCTTGGAATACTCCCCGGCGGACACGATCCATGTGTCCCCCACCTGGATGGGCTGGGTCAGGGTAGTGTGGGTATGGCCGGACACGATGAGGTCGATGCCGTCCACCTTCTGGGCAAGCTCATAGTCCTCGCCCTTGCCCTGGCCGTCGGTGCCCGAGTGGGACAGGCAGATCACCAGGGGCTGGACGCCATGCTCGTCCCAGCACTTCGCCCGAGCCTCATCCACCACCCGCTGGGCGGTCTCCACCCGGTCCTGAAGCACCATGCCGGACATGGGGGCGCACTCGTCGGAGTCAATGCCCATGATGCCCAGGATGGCGTACCACACGCCGCCCCGCTCCAGCAGGATATAGTCGGACACACCGTAGCGCTCAAGAGCGTCCCCCACCGCCGCGAACTCCCCCTCCCGGTTTGGGAGCAGGTAGTTGGCCTCCACGATGGCGGGCAGCGGGTCCCCGCTGTCCACGGCGGCGTTGAGCATACTGGCAAGCCCCGCAGGGCGGTAGTCATACTCATGGTTGCCGAAGGTGGTGGCGTCGTAACCCATGGTCCCCATCACCCGCAGCTCCAGGGCGGAGTCGGCGTAGGCGGTCTGGAACAGGGAGCCCATGGAAAAGTCGCCGCCGTCCACCAGAATGGCGGCGGGGTGGACAGCCTTTTGCGCGTCGATGGCGGTTTTCAGCCGGGAGTAGCCGCCGTATTCCGCCCCTGTCTCGTCGGTAGATGGCAGGAGATGGGAGTGCATGTCATGGGTGAACAGAATTGTGGCCGGGATGGTCGGCGCGTCGGCCAGGGCGGGCAGGGCCAACCCCAGTACCAGCAAAATCGCCAGCAGGAGCCCATACGCACGGCGTAGCAGTTTCATCAAGCTCCCTCCCGTTTCAATCCTGACGGATGTGGATGTGATTGTTGATGTGGTTTGCGCAATAGCAATAGTACCCGTCGCACTTGGAGCAGTAGCGGAACTCCATATTGGGATCGTCCTGGTCGGTGATGCCGCATACCGCGCACTTGTGCATATACCCGCCGGTTTCCCGGGCCTTCTTCTCCGCTTGCCTCTTGGCTCGCTTGAAGTTGATAACCTGGGGGTCCGCCCGACGGCGGACGAAGCCCAGCTTCACAGACCAGAAGGGCCAGGTGAAGATGAAGTAGTTCACAAAGCTGGCCAGGGGGAACAGCGCAAAGGACCACCAGCCTCTCTGGCCGTACTGGATCACTTCCACCAAAATAAGCGCCACGTCAATGAGCGCCAGCCACTTCATCTTGATGGGCAGCACAAACATGAACAGCACCTGCGCCTCGCTGAACAGGGTGGCAATCACCAGGAAGATGGACAGGTTCAGATAATACGCCAGATTGATGGCGGACAGCCCCGCCCGGTCCAGTACAGACATCAGCTCCGGCTGAATCAGCGTGAGCACCAGCGCAAACACCGAGGACAGCACCGTCCCGCACAGGTAAAACAGATTGAACCTGGCGGTACCCCATTCCCGCTCCAGCATCTGGCCCGTCCAATAGTACACATAGCAGCCCAGCAATAAGTAAAATGGATTGGAGCTGTTAGGCGCAATGACGAAGGTGACCATCCTCCATATCTGGCCCCGGAGAACGTCAGGTCCCCAGAAGCATAGAAGCCCGCCCAGCCGCCCCCTGGTAAACAGGTCCAGGAAAAAGACCGACACCTGGGCAATCCCGACGTATAACATCAGATTCTGGACGCCGAAACGGGGATGCTTGGCACAGAAGCGGTCAATCAGACCGTAATGGTCGTTGCGATATATCATAGGATCGTCTCCTTTGCTGGCTTTGTCTGCATTATAGCCCGTCGTAGTGGAAAAATAATCAATAAACTGTGAATTAAAAAGACCCGGCGCCGTTGTCAACAGCCGAAGCGCAACCGTGGAGGCGCTCAAATCATAACGGGACTATGGGTCCACTCCTCACCGCAGGGGCCGGGCGTCTGGCGGCAAAGCTGGTAGAAATCCGTACACCGGGCCTCCAACTCCAGCAGAGGCACTCCCTTGCCGTGGGCTGGCTTGGTAATGACGGGCAGGACAGCGCGGCTCTTCATCTCTTTCAATACTTCCCTGCCCCGCCCGTTGGCTCCCAAAACCCGGATGTACGGAGGCCTATCGGGGCGGTCCTGCTTCTTCAAGCCCAGCGCTCCCCACAGCACCGCCCGGCGGATACGGGCATGGGCATAGCGTTTGGTCTTGGCCAATACGTACACCTCCTCCAGCGTCCGCCCCCGGCGGACGGCGGCATATAGCCGCCTGTCCAGCCCCTCGCCGCTGTCGGGAAGGGCGGCAAAGTCCCCCTCGTCCATGGCCCGTAAAACGGCCAGCGCCCCACGTTCACCATATTTCAGGCTAGCGGGGTTTTCTGAGGGCAGTTCTCCTGTCAAAATCCGCCCCCGCACAAAGGAGGCGGAGGGATAGTCCGGATGATCTCCGCCATCGTGATCCGCCCCTGTCCGAAGGACAGTGACGGGCTGGATACCGCTCCCCAAAGCGTTCAGCGCCCGGATATACTCAATTCCCAGATTGTTGTTGGGCCGGGACAGCAGACCGGCCGGCTCCTCCCCCAGCAGCTCCCGCGCCACCGCCTCGCGGCAGGCGGCAAATGGCATCCCCTCATCCAGAAACCGGCGCAGCCCGGCCCGGTAGAGATCGCCGTCCAGACAGGCGGCCACCTGTCTGAGCTTGTCCACATCGCCGCACTCGCTGCCAAAGGACAGACAGGTCACCACGCCCGTAGCTGCCAGAATCCCTACGGCTCCCTGAGCAAAGCGCTCTGCCGAGGACGCCGCCCACACCGTAGGCAGCTCCAGAACCAGGTCCACGCCCCCCTCCAGGGCAGCACGGGCCCGGGTCCATTTATCCAGCACGGCGCACTCACCCCGCTGAACAAAGTTCCCGCTCATCACGGCGATGACGGTGCATTCACCCACCAGTTGACGGGTCTCCCGGATGTGCAAGGCGTGCCCGGCGTGAAAGGGATTATATTCGGCGACAATACCTGCAACGTCCATCCGGCGTCCTCCTTTACCCCACCTATACCCGTCTTTGTCACGCTCACGCTTCTGCTTTCGTCAAAAACGAGAAAAATACTTGCGGTATCATCGGGCTCGTAGTATAATATGTCTGTTAATATGACCGAGGCACGGTTCATGATACTCCATTATATATCAGGAGCCATGCCAAAGTAAATACCCAGTTATCATAAAAGAAGGCCACCGCACGCGGGGCCCGAAACAAAGGAGTGCGGAACATGAAGGTTCTCGTCATCAACGCCGGCAGCTCTTCCCTGAAATATCAGTTGCTGGACACCAACACGCAGGAAGTCCTGGCCAAGGGCCTGTGCGAGCGCATCGGCATCGACGGAAAGTTTACCTACAAAGCTCCCGGCAAAAGCACCGTGGATGCGGTGAACGTAGCCATGCCCACCCATTCCGAAGCCATTCAGGCGGTGCTCAACGCTCTGGTGGACCCGGCTAACGGCGTCATCGCCTCTATGAAGGAGATCGACGCGGTAGGCCACCGCGTCGTCCACGGCGGGGAGACCTTCTCCCGCTCCGTCCGGATTGACGACAAGGTGATGGCCGCCATCGAGGAGAACATCCCCCTTGCCCCCCTGCACAACCCCGCCAACATCACCGGCGTCAAGGCGTGCATCGCCGTCATGGGCCCCGACGTGCCCCAGGTGGCCGTTTTCGACACCGCTTTCCACCAGACCATGCCCCCCGTGGCCTACACCTACGCCCTGCCCTATGAATACTACGAGCAGGACAAGGTGCGCCGTTACGGCTTCCACGGCACCAGCCACCGCTACGTCACCCAGCGGGCGGCGGACATGCTGGGCAAGCCCATCGAGTCCTTGAAGCTCATCTCCTGCCACCTGGGCAACGGCTCCTCCGTCGCCGCCGTGGCAAACGGCAAGAGCGTGGACACCTCCATGGGCTTCACCCCCCTGGCGGGCGTGCCCATGGGCACCCGTTCCGGCGACATCGACGCGGGCGTCATGGAATATCTGATGAACAAGCACGGCATGGACATCAAAGAGATGCTCAATGTGCTGAACAAGAAGTCCGGCGTGCAGGGCGTGTCCGGCGTGTCTTCCGACTTCCGCGACCTGTGCAGCGCCACAGACAGCGGAAACAAGCGGGCGGAATTGGCACTGGATATGTTCAACTACAGCGTGAAGAAGTACATCGGCGCTTACGCCGCCGCTATGGGCGGGGTGGACGCCGTCATCTTTACCGCCGGCGTGGGCGAGAACGACGCCCGGCAGCGTCTGGCTATCGCCTCCGGGCTGGAATTCATGGGTGTGAAAATGGACGCCGATGCCAACAACATCCGGGGCAAGGAGGCCATCATCTCCGCCATCGACTCCAAGGTGAAGGTGCTGCTCATCCCCACCAACGAGGAACTCATGATCGCGCTGGATACCGCCGAGCTGGTGTAATTGCTATACTTTCTTTTTTCTTTCAAAAAGAAAAAAGAAAGTGAAAAAGAAACTTTTAGACTTACCACTAATTCTATCTCTGTGTTTTCAGCCGGGCAGAAACCTGATTCATTTCTGCCCGGCTGAAAAATTGACATATCATAAGTCTTTCTATTTTCCCCTCGTCTCGCTGTCACTGGAGTCTATTACCATTTCTATAAACGGCACTTCAACCTCCCGCAGCTCATCCTGTACCCACTCGTAGCAGCTTGGATACCGCTTCTGCTCCATAGCAAGAGGAACATACAGAAGCGGTTTGGTATGGTCAATCACATCATTGAATCTCTTGATTGCCACAGTAGTCTGTCCTCCACAGCCACCACCATTCAAAATACTTTCATATTGTCCTCCCACTATAAGCAACATAGCAGCAATAATATGATTATCTGTTTTCCTAGCAATCTAAAAGTTCTTTTTCCATGTCAGATAGCCCTCCAAAATGAGGCTTGCCGCCACGGCGTCCACATTCTTTTTGTGGGCCTTCATCCTCTTCCCCGAGGAGTGGAGGATCTGATGGGCCTCAATGGTGGTGCGGCGCTCGTCCCACAGGCGGACGGGCATCCCGGTCTTTTCCTCCACCAGCGCGGCAAAGTCGCGGTACAGGTCCGCCCTGGGCCCTTCCGTGCCGTCCATGTTCCGGGGAAAGCCCATCACCAGCTCGTCCGCCTGACGCTCCCGGGCCAATTTGGCAATCTCCTCCGCCACGCGCTCAGGCTGACGGCTTTGGATCACAGTGGTATACCCCGCCAGCCGTCCGGCGGCGTCGGAGACTGCAATTCCTGTGCGGGCGTCGCCGTAGTCGATGGCCATCACGCGCATGTTATCTCTCTCCCTTCCTGGCGCACAAATGATCCAGAATCCAAACCGTGACTGGTCTGAATATCACATAAAGAACATAGCCCAATACCCCGCCGGCCGAATTGGTAATCAGATCCGTGATGTCTGAGGACCTGTTGAAAAATGGCTGCAACAGCTCAATCCCCAGGCTCAGCAGAAAACAGGACAACACAGTTTTGCTGAATTGTCTGGCTCCCTTTTGGGTCAGCGGAAACAGGAAGCCAAAGGGCATCATCATAATGATGTTTAGCGCCACCTGCCGGAAAAAATCCCCGCGTCCCATGGAGACGTCGATAAACGGCGCCAGATTCATGGGAACATAGCGGTGGTTGAGCACAAACGGGATGGATGCGATCACCGGCATCATGGTAAAATAGAGCACAAGGGAGAGATACAGATACATCAGCGTGTTGACCAGCAGCACATCCCTGCCTTTGGCCCTCCACCTTTTAAAAAGGACAAGCCCATATAAAAGGGCCAAGGCCCCAAAATCGACCAGATATCTTGTCATGTATTTGATAGTCCCCCTTCTCTCTGAGTCTAATGAACCGCTCCGATTATATCACGGCCCGTTTCCGGTTTCAATCAATAAAATAATATGAATAAAATAATCGGGAAACAATGCTTGACAAGCCCCTCCCAGCGTGATATACTGCTACCACCTGTGAGCAGGGCTTTCTTTTTGTGCGTATTTTTACGGGATACCCGCAAAAACCCTGGCCCCTCCCCGGAGGACCGCAGGGAGGCAATTAGCCGGCTTCCCGTAGCCATAATGGGCGTATCACGTCCGTTTCAGGCGCTGGAGTCGGCAACGGCCGGTCCGGCGCTTTTTCGTTGGACGGGCCAAATTCAATAAGGAGGTGCCGAGAATGGCGAAAGCCGGAAACCGTGTAAAGGTCGTGCTGCGCTGCTCCGAGTGCAAGCAGCGTAACTACAACACCAAGAAGAACAAGCGCAATACCACCGAGCGTCTGGAGCTCAACAAGTTCTGCCCCTTCTGCAGAAAGCACACTCTGCACACTGAAACCAAGTAATGAGCGCCGCTCACAAGGAAAGAAGGGTTAAAGTAAATGTCTGAACAGGAAAAGCGGGACAACGCGCCGAAGGAGTCCGTAAGCTCCGAAAAGAAGGCCAAGGCCCCCAAGGAGAAGAAGAAGGAGAAAAAGCCCAACCGCATCCTGCGTTGGCTCAAAGACCTGAAGGGCGAGCTGAAAAAGGTCACCTGGCCCTCCCTCAAGGACGTGGTGAAAAACGTGGGCATCGTCATCCTGTGCGTCATTATCGTGGGCATCTTCATCTGGGCGTTCGACTTCCTGGCCCGCGCGGTGATCGACGCCCTGCTCAAGCTCTTCGGTTAAGGCATCCTATGGCTGAGGAACTGAAATGGTATGTGGCCCACACCTACTCCGGCTACGAAAATACCGTGGCCGTGTCCATTGAGCAGGCTGTGGAAAACCGCAATATGCACGACCTCATCGCCGAGGTATCCATCCCCTTGGAGACGGTCACCGAGATCACCGATAACGGCCCCAAGACCGTCGAGCGCAAGGTCTTCCCCGGCTATGTACTGGTGAAGATGATTATGACCGACGAAACCTGGCACCTGGTGCGTAACATCCGGGGCGTCACGGGCTTCGTGGGCGCCGCCAACAAGGCTATCCCCCTCACCGACGAGGAGATCACCGCTCTGGGGGTGGAAAAGCGCGAGGTTGTGGTGGGCTACAACGTGGGCGACAGCGTAAAGATCACCGACGGCGCCTTGGCATCCTTCATCGGTACGGTGGAGGAGCTGGACACCGACCGCGGTAAGGTCCGGGTGGTCGTGTCCATGTTCGGCCGGGAAACCCCTGTGGAGCTGGATCTGGATCAGGTCGAGACCATCTAAAAAACGAGAGGCAGGACAAAGACCTGCCAGTGGGAGAACCCTCATAGGGTCCCCGCGAAAGCGGTTTTCAGCTTTCGTGGGGAGAGGAGCCGCAGCAAAATGAGCGAGCTTTCGCCGCAAGGCGAAGTGAGAGATATGGCGCTTGCGGCGACGAGGTTTCGTCACCACCACATTTCATGTAGGAGGTGCTGTTTCAAATGGCACAGAAAATTACTGGATATGTAAAACTGCAAATCCCCGCCGGTCAGGCAACTCCGGCCCCCCCTGTGGGCCCCGCCCTGGGCCAGCACGGCGTGAACATCGCCGCCTTCACCAAGGAATTCAATGAGCGCACCAAGAAGGACATGGGCCTCATTATCCCCGTGGTTATCACCGTGTACGCCGACCGCTCCTTCTCCTTCATCACCAAGACTCCTCCCGCCGCCGTGCTCATCAAGAAGGCGTGCAACATCGAGTCCGGCTCCGGCGTGCCCAACAAGACCAAGGTGGCCACCCTATCCAAGGCCGACTGCCAGAAGATCGCCGAGACCAAGATGCCCGACCTGAACGCCGCCAGCTTGGAGGCCGCCATGAGCATGATCGCCGGTACTGCCCGCTCCATGGGCGTGCTGGTGGAAGAGTAAGGGAAAGGAGGAAGCAGTAATGGCTAAGAAAGGCAAAAAATATGTGGACAGCGCCAAGCTCATCGACCGCGCCGCCCAGTATGACGTGAACGAGGCCATGGAGCTGGTCATCAAGACCGCCACCGCCAAGTTTGACGAGACCGTTGAGCTGCATGTGAAGCTGGGTGTTGACTCCCGCCACGCCGACCAGCAGGTCCGCGGCGCCATCGTCCTCCCCCACGGCACCGGCAAGACCGCCCGCGTACTGGTCTTCGCCAAGGGCGACAAGGCCGATGAGGCCCGCGCCGCCGGCGCCGACTTCGTGGGCGATATGGACATGGTGGAGAAGATTCAGAAGGAGAACTGGTTCGACTTCGACGTGGTCGTGGCCACCCCTGACATGATGGGTACCGTGGGCCGCCTGGGTAAGATTCTGGGTCCCAAGGGCCTGATGCCCTCCCCCAAGGCCGGCACCGTCACCCCCAACGTGACCCAGGCCGTCAACGAGATCAAGGCCGGTAAAGTGGAGTACCGCCTGGACAAGACCAACATCATCCACTGCCCCATCGGCAAGGTGTCCTTCGGCCCCGAGAAGCTGGGCGACAACCTGATGGCCCTCATGGGCGCCATCGTCAAGGCCAAGCCCGCCGCCGCCAAGGGCCAGTACGTGAAGAGCTGCGTTGCCGCCTCCACCATGGGTCCCGGCGTGAAGCTGAACCCCGGCAAGTTCGCGTAAGCAACGACATACGAAAAACCGCCGACCATGGTCGGCGGCTTTTCTTTTAAACAAGTTGTTCTCCGAGCAACAAACTTAGGACGCACACGATAGCGCCCAAAGCCAAAAAGATGAAGCCCACACCAATCCTTTTTTTGTATCGGTTCATAAACTGCTGCTGTTCCTCAGACATGGACAAGACAGGATATTTCCTGCGCCCAACCAGATACAGGAGCAGACCGGAGCTGTTGTTTCCTGAGACTGCGAAGGCCCCCCACAGTTTGGGGTGCTTCAGGCCCCGGCACTCCGCATCCACCTGCACCAGCCGGTAAAGCTGGTACATGCTGAAAAAACTGCCCACAATGACAGCCGCCGCCCCTGCGGCGGCAAACACAATGTAAAAGTTCTCCATATAATCCCCTCAAATCTTTTTTACAATCTGGCACATCAGAAACGTCATGCTCACCACCGCCAGGCAGAACACACAGGCGATCATGAATGCGCTTTCAGGCAGGAAGGCCGCCATCAGCAGGCAGGCTAAAAACACCACGATGTTGGCGGCCACCGCCAAGATCAGCTTTTGGTTGCTTTTCACGATATCAGTACTCTCTTCCAAATGCTCCAGCATTTTGGTATCTCCTTTCAACAGTTCGTCCAAGCTGATGGAATACAGGTCGGACAGCTTGATGACGCTGACAATATCGGGGTATGTCTTTTCATTCTCCCAATTTGAAATGGTCTGGCGGGACACAAACAGCCGCTCCGCCGCCTGCTCCTGGGTCAGCTTTGCCCCCAGCCGCGCCTCTTTCAGCTTCTTCCCTATTTCCATGGGATCGTCCTCCTTTCAGGGCTATTGTCTCAAACGGCCTCGCTTTTGTCTATCAAAGGCCGTTGGCAGACCACCTCTCAGCGGCGTCAAAGAGCTTTGACATGGCTTTTGACCCACTATAAGCCCTCTAGCATTCGGTGTCAATCCGGTTTCTCCCACAAAAATCAAACTTTTTTCGATTTTCCCTTGACAAATCATGGCCCCCGCTATATAATCTCAGAAGTGTTCAAAGACAGCAGGTGCGAAAGCGTAAGTCCTGCCGAGAATGCAGCCGATACGCTCAGTATGCGCTGTTTTCGTGTGGACACGAAGGCGGCGTTTTTTCTATGAAAAAACACCTGCCGCGATAAATTACCCGGAGGTGAATTCAAACAATGCCTAACGCAAAGGTTCTCAGTGAGAAGCAGGCCATCGTGGCCGCTCTGGTGGAAGACCTGAAGGCCGCCAACTCCGGCGTCCTGGTGGACTACAAGGGTATCACCGTGGCCGAGGACACCGCCCTGCGCCATGAGCTGCGTGAGAATGGCGTGGAGTACGCCGTGGTGAAGAACACCCTGCTCCGCCGCGCCTTGGACGACGTGGATTTGGGCGAGCTGGACGAGGTGCTCAACGGCACCACTTCCATGGCTATCTCCAAGGAAGACCCCATCGCCCCCATGCGCATCGTCAACAAGTACGCCAAGCAGATGGGTGACCGCTTCAACATCAAGGCCGGCTTCATGGAGGGCAAGGTGCTCCCCCTGGACGACGTTTACGCTCTGGCCGAGCTGCCCTCCAAGGATGCCCTGCTGGGTCAGGTCCTGGGCATGATGCTGGCTCCCATTACCAGTCTGGCCGTGGTCATCAAGGCCATCGCCGAGAAGAATGGTGAACCCGCTGCCGAAGCCCCTGCCGAGGAGGCTCCCGCCGCCGAGTAATCGACGGCACTGTCCCGCAACGGGACGCAACATACTAACTATTGATAATTAGGAGGAATTTCATCATGGCTAGCGAGAAAGTTACCGCTCTGGTTGAAGAAGTTAAGGCTCTTACCGTCCTGGAGCTGAACGACCTGGTCAAGGCCCTGGAGGAGGAGTTCGGCGTTTCCGCCGCCGCTATGGCCGCTCCCGCCGCCGGCCCCGCCGCTGCCGCTGTGGAGGAAAAGACCGAGTTTGACGTGGTTCTGGCCGGTTTCGACGCCGCCGCCAAGATCAAGGTCATCAAGGTCGTCCGTGAGATCACCGGTCTGGGCCTGGCCGAGGCTAAGGCTGCCGTTGAGGGTGCTCCCAAGACCCTGAAGGAGGCCGTGTCCAAGGACGAGGCCGAGGAGTTGAAGAAGAAGATCGAAGAGGCTGGCGGCAAGGTGGAGTTGAAGTAAGGCCCCGCGCCTTTGAGCTTGCCCCACCCAAAACCATCCCAATTCTGCTCCCAGTTTTGTCCCTTTCCGAGCAGCGTTGAGAGCAAGCACTGAGTAAAATTTGAGAGTCCAGAGTAGTTCATTGCGAATTGCTCTGGGCTCTTTTTTATTGCCCTTTTGGCGGCGGGCGGGGGTAATTCGGAGGGTTTTTGAGAGAAAAAATTGAGAGCCGGTGCCTGACCATTCTTTGGACAAGCCCTGTTGGGAGGGCG
>CANOYV010000042.1:0-23431 GCA_947571605.1 uncultured bacterium | reverse complement strand
AAAACTACATTTTTTCCTCGGCGTTTTCTTTCATTTTATCACTGGCGCTGACACTACCAGGCCAAGGACAAAAGCTGGGTGTTTCAGTACAGTGTGGACGGCAAGCGAAAGACGAAACGCTTTCGCCGCAAGGCCGATGCTAAAGCGTTCATGGCGGCACTGACTGTGGGCCAGACTGAGATCAGCGTTGAGCAGCCTCTTGCCGCTGGGCCGCAGAAGGCCGCGCCGATTACGGTGGGGGAGTGGATGGACCGCTGGTTGGAGAAATACGCCAAGCCCACGGTGAAGCTGTCCACCTATTGCAGCGACGAACAGCTCATCCGGAGTCACGTCAAGCCCCAGATCGGCGGCCGCTATCTGAGCACTATGACTGGCGAGGATCTGCAGGACTTTTTCAATGAGCGGAGGGCCCAGGGGAACCTGAAGCGAAAGGGCGGCCTTTCCACCAAAACGCTGACGAACCTGCGCAATATGCTGCACCTGGCGTTCGGGCAGGCGGTGAAAAACAAGCTGCTGACGGAAAACCTGGTGGAAGGGGTGCGTCTCCCGAAAGCGGAAAAGCATGAGATGCGGGTACTGGACCGGGAGGAACAGACCCGTCTCATCCTGCCGCGCGGAGGGCCCCGGAGCCCGCCGCCTTCGGCATCATTTTCGATTTGTTCACCGGCCTGCGGATGGGGGAGCTCTGCGGCCTGCGCTGGGAAAACGTGGACATGGAGGGCCGCTCCTTCAAGGTCTGCGAGACCAGGAACCGCCTGCGCAACTTTGATGACTCCGTGGAGACCTCCACCAGCGTGGAGACGGTGAAGTCTACCAAAACGGACAACTCCCGCCGGACGGTATTCATTATGGATGGGCTGTACCAGGATTTTTTGGACTACCAAGCCATTCAGATGTCCATACAAAAGCAAAATCCGGGCTACAACCCGGATGGTTACGTGTTCCGCCAGGAGAACGGCGACCCATACGAGCCGCGGACCTACCAGGACCTGTTCAAGCGCTGCGTCCGGCAGGCCGGCATCCCGGACGCTAACTTCCACTCGTTAAGACACACTTTTGCTACGAGGGCGCTGGAGCAAGGGATAGACGTGGTGACCCTCTCCCGGCTTCTGGGGCACGCCACCCCGTCAGTCACGCTGGACAAGTATGGCCACGCCCTTAACGACCACAAGCGGGCCAGCGTGGAGAAGCTGGGCTGCGTTTACAGCGCGGGCCGGGGGATTCGCCGGGGGCAGGAGCGGTAACTTTTTTGGAGGTTTCGGTTTTACGAAAGAGGGGAGGAGCGGCGGCTCCTCCCCAACTTTTTTGACGCATACCTCCGAGCGCCTGCATCAGCGGCAAAAAGGGAATTATAAAAATAAGCATCAGATAAGCATCACAAAAAATCGGCCCGAACTTTTTCAAAGGAAAAACCGCTGATTTCTCGCGAAATCAGCGGTTTTATGGTTGCGGGGGCCGGATTTGAACCGACGACCTTCGGGTTATGAGCCCGATGAGCTACCAGACTGCTCCACCCCGCGATATAAAATTGGTGCCGGAGACCGGGGTCGAACCGGCACGGGATCACTCCCACGGGATTTTAAGTCCCGGGCGTCTACCAATTCCGCCACTCCGGCTTACCGGATTTTGAAAGCTAGATAATGATAGCACGTTTTTCCGTCTGTGTCAACCCCTATTTTCTTGGGTGAGAGGTTCTTTTTTTGTCGAGCAGACAATACTTGACGGCAAGCCGAAAATGTGCCAAACTATTAATAATAAGGAGGCGTTTCCCATGCACAACGAGTTGACCCGGAAGGATATCGAGCTGATGCGCCAGGAGCTGGAGTACCGCCGGACCGTGCTGCGTCCCAAGCTCATCGAGGACGTGCAGACTGCCCGTGCCTTCGGCGACCTGAGCGAGAACTTTGAATACAAGGCGGCGAAGCGGGACAAAAACCGCAACGACAGCCGCTGCCGTTACCTGGAGAACATGATTAAAACGGCGGTGGTCATCTCGGATAAATCCAAGGAGGGCGCCGTGGGCCTGTATGACAAGGTGACCTTCTATGTGGAAGAGGACGATGAGACCGTCACCTGTCAAATTGTTACCACAATGCGCCAGAATGCGCTGAAAAATCTCATCAGCAAGGAGTCTCCCGTGGGCCGGGCGGTGCTGGGCAAGAAGGTGGGCGACCGGGTCACGGTGCAGGTCAACGACAGCTATAGCTACGACATCGTGATCCGGGCCATCGAGCCGGGAGAGGACACCGGTGAGGCCCCATTAGTAAGCTTCTGAATTCAGGACCGGCCGGGCCGGATGTCTCATCCCCGCGTGTTTTTTACAAGAAGGAGATGGATCGATATGAGGCGAACCACCCCCCGCTATGCCAACCTGCTGCCCGCCTCCGCCCTGTTTGGACTGGCGCTGGTGGTTTTCGGGCTGTTTCAGGGAGCTTTGGCTGAGACCTTATCGGGTCTTTACACCATTTTTACTGTGGAGGACGTGCTCATTACCGACTATATCGCTGTGGCAGGGATAGGGGCGGCCTTTGCCAACGCGGGATTGGTCACGCTGGTGAGCACGGCCATCCTCTGGTGGTGGGACGAATCCCCCAACGGCGCTACAATGGTAACCATCGGGCTGATGTCCGGCTTCTCCCTGTTCGGAAAGAACCTGGTGAACATGTGGCCCTGCTTCTTTGGGACCGTGCTCTACGCCCTGGTGAAGCGGGAGGGCTTTGCCAAGCATGTCAACCTGGCCCTGCGGGGCACCGCCTTGTCGCCCATGGTGAGCTTTATGGCGGTGAATTTCAGCCCCTGGCTGGGGGTCCTAGTGGGGCTGCTGGTGGGGTTTCTGCTGCCCCCTGTGGCGGAGCACGCCCACCGGGTACAGAACGGCATGAATCTGTACAGCGTGGGCTTCTCTTGCGGCCTGCTGGCCATGATGATGGTGCCAGCCTTCAAGGCTTTCGGCCTAAACCCAGTGTCCGCCCACTATTGGTCTACCGGCAACAATTTCCGGCTGGGGCTGGCGCTGACAGTGCTCTGCCTGACGCTCATCGTCGTCGGCGTAATCCAGGAACCCAAGCGGGTGTTCGCCAAATATTGGGCCTTGCTGCGTACCTCCGGGCGGGTGCCCAGCGACTATGTGCGCGCCTTCACCACCGGTCCATTGCTGGTAAACATGGGGGTGAACGGCCTGATTGGCACCGGTTATATCTTGCTCACCGGCGGCGATCTGAACGGCGCCACCATTGGAGCGATTTTCGCCATCATCGGCTTTTCCGGCTACGGCAAGCACGCCTTCAACATCGTTCCTGTGATGGCGGGGGTACTGTTGGGCAGTCTGACCAACCATGTGGACCCAAACAGCAGCTCTCTCCAACTGGCGGGGCTGTTCGGCACCACCCTGGCCCCCTTTGCGGGGGTGTTCGGCTGGCCCTTCGGGGTGCTGGCGGGGCTGCTGCACTCGTCGGTGGTGCTCCAGGCGGGTCTGCCACTGGAGGGAATGAACCTGTACAACAACGGGTTTTCCGGGGGCCTGGTTGCCATCGTGCTCTATCCTATTCTCACCTCCCTGGTAAAGAGCCGCCGGCCTGTGTTGATGGAAGAGGATTTGTTCGCCATGTTCGTCTCGGACGCCCCGCAACGACCGGAGGAGCTGCCCGGTAAGGAGCGGCGGCTTGGGAAGGACAGGCGGTCGGGAAATGAGCGGCGGGCAAAAAAACAGGAGCGGGGCGGCGGGGAGCGCCGGTCCGGCAAGGACAGGCGAGCCGCCGAGGACAGGCGGACCGACAAAGGAAAATAGGAGAAAGCCCCGGTCGGTTGGCCGGGGCTTTTTGCATTCAGGGTATGGGCGGCGGCGCGGCATGGCGCTGGGCCCCGAATTTACATTTGGAATATGATTCCCGCCAGCGCCGCCAGCCCGATAAAACAGATGGGGTGCAGCTTTTTCAGCGGACTGTACCGCACTAATACGAAAATGACAACAGCCAGTATGATGGCAGGCCAGTAAAACAGCTCGTAGCTGATGACCCCCTCTCCTGGGGCGGTGTCGATATACACCTTATGGAACATCAGCGCAATTTTTGCCACTTGCAGCAGGGCGGCGGTAATCAGAGCCACCGACGCCGCCCGCAGGCCGTAAAATACTGCGTCCACCGCCTTGGACTGGCGGAACTTCTCCAAGAAGCCGGCGATGATGAGGATGATGACGATGGAGGGGAAGACGAGTCCCAAGGTGGCGATGACGCCCCCCGGCACTCCGGCGGTATGGAAGCCCACGTAGGTGGCCATATTCACCCCCATGGGGCCGGGGGTGGACTCGGAGATGGCGATCATGTTGGCCAGATCGCCGGGGGCAAACCAGCCCGTGCGCTCCCCCAGGTCGGTGAGGAAGGGGATGGTGGCCAGGCCGCCTCCCACGGAGAACAGCCCCACCCGGCAGAACTCGAGGAACAATCTGATAAGGAGCATGAAATCCACCGTGAAAGGCATTATTTCAGCCCTCCCTTCGCGGCGCGGACGCACAGTCCGGCCACGCCTGCGGCGATGACCAGGAACACCGGGGACAGGATGAATCCCAGCGCCGCGCCCAGAGTCCCCCCGGGCATGGTGCAGAAGGCGCCCGCTGCGGCCATGACCAGCACCAAGGCGTAGATGATCCGGGTGGGCCAGTCGATGACGGCGTTTTTGAACAGCTTGATGATGCTGGAAGCGATCAGCGCCACCACCCCGGCCCGGACGCCGTTGAAAGCGTGGGCCACGAACTCCAGGTGCATGAAGTTTTGCAGGAAAGCGGCGATGACCATGATGATGGCCAAGGAGGGGAACACCAACCCCAGGGTAGCCATCACGCCGCCCGCGACGCCCGCCTGGCTGCGACCTACGAAGGTGGCGGTGTTCACCGCGATGATGCCGGGGGTGCATTGGCCCACGGCGTAGTAGTCGGCCAGCTCGGTTTCCGTGGCCCACTTTTTGTTTTCCACCAGCTCCCGTTGGAGGATGGGCAGCATGGCGTAGCCGCCGCCGAAGGTGCATACGCCGATGCGGGCAAAGGTGAGGAATAGATCAACGAGGATAGGCAAAGCAACCACTCCTAAATTTCAGATTGCCCCTTTTTTGCAAGGGGAAAACTTTACAGGCACTCCAATTCGTCCAGCCACAACTTTGCCACCGCGTCGCTGGGCATCCGCCAATCGCCCCGAGGGGAGAGCGCCACCGACCCCACCTTGGGCCCGTCGGGCAGGCAGGAGCGCTTGAACTGCTGGGAGAAGAACCGGCGATAGAAGTTTTTCAGCCATTTCAGCAGCGTCTGCCTGTCGTATTGCCCGTCAAAGGCGCGGGCGGCAAGCCGGAGCACTTTACGGGGCGGGAAGCCCCAGCGGATGGCGTAGTATAGATAGAAGTCGTGAAGCTCATAGGGTCCCACCAAATCCTCGGTCCGCTGAGAAATCTCCCCGTCTTTGGGGGGCAGCAGCTCGGGGGAGACGGGGGTGTCCAGGATGTCCCGGAGCACGTCCCCGATGCGCCCGCCCAGGCGGTCCGCCTCGTAAGCCACCAGATGGCGCACCAGAGTCTTGGGGATGGAGGCGTTGACGGCGTACATGGACATGTGGTCCCCGTTGTAGGTGGCCCAGCCCAGAGCCAGCTCGGACAGGTCCCCGGTGCCGATGACCAGCCCGTCCCGCTGGTTGGCCAGGTCCATGAGCACCTGGGTGCGCTCCCGGGCCTGGGCGTTTTCAAAGGTGACGGACTGGTCCTCCATGGACTGGCCGATGTCGGCGAAGTGCTGCTCCACAGCCTTGCCGATGTTCACCTCCCGGAAGTCCGTCCCCAGTTCCAGGGCGAGGACCTCCGCGTTGGAGCGGGTGCGGCGTGTAGTGCCGAAGCAGGGCATGGTGACAGCCAAAATGCCTTTTCGGTCCCGCCCCAGCATATCAAAGGCTTTCGTGGTGATAAGGATAGCCAGGGTGGAGTCCAGTCCGCCGCTCAGCCCCACCACGGCGCAGGTGGAATTGGTGTGCTCCAGGCGTTTTTTCAGTCCCAGGGCGGCGATGGTGATAATCTCCTCGCAGCGTTCGGCCCGGCGGGATCCATCCGCCGGGATAAAGGGGGTGGGGGAGATGGGGCGGGTGAGGGACGTGTCGGACAGGGTGATTTCCGCCTCGTCCCAGTACAGCCTTTCGGCATGGCTGATCAGGGGAAACGAGGTGAGTCGCCGCCGCTCATAGGCCAGACGTTGTACGTCGATCTCGCTGACGATCAGCCCGGTGGCAAACCGCTTTTCCGCCAGCATTGTCCCGCTTTCGGCAATCATATTGTGGCCCGCAAACACCAGGTCGGTGGTGGATTCGCCTTCTCCGGCATCCGCGTAAACATAACCACAGCAAAGCCGGGCGGATTGGCTCAACACCAATTGGCGGCGGTACGCGGCCTTGCCTGCCAGCTCATCGGACGCGGACAGGTTCAGGATCAGCGTGGCCCCCGCCTCCGCCAGACGGCGGGAGGGAGGATCGGCAGCCCACAGATCCTCGCAGATTTCCACGCCAATTGTCAAGTCCGGCATATCCGGGAAACGGATCAGGGCCTGCCCAACGGAGCCGTAATTGCCGAAATCCATCTGACTGCCCCGCGGAATCAAGGTTTCGTCCCAATCCCTGTCACAGAGGTGGAACCAGCGCGTCTCGTAAAACTCGCCATAGCTGGGCAGATAGGTTTTGGGGACAATGGCCAGAATCGAGCCCTTTTGAACAACCACGGCGCAATTGAAAAGCTTGCCACCGGCCCGCACCGGCATTCCCACGGCGGCCAGCAGTTCCAGCTCCGCCGTCTCCTCTAAGATACGGCGCATGGCCCGCTCCGCCCCGTCCAGCAGGGTGGGCTGCAAAAACAGGTCCCCGCAGGTGTACCCCGTAACGCACAGCTCCGGCAAGGCCAACACCTTGACCCCCTGCGCCGCTGCTTCTTTCATCAGCGCGATGATCTGCCCCGCGTTGTAGTCGCAGTCCGCCACCCGGATGTTCGGCGTGCCCGCCGCTACCTTAATAAAGCCGTCTTTCATGGAGCGCCCCTCCTAAACGATTACCGGTTGGTAACGAAGTGTTGCCGGCTGGTAAATCATACTACTATTTTGTCCAAAATGCAACGGGCGTGTCCAGAAAACCGGCTGGCTTTTTTGAGGAATTTATATCCTGTTCATTGATTTCTGCCGAGAAATGGTGTAAACTAAATCAGTTAAACAAAAATTTACTATAGGAGGCTGTTACCATGGCATATACATTTGCACAATATCAGGAGAGCGCTGATACCATCAAGGAAAAAATCGGAGGGTTTATCCCCAAGGTTGCCATGGTGCTGGGTTCCGGCCTGGGCTTCCTGGGCGACATCGTGGAAAACCCCGTTGCCATCCCCTACGGCGAGATCCCCCACTTCAAGGCGTCCACCGCCCCCGGCCATGCGGGCCGCCTGGTGTTCGGCTCCCTGGCGGGCAAGCCGGTGGCGGTGATGCAGGGCCGGATGCACCACTATGAGGGCTACGGCTACGACGAGGTGGCCTACGCCGTGCGGGTGCTGCGGCTGCTGGGCTGCGACACGCTGATTGTCACCAACGCCGCCGGGTGCGTGCGCACCGACTGGAAAGCGGGAGACCTGATGCTCATCACCGACCACATCAAGATGTTCTCCGAGTCCCCGCTGCGGGGGGCCAACCTCCCCGAGTTCGGCGTGCGCTTCCCCGACGCCTCCCACCTGTACACCCCCCGGCTCCAGGAGATCGCCCGTCAGGCGGCGGCGGAGCTGTCCATCCCCCTGCGGGAGGGCGTGTACTTCTACTGCTATGGCCCCCAGTACGAGACTCCCGCGGAAATCCGCGCGGCCCGGGTTCTGGGCGGCGACGCGGTGGGCATGTCCACCGCCCCCGAGGTCATCGTGGCGGGCCACTGCGGCATGGAGGTGCTGGGCTTCACCCTGCTGAGCAACATGGCGGCGGGCATTCTGGACCAGCCTCTGAGCGAAAAAGAGGTACTGGACGCCGCCGAGGCGGCCAAGGACAAATTCTCCCGGCTGGTGCTGGGCTGTCTGCAAAAGCTGTAAAGGGAGGGACGCTTCCATGACCACACTGTTTACCAACGTCACCGCCCTGCTGATGGACGAGGGGTTTACCACCCTGCGCAACGGCTTCGTGGCGGTAAACGGAACCAATATCTCCTATGTGGGCACTGAGCGCCCCGCAGGGGACTTCGACCAGACCATCGACTGCAACCGCAAGGTGATGATGCCCGGCTTCGTCAACTGCCACACCCACGTGCCCATGACCTTGATGCGGGGCTACGGCGGAGGGCACGACCTGCAAAGCTGGCTGAACGACTTCATCTTCCCCGCCGAGGCCAAGTGGGACGACCGCTCTATGGCCGCCGCCACCGGGCTGGGGCTGGCGGAGATGATCGCCTGCGGCGTCACCTGCATCGCCGACATGTATATGCGCACCGGTGTCATCGCCCGGCAGGTGCTGGACGCGGGCATTTCCGCCAACCTGTCGGTGGGCGCGGTGTATTTTGGAAGCCCGGAGGAATTCTCGCCGGACAAGTGCGGGGACTGTGAGAACCACATCCGTCTGTACGAGGACTGGCACAACGCCGGAAACGGCCAGATTTTAGCCGACGCGTCCATCCACGCGGAGTATACCTCCTGCCCCCCGGTGTGGGAGTGGGTAGCGGACTACGCCCTGGAGCACGGCCTGGGGATGCACGTCCACGTCTCCGAGACGAAAAAGGAGCACGAGGCGTGTGTGGCGAAATACGGCCTCACCCCCATCCAGCTCTTGAACCAATACGGCGTGTGGGACACCCGGGCCGTCGCCGCCCACTGCGTGTACACCACCCCCGAGGACTGGGCTGTCATGGCGGACAAGGGGATTTCCTGCGTCCACAACCCCTACTCCAATTTGAAGCTGGGCTCCGGCGTGGCCCCCGTCCCCGCCATGCTGAAAGCGGGGGTGAACGTGGCCCTGGGCACCGACGGCGTCAGCTCCCACAACAGCATCGACCTGTTTGACGACATGAAGCTGGCCGCCATCCTCCACAACGGGGTGAACTGCGACCCCATGGCCATGACCGCCCGCCAGGCGCTGGAGATGGCCACCGTCAGCGGGGCCAGGGCCCTGGGCCGGAATACCGGGCGCATTGAGGCGGGCCGGGTGGCCGACCTGATTCTGGTGGATTTCGACGCCCCCAACCTGATCCCCTGCCACGACGAGGCGGAAAATCTGGTGTTTTCCGCCCGGGGCTCCAACGTGGTGATGAATATGGCCAGGGGCAAGGTCATATACCAGAACGGGGAGTTTAAAACGCTGGACCTGGACCGCATCAAGGCGGAGGTCAAGCAGTACGCCCTGCCCCTGATTTTCAAGTGACGGGAAAGGTCTGAGGAAATGTCTGCATCCACCCCCAAAAAGAACTCTTTCTTCGGCGGCGCCGGTATTCTGACGGCGGGCATCATCATCGTCAAGCTCATCGGGGCGCTGTATAAAATCCCCCTGGGCAACATCCTCTCCGATGCGGCCTTCTCCGATTTCAACACCGCCTACAACATCTATTCCCTGCTCATCATCATCTCCACCGGCGGCCTGCCCGTGGCTTTGTCCAAGATGGTGTCGGAGGCCAATGCCCTGAACCGGGGGAACCAGGTAAAAAAGGTGTTCTCCCTGTCGCTGGCGGCTTTCTGCATCCTGGGCACCATCAGCTTCTGCGTCATGGCTTTCTTCCCCAACCAACTGGCGGATGCCATGAACGACAGTCAGGCTGCTTATAGCATCCTGGCCCTGGCCCCGGCGGTGTTCTTCATCTGCCCCATGTCGGCCATGCGGGGCTATTTCCAGGGCCACGCCCTGATGACCCCCACCGCCGTGTCCCAGATCATCGAGGCGCTGTGCAAGCTGGTGGTGGGCCTGGCGCTGGCCTCTACATTCCAGAAGATGCTGAATGACGAGGCCATGGCCGCCGCCGGAGCCATTCTGGGCGTGTCGGTGGGCTGTCTGCTGGGGGCGGTGTATATGTACTTCTGCTACCGCAAACACGCCCGCGCTCAGCCCAAAAGTAACGACGAGCCGGAGAACAGCGGCGCCATCCTGGCCACCCTGGCCAAGCTGGCTGTTCCCATCACGCTGAGCTCCTCCGTCATTGCTCTGACCAACATCCTGGATACCAAAATTCTGCTGGGCCAGCTCCAGGACGCCCTGGGTATGACCGAGGAACTGGCCCGGGAGACCAAGGGCGTGTACGACAAGGCCATGACGCTGTATAACCTGCCCGCCTCCTTTATGGTGCCGCTGACGGCCAGCGTCATCCCCCACGTGTCCGCCGCGCTGAAGGTGAAGCGCCGCCGCCAGGGGGCCCAGATCAGCGAGACCGCCCTGCGCACCACCGCGCTGCTGGCCATCCCCGCCGGGGTGGGCCTGTTCGTGCTGGGCGAGCCCATCATGCGCCTGCTGTACGCCTCCACCGACGTGGAGCTAGGCGGATGGATGCTGTCCGTGCTGGGCGCGGCCTCCATCGCGGTGTGCTTCATGTTGGTGTGCAACTCCATTTTGCAGGCGTACCAGATGGTCACCCTGCCCATGGTGACCACCGTCATCGGCAGCGGTCTCAAGCTGGGCGTGGCCTATGTGCTCATCGGCAACCCGGAGATTGGCATCCGGGGCGGGGCCATCAGCACGGTGGTGTGCTTCTGGCTTATCGCCCTGCTGGATCTGTTCATCGTCAAGCGCACCCTGCCCCGGTCGCTGAGCCTGGCCCGTGTGTTTGTCAAGCCTGTGGCGGCGGCGGCGGCCATGGGGGCGTCCGCCTGGGGGATAAACGGGCTGGTGACCAAGGCGCTGCTGGCGCTGAAAATCTTTGTAACTGAGACGGGGGAGCTCCTGCCGGACGGAACCGCCGCGATGGGCCTCAGCCGTATGGGCAACGCGCTGGCGGTGTTCGGGGCCATCGGCATTGCGGTCATTATCTACTTTGTCCTCATCCTGGTGACCAGGGCGATTTCCAAAGAGGACCTGGCTTTGATTCCCAAAGGGGATAAGATTGCCAGAATTTTGCGGGTGGAATGAACTTTCATTCATAAAATTTTTGTAAAAAACTGTATAAGCAGTGAAAAGTGCTTGCAATTCGGGTGATACTATGGTAAATTGGTCGATGAAAAACTCATACAACTGTCAGGACCTGATGGAAATTGTCCGCGTCCTGCGCCATCCCGGGGGCTGTCCCTGGGATCAGGAGCAGACCCACCAATCCATCCGCCGCAATTTTCTGGAGGAGACCTACGAGGTGGCGGAGGCCATCGACCGGGAGGACCTGGACGGTCTCAAGGAGGAGCTGGGGGACGTACTCCTCCAGGTGTTTTTCCACACCTCCATTGAGGAGGACGCGGGACGGTTCACCCTGGACGACGTGGCGGATGGGGTGTGTAAAAAGCTGATCTACCGCCATCCCCATGTGTTTGGAGACGTGACGGTGGATTCCACCGACCAGGTGCTGTCCAACTGGGAGGAGCTCAAGAAGAAAGAGAAGCACCAGGACACCCAGGCCGACGCGGTGGACGCCGTGGCCCGCACGCTGCCCGCGCTGTGGCGGGCGGAGAAGATGAAGAAGAAGGCCGCTAAGGCGGGCTTCGACTGGCGGGACGTGTCTGGTGCGCTGGACAAGCTGTTCGAGGAAGCAGAGGAGTTGAAAGCCGCCGTCTTAAACGAGGAAGGGGATCCAGTGGAGGAGTTGGGTGACGTGCTCTTTGCCGCTGTCTGCGTGGGCCGGTTTCTGGAGGCCGACCCGGAGGTGGCGCTCCACGCCGCCTGTGACAAGTTCTCCGCCCGGTTCCGTCGGCTTGAGGCGCTGACGGCAGAACGGGGGCTCAAGCTGGACGAGCTGTCCGGCCAGGAGCAGATCGCCCTGTGGAGGGAAGTCCATTAGGACGACACTTACAGCGCCACGCCGCGCTTTAAGTATAATACGCGGCGATGATGCCGCAGGGGCGGAGCGCGGATTTCGCGCCATGCCTGACCACAAATTTTAGGAGGAAGAGAAATAATGAACAAAACCGAATTGATCGCCGCCGTGGCGGAGAAGACCGGGCTGTCCAAGAAGGACAGCGACGCCGCCGTGGCCGCCGTGGTGGACGCTATCACTGAGTCCCTGGTGAACGGGGAGAAGGTGCAGCTTGTGGGCTTCGGTTCCTTCGAGGTGAAGAACCGCTCCGCCCGCATGGGCCGCAACCCCCACACCAAGGAGCAGATTGAGATCCCCGCGTCCAAGGTGCCCGTGTTTAAGGCCGGCAAGGCCTTGAAGGACACCGTGGCGGGCTGATTCGGGAAACGACTCATGAGGCAGGGCGGAAGGGCCCTGCCTCATTTGGTTTGGGGGTGATACGATGCGACTGGACAAGTGGTTGAAGGTATCCCGGCTCATCAAGCGTCGCACGGTGGCCAATGAGGCCTGCGACGCCGGGCGGGTGGCCGCCAACGGCAGGCCGGTCAAGGCGTCCTACGACGTGAAGCCGGGGGACGTGCTGGAACTGAAATTCGGCGAGAAGGTCATCCGGGTGGAGGTGCTGTCCACCGCCGATATCGTGGGCAAGGCAGACGCGGAGGCCATGTACAAGCAGCTTTAAAAAGACGGCGGACGAATCGTCCGCCGTCTTTGTTATCGTCGTTTGAACCGGAAAGCTGCAAACAATCCGGTCAGCAGGACCAGGGAGGAGACGCCCAATAGGATGAGGGTTGTGGCTGTCTGACCGGCGCTGTCCACGGGCGTCTGCCCGCCCGGCCCGCCGCCGGGAAAGCCGTCGAAGTTCCCGGCCTCCACGCCCTCCGGGCGTTGGCCATCCCCGAAGGGCTGACGGCCGGACATGACCGGCTGACCGCCCTGGTTCGGGAGAGACGGGGGTTCCACGTCCTCGTCCGGGAGAGATGGGGGTTCCACGTCCTCGCCTGGGGTAAAATCAGACTGAGCGTCTTCGCCCGCACCGAAATCAGGTCTGCCGCCTCTGTCTTCGCCAAAGGCAGATTGGGCGTTTTCATCTCCGGTAAAGGAGCCGCGGCCATTCTGCCCGCCGCCAAAACCGCCGCGGCTATTGGCGGCTCCCATATCCGACAGGGTGAGGGCGGAGGCGTCCACCAGGGCGGAGCTGTCTGCGGACTGCCCCGTGCCGGTGGAGGGGATGGTTCCCGCCAACTGGCCGGACACGCTCTGGGTGCGCAGGGCGCAGAAGGTCCTCAGCGCCTCCACGCCTGCATCAAATTCCTCTGTGGCGCAGAACTTGGTGGGGTCCTGCTCCACATAGGGGGCGATGAGGGCGTATGCCTCGTCAATGATAACCGCAGGGTCAACTGTGTTTAAAAATTCCTCAAAGTATTCGTGATAAAGCCGGGTGTACTCCTCGCTGGAGAAGATCCAATCCGCCATGGGACGGTCCCCGCTTCCGGTGACGGACAGGGGGGAGTCGATGGGGTCGTTTACCGCGCTGGAAGTGCTATTGCCCTGGAAGGCGCCGAAGGCCAGGTTGTAGTCCCAGGGGAGCATGGACAGCCGTCCGTCTTTCTCATATAGGTAGTAATTGTGGACGATGGAGCCGGTATAGCTGTCGCCGTTGACCACGAAGTTGTGAACTATAAAATATCGTAGGACCTGGTCAATGTCCAACACATCCGACACGTCCCCGCCCTTGCTGAGGGTTTTCAGCGCCTGGATGAGCCGAGCCTGGTCCCCATCGGTGATCTCGGTTTTGGCGCTGTCGAAGATGTTGACGTAGCTGTCCGGGTCATCGTCGATGTATTGGAGCTTCACGTCGGAGGAGCCTATGCCTCCGCCCCCGCCGAAGCCTTCGCTGTCCGGCTTGTAGAGCGCCCCACGATCCTGGCCGTAATTGCGCTGGAGGAAACCGTCCTCCAACCCTTCCACCGCCAGATACAGTCCCCAGTCCTGGCCGTTGACGGTGATGTACACGTAGCTGCACAGGGGGGCGTTGACCCCGAACTCCCCCATCAGGCGGTAGGTGAGGTAGTCCTTCATATAAGTGTTGTCCCGGATGACGCCGGGGAGAAAGGCGTCCCACTTCACCTCCAGGATGACGGGCGAGCCGGGGAGGGGGATGGTGGGACAGCCCGGGTTCAAAAAGTCCGAGCACCCTATCCCCGCGCGGATGTCATAATCCAAAGTCACCCGCACATTCCCCGCCGGGTAGACGAAGGGTTCCCGGACATAGTCCACAATGGCGCGGGGCCGCAGCCCCTGGGAGCGCGCCTTGCTGTACAGTTCTTGCACCAGGGGTCGCCCGCTGGCGGGCATCCAATCCAGCCTGCCGTCCACGATGGCCTGGGCCTCCGCAACGGCGAGCGGGGCCGTGGACTTGGTGCCCAGTCCATTTACCTTACGCTTTTTTTCCAAGTGGATCACGGACGGGTCGCCATTGTAGTACCGGATGCGGAACTTTTCTCTCCGGTCCACGCCGTCCAGCTTCTCCCGCAGGGCCTTGTCGGCCAGGTTGTCGAAGTACAGGCTCCGGATGAAATAACGCCCGTCCGCGGCGTGCCCATCCACCCGGCACACCGCCCCTAGCCGCGCCCGGAGGGCCATACGGTCGGAGGGGCTGATCTCGTGCTTCCACTCGTGACGGAAGCGGGGCATATGCTCACGTCCTTTCGCTGCGTTCAACCGATGATATAGTCAAACAATTTGAAAAATGGCAAAGCTGTTTTTCAAGCGGTTTGGTTATATCACGTTGCGCTGAACCCATGCTGAAAAACGGGAGGCAAAATGTAAAACTTTTTTGAACACGTCCGGGGAATTCTGGGTTGTACTTCCTGTTGCAATTCTACCTGTTTTGGTATATAATGAAAAAAAGCCGCAACCGTGCGGGCGGAGCCGTTTATCGAGGTGATAAACGACTCTTGCACTTGTCCTAATAAGCTCTCCTGAAAAAATTTGTGGAGGAGGACCTATAACCATGGGTACCAGTATCAAACGATCGGTCATGATCCGCGTCATCTGCGCTTTGGTCGCCGTGCTGCTGTTCAGCGGCGTGACCACAGCCAACATCCTGCGCATCGAGGGCGCCCAAAAGAACAATGTCAAAGCCATCGCCATGCTGAATCAGGTGCAGCAGGCGGAGGTGGCCCACTACAAGTGGTCCGCCAACCTGAGCAACGCCCTCTACTCCGGCATGGAATTCACCGGCAGCATGGACCATACCAGTTGCGTGCTGGGCAAATGGCTGTACAGCGACATGGACTTGCAGGATGACGAGGTGGAGCGGCTGCGCGCTCAGATCGAGCCGCTGCACAAGGAACTCCATGCCTCCGCCCAAACCGTCCTGGACATGTATGAGAACAGCCACGCCAGGGCCCAGCAGTATTATGTGGAGACCATCCAGGCCAACCTCACCACCCTGGTGGGGCTGCTGGACCAGGTGGTGGACCGGGGCGAGACCCTTACGGATACATACACCACCAGCATGAACAATACCATTGCCCTCATGCACGGCTCCACCATCGTGTGCCTTGTGCTCAACCTGGTGGCTCTGATCAGCCTCGTGACCTACGTGCTGAAATATGTCGTCAAGCCCCTGCTGCTTGTTACGGACAACGTCCAGCCCCTTCAGGAGGGCAGGCTGGCCCTTAATATCGAGTACGCCTCCAAGAACGAGCTGGGCCAACTGGCCCGGACGCTGGAGGACTCCATGGGCCGGGTCCACGAATATGTGGACGACATCAACCGGATCATGGGCGAGCTGGCCCAGGGCAATTTCGACGTGACCACTTCCGTCCCCTACATCGGCGACTTCCGGTCCATTGAGGAGTCGCTGAACAGGTTCACCACCGCCCTGTCCCAGGCCATGGACAACATCAACCAGGCGGAGAACCGGGTGAGCAGCCATGCCGAGCAGCTCTCCAGCGGGGCCCAGGCCCTGGCCCAGGGGGCCACGGAGCAGGCCAGCGCGGTGCAGGAGTTGTACGCCACAGTAGACGATTTGTCCAAGAGCGCCGGGCGCAACGCCAAGGCTGCCTCCGACGCGCAGGACAACGCCCGGCTCACCAGCCAGCAGGTGTCCCTGAGCAGCGAACAGATGGAGGAGATGGTGTCCGCCATGGCGGATATCGCCGACGCGTCCGAGCAGATCGGCCGGATCATTGCCACCATCGAGGACATCGCCTTCCAGACCAACATCCTGGCCTTGAACGCGGCCGTAGAGGCCGCACGGGCGGGATCCGCCGGCAAGGGCTTCGCCGTGGTGGCCGACGAGGTGCGCAGCCTGGCCTCCAAGTCGGACGAGGCGGCCAAAGCCACCAAGGGCCTGATCGAGAACTCCGTCCAGGCCACCCACCGGGGCAGCCGGATCGTGGGCGAGGTGTCTGATTCGCTGAAGAAGGCGCTGGAACTGGTGATGCAGTCCAACACTGCCATCAGCGGCATCACCGACGCCATCGCCCAGGAGGCGGAGTCCCTGTCCCAGGTGTCCGAGGGCATCGGGCAGATCTCCTCCGTGGTCCAGACCAACTCTGCCAGCAGCGAGGAGTCCGCCGCTGTGAGCACGGAGCTGTTCGATCAGGTCCACGTCCTGGAGGATCAGACCAAGCGTTTCCGGTTGAAGAATGTCCGGAGCCAGTACGCCGGAAGATAATGCGAAAAAAAGAGCGGCTTTGCGTGGCAAAGCCGCTCTTTTTGCATGTTCCCCTTGACAGACCGCCCCGGCTCCGCTAAAATAGGAAATGTAAAGAGCGGCGGGAAGCCGCCCCAGGGCGCCGAAGCGTCCGTACCCCCGCACGGCCCCGACGCTTGATTGGTGTACCATGAAGGTACGCGCTTCCTCCGGGAGGAAGCGCGTACTTTTTGTATATCGGGTCCGGATCAGTTTTTAGGAGGTATTTCCCATGTCATCTGTCAAAAAAATGACCATTTGCGCCATCTGCGTGGCGCTGTGCGCCGTGCTGCCCCCGGTGTTTCACATGCTGGCCCTGGGCAGCGTTCTGTCCCCGATGCATATTCCCGTTCTGCTGTGCGGGCTGGTCTGCGGCTGGCCCTACGGCCTGTTTTGCGGCGTGGCCGGGCCGCTGGTGGCCCATCTGGTCAACGGCCAACCCGGCGCCGCCATGCTGGTGTCCATGATCCCCGAGCTGATGGCGTATGGCCTGGCCTGCGGCCTGCTGATGAAGCAGATCCGCACCGGGAACTCCTACGCTGATATCTACTGTTCCCTGGCGCCCGCCATGCTGCTGGGCCGGGTGGTGGGCGGCGTGGCCCGCACCCTGTTTCTGATGGGCGACGGTGAGTCCTACACCTTGGCCATGTGGGCGGGGGCCTATCTGGTCCAGGCTATCCCGGGAATCATTTTGCACCTGGTCCTGGTGCCCGCCCTGGTGCTGGCGCTGACAAAGGCCAGGCTGGTGCCTGCCCGCTATACCCGGCAGGCGATGGAGGAGGGGGCGGCGTAAGGTTCGCCCCACAGAAAACTGGAGGGAACGCCATGGATGAAACGCTGCGGGAGACGCTGACGGCCCATGCCGGAAGATATCCGGCCATGGAGCCCCGGGACGCGGTGAAGCTGATCTACCAAAATGAATTTGGCGGCGGCCACCTTATCGCCGACCCGGCCGGGAGCTTGGCCCGCCTCCGGGCGGAGTATGCCGACGCGCCTCGCGACCCCGGCGCGCCTCTGGCGGAGGACATCGGGAACGGCATGGTGCGCGTCCATTTGGGCGGGCTGGACCGCTTGGAGTACCCGTTGGAGGCGCTGAACCGGGACTTTGCGCGCTCGGCAGCGCTCCACCGGGGCGGTATGGACGGGTTTCTGAAAAAGCTGGATATTCTGCGGACGGTGACGGGGGAGGGGGTCTTCGGCTTCTCCCTCCGGGAGCTGGAGGAGTATCTGGGGTCCTACGTTGCGGACCGGTGCCCCGCCGTCTCCCACAGCGGGGCATACCGGACGGCCTACCGCCCCGCCTACCGGGTGGTGCTGCGCTCCGTCTGCCTGCCTCTGCTGGTGGAGGAGGTCAAGGCCCTCAGCCAAAAACAGGACCGGGTCATCATCGCCCTGGACGGGCGTTGCGCCTCGGGCAAGACCACCCTGTCGGCGCGGTTGAGCGAGCGGTACGGCTGGAGTGTGATCCACATGGACCACTTCTTCCTCCGCCCCGAGCAGCGCAGTCCCGAGCGGTATGCCCAGCCCGGCGGCAACGTGGACCGCGAGCGCTTTCTGGAGGAAGCGCTGCTCCCCCTGCGAGCGGGGGAGAGGCCGGTATACCGGCCCTTTGACTGCCACACCCAATCCCTGCTAGCCCCTGTCCCCTTTGATCCAGGCCCGGTGGTGCTGGTGGAGGGCAGCTACGCCTGCCACCCGGCGCTACGGGAACAATACGACCTGCGGGCCTTCCTCACCGTAGACCCGGTGGTGCAGATGGAGCGCATTACCGCCCGGGAAGGGGAGGACTACGCCCAAGTGTTCCGGGAGAAGTGGATTCCCCTGGAGGAACGGTATTTCTCCACCTGTGAGGTGGAGCGCCGGTGCGATTACCGGCTGGAAGGATGAAGAGGGCCCGTCTGCCTGACAGACGGGCCTTTTTTACAGGGTGCGGAGGATGTCCGCCACATTGGCGCAGTGGTTGGGGAAGCGTTCCTTCAACTCCGGGGCGGCGTTCTCCATGATCCAGGGCCGGCCGGCAATAGACAGCATGGATACGTCGTTGAAGTTGTCTCCGAAGGCCATCACCTGGTCCAGCCCCACGCCCAGGGCGGCGCACAGCTTGGTCAGGCCCGTCCCCTTATCCGCCAGGGTGAAGTCCAGCCATTCCTCGCCCGCCACGGCGGCGTGGAATACCCCGGCCCACCGGGTCAGCGCGCGCTCCGCCTCCCGAGTGCCCTGGGGACAGAAAGCGGACACCTTCACGATGTCCTCGGGCACCTCCTCCAGGCGGGACAGGAGGACGACGTTGTTGCCCTTTCCCTCCATCACCGGGAGAATTTCCCCGCCCTTGGGGCACAGGTAACTGGTGTTCGTCCCGGATATGAGCACCTCAAAGGCGGGATGGGCGTGGATATCCCGGCACAGGGCCAGGGCCTGCTCCCGTTCCATTACCGTCTTGCCCAGCACCGGGCCGGGAGAGCCGGGGCCGAACACCACCGCCCCGTTCTCGCACAAAAAGGGGACCTGGTCCGCCACCGGGACGAACAGGCGGCGCAAGCTGGTGTATTGCCGCCCGCTGGCGGGACAGAACAGGATACCCTTGCGCTCCAGGCGGTGGATTTCCTCAAATAGTTCAGACGGTATGTCCGTCTCCCCGTAGGGGAGCAGGGTGCCGTCGATGTCGCTGGCGATGAGCCGGATCATGCTGCCTCTCTCCTTATCGTTGCTTCCGATATTTTAACAGCGTGGGGAACCCTTGTAAAGCCCTAAATGTCCGGTCCCTTTTGCCTTTTACGTTGCCGGTTTATGGCTTCGACGATTGCATAACGCCGTTGCAATAGATATTTGTGGTCATCCCTTTTAATCAGCCAGAGGAAAAGTCCGGATTATGGGATATACCGGAGAGTATAATCAGGCCATGTACCAAAAATGGAGGGAAAGGGTCATGGCAAAGAGCAAGTGGTATCCTCTGAACGCTGAATATAGCGGATATCAACGCCCTCCTCCGGCAAGAGCGTGGCAAACGAATGACGGAACATATGTGGCGTGATATGCGTTTCCACTCCGGCCAGTTTACTGTACTTGTTAACAATGCTCCGAACCGATGGGTCGGAAAGTGGCCCGCACCCCTGTGGCAAAAAGCAGTTCCAGCACTGCGATGTCCCGCACGACGGTGTTGCGATGCTCCTTGGTCTTTGTGTTCCTTTTAGCCTGATAAGCGCTTTCCAAAATAGACTCAATTGCAGACAGCGGGAGTGTCCTTGGCAGAATGAGCGGCGGATTCCGTTTCAGCCGAAGTCGAGAGAACGGATTTTCGTTCACCAGCCCTTCGTACTTAGGCAGGGCGCAGCCGTCCGTGGGGTTGGCTGCGATCAGCTTTTGGTCGATAGAAAAACCATAGCGGAGGAAATCACTTGGTTGATGTTCCGTGCCGCTTTGGCACTCAGCCCCTTGGGCTTGTTCTTGGACTCGCCCCACTTTTTCGCCGAGATGCCTTTTATTTGTTGTGATGCGTCTTGTTGATATATTTCCTCCCCAAACTATGGAGGGAGCTTCTCCGCCAAACGGCGGACAGCAATGCCTCGGGAGAATTATTTCCCCCCTTATGCACCCATTCCATATCCCTTAAGGCAAACGGTTCTTATGCCCCCATTCGCACATTGCGTCCAGGATGGGAACCAAAGACTTGCCCCGCTCCGTCAGGCTGTACTCCACCTTGGGCGGGATTTGCGGATATTCCTCCCGGTGCACCAGTTGGTCCGCCTCCAGTTCTTTCAGCGTCACACTCAGGGTCTTGTACGAGATTTCCCCGATGTACTTTTTCATCTCGTTAAAACGCACCACACCAAATTCCATCAGCGTGTAGAGAATCGTCATCTTGTACTTTCCGTTGATGAGGGACAGGGTATAACTGAATCCCGTAGTGCCAAGGCACTCGTTGGCGATACACCGCTCGCTCATATGTACGCTTCCCTTCGGGTAAGTATCGCACTTTGATGTGCGTACTTGCCATTTATTCAATTTATGCTAATATGATAATGCAAGCCGTTGACAACGTCAAGACGGCTGGAAAAATTTGATTGGGAGAGTATCTATCATGGGTAAGAAAATCGTAGTGATCACCGGAAGCCCCCGCAACGGCGGCAATAGCTTTGCCATGACGGACGCGTTCATCCAGGCTGCGGAGAGTAAGGGGCACACTGTCACCCGCTTCGACGCGGCCATGATGAAGATCGGCGGCTGCCGCGCTTGCGAAACCTGCTACAAGACCGGAAAAGCCTGTTCCTTTGACGACGACTTCAACACCATCGCCCCAGCCATTCTGGAGGCGGACGCTGTGGTGTTCACCATGCCGGTCTACTGGTACTCCATCCCTGCCCAGATCAAAGGCGTGATCGACCGCCTGTTCTCCTTCGTGGTGGGCGGCAAGGACATCGCCGGGAAGGAGTGCGCCGTCATTGCCTGCTGCGAGGAAGAGGACATGACCGTCTTGGACGGCGTGCGGCTCCCCATTGAGCGCTCCGCCGCACTTATGAAGTGGAAGATGGTGGGCGAGGTACTGGTCCCCGGCGTGCTGAACGTGGGCGACATCGAAAAGACGGACGGCTGCGCCCAGGCGGCGGCCCTGGCGGGCAAATTCTGAGAGGCGCGGCATGGCAAAGAAGATCGTCATTTTAAACGGCAGCCCCCGGAAAAGCGGCAATACATCCGCTTTGGTCAAAGCTTTCACTGAGGGGGCCAAGAGCGCTGGTAATACTGTCACCGAGTTTTTCCTGGACGGCATGGACATCCATGGCTGCAAGGGCTGCTTCGGTGGGCACAGCGCCAGGGAGCGCCCCTGCGTCCAGCACGACGGCATGGATCAGGTCTATCCCGCGGTGAAGGACAGCGATGTGGTGGTGCTGGCCAGCCCGCTGTACTACTGGACCATGAGCGGGCAGCTCCGCACGGCCCTTGACCGCCTGTTTGCATTGGAGGAAGGGGATGGCAACCTCCTGCGGGGCAATGACAGGGCAGGCGTTCTTCTGATGGCGGCGGAGGGGAACGGCTTTGACGACGCCGTCCCCTATTTCGACCACCTGATGGAGCACCTGCGGTGGAAAAACCTCGGCAAAGTGCTGTGCGGCGGCGTGATGGACGTGGGCGACGCCCAAGGTCGGAAAGAACTGGATGATGCCCGTGCGTTGGGCAGGTCAATTTGAATCCGGAAGGAAATCATCGTGGGGCGCGGTGAGTAAATTGGTGGCTGTGCAGTTCGATGCACCTAAGCTCTGACCCAGATTCCGGCCCAGCATGGGAAAAGAGCGGGTGGAGGCAGTGGAGGGAGCCATGCCGGAAAGCATCCCGCCTTGGTGCAAACACGTCCCGAAAGCGCAAAAAGCCGCCGCCCAGCTTCTCCACGCTGGCCCGCTTGTGGTCGTTGAGGGCGTGGCCGCACTTGTACAGCGTGACCGACGGGGTGGCGTACTCCAGCAGCCGGGAGAGGGTTACCACGTTCATCTCCTGCTCCAGCGCCCTGGTTGCGAAGATGTGGCGCAGCGAATGAAAATTGGCGTCCGGGATGCCGGCCTGCCGGACACAGCGCTTGAACAGGCTCTAAGAAAACGCCGAACAAATTTTGTCGTTCAGACGGTAAGGCTCGCCCTTGATGTTGATGACGGTGCAGTGATGCAGGACGCGGTCCAAAATTGCGGACGCGATGGTGACGTCGGCAAAGACCTCGTTCCGCCGGGAGAAGGTCTTGTTGGAGGCAAAGACCTCGTTCCGCCGGGAGAAGGTCTTGTTGGAGGCAAAGACGGTAGACGTCTTCTCATATCTCCTTGCAATAAGCTGGAAGAACAAATTTGCGCCTTGGATGTCCATGGGGAGGTAGCCGATCTCGTCAATGATGAGCATCTTGTACTTGGCCAAGACCCTGAGCTTGTCCGGCAAACGGTTCTCGAAATGGGCTTTCTTAAGCTGCTCGATGAGCTGGTGGCAGTTGATGTAGTAGATAGAAAAGCGGTGCCGGGCGGCCACAAGGCCCAGGGCGGAGGCCAGGTGGGTCTTGTCTGCACCAGGCGGCCCGAGGAATACCACGTTCTCCCCATTCTCCAGGAAGCGCATGGTGGCCAGTTCGTCGATCTGGCGCTTGTCTGAGGCAGTCTTTTTGTACCCGCCTCAAATTGATCTTGTCGATGATGTACTCACGGGAGAGAGGGCTCAGGCCCTCTTTTTTCAACCGTTCAAAGGGAATCTCGTTGGTTGTAGCGTGTACGTTCCCGTTGGCCTTATTGCACCAGGCCAGGGCCTGTCCATTCAGATCCGCCAGGCTGTTGTACTTGATCCCCGCCATGAAATTGTCCCGCACGAACTACACCGTCCGCGCCACCGTTCCCTTCGTCTGGCCCCGGTATGGCCGGCACAGGATGGGCTTGAACCCATAGAAGCCCGCGAAGTCCTCAAACTGCCGGTTCAGTGTGGAGTCCTCCTGCTTTAAGGAAAGCTCCTTGTTGCGTAGGTGGTGGTTGCTCATTACGGTGTAGCCCCTGTTTCGTTCCACCCGGAAAACTGCCATAGTAAATCACTCCTTTTGCTGTGGTAGGTCAATACTGGTGTGCGCTGCCTGTTTGGTCTATCCGCAAGAGCTTCAAAGCATATCAAGGCTCAATCCGTAAGTAGTAAATGGGGAGTAAATTCAAGCTGCTGTCTTGCGGAAATGCCTGTAAACGGGGGTTTTTTTGAGATGATCATTTGATTTATAGCAACCTTCAAAAAAGCTAACAATAAGCAGAAGCGGCAAACCAATGCC
>CANOYV010000041.1:0-23632 GCA_947571605.1 uncultured bacterium | reverse complement strand
TAATCTATCGGGCGGCTGGTTGGGGTGGACCTGCCCCTCTGGGGGGACGACTCCAACTGGACATGCAAAAAGAATAAGGTTTCTGCCCGACCCGGTCTGAACTGTCCCCGCAGAGGGAAAGGTCCTCCACTCCCCAATCTCCTCCGGGCCGCTCCTGCGGGGAAAGGTTCTCCGCCTCAGTCATCCCGAACCACCTGTCCGCCCAGACCGGCCATCCGTCCCGGATCGCTGGACTTTTGGAAACCGACCGGGTATACTAAACCCAACGTGAGGAGGGAGCGCCGGTGAAGGTGGAAATTCAGATTGACCCCAGCCTGGAGGAACCCGTAGTGGTGCTGCGCACCCCCAGCCCCACCGAGGAGGTGGAGGCCCTGGCGGCGCGGCTGCGGGGGGAGGCGGCGCCCCGGCCCTTCACCGTCTACCAGGAGCGGGAGACGGTACGGGTGAGCCGGTCTATGGTGCTGCGGTTTTACGCCGAGGGAAAAGGGGTGTTCTGCCAGACGGGCAAGGGTGTGTTCTCCGTCCGTCAGCGGCTGTACGAGCTGGAGGAGGAGCTGGCGGGCACCCGGTTTGTGCGGGTGTCCAACTCGGAGATTGTCAACCTGGACCGGGTAACCGGGCTGGACCTGACCTTAGCGGGCACCATCAAAATGACCCTGGAGGGCGGGACGGTGTGCTGGGTGTCCCGGCGGTACGTGAAGAAAATCAGACAGGCCCTTGGACTGTGAGAGGAGGCGTGCATGATGCTGATAGACGATAAAAAACAGGCGATGATCCGGGCGCTCATCGGTGGGCTGACCGGGGCGGCGCTGCTGTTGGCCCTTGTGTGGGTGCTGGACGCCATGCCCTGGATGAGCCACATCTGGCATTTCAGAAACCCCTTCGCCGTCTGGGCGGAGTGGCTCATGGATGACTATGGCTGGCCGTCCCCCTCGCTGCCCAACCTGTGCCTGGCCATCCTGGCGGGCGCGGAGGTGGGCGTGGCCACCCTCCCCTTCGCCGACAGCGGGCGGGAGTTGGTGGCGCGCTCCCTGGTCCACTTTCTGGTGATGTCCGCCACAGTGGGACTGTGGGCGGCGGTCAATTTCGGCGTCGGAGAGCTACCCTTCTTCCTCATCCCCCTGGCGCTGGTGTACGTTCTGGTGTGGTTGGGCCGGTGGGTGGGCTGGTACGCCGAGGTGGCCGCCATCCGGGAAAAGCTGGGGCTGGCCCCCGGCCCGTCACTGTTCCACTGGAAGGAATCCTTGCCCTATGTGGGCTTCGCCTTTCTGCTGTGCGATGTGCTGCCCCTGGCGCTGCGGGTGTGCGACGCCCCCGATGTGCCGGTGCTGGTGGGCCTGCTCCTTCCCTATCTGCTGCTGCCGGTGGGGAGCTTCATGTCGGGGCTGTCCCTGGGGCGGCGGCATGGGTTCTGCCCGCTGTATCCCCTGGCTTGCGGAGTGTTTTTCCTGCCGACGGTGTTCCTGCTGATGAATTACACCGCGCTGCCCCACTGCTTGATGGCGGCCGTCCCTGCCCTGGCGGGCAACCTGGCCGGAGCGGCCCGCCGCCGGATCAAAAAGGGGAAGGAGGCGGACGCGCCGTGATCTGGCTTGCCTTTGCCTCCTTCCTGCTGGTCCCGGCGGTCCTGCAATGGATGGTTTTGCACTGGACCGAGGCCCGCCTCCGCATTCTGCGCTGGACGCTGCTGGCCCTCCCGGCATACCTGTGGTATCAGGGCTATTGGCGGCTCCACGCCCCCTGGGAGCAGTACCCCCGCCACGAGGGGCTGGCGGGGACGCTGCTGTGGATCTTCGCCGCCCTGTCCCTGGCGGGCTGGGGACTGGGCTGGGGTCTCTACAAGCTGGAAAAAGGGGGAAAAGATACATGACGATGGCTCAGCTTTTGCTCCTGATTATGGCTGCGGCAATTTTTTTGGCGAGTCTGGCCGCCCTGGTCGCCTTCGCGGTGCAGCTTATCATCCTGAGCCTGACGGAGCGCCGTTTTCGGTTCCTGCGGTGGGTAACGCTGGCGGTCCCGGCGCTGGCGCTGGGCTGCGCCGGCCTGACCGAGTCCATCGTCCGGCTGGCAGCGGCGGGGGCGCTCCTGCTGGGCTGGGCGCTGGGATGGGGCGTATACAAATTTTGGAAAATAAAGAGGTGAGCGGATTGGGAACCCTTGTGGAGAGGGCGGTCTATCATATGGGAAGCGGCGTGGTCCTGTGGTGCGTCGGCGTTCCAGTGGCGGTCATGTTCGCCGCCTATCTCATCGGCATTGCGGTGATGTGTGTAAAGGAGCTGTGGAACAGCAGAAAGAAGCCCCGGAGCCGTTAAGCTCCGGGGCTTCTTGCGTTTATCATGGAAATACGGCTTCAAAATTCTGCCAGGGTGATGGTCCGTCCCCCGTCCAGCCGGGAGGCCTCGGCGGCCAGGGCCATCACGTGGCTCTCCACCGACGCGTCCACCCCGGTGAGCCCCGCGCCGCCGCCCTGGGCGATGAGCTTGCAGAAGCCGGCCATCAGCCCGAAGTCGCCGCCGCCGTGGCCGGAGGACTCGCCGCCCTCCTCTTGCAGGTCGATGACCTCCTCCGGCTTGCCGAACCGGCGGAGATGGAGGACGTTTTCGCTCATGTCCCCCTCCACCTCGCCCAGGGTTCCGCAGACCTTGACGGTGCGTCGGCAGTCCTGGGTGAAAGCGGTCATGGTAAAGGTGGCGTGGATGTGGTTGGCAAATTCCAGGTTCACGGTCTGGTGGTCTACCACGTCGTTGTCGCAGTGGAACACACAGCGGCCATAAGGTCCCGTGCGCAGGGCGTTCCAGACCTTCTCCTCGTTGGGCTCGCTGGCCAGCACGCCGCAGGGCCAGCCGGCTCCCCGCGCCCGGATGCCGGTGCGGGGGTCGGTGATGTAGATCTTCTCCGCGTCATAGGGGCAGGCGTCTTTGCAGCCGCAGCCGTCCAGACAGCGCTCCGCCGCCCCCGCCGGGGCGTTTCCGGCCCTGAAGTAGTCCAGGGAACCGAAGCTTTGCACCTTCAGGCAGGGCTCCCCCGCCAGCCAGCGGAGTATGTCCATGTCGTGGCAGCTCTTGGCCAGGATCATGGGGCTGGTCTCCTCCGACCGCCGCCAGTTGCCCCGGACGAAGCTGTGGGCCTGGTGCCAGTAGGCCACATGTTCCACGGCGTCGATGGTCTCAATTTTGCCGATATCCCCCCGGCGCAGGATGGATTCCAGGGCGGAGTAGAACCGGGTGTACCGCAGCACATGGCACACCACCACAGCCTTTCCCGTCTCGTGGGCCTTTTGTTGCAGGGCGCGGCACTCCTCCAGGCTGGGGGAGATGGGTTTTTCCAGCAGCACGTGGTAGCCCTTGTCCAGGGCGGCCAGGGCGGCGGGGACGTGCTGCCGGTCCTGGGTGGCCACGATCATCACGTCGGCCAGGCGCGGCTGGGCCAACAGCTCCTGGTCGGAGGAAAAGCACATGGCCTCGGGCACGCCGTACCGCTCCTGTAGCATGGCGAGGCGTTCGGGCCGGACGTCCGCCCCGGCGACGATCTTCATCTCGTCGGGGCGCCGGTCCTGATAGGGGGCGTAGGCCTCCAGGCCCCGGGCCCCGCAGCCGCAGATGGCGAAAGTGACAGGCATATGGTTCGCTCTCCTTTATTGGGCGTAATAGTTGATGAGGCACCCGGCCAGGATCACGTCCCGCTCCTCACGGGTCAAACCGGGGAGCGTGAGCTTCACCGTGGTCTGCCGGGAGCCCTGGACGAGGGTGGCTTCGATCTCTTCGCCGTCCCCTTCCAGCAGGGCGCGGACGCCGGGGATATAGAGGGTGTCCCCTTCCCCGATGTTCCAGTCCTTCACATCCGGGGCCACGAAGGGCAGCATTCCCCAGTTCACCACGTTGGAGCGGTATCGTTTGGTGGCGTATTCGGCGGCCAGGTTGGCGCAGCCGCCCAGGACGCGCTGGCAGGAGGCCGCCTGTTCCCGGGCGGAGCCGTCGCCGGGCTTGAGGGCCATGACCAGGGAGCCCAGCCCCGTGCGGGCGGGGTCGTGACCGGCCAGCGCCTCCTTGACCTCGGGGGCGGCGGGATTTTCCCGGCGCAGCTTCTCCACAGACTGGACGGCCTTGGCGCGGGGGACGTACTGCGGGTCCTTCCGGCTCAGGGCGAACTCGGCCAGCCGCAGGGGATTGGAGCGGTAGGAGGAGGTCTCACCGGAGGGGATCAGCTCGTCGGTGGTGGTCACCGGGTCATAGATGGCGGCGCACACCGTCAGCAGCAGGTCGTCGGGCAGGGCAATCTGCTCGGGCCAGTCGGCGATGTTGGGGCCGAACACCAGCTCGGCCTGGGGCTGGGGGTTGCCCACGCCGAAATACACGCGGGATTTGTAGGCGGAGCCGTCGTAATTCCACTGCTCGTCGGCCTGGTCGGCGGGCACGTCGGGCAGCTCGTCCGCCCCGGTGAGTATGCCGCCCATCCGGGCGGTGGCGGCGATGGACCGGGCGTCCATGAGGGCCACATAGGAGATCTGGCCGTCCCCGGGCTTGGAGCCCTCCCGGTTGGGGAAGTTGCGGGTGGAGTGGCGGATGGAGAACGCGCCGTTGGCGGGCACATCCCCCGCCCCGAAGCAGGGGCCGCAGAAGCAGGAGCGGATGGACGCTCCCGCCGCCATGAGCTGGGCGATATAGCCCTGCTTGGTCAGCTCCAGGTTGATGGGCATGGAGCCGGGGTAGCAGGACAGCCAGAAGGCGTCGGCGCCGATGGCGCAGCCCTTCAAAATCTCGGCGGCGCGCTTCAGGTTTTGCCAGGTTCCGCCGGAGCAGCCCGCGATGACGCCCTGGTCCACTTGGAACCTGCCGTTTATGATCTTGTTGACCAGAGACGGGGCGTTTTTCACGCCGAGCTGCTCCGCCGCGTCCACGTCCACCTGGTGGAGCAGGTCGGCCATGTTGGCCTTGAACTCCCGGATGGGGTAGGCGTTGGAGGGGTGGAAGGGCAGGGCGATCATGGGCTCGACCTTGTCCAGCTCCACGGCGACCACGCCGTCGTAGTACGCGCCGTCCGCGGGGGCCATCTCCCGGTAGCTGTCGCCGCGGCCCATCAGGGTGAGGGCGGTTTTGGTTTGCCCGTCCGTCTGCCACACAGAGGACAGGCAGGTGGTCTCGGTGGTCATCACGTCGATGCCCGCCCGGTAGTCCATGGAGAGATTTGCCACGCCGGGGCCGAAGAACTCCATGACGGCGTTCTTCACCGCGCCGTTTTGGAAGGTCGCCCCCACCAGGGCCAGGGCTACGTCCTGGGGGCCTACGCCTGGCCGGGGCGCGCCGGTGAGGTAGACGGCGACCACCTTGGGGTAGGCGATGTCGTAGGTTTTGCGCAGAAGCTGGCGGGCCAGCTCCGGGCCACCCTCGCCGATGGCCATACAGCCGTAGGCCCCGTACCGGGTGTGGGAGTCGGAGCCCAGAATCATCTTGCCGGGGGCGGCGTACCGCTCCCGCATGTAGGAGTGGATGACGGCCTGGTGGGCGGGGACGAACTCGCCGCCGTACTTCTTGGCGGCGGACAGGCCGAAGACGTGGTCGTCCTCGTTGATGGTGCCGCCCACGGCGCACAGGGAGTTGTGGCAGTTGGTGAGCACGTAGGGCAGGGGGAATTCCTTCATGCCCGAGGCCCGGGCTGTCTGAATGATGCCCACGTAGGTGATGTCGTGGGAGGCCATGGCGTCGAAGCGGATAGACAGGCGGTCGGGGCTGCCGGACTGGTTGTGGGCCGTGAGGATGGCGTAGGCCATGGTATGTTCGCGGCCCGCCTTGGTCTCGGCGGGGACGAAGCGGCCGCCTTGCCAGCGGACCGGGGAATTGTTGATGGTAATCATAGGTATCTCCTCTCAATGGGGCGATTTGATTTAGCATAGCAAATCGCGGGGGAAAAAGCAAGGCGGGCGGTGGAATTTGTGGTGGAAAAACTGCACAAGAAAATCGGGGGAGCAAAAATTTTTTCCACAATCCCCCTTTACAACGATTGAAAATCCTGCTATACTGTACAAGCATCAAGAAAATGCGCCCGTAGTTCAATGGATAGAGCGTCAGATTCCGGTTCTGAATGTTGGGGGTTCGAGTCCCTCCGGGCGTGCCAGCTCAGAAATTCCCTGCACCGCGACCTTTTCGCCTTTGGCGAAAACTGCGCTATGCAGGGAATTTCTTCGCTTCCAACCGCGACCCGCTTCGCTGGGCTCGCGGTTGGGGCCGCCCTGTGGGCGGCTGTTTTATGAGCCGTGCCCGGTATCTTTTCTATCAACGGGAGGCACGCCGGAGTGCGCTCATTACGCCGCTCCTCCTTTCCCCGCGAAAGCGGGAGGACGCTTTCGCGAGGGCCCCGTTTTGGCGGATTCTCAGATGGTGGCTTTGCCACATGGAACCCAAAAATCCGCTTGAATGGTTCAAATTATGAACTGTTCAAGCGGATTTTTGTTGAATGGTCGCACCAGGGACAGAGAATGAGCCGTCCCCGTAAGGCGGACGGCCCGCCCTCTGCCAACACACCGGCTCACACCATTAATAATATGGAGGGATCATGATGGAGGAACGCCCCTTTGCCCCGCCCAAACGGTATGAGAAAACAGGCGGTTTTTGGACCCCCGGCCCGGACAGCCGGGTGCTGCTCTTTGGAGAGCGGCGGGACGAGCTGTCCGGCCTTGTGTCTCTGCTGGAGGAGGAGTACCCCGCCCTGGCGGCCATGGCCCGGGTGGAGGAAGAGCCCCCCCGCCCGGGCGACGTGGCGCTCTGCCTTGGCCGGCCGGAGGAGTTGGCGGGGGCGGAGACCTTCCGAGAGGGCTATGTTCTGCACGTCGGCCAGTGGGTGGAGCTCACCGCCCAGTCCCTGCGGGGGGCGGTATACGGCCTGCGGCGGATGATGGAGCTGGCCGGAGAGGGCGGCGTGCCCCGGGGCACGCTGGCCGATTGGCCGGACAGCGGCGAGCGGGCCCTCCACCTGGACATGGGCCGGAAGCACTACACCCCGGAGTGGATCGCCCGGCGCATCCGGGACATGTCCCGGAACCGGATGAACACCCTCTGGCTCCACTTCTCCGAGACGGAGGGCTTCCGCATCGCCTGTGACAGCCACCCGGAGGTCCCCTCGCTGCTCTACCACTCCAAGGAGGAAATCCGCGGGCTGATCCGGCTGGCCAACGCCTATCAGATCGACGTGAACCCCTCCCTGGACAGCCCCGGCCACCTGGGCCAGGCCCTCCGGGAGCATCCCCGGTGGCAGTTGCCCCGGCGGGACGGCAGCCGGCTCCACTCCGCCCTGGACATCACCAACCCCGACGCGGTGGGCTTTTTCCGGGACCTGCTGGACGAGTACATGGACCTGTTTTCCGGCTCGAAGGTGTTCCACATCGGCGGGGACGAGTTCATCGACTTTCGGGACTTCTCCCCTTACCCGGTGATGGACGCCTGGGCAAAGGAGCGCCTGGGGCCGGAGTACACCGGGGTGGACACCTATGTCCATTACCTCAACGAGATCACCGCCCGGATCCGGGCCGGGGGCTTCCAGGTCCGGGTGTGGAATGACGGGCTCTACCGGACCGATGTCAACCAGCGCCTGGAGCTGGACCGCGACGTCCAGATCGCCTACTGGAGCCGCTGGGACGGCAATATGGCCCCGCTGTCCGCCTTCCTGGACCGGGGGCACCGGGTGGTCAACTACCACAGCGGCTACCTCTATTATATCCTGCTGACGGAGGAGTGGTATACCGATCCGGACGGGACGCGCATCCTGTCCCGGTGGGCCCCCGACCTCTTCCCCGACAGCGACAGCCGGGGCGGAGGGCAGGGCCAGCGCCTGCCGGAGAACCGGCGGGACCTGCTGCTGGGCTGCGCCTTCTCCGTCTGGAGCGACTGGCCCCACCTCCAGAAGGAGGAGGAGGTCGAGATGCGCAGCCGGGACGCTATGCGGGCCATGGGAATGCGCTGCTGGGCGTGGAAATGAGCGTTTGAAAGCGGCGCGGGGGCCGTCCCGGACGGTATAAAATTTGTCAAAAAAATAAACGGGTTCATTTGCTTTATTTACGTGACAAGCCGGGAGAAATGTGGTAGACTGTATAGCGTAAATCCGCGCACCAAAAATTCCAGATAGGAGGAACCCCAAGATGAACATACTTGTTTGTGTCAAGCAGGTGCCTGACACCACCGAGATCAAGATCGATCCGGTGAAGAACACCCTGATCCGCGACGGCGTTCCCAGCATCGTCAATCCCTTTGACGGCTACGCCCTGGAGGCCGCCGCCCGGATCAAGGACAAGAACCCCGACACCAAAATCGTGGTGCTGTCCATGGGCCCCCCGCAGGCCGTGGCGGCCCTGAAGGAGTGCCTGGCCATCGCCGCCGATAAGGCGTACTTAGTGTCCGGCCGGACCTTCGGCGGGTCCGATACGCTGGCTACCAGCTATATTCTGTACAACGCGGTGAAGAAGGTGGAGGAGCTGGAGGGCGCGAAGTTCGACGCCATCTTCTGCGGCAAGCAGGCCATCGACGGCGACACCGCCCAGGTGGGCCCCGAGCTGGCCGAGCATCTGGGCTATCCCCAGGTCACCTACGGCCTGGAGGCTGAGCTGGACGGCGATATGCTGAAGGTGAAGAAGGAAGTGGAGGAAGGCATCGAGGTCATCGGCGTGAAGTTCCCCTGCCTGGTGACCTACACCAAGCCCGCCTGGGACCCCCGCTATCCCACCATCAAGCGGAAGATGGCCGCCAACCGTGCCGAGATTCCCGTGCTGGGCGACGACGCCTTCCCCGATATCGACACCAGCCGCATCGGCCTGAAGGGCTCTCCCACCAACGTGAAGAAGACCTTCGTGCCGCAGAAGAAGACCGGCGGCGTGAAGATTAAGGAAGAGGACAACGAGGCGTCCGCCAAGAAGCTGTTCGAGCTGCTCAGCAGCGCCAGCGTTATTTAAGGAGGGGAAGCACAATGGAAGCCAAGACCAAAGACCTGTGGGTATTTGTTGAGACCAACGAGGACGGCACCGCGAAAAACGTGGGCATCGAGCTGCTGACCCCCGGCAAGATGATGGCGGGCAAGCAGGGCGGCGCTCTGGTGGCCGTCGTCATCGGCAGCGGCGTGGACGAGGCGGTGAAGGCCGCCAACGAGCACGGCGCTGATAAGATCATCGTGGTGGACGGCCCGGAGTTCAAGCACTACACCACCGACGCCTACGCCATCGCCCTGTGCACCCTGGTGGAGAAGTACGGCCCCACCAGTATGCTCATCGGCGCGACGAACAACGGCCGGGACCTGGGCCCCCGCGTCAGCTGCCGCCTGCACACCGGCCTGACCGCCGACTGCACCGCGCTGGACGTGGACGATGAGACCGGCAACGTGGCGTGGACCCGTCCCGCCTTCGGCGGCAACCTGATGGCCACCATCATCTGCCCCAACCACCGTCCCCAGATCGGCACGGTCCGTCCCGGCGTGTTCAAGAAAGGTGACGTTGTTGAGGCCAAGGCCGAGATCATGAAAGAGGACCTGCACGTGGCTGAGGACCAGATCCGCACCCAGGTGATCGAGCTCATCAAGGAGATGGGCGGCGAGAACGTGGACCTGGAGGGCGCGGAGATCATCGTGTCCGGCGGCCGCGGCGTGGGCGGCCCCGAGGGCTTCGACACCATCAAAGCGCTGGCCGACGTGCTGGGCGCTACCGTGGGCGCTTCCCGCGCGGCGGTGGACGCGGGCTGGATCGCCCATGCCCACCAGGTGGGCCAGACCGGCAAGACCGTGGGTCCCAAGCTGTACATCGCCTGCGGCATTTCCGGCGCGATCCAGCACCTGGCCGGCATGAGCGGCTCCGACGTGATCGTGGCCATCAACAAGGACCCCGACGCCCCCATCTTCGACGTGGCTGACTACGGCGTGGTGGGCAACCTGTTCGAGGTGCTGCCCGTCCTGGTGGACGAGATCAAGAAGGCCCGGGGCTAAACCGGAGATAGAAGCCGGGTTGTCAAGACGTGAGGACAAGCCGACCGGGAGGGAGTGTTTCCCTCCCGGCGGCCCCGGCGTTTGGCGGCTGCGGCGTTTTGCCATTTTGAAAACGAATCAGAAAGGACAGATGCGCTATGAATTTTCACTTTAACGAAGAGGAACAGGAAATCCTTACTATGCTCCATGACTTCTGCCTGAAAGAGGTGGCTCCCATCGCCGCCGAGGTGGATGAGAACGAGCGCTTCCCCGAGGAGACTTGGCATAAGCTGGCCGATATGGGGATGATGGGCGTGCCCATGCCCGAGGAGTACGGCGGAGCCGGCCTGAGCTACCTGAACTACATCGCCGTGTGCGAGGAGCTGGCCAAGCACTGCGCCACCACCTCCGTCATGGTCTCCGCCCACACCTCCCTGTGCTGCTGGCCCATCGCCACCTACGGCACCGAGGAGCAGAAGGCCAAGTATCTGAGCAAGCTGTCCAGCGGCGAGTGGCTGGGCGCCTTCGGCCTCACCGAGCCCGGCGCGGGCACCGACGCCGCCATGCAGAAGACCATCGCCGAGGACAAGGGCGACCACTGGGTGCTCAACGGCTCCAAGATCTTCATCACCAACGCCGGCTTTGCCAACGTGTTCGTGGTGTTCGCCATGACTGACAAGTCTCTGGGCACCAAGGGCATCTCCGCTTTCATCGTGGAGCGGGACTTCCCCGGCTTCAAGGTGGGCTCTCACGAGAAGAAGATGGGCATCCGCGGCTCCTCCACCTGCGAGCTGGTGTTTGAGGACTGCATCGTGCCCAAGGAGAACCTGCTGGGCGAGCTGAACAAGGGCTTCAAGGTGGCCATGACCACCTTGGACGGCGGCCGCATCGGCATTGCGGCCCAGGCCATCGGCATTGCCCAGGCCTCCATCGACGAGTGCGTGAAGTACACCAAGGAGCGCGTGCAGTTCGGCAAGCGCATCAGCCAGTTCCAGAACACCCAGTTCCAACTGGCCGACATGCAGGCCAAGGTGGACGCCGCCCGTCTGCTGGTCTACCGCGCCGCCCAGGCCAAGCAGGATCACGAGCCCCACAGCCATCTGGCCGCCATGGCCAAGCTGGTGGCCGCTGAGACCGCTTCCGACGTGACCCGCCGCACCCTCCAGCTCACCGGCGGCTACGGTTACACCCGGGAGTATCCCTTCGAGCGCATGATGCGCGACGCCAAAATCACCGAGATCTACGAGGGCACCTCCGAGGTCCAGCGGATGGTCATCTCCGGCTGGATGGGCGTGAAGTAAGGGCCAATTCCTCTTCAAAAGCAGAAAAGAGCGCTCCGCTGAAAAGCGGGGCGCTCCTTTTGCTCCGGGGGCTAGACCTTCTCCCCGGCGTTCATGTTCTCCACATAGGCGGCAGGCTTTGCCGTCATCTCCACCCAGGCGGGGCGGAAACCGCTCTTGATGGCGTTGCGCACCGACTTTACGTTACACCAGGCGGCGCAGTAGAAGGGGACCTTGCCCCGCTCCAGAATTTCCAGTGCCAGCCGGGAGGTGAGGGCGGAGGCAATGCCCTCGCGGCGGTACTCCGGCAGCACGTCCACGCCGATCTGCCACATGTCCTCGCAGTCGGCGGAGCAGGCGGCAAAGCCTGCAAGGGTTTCGCCATCATAGGCCCCGACGCCCAGGACGTCCAGCTCTTTGCGTTTTTCGCACAGGGCGTTGCTCCACTGGTCGATATAGAGCGGGCCGAAATCCGCCGGACTAAGCAGCCGCAGTTCATATTCCCAGCAGCGTATGGGTTTCAGCGCCGATAGGTCCGGCAGAAAATATTCCGCCATGAAACAGACCTGATGCCCCTTCTTTTGCAAAGCGTCGTTCAGGATATGGAGGTTGGGCGTCTCGAAGCAATGCTCCGGCGGGAAGCGGTGGATGTAGGCGGACACAAGGTCCCGGTATGCTTCATCTGTCGAGGCTACCACGTTGTTTCCATAGGAGACCAGATTGCAGGAAAAAGGAAGCTCCAGATATTTCCTGGCCCTGGGTTCTGCCTGGGACGCGACCACTATGCTGTCGGGACGCAGGAAGTCTTCCGGTTTGCATCCCAAATCGGTGGCTGACTGCTTCAGGGCGGTATTCAAAATTTTCTGATTTGTCCAGGCCGGCATATGAGATCACCCCGTCAATTTTTGCTTATTTTACGGCAGAGGATGGGTTTCTGTCAAGGCTTGATGTATCCCGGTTTCCGTGGTAAAATGAACCATCCTATCGAATCAGGAGGACCCGCCATGGACCCGTTGGAACGATTACCCATCCCCCTGCTGGAGTGGTTCCGGGACAACGCCCGGCGGCTGCCCTGGCGGGACGAACCCACGCCTTACCATGTGTGGCTGTCGGAGATCATGCTCCAGCAGACCAGGGTGGCGGCGGTGCTGGGGTATTATAAACGCTTTTTGGAGGAAGCGCCGGACGTGACGGCGCTGGCCGCCCTGCCGGAGGAACGGCTGATGAAGCTGTGGCAGGGGCTGGGCTACTATTCCCGGGCCCGGAACCTGCAAAAGGCCGCGAAGATTATCGCGGAGGAGTACAGCGGTCGGTTTCCGGCGGATTACGCCGCGATCCGCGCCCTGCCCGGCGTGGGGGACTACACCGCCGGGGCCGTCTGCTCCATCGCGTTTGGACAGGCCGTCCCCGCCGTGGACGGCAACGTGCTGCGGATATACGCCCGAATGATGGGGGACGGAGGGGATATCACCACGCCCCGGATGAAGAAGAAAGTGACGCAGAACCTGAAACAGGTCATCCCGGTCAATGCGGCGGGGACCTTCAACCAGGCGCTGATGGAGCTGGGGGCCACGGTCTGCCTGCCCAACGGCGCGCCGCTGTGCGGCCGCTGTCCGGCGAAGGAGTTTTGTACGGCCCTGGCCCAGGAGCGCATTTCCGAGCTGCCGGTGAAAGCGCCCAAGAAACCCCGGCGGGTGGAGGAGCGCACGGTGTGGCTGGTTTTCCGGGGAAATCGCGTGGCCCTGCGCCGCCGTCCGGCGCGGGGGTTGTTGGCCGGGCTGTGGGAGTTCCCCAACGAGCCGGGTGGCGGGGCGGTTCCGCCGGAGTGGGGCATTGAAGCCCTGTCCGAGGAGTTCGCCGGACAGGTCAAGCACGTCTTTACCCACATCGAGTGGCACATGACGCTGCGGGCGGTGGAGAGCGGGACAGACAAGCTGCCTCCCGGCTGGGTGTGGGCTGACGGGACCGGTTTGGAGCAGGAATACGCCGTTCCCAATGCCTTTGACCGGGCGGTGGGGCTGGCAAAAGAGAGATTGAACGGGGGAGAGTAGATGGCAAAGCTGTATTTTCGCTACGGCGTGATGGGGTCCAGCAAGTCCGCCAACGCGCTGATGGTGCGCTACAACTACGAGGAGCGGGGGCAGCGTGCCCTGATGGTGAAGCCCGCCATTGACCAGCGGGAGGGAAAGTGTGTGGTCAACTCCCGCATCGGGTTGAATTACGCCTGTATTTGGTTCGAGGACCTGGAGAAAATGGCTGGGCCGGAGATCGAAGCCTACCAATGCGTTATTGTGGACGAGGCCCAGTTCCTCACCCACGCCCAGGTGGACTATCTGACCGGGATCGTGGACAATAGGAACGTGCCGGTGATTTGCTACGGACTGAGGGCGGATTTCAGCGGGCGGTTGTTCCCGGGATCCGAGGCCCTGCTGGCCTGCGCGGACATCATCGAGGAGGTCAAGACCATCTGCTGGTGCGGCAAAAAGGCCATCTGTAACGCCCGGTTTGACGCGAACGGCGTGGTACTCAAGGAGGGGGAGCAGGTGGTGCTTGGGGCGAACGACTGCTATATCGGGCTGTGCCGGAAACACTGGAAAGAGGGCAATTTGGGGCCGGAGAGAAGCGCGGAGAAACGAACAGCGAGAGAGCCTGGAGCGGAGTGAGGATGAAAAACCAAGAGTTGCAAAGCAAATCTGTTTTTTATCCAAATCGCAGCGAAAGCGATCAAGCGTCCTGGCCGCTTCGCAGCGTGACAACATCCGGCGAAGCCATGGTCTGTTCCATTTGTCCCCGGCGGTGCGGGGCGGTGCGGGATGAAACTCACGGCGAGGGCTTTTGCCGAATGCCCAGCCTCCCCGTGTGTGCCCGGGCCGCCCTCCACTTCTGGGAGGAACCCTGCCTGTCCGGCAAAACCGGGGCGGGGACGGTATTTTTCTCCGGCTGTACCCTGGGTTGCGTATTCTGCCAAAACAGGCCCATCAGCCGGGAAAACTACGGCAAGGGCCTGACGGAGGACGGGCTGTACGCCGTATTCCAGCGGCTGGCGGACCAGGGTGCGGCCTGCATCGAGCTGGTCACCCCCACCCACTTTACCCACGTGTTGGCAAAGGTGCTGGAGCGGCCCGTCCCCAACGGCCTGCCGGTGGTGTGGAACAGCGGAGGATACGAACGGGCGGATGTGCTCAAAACCCTGGAGGGCAAGGCGGATGTGTACTTGCCCGACCTGAAATATGTCACGCCTTCCATTGCCGCCAAGTATTCCGGGGCGGCAGACTACCCGGAAGCGGCGAAAGCGGCCATCCTGGAGATGGTCCGGCAGCGGGGCCCGGCGCGGCTGGAGGACGGTATGCTGAAAAGCGGCGTGCTCATCCGCCATCTGATCCTGCCGGGGCAGGTGAACGAGGCCAAACGGGTGATGGACTGGGTGGCGGACAGCTTCCCCCCCGGTGCGGTGCTGTTCTCTCTCATGGCCCAGTACACGCCTGTGGGAGAGCTGGAGAGGTTCCCGGAGCTCCAAAGGCCGCTGAGAGCGTCGGAGCTGCGGGCCGCAAGGGCGTATATGGAAAACCTGGGGCTGGCGGGGTATGTCCAGGAGCTGGAGGCTGTGGGAGAGGGATTTATCCCCGCCTTTGACCTGACTGGAGTATAAACACAGCGGAGAGGCATCTGCCTCTCCGCTGTTCATTTATAAGGGATTCAATTACTTCAGGTTGAAGAACGCGTCGCGGCCCAGGTACTGGGCGACGTCGCCAAGCTCCTCCTCAATGCGCAGCAACTGGTTGTACTTGGCCACGCGGTCGGTGCGGCTGGGAGCGCCGGTCTTGATCTGGCCGGCGTTGGTGGCCACCACGATGTCGGCGATGGTGGTGTCCTCGGTCTCGCCGGAGCGGTGGGACACGATGGCGGTGTAGCCGGCGCGGTTGGCCATCTGGATGGCGTCCAGAGTCTCGGTCAGGGTGCCGATTTGGTTGACCTTGATGAGGATGGCGTTGCCCACGCCCTTGGCGATGCCGTCGGACAGGCGGGCCACGTTGGTGACGAACAGGTCGTCGCCCACCAGTTGGACCTTATTGCCGATGGCCTTGGTGAGCATCGCCCAGCCCTCCCAGTCATCCTCGGCCATGCCGTCCTCCAGGGAGATGATGGGATAGGTGTCGGCGAACTTCTTCCACATGTTGACCAGCTGCTGCTGGGTCATCTTCTTGCCGGACTTGGGCTGGACATAGCACTTCTCCTCGTCGTTCCACCACTCGGAGGAGGCGGCGTCGATGGCGATCATGAAGTCCTCGCCGGGCTTGAAGCCGGCCTCCTCGATGGCCTTGACGATGACCTTCAGGGCGTCCTCATCCTTCTTCAGGTTGGGGGCGTAGCCGCCCTCGTCGCCCACGCCGGCGGCGGGGGTGCCGTTCTCCTTGAGGACGGTCTTCAGGGTGTGGAAGACCTCGGCGCAGCGGCGCAGAGCCTCACGGAAGGAGGGAGCGGAGACGGGCATAATCATGAACTCCTGGATCTCCACGTTGTTGGTGGCATGGGCGCCGCCGTTGAGGATGTTCATCATGGGGACGGGCAGGGTCTTAGCGTTGACGCCGCCGATATAGTTGTACAGGCTGGTGCCCAGGGACTCGGCGGCGGCCTTGGCCACGGCCAGGGAGGCGCCCAGGATGGCGTTGGCGCCCAAGCGGGCCTTGTTGGGGGTGCCGTCCAGTTCGATCATGGCCTTGTCGATGGCCACCTGGTCCAGGGCGTTCATGCCGATCAGGCACTCGGCCAGCTCGGTATTCACATTGTTGACGGCCTTCTCCACGCCCTTGCCCAGGTAACGGCCCTTGTCGCCGTCACGCAGCTCGCAGGCCTCGTGGATGCCGGTGGAAGCGCCGGAGGGGACTGCGGCGCGGCCCATGGTGCCGTCCTCCAGGACGACCTCCACCTCAACGGTGGGGTTGCCGCGGGAGTCGATAATTTCACGGCCAAGGACGTCAACGATCTCAAGCATCTGTTTCATGGGAATCAAGCTCCTTTCAAAATGTCAAAGGTATAGGTTAAGAGACGTCTGTCTCGGGACCACAAGTCAGGTTTTACTTTACAATCAGGGTCTCGCCGGTCATTTCCCCGGGCTGCTTCAGCCCCATCAGGTCCAGCATGGTGGGGGCCAGGTCGGCCAGGCGGCCGTCGTGAAGTTTTACGTCCGCACCCACCACGCAGCAGGGCACCAGGTTGGTGGTGTGGGCGGTGAAGGGAGAGCCGTCCACTTCCACCATGTGCTCGGCGTTGCCGTGGTCGGCGGTGATGATGGCCACACCGCCCATCTCCGTGGTGGCGTTGACCACCTGGTTCACGCCGTCGTCCACCGCCTCGGCGGCCTTGACGGCGGCCTCGAACACGCCGGTGTGGCCCACCATATCGCAGTTGGCGAAGTTCAGGATGATGACGTCGTATTTGCCGCTCTTGATGCGCTTGACGGCCTCTGCGGTGACCTCCGGTTGGCTCATATGGGGCTGGAGGTCGTAGGTGGCCACCTTGGGGGAGGGGATGAGGCAGCGGTCCTCGCCGGAGAACACGGTTTCCACGCCGCCGTTGAAGAAGAAGGTCACATGGGCGTACTTCTCGGTTTCGGCGATGCGAAGCTGGGTCATGCCCTGCTGGGCGATATATTCGCCGAAGATGTTGTTCAGGCTTTCCTTGGGGAAGGCGATCACCACGTTGGGCATGGACGCGTCGTAGGACGTGGTGCAAACGTAGTTGACCTTGAAGAAGCCCTTCTTCCGCTCAAAGCCTTTGAAGTCGGGGTCCACGAAGGCGCGGGTGATCTCCCGGGCCCGGTCGGGGCGGAAGTTCATGAAGACGATGGAGTCGCCTTCGCTGATCTCCGCGTTTTCCGCGGTGATGACGGGCACCACGAACTCGTCGGTGACCCCAGCGTCGTAGCTGGCCTGCATGGCCCCCACGGGGTCGCCGATGAAGCGCTGGTCGCTCTCGCCGTATACCATGGCCTTGTAGGAGCGCTCCACCCGGTCCCAGTTGGTGTCCCGGTCCATGGCGTAGTAGCGCCCGGATATGGTGGCGATCTGCGCGCCGTACTGGTCGCAGGTCTCCTTCATCTCGGCCACAAAGCCCTTGCCGGAGGAGGGGGGCACGTCGCGGCCGTCCATGAAGCAGTGGACGAAAATCTTTTGGCAGCCCAAGTCGTGGGCCATCTTCACCGCCGCCTGGATGTGGGTGATGTGGCTATGCACGCCGCCGTTGGACATCAGGCCGTAGATGTGTACGGATTTACCGGCGTCCTTAGCGGCCAGCATGGCATTTTTGTAGGCGGGATTCTCAAAGAAATCGCCGTCCTGGATGGCCTTGGTGATCTTGGGCAGGTCCTGGAACACCACCCGGCCCGCGCCGATGTTGGTGTGGCCCACCTCACTGTTGCCCATCTGGCCGTCGGGCAGGCCCACGTCCAGACCGGAGGCGGACAGCTTGCAGGTGGGATTTGACCCGAAGATGCGGTCCAGGTTGGGGGTGTTGGCGGCCTTGATGGCGTTGTCCCCCGCCATGGTGGAGGAGGACAGGCCGAAGCCGTCCATGATAATTAAAGTGGTAGGTGTTTTCATGACATACCTCGCATTGTCACGCTTGGATTGGACGCGCTCTTCCCGGCGGCTGCCCCGCCTGTCGGCTCGGTCGGCGATGGACGCGTGCCACTGGCACGCGTCGCCCTCCGGTCCGGACAAAACCCGTCCGGCGCTTTGCGCCTCCCTGGGCTTTTGTCCTCGCTCCGGTCCATCCGCCGGGGCGCGTCTATCCTCGCGCTTCTTATTCCTGATTTGCCGCGTTAATGATCGCCATGAAGTCCACGGGCTTCAGGGACGCGCCGCCGATGAGGCCGCCGTCGATGTCGGGCTGAGCCAGCAGCTCCGCAGCGTTCTTGGCGTTCATGGAGCCGCCGTACTGGATGGTGACGGCGCGGGCCACCCGGGCGCCGTACTGCTTGCGGATGATGGAGCGGATGTGGGTACACACCGCGCCGGCCTGCTCGGCGGTGGCGGTCTTGCCGGTGCCGATGGCCCAGATGGGCTCGTAGGCGATGACCACCCGGCGAACCTGGGTCTCGTTCAGGCCGGCCAGGGCCACCTTTACCTGATAGGAGATGAGTTCCTCGGTAACGCCCAGCTCACGCTGTTCCAGGCTCTCGCCCACGCACACGATGGGGCGAAGGCCGGCCTCCAGGGCGGCATGGACCTTTTTGTTAACGGTGAAGTCGGTCTCGTTATAGTACTGGCGGCGCTCAGAGTGGCCGATGATGACGTACTTGGCGCCCACGTCCTTGAGCATCTCCACGGTGACCTCGCCAGTGAAAGCGCCGCTGGCCTCATAGTGGCAGGTCTCGCCGCCGATGGCCACGCGGGTGTCCTTGAACAGGCGGACCGCACCGGGGATGTTCACGCCGGGGACGCACAGCACCACCTCGCACCACTTGTGGCGGCCGAGCTGGGGCTTGATCGCCTCGGCGAAGGCCTTGGTCTCGGTGAGCGTTTTGTTCATCTTCCAGTTGCCGGCAATGATCGTCTTGCGGTACTTGAGGTTCATTTGTTGAACTCCCTTCTTTTATTTGAAAAGGACTGATTAAGCGTCGAGCAGGCAAGCCTCGTCGGAGCAAGCTCCATATCCTTCGCTTCCGCCTATGGCGAAAGCCAGATCATTTCGCTGCTCCTCCTCTCCCCACAAAAGCTGAGAACCGCTTGTGCGGGGACCCCGAGTTGCTTACTTATCCAGTAAGCAAGCAACTCCAGGCAGCTCCTTGCCCTCCATAAACTCCAGGGAGGCGCCGCCGCCGGTGGAGATGTGGGTCATCTTGTCGGCGTAACCAAGCTGCTGCACAGCCGCCGCGCTGTCGCCGCCGCCGATGATGGTGATGGCGCTGGTCTTGCTGAGGGCCTCGGCCACGGCCTTGGTGCCCACGGCGAACTTGTCAAACTCGAACACGCCCATGGGGCCGTTCCAAATGACGGTGCCCGCGTCGGCCACGGCGTCACAGTACAGCTTCACGGTCTCGGGACCGATGTCCAGGCCCTGCCAGCCGTCGGGAATCTCGCCGGCCTTGACCACCTGGCTGTTGGCGTCGGGGGCGAACTTGTCGGCGATCACGGTGTCCACAGGCAGCAGCAGCTTGACGCCCTTGTCCGCAGCCTTCTTCACCATGTCGTTGGCGTAGTCCTTCCAGTCGGCCTCCAGCAGGGAGTCGCCCACCTTGCCGCCCTGAGCGGCGGAGAAGGTGTAGGCCATGCCGCCGCCGATGATGATGGTGTCGGCGATCTCCAACAGGTTGTTGATGACGCCGATCTTGGAGCTGACCTTGGAGCCGCCCAGGATGGCCACCAGGGGGCGCTTGGGGTTGGCCAGGGCGCCGCCGATGAAGTCCAGCTCCTTCTGGATCAGGAAACCGGAGACGGCGGGCAGGTGGGCCGCCACGCCGGCGGTGGAGGCGTGGGCGCGGTGGACGGCGCCGAAGGCGTCGGACACGTACACGCCGTCCGCCCCGGCCAGACCGGCCATCTTCTTGGCCAGCTCAGGATCGTTCTTGGTCTCGCCCTTCTCGAAGCGGGTGTTCTGGAGCAGCATGATTTCGCCGCCCTTCAGGGCCGCAGCCTTGGCCTGGGCGTCGGGGCCCACCACGTCGTCGGCCAGGATCACCGGCTTGCCCAGCAGCTCGCCCAGGCGGGCGGCCACAGGCTCCATACGCAGCTCGGCCAGGGACTTCTTCCACTTTTCCTCAGTGATGGAGGCCTCGTCCTTACCCTTCTCCAACTGCTTTTTCTTGTAGGAGTCGAAGGTGGCCACCGGCTTGCCCATGTGGGAGCAGGCGATGACCGCCGCGCCCTGGTCCAGGAGATACTGGATGGTGGGCAGGGCGGCGCGGATGCGCTTGTCGTCGGTGATGACGCCGCTGCCATCCTTGGCCATGGGCACGTTGAAGTCGCAGCGCAGCAATACCTTCTTGCCCTTGACATCGACGTCCTTGACAGTCTTCTTGTTGTAGTTCATGGTGTTCTAACTCCTTTCATTTCTTACAACTTGAAGTGACGGATTTGAATTTATGTTGACGCCATTTCCCCCGTCCCGCTCAACCCGGGGAAGCCCTGCTGCTTGAGGGCCTCGTAGGCCAGCACGGCCACCGAATTGGACAGGTTCAGGCTGCGGGCGTCGGCGCGCATGGGGATGCGGATGCAGCGGTCCCGGTGAGTAAGGCGGAACCATTCCGGCAGTCCGGCGGTCTCTTTCCCGAAGAACAGCCAGCAGCCGTCCCGGAACGAAGCCTGGGAATAATCCTGAGGGGCCTTGGTGGTGGCCAGCCACAGGTCGGCCACCCTGTTTTTCTCAAACAGGTCTTCCAGGCTGGTGTACACGGTCAGATCGACCATGGGCCAGTAGTCCAGGCCTGCCCGGCGCACCGACTTCTCGCTGATGTCGAAGCCCAGGGGCTCCACCAGGTGCAGACGGCTGTAGGTAGCGGCGCAGGTGCGGGCGATATTGCCGCAATTTTGCGGAATTTCAGGCTCCACTAAAACGATGTTGACCATACTATTTCCAAAATCCTTCCTCAATCATGCACATTATAGCCGCTTGACAAAAAAATAGCAAGAGAAAATGTGGCGAAGCTGTCAAGTTTTTACCGTTTTTTGCTGTCACTTTGCCTAACTGGAGGCTTTTCATCGGCTTTTTCAGTTTTTTTCCAGGCCGGGGAAGGCCGCCGGGAAAAAATTTCACCCGCTGGCGCAACCTTTTGCGTCCCTCCGGGGTATGATATACGGGCCCGGTGAGGACTGGGAAATGGTTGCGGTTTTTCCCCGTGTGTGCTAAGATGTTCCTGATATGGTACAATATAGAGAATGCACGGGGGAGGGCGACTTTGATGAGCACCATGATAATCGGCATCGCCGGGGGAACCGGCTCGGGCAAGACTACGCTGACCCGCAGGCTCCAGGACGCTTTTGGGCCGCATGTGTCTGTGGTCTACCACGACAACTATTATAAAAGGCATGTCGGCATGACCTATGAGGAGCGGGCGGCGCTGAACTACGACCACCCTGACGCGTTCGACACCGACCTGATGGTGGCCGACTTGAAGCGGCTGGCGGCGGGGGAGGTTATCCGCTGCCCGGTGTACGACTACTCCATCCACAACCGCTCGGAGGAGACGGTGGAGGTGCGGCCTACCAAGGTGGTTATTGTGGAGGGAATCCTCATTTTTGCCGACAAGGCCCTGAGGGATCTGATGGATGTCAAGATTTTCGTGGATACCGACGCCGACGTGCGCATACTCCGCCGCATCCTCCGGGACGTGAAGGAGCGGGGCCGGTCGCTGGATTCGGTAATCAACCAATACCTCACTACCGTCAAGCCCATGCATGAGCAGTTTGTCCAGCCCTCGCGCCAGTACGCCGACATCGTGGTGCTGGCCGGCGGGCACAACCTGGTGGCGCTGGATATGATTACCCAGCGCATCAGGAGCCACATCGAGAACCGCTAGGGCGGGGTGCGCCCTCAGAGCGGTTCTGTGTTCTGAGGAGGAAGTAAAAGAATGAAAAAGACCGTCTGCGCGGCTCTGGCTGCCATCCTTACCCTCTCCCTGCTGCCCGCCTGTACAGGGGGAGCGCCCCGGCGGGGCTTTCTATCCCGGCCCCACCGAGCTGTGGACCAACCACGCCCAGGTTGCAGTGAAGGGAAACTATGTGATGTTGGTGTGCGGCGAGGACGACGGGCAGATCGTGGAGGATTTCAACGCCCTGTTTGAGTAAGCACGCAATTCTATTATGAAAAAGGAGAACCAAAACAATGAAACGAATGATTGCCCTTTGCGCCGCCGCGGCGCTGTGCCTGTCCCTGCTGTCTGCCTGCGGGAGCAAGAACGAAGAGGAGAAGCAGGTGGACCTGGACGCGTTTGCCCAAACCATTCAGGAGAACTATGAATTTTCCGGCTTCCTGGAGCGCGTTGACCCCAAGGATGAGGAGATGGGCGAGCTGATGGCTCAGATGCTGGGCAACTATTATCCCGGCCTGACCGATCTGGAGCTGGAGCAGTTGGAGATCTATATGAGTATGGTTTCCTTCAGCAGCGGTGAGTTCGCCTTGGCCCAAGCCAAGAGCGCCGAGGACGCCGCCAAGGTGAAGGAGATTTTCCAGGCCCGCATCGACGCTAAGACCACGGAAGGCCCGAACAATTATCCCGAGGAGGTCGAGCTGTGGCAGCACAACGCCAAATTGGCCGACCACGGAAGTTATGTGATGTTGGTATGCCAGGAAAACAGCGCCGCCATCGTTGAGGAATTTAACGCGCTGTTTTCCTGAGCCGTAAAATAACGAGGAGTGTAAAGAAAAATGAAACGTGTCCTTGCCCTGTCCCTCTCCGCCGCCATGCTGCTGGCCATGCTGTGCGCCTGCAGCGATTCCGGTTCCAAGGAGACCGTGATCCCCTCCGACCCGGCCGAGTCCACCACCGAGCCCGTCCAGACCCTAACCCCGCTGCCCGACCCCTCCCCCGTCCCCAGCGGGGAGCCGTCGGTGGCGCCCTCTGAGGAGCCGTCCGTGGAGCCCACGGACGCGCCCTCCCAGGCCTCGGCGACGCCCGCGCCCACTCCGAAGCCGACGCCCGCGCCCACTCCGAAACCGACGCCTACCCCCGCGCCCACCCCGAAGCCGACGCCCACTCCCGCGCCTACCCCGGAGCCCACGCCGACCCCGGAGCCTACTCCCGCCGCCGGGGTGGATCTGGCGGCCTTCTATACCAGCGTGACGGGCCAGTATGAGTTCGGTTTCCTGGAGCTGGCGGGCAGCGAGCTGTTGGACGGCTACTATACCGGCCTGACCGGGATCGACACCGAGCAGTGCCTGGTTTACATCTGCATGATGTCCATGAACAACGGCGAGTTCGGCCTGGTGCAGGTGAAGGACAGCGCCGATGTGGCTGCGGTGAAGGCCGTCTTCCAGGCCCGGATCGACTATATGGTGGGCGATGGCGATGGCCCGGGCGGAGCCTGGTATCCCGGTCCCACGGAAATGTGGGAAAACAATTCCCGCGTGGTTTCCAACGGGAATTATGTTATGATGGTCGTCCATGAGAACTGCGACGATATCGTATCCCAATTCAACGCGCTGTTCTGAGTTTGGATGTATGGAAAAGGGAGCGGGGCTGTACCGCTCCCTTTTGCCGTGAAATTTGCCCGGTGAGGTGAAGGCCGATGATATTTTCCAGTCCGTATTTTTTATTTCTTTATTTCCCAATTGTATTAGCGTTATACTATATCTCACCGCTGAGATGGCGTAATCTGGTGCTGCTGGTGGTCAACCTCATCTTCTACGGCTGGGGTGAGCCGGTGTACGTGGCCATCATGTTCCTGTCCATCGCCATCGACTACACCCACGGGCGGCTGGTC
>CANOYV010000040.1:0-23708 GCA_947571605.1 uncultured bacterium | reverse complement strand
ACAGGTATGGAATACCTGCGGTTATGTGCGCCTGTCCCGCGAGGACGGCGACAAGGAGGAAAGCAACAGCGTCACGGGTCAGAAAGACTTGATCCGTGACTATATGACGCGCCACCCGGAACTGCGGGAATGCGCCATGAAGGTGGACGATGGTTTCACCGGCTCCAATTTTGACCGGCCAGCCTTTCAAGAAATGATGGCCGAAGTCAAGGCTGGCAAAATCAACTGCATCGTAGTCAAGGATTTGTCCCGGTTTGGCCGGGACCACCTTGAAGCGGGCGAGTATCTGGAACGGATTTTTCCCTTCCTGGGAGTTCGCTTTATTGCCATCAACGACAACTACGACAGTATGAACAGCAATTCGGAGTCCGATGAACTGATCGTCCCGTTCAAAAACCTCATAAACGAGGCATATTGCCGGGATACCTCGATCAAGATTCGGAGCCAGCTTGAAATCAAACGCAGACGCGGAGATTTTATTGGCTCTTTTGCTGTTTTCGGCTACCGGAAAGACCCGGCAGACCGTCACCGCCTGCTGGTAGACGACTACGCCGCCGAGGTTGTGCGGGACATTTTTGCGTGGAAGCTGGACGGGTTGAGTGCGGGAGATATTGCCGCCCGGTTAAGCGCCTCTGGTATTCCCACTCCCATGGACTACAAACAGTCTCAGGGCATGAACTACTCCACATCCTTCCGTATCAAGGAAAAGTCCGAGTGGAGCGCCGGGATGATACTGCGGATATTGAAAAATCCGGTCTACACCGGCGTACTGGAACAAGGCCGGGTGACAACCCCCAGCTACCGGGTCAAGCGGCTGGTCAATAAGCCCCGCGAAGAATGGGCCGTTGTCGAGAACTGTCATGAGGCGATTATCAACTACTATGATTTTGAGAGCGTCCAGAAGGCGCTTGCTTTGGATGCCCGAACCACGGAAAGCGGCAAAGCGGTGGACCTTTTCTCCGGCATGGTGAACTGCGGCGAGTGCGGCGGAGCTATGATAAAAAAGACCGTCCCCTCCGGTAAAAAGAAATATACCTATTACGTCTGTGCTACTCATAAGAACGAAAAGACCTGCTTTTCTCATGGCATACGGGACACAGCACTCACTGAGATCGTGCTGGAATTTCTGAAAAAGCATATCCGTGACGTGATCGACCTGGCTGACCTGCTGGCTATGACAGATACGGCCCAGCTTCAAAAGGCCAAAGTCCAGAAGCTGCGGGAACGTCTGGACACGAAGGAGGCGGAAATTGACCGCTATCAACGCCTCCTGCGTTCTCTCTACGAAAGTCTGGCGGACGGCCTGATCGACCAGTCAGAGTACCAGAACTTAAAAAAGAGTTATACGAATCGCCGCGCCCAGGCGGAGGAACAGGCCGACGCCATTCGGGGGGAAATGGAGCAGGAGATCAATCGCTCCGATCAGGGACTTGGATGGATAGAGGAATTTCGCAGGTATCAGAACATAGAGGTTCTTGACCGTTCCATCGTTGTGAGGCTGATTGAGCGCATCCTGATCTTCCGTGACCGCCGTGTAGATATTGTCTACCGCTGGCAGAATGAATTTCAGTGGCAAACGGAACTGCTTCTGCGGGCGCAGGGCCAGCTCCCCGGAAGGGAGGCAGTCTGACGTGGCAAGAACAAAGCGGAAAGTCAACCCCATCATTCCGGCCCCCACTGTGGAGCTTGAAACGCCGTCTGCTTTCCTTGTGGCGGGATATGTACGCCTCTCTACGGAGGACAGCGGTAAATTGGGCGCGGATGTGATAGAGGCGCAAAAGGAAATGGTCGCAAGCTATATCGAACAGCAGCCGGATATGCGGCTCCATAAGATATACTGCGACAACGGATGGACAGGGACAAATTTTGAGCGGCCAGGATTTGAGTGCCTGATGAACGATGTGCGGTCTGGCAAGGTCAACTGCATCGTTGTCAAAGATTTGTCCCGGTTTGGCCGCAATTACAAAGAGGCCGGTCACTATCTGGAACATATCTTTCCCTATTTGGGAGTGCGCTTTGTGGCAATCAATGACCATTTCGATACTGCTGACCAAGGCATCCATGACGGTTACATTGTTCCCCTGACCAACATTCTGAACGAGAGTTACAGCCGGGATATATCCCGAAAAATATCCAGCGCCATCAAGACGAAGGAGCTGCATGGTGACTTTAGAGGCCCGTTTGCTCCATACGGCTATTCCAAGTGCCCTGCGGATCATGGCAGACTGGAAATAAACCCGGAAACGGCCCCGGTGGTCATGGAGATATTTGCCCTGCGGATGCAGGGGATGGGGTACACGGGAATTGCCCGCCTGCTCAACAAACGGGGCATACCGGCCCCTGGCGCATATCTCTATCAGAAGGGACTTTCAGATCGGGAAACCTACCGGGACGCGCTGTGGACGGCCTGGAACATGAAAACAATTCTTCACAGCGAGGTTTATTTAGGGCACTTGATTCAAGGCAAGCGCACTCAGGTGTCCTACAAGCGCAAGCGGGAAGAACGGTACGCCCCCGCTGACGAATGGCGTGTTGCCCGGAATACCCACGCTCCTATCATTGACGAAGCCACCTTTGCGGCGGTGCAGGAATTAGCCAAGCAGAGCAAGGCCAACTTCGAGGCCATGCCGGGGAAGGGGGCGGCGGATGATCTGAAATCCCCCAACCTGTTCAAGAAGCTGATCTACTGCGCCGACTGCGGAAAGGCGATGAACCGCCGCCATCTTTATTCCAGAAAAACGGAGGGCAGGGTTTACTATTACAGTTATCAGTGTGTGACCTCTCAAAAGCTGCCGGGTGCCTGTTCGCCTAAGAACCTGATGGAATCGGAACTGCTGGCTGTTGTGTCCAGCGCCGTACACCGGCACATGGACACGATTGCGGCGTTGGAAAAGCGTGTATCGAAGGAATATGCGTCCGCATCCAGAGAAAAGCGGCGCACTCTTGACCGCCAGATCGCCCAGGTTAAGCAGGAACAATCCCGCAGTCAAACCCTTCTGGATGGCTTATATCAAAACTTGGTGGACGGTATGCTGACCCGTGAGGAATATCTGTCCATGAAGGGTCACTATCAGGAGCGGTTTGATGATGCCACGCTGCGGCTGGCGGATTTGGGCGCCCAGCTTCAGCAGTTGGAACGGTATGGCCCGTCCAATCCCATGTTCGCAGTCTGCCAGACCTTGCGTAATACAGAGGGCTTGACAGAAGAATTGATTCATCTGCTGGTTTCCAGAATCGAAGTCCATGATGGGAACCGTCTGGATATAAAATTGGTCTATCAGGACGAAGTTGAAGCCCTGCTCCGCTTTCTGCGGGAAGGGGGGACGAGCCTGTGACCATCGCAATCTATGTCCGGCTGTCTTTGGAGGACGGCACAGACCAGGAATCCGCCAGCATCGTCAACCAGAGGCATTTGTTGCTGGACTTCATTCGGAATGACCCGGACTTGTACGGCACAAAGGTGTTAGAATTTTCTGATGATGGTTACAGTGGGAAGAATTTTGACCGCCCTGGTGTGCAGACGTTGTTGAAAGCGGCGCTGTGCGGGGAAGTCCAATGTATTCTGGTGAAAGATATTTCCCGCTTCGGCAGGGACTACATCACGGTAGGAAACTATATCACCCGCGTGTTTCCGTTTAAGGGAGTACGTTTTATCTCGGTCAATGACAATTTTGACAGTAACCGCAAAGGGGATATAGACAGCCTGGACAGGGCGTTCCGTGCGCTGATTTATGATCTATATAGCCGGGATATTTCCAAGAAGGTCAAGAGCGCAAAACTGCGCCTTGCCCAACGAGGCGTCAACATCAATCCTGTTGCCCCTTACGGCTATCTGAAAGCCCCTGGCGATAAGCACAGGCTTATTCCAAATCCCCAGGCCGCACCAATCGTGCAGCGCATTTTTACTTTGGTAGCGAATGGGACTTCTACGGAAAAGGTAGCGGCAATTCTCAATGCCGAAGAAATCCCTACGCCATCGCAAATCAAGGTCGGCACTCCCAGCGGTCACGCAAACTGGCAGCCGAATTACTGGCGCAGGGCAACCATCGACTGGATTATCCGGGATCGGCAGTATATCGGCAGCATGGTATATGGGAAACGTGTTCGGCCCCGCATAGGCGTTCATCAGCAGTTGACGGCCAAACTGGAGGACTGGATCATTGTTGCCGACTGCCATGAGCCGCTGGTGACAAAGGAGTTGTTTGCCCGGGCGCAGGAGCGGCTCGGAGGGGAACAGCGGCAGTTGTCCACGCATAACAAGTGGAAAAACCCTTTGAGCAAGAAAGTGTATTGCGGTGTCTGCGGGTACGCCATTGTCCGGCGCGGAAGTAAGAACCGGTACTACTGCTGTCAAACGCCTCGGACAGTACCGGGAATGGTGTGCTATCCAGAGAAGGTTTTTGAATCGGAGATTTTGGATGTTGTCACGGAGGCGATTCACCAGCAAGCCCGCTGTATGGTGGACACACAGCACATGATGGAGCAGCAGAAGAAATCGCAGGAGGCAGCCGTGTCGCTCCTGCGTAAGAAAGTTAAAAAACTGGAAGCTCTGCAAAGGGAACTTACTCAGAGGATTGAAAAATTGTACGAAGATGCAGTAATAGATAACTTGTTCTCCCGTGATGCGTACACGGCGCAAAAGGCCCGCCTTGTGGAACAGCGTGACGATGCACATAGGGCCGAGGCTGAAATCCAAGCAGAACTCTTTGAGCGAACCCGTGACTGCTCTATCTATATGGAACGATACCGGCTCTATGCTGATATGGAAGTGTTACCGGATGATGCGATAGCTGATCTGCTTGACCGTGTTACAGTGTGGCCGGATGGCCGCTTGGAGGTTTCGTTGAAATTCCTTAACGAGCTGCCTGTCTCGGCTGTGGCAGAGCAGAGAACGAAAACCACTGAATAGGTCATCTAAAAAATTTCAAAAATTTATTAGTTCTGGCTTGACATTAGCAGACTGCCGCCACACTTATGCCGTGAACGCGATCCGGGCCGGGGACGATATAAAAACCGTGCAATCCAACATGGGCCACGCCACCGCCGCCTTCACTCTGGACAAATACGGTCACTTCACCGAGCGCATGAAGCAGGATAGCGCCGCCCGCATGGAGAACTTTATGAAGGAGGTTTTGAACCTGTAAAGGGAAAACATAAGGGAAAAACAGACAGAAAAACCCGCCAACCCCTGATATTACAAGGGTTGGCGGGTTTCTTGGCGAACTTCCTTACGAAGTTTCTCCCAACCCGGCGGGCATTTTTGCCGTTACAGGTCTTGAATGCGGGTCTTTTTCACCTGCTGTACGGTTTTCCAGCGCTTGCACAGGCGGCACAGGCCATAGACCGCCAACAACAGCAGCGCGGGGATGTTTTCTACCAGGAATGCCACGGCCAGCGTTCCGCCCATGGCCGCCACCGAGGAGTAGCCGCTTACCTGGACCATCCAGACGATCGCCTGCACCACGCACCGCAGCAGCCACAGCCCCGGCAGCGCCAGACCCAGCCGCCCGTCCTTCTTCACCGCCAGAAAAATCTCCACCGCGACCGCTGCGGCCATCAACGCCAAAATCACGGGCATGTCCTGCATTTCCATGATAAACAGGTCCATGTCCTCCTCAAAGTGAAATCCCGTGTTCATTGTCGCTCCTCCTTCGTCTTCCGGTACTCGCTGAGCAGTAGCTTGGCCGTATCAAAGTCCAGCTTGTCGTCCACCGCCAGCCGCTTCACCAGCGCCACATAGGGGTCCGCCTCCGCCGTCTCAGTCAGTCGTATCTTTTGGATCAGCCGGTCCAGCCGCAGCCGCACCGTGGGATAGCTGACGCCATACTGCGCCGCCATCTCTTTGAGCGAGCCGGAGACCAGAACGAACCGCTTGATGAACGCCGCGTCCTCGTCCTCCAGGCTCGCCATCCAGATGGGAACCATATCCATGGCCGCGCCTCCTTTCATAAAATTAAATATAACATAAATTTTATGAAAGTCAACTATTATTTTTATTTGAATAAAAATAAAAAGCGCCGCCCTGCCGGTGCAGAGCGGCGCTTCCTGTATTCAGTCTGAGCATCAGCTCAACAGCAGCTTGTCGTCCGCCTCGTCGGACCCGGTGGCCTGACCGAACTTGGCCAGCAGGTCCTCCACGGTGAGCTTCTTCTTCTCCTCCCCGGAGATGTCCAGGGCGATGTTCCCCTCGTACATCATGATGAGCCGGTTGCCGTGGGCAATGGCGTCCTTCATATTGTGGGTAATCATCAGCGTGGTGAGGCGGTCCTTCTGCACAATGCGCTCGGTGGCGTCCAGCACCTTGGCCGCGGTCTTGGGGTCCAGGGCGGCGGTGTGCTCGTCCAGAAGCAGCAGGTCAGGCTTACGCAGCGCGGCCATGAGCAGGGTCAGCGCCTGTCGCTGGCCGCCGGACAGCAGCCCCACCTTGGAGGTGAGCCGGTCCTCCAGCCCCAGGTCCAAAATTTTCAGCATTTCCCGGTAGTGGTCCCGCTCGTCCCGGGTGATGCCGGGGCGCAAGGTACGGACCCGCCCCCGGCGGGCGGCCAGGGCCATATTCTCCTCGATCTGCATGGTGGCGGCGGTGCCCATCATGGGATCCTGGAACACCCGGCCGATGTATTTCGCCCGCTTGTGCTCCGGCAGCTTGGTCACATCCACCCCGCCGATGGAGATGCAGCCCTCGTCCACCGGCCAGACGCCCGCCACCGCGTTGAGCAGCGTGGACTTGCCCGCGCCGTTGCCGCCGATGACGGTAACGAAATCCCCGTCATTCAGGGTGAGGGACACTCCCCGCAGGGCGGTCTTTTCGTTCACCGTGCCGGGGTTGAAGGTCTTATAGATGTTCTTCACGTCAAGCATGGGCGCTCTCCTCCTTCTTCGCAGGTTTGACGGCCTTGGAGAAGTATCTGCCCTTCCAATAGGGGATGGTGAGGAACACGGCCACCACCAGGGCGGTGAGCAGTTTCAGATCGGTAGTCTCCAGCCCCAGGCGGAGCACCAAGGTGATGACGCCGTAATAGATGATCGCGCCGATCACACAGGCCAGCAGCTTCAGAGCGAAGTTGCGGAACACCCCGCTGAGCAGCACCTCGCCGATGATGACGGCGGCCAGACCGATGACAATAGCGCCCCGGCCCATATCTACGGTGGCGCTGCCCTGATACTGGGCCAGCAGGGCCCCGGCCAGGGCCACCAGACCGTTGGACACCACCAGCCCCAGCACCTTGCTCACGTTCGTGTTGATGCCCTGGGCCCGGGCCATATTGCCGTTGGAGCCCGTGGCGCGCAGCGCGGACCCCTGCTCCGTGCCGAAGAACCAGTACAGCACGGCGATGACCACCACCACCAGCACCACCAGCAGCAGAATGGGATTTTCCGGCGTCAGCTTCCGGATGTTCCGGGAGGACACCAGCAGATCGTGCCGGTCCACGCTGATGGCCAGGGAGTTCTTGGTCTTGGCGGATTCGTCCCCGATGGCCATAATGCGCAGGTTGATGGAGTACAGCGCCAACTGGGTGAGGATGCCGGACAGGATGGCGGGGATGCCGCACACGGTGTGGAACAGCCCCGTGGCAAGCCCCGCCAGCATTCCCGTCAGCAGCGCCGTCAGCATGGCCAGCCAGGGGTTGGCCTCCATGCTGATGAGCAGAGCGCACACCGCCCCGCCGGTGGCCAGGGAGCCATCCACGGTCAGGTCAGCCACGTCCAGGATACGGTAGGTGATGTACACCCCGATGGCCATGACGCCCCAGGCCAGCCCCTGCCCCACGGCGCCGGGCATTGAGTTCAAAAATGAGAGCAGGAAGTCCATACTCATTCCTCCAATGTAGATGATGGCACGGCAAACGTATGGCGGCCGTTACGCCAAAAACCGCGGGAAAGGAAATCGCTTTCCCGCGGTTTCTCAGCGTTATTTTTTGAATCAGTCCTCGATGGCCACATAGTCGGCGGGCATGGTCAGGCCCAGTTGCTCGCAGATGGAGGCGTTGTACTTCTTGTCCAAGGTGGTATCGAAGCCGATGGGCATCTCGGACACGCTCTTCTCGCCCTTCAGAATCTGCGCGGCCATCTCGCCGGCGATGTGGCCGATCTCATAGTAGCTGATGGACAGGGTGGCCACGCCGCATCCGCCGCAGATGCCCTCCTCGCCGCAGATCACGGGCACCTTGGCGGGGATCACCACGTCGGCGATGGTGGAGGTGTTGTCCGCCGCAGTGTTGTCGGTGGGGATATAAATGACGTCGGAGTTGTCTGCGGCGGTCTGGGTCACGGCGGCCAGATCGTTCACGTCATTGAAGCCGTAGCGGGTGCAGGTGTAGCCCATGCTCTCCAGGAAGCCCTGGATGGTTTCGATCTGATAGACCGAGTTGGGCTCGGCGGTGCAGTAGAGCAGGCCCACGTTGGTGGCCTCGGGGAACAGCTCCTGGATCATGGCCGCCTGCTGGTCCAGCGGGGCCAGGTCGGAGGTTCCGGAGATGTTGCCGCCCAGCACCTTGTCCTCGGTGGTGTCCAGGTTCAGGGCGATGCCGTAGTTGGTGACGGCGGTGCCCAGGACGGGGATGGTGTCGGTGGCGGAGGCGGCGGCAGTGAGGGAGGGCGTGGCGTTGGCCAGGATCAGGTTCACGCCGTCGGCCACGTAGCCGTCGATGATGGTGGTGCAGTTGGCGGGGTCGCCGCCGGCGTTGCCTTCCTTGATCTCCACGTTGTCGCCGAACTCTTCCTTCAGGGCGTCCTTGAAGCCCTCGGTGGCGGCGTTCAGGGCGGTGTGGGGCAGAAGCTGGCAAATGCCCACCACGTACTTCTCACCGGAAGCGGGATCGCTGCTCTCGGCGGGGGCCTGACTGGGCTGGTTGCTCTCGGCGGTCTTGGACTCGGCGGGGTCGCTGCTGCCGGAGTCGGGGTCCGCAAAGGGACCGTTATTGGAGCAGGCGACCAGGGACAGGGCCATGACCAGCGCCAGCAGCAGCGCCATCAGTTTTGCAGTCTTTTTCATTCTGTATTCCTCCAAATTATGCTTTATCGCTTTGTGTCGTCAAAGTGCTCTGGGCACAAAGAATGGAGCTTTTCAGCTCACGACCGCTAGTATAACGCTTCACAGTGTTGATGTCAAGAGCAAATTACGGATTTCCACAAAATTCGCCGGTAGAAATTCAAAACGTGGAGGCAAGGGGGGCGCCCCGGCGGCCCTGCTGTCACGCTGCGAAGCGGTCCAGGGCGCTCGGTCGCTTTTCCTCCGTCTCGGGCAAATCCCAGTCCCACTGCGTGGGCCTGGGGCTTTTGCCCTCGCTTTGCTCCATCCGCGCTGCTCACGACGGCTCCGCGCTTCTTCATTGTCACGCTGCGCCTGTTCGCCACGCGCGGCTTCGCTCCGTCTCGGGCAAATCCCAGTCCCACTGCGTGGGCCTGGGGCTTTTGCCCTCGCTTTGCTCCATCCGCGCTGCTCACGACGGCTCCGCGCTTCTTCTTGAACGGACTGTAAATACTTCCCTCCATGGGTGGACTTTTTGAGCGGTTTGTGCTAAAATACCAAAAGAAAATGGATTGGTATGCCAAAAGAGGAGGAGAGTCCCATGCGGATCGACGTGCTGGGCGTGGCCTTTGACAACGTCACCATAGACGAGGCGGTGGAACGGGGGCTGGAGCTGTTGGAGCAGGAGGGCCCCCATCTGGTGGTCACTCCCAACCCGGAGATCGTCCAGCGGGCCAACAAGGACCCGGAGTTCTCAGAAATCCTGTCCCGTGCGGACTTGGTCATCCCCGACGGCGTGGGGGTCGTCTACGCCGCCAAAATCCTGGGCCGTCCGCTGAAGGGCCGGGTGCCGGGCATCGATTTCGCCTCCGCCTTGCTGGGCCGGGTGGCCGGGACGGGCAAGCGCCTGTTCCTGCTGGGGGCGGCCCCCGGCGTGGCGGAGCAGGCCGCGGTCAACCTCCGGGCGGCTTACCCCGGCCTGGTAGTGTGCGGCGCCCACGACGGCTATTTTAAGGAGGACGGCCCGGTAATCGAGGCCATCCGGGCGGCGCGGGCCGACATCGTGTTCGTCTGCCTGGGTTTCCCCAAGCAGGAGAAGTGGATCGCCGCCAACGGCGAGGCCGCCGGGGCAAGGCTGTACATCGGCCTGGGCGGTTCCCTGGACGTGTTCGCGGGCAAGGTGGAACGCGCCCCGGAGAGGTTTCAAAGGTTGGGGCTGGAGTGGCTGTACCGGCTGATGAAGGAGCCCTCCCGCATCGGGCGGATGGCAAAGCTGCCTGTGTTCCTGGTGTCCGCCGTGAGGGCGAGGATCACAGAAAAATAAATTTACATGATAATATCAATGAAAGGTAGATGCTCTATGGTCTATATCCTGCTGGGCGCGGGCTTCGAGGAGGCCGAGGCCCTGGTCACCGCCGACGTGCTGCGCCGGGCGGACATCCCCGTTACTCTGGCGGGCATCGGGGGGGACGCCGTCACCGGTTCCCACGGCATCACCGTCCAGGCCGACCTGCCTGTGGAGCGGGCCGCGCTGAAGGCGGGCGACATGGTGGTCCTCCCCGGCGGCATGGGGGGCGTGGCCTCCATGGAAGGCAGCAAGGAGGCCATGACCCTGATCCGTCAGGCAGCTTCCGGCGATGAGTATTGGCTGGCCGCCATCTGCGCCGCCCCCACTCTGCTGGCAAGAGCAGGCCTGCTGCCCAAGGGCGCTCCCTGCGTGTGCTATCCCGGTATGGAGGGCGAGCTGTCCCAGGCTGGGGCGGTCCCCGCGATGGACAAGGCCACGGTGACCGACGGCAGGCTGATTACCGGCCGAGGCCCCGGCGCCGCCTTTGACTTTGGCCTGGCTCTGGTGGAGGCGCTGGCAGGCCCCGGCGCCGCCGGCAAGGTCCGCGTTGCCATGCACTACGGCCTATGACCGTTAAGGAGCGTAAGGCAGAGCTGCGTCGCCACGCCGCCGGCCTGCCCCAGGTGGAGGCAGGAGCGCTGTTTGAGCGGTTTCTGGCCCTGCCCCAAGTGGAGGCGGCGGGTACCGTCATGGTATTCTACGGCACCGGCCGGGAACCGGACACCGTCCCCCTCATCCGCGCCCTGCTGAAACAGGGTAAACGGGTGACCCTGCCCGTGGTCCTGCCCCACCGGGGCATGGAGGCCCGGCAGGTGCTGGACATCGACAAACTGGTCCCCAACCGCTTCGGCATCCCCGAGCCGGACGACTCCTGCCCCGTCGTCAACAAGAATGAGATTGCCGCAGCCCTCATCCCCCACCTGATGGTGGACCGGGAGGGCTACCGCCTGGGCTGGGGCGGCGGGTATTACGACCGCTGGCTGATGGATTTCTCCGGCTTCACCGTGTGCGTATGTCGCCCGGGGCGACTGGTGGAACACATGCCCCGAGAGGAATTCGACGTCCCGGTGAAGCTTGTCCTCATTGAGGAGTAGGAAGGGCGGAGGGCATTTGCCCTCCGCCCATGGGTAGGTTAAGGGGCCCCCACAAAGCCGTCTCTCAGGCTTTGTGGGGAAAGGAGGGGCAGCGGAATGAGCAAGTTTTCGCCGTTAGGCGGAAACAAGCGATATGGAGCTTGCCCCGATGTTGTCACGCTCGGGCTGGGCGCATAGCCGGGTCGCTTTCGCTACGACTCAGGCAAAACCCAGTCCCACTGCGTGGGCCTTGGGCTTTTGCCTTCGCTCCGTTCCAAGCTCCCCTATGCGCCTGCCCTCGCGCTTCTTGCTCAGCAGCAGCCGTCGTTGCAGCCGCAGCCGTTGTTGCAGCCACAGCCATTGTTGCAGCCACAGCCGTTGTTGCAGCCGCAGCCACAGCCGCAGTTATTGCCACCACAGCAGCAGCAGCAGTTATTGCCGCCCCAGCTGTTCCCGCCGCCGCAGCAGCAGCACAGGAGGAGGATCAGAATGATGATCCACCAGCAGCCCCCACCGAAACCACCATTGTTACCACAACACATGATTTTGTCACCTCACATTTAATGTCCCGGTCACAGAGACCGGCTCGGACGTCGCAACCGTGAAGCATTGCGGCGCCGGAGCCGAGCCCCGTGGCTCCCCGGCCTCGCGGTCAGCTCTCAACCCGTTTCTGCGTTATACTATGTGGGGACCCCGAAATTGGTTCCCCCGCCCGGGCGACCGCCCGGACCCCCCTGTAAGGAGTGATTTCAATGGCAGATGAGCGCCGTCCCGGCGGGAACGTCCCATCCCAGCCCCGCCGCAGTCAGCCCCAGCCCCATTACCCCCAGTCCCAGCCCCATTACCCCCAGTCCCAGCCCCATTACTCCCAGTCCCGGCCCCAGCACAGCCAGGGCCAGCCCCAGCGGGAACCCTCCCAATCCAATACCCGCAGGGCCACCAAGCGCCACCGCAGCGCGATGTCCCGGGTGGCGGGCGCGTTCCTGTACGTCCTGCTGGTCATCGTCGGCTCCGGCGTGCTGGCCACCGTGGGCTGGATCTGGGCCTGCGACCTGCTGGGCCTCAACAAGGAGCCGGTCTCCATTGAGGTCACCATCGACGACGACACCGACTTCGACGCTGTGGTAGACCTGCTGGAGGACGAGGGCTTGATCCAGTACAAGTTCCTGTTCAAGCTCTACGCCACCTTCTCCCACGCCCAGGATAAGATCGCCCCAGGCCGATATGAGCTGAACACCGAAATGGACTACCACGCCCTGGTGTCCAGCATGAGCTCCTCCTCCTCCACCCGGCTGACCACCAACGTCACCATCCAGGAGGGTCTGACCATCGACCAGCTCTTCACCCTGCTGGACGAGCGCGGCGTGTGCTCGGTGGAGCGGCTTCAGGATATGGCCGCCAACCATGACTATGCGTTCGACTGGCTCCGTGACCGCCCCCTGGGGGATTACCACCGGCTGGAGGGCTACCTGTTCCCCGACACCTATACCTTCGAGATGGGCGAAAATCCCAAGTATGTCCTCAACAAGATGCTGGTGAACTTCGACGCCAAGATGGACGAGTATATGCCCCAGTACACCGGCGAGGATGCCCAATACTCCTTGCACGACATCGTCACCATCGCCTCCATGATCGAAAAGGAGACCGACGGCACCAACAACGAGGAGCGCAACGACTACCGGAGCATCGCCTCCGTCATCTACAACCGTCTGGAGAACCCCGCCGCCGAGACGGTGGGTTACCTCCAGATCGACGCCACCCTGGTATATCTCAACGGCGGCAAGGTGCCCACCCTGGCGGACCGGGAGATCGACTCCCCCTATAACACCTACCTGCACCAGGGCCTGCCTCCCGGGCCCATCTCCAACCCCGGTATGCAGTCGCTGCTGGCCGCCATGAACCCGGCGGACACCAATTACTACTTCTACGTCCTCAACCCGGAGACCAAGCAGCATGAGTACACCCGCACCTATGCCGAGCACGAGGCGCTGGTGCAGCGCTACCAGAGCAATGGCGGCTAACCCGGAGATTCTCTCCCCCGCCGGGGACCGGGAGCGGCTGGACATGGCCCTGGCCTACGGCGCAGACGCGGTATACCTGGCCGGAAACGCCTTCGGCATGCGGGCCTTCGCCGGGAACTTCGACCGGGAGGGGCTGGCGGAGGCGGTGAAAGCCGCCCATGCCAAGGGGGTGCGGGTCCACGTGACCTGCAACACCCTGGCCCGGAACAACGAGGTGGCCAAACTTCCCGAGTACCTGGAGTACCTGGACGCCATCGGCGCGGACGCGGTGATCGCCGCAGGCCCCGACGTGCTGGATCTGTGCAAACGCCATGCGCCCCACGTCCAGGTACACATGTCCACCCAGACGGGCATCACCAACTACGAGACGGCCCGGGTGTGGCATGAACTGGGGGCAAGCCGGGTGATCCTGGCCCGGGAGCTGTCCCTGGACGAGGTGGCCGAGCTGAAAGCCAAGGCCCCTCGCGGCCTGGAGGTGGAGTGCTTCGTCCACGGCGCCATGTGCGTGTCCTGGTCGGGCCGGTGCCTGCTCAGCAACTATATGACCGGGCGGGACGCCTCCCGGGGGGCTTGCGCCCAGCCCTGCCGCTACCAGTACGCCCTGATGGAGGAGAAACGGCCGGGGGAGTATTTCCCCGTGTTCGAGGAGAACGGCGAGACCTTCATCATGAACAGCCGGGACATGTGCATGATCGACCACATTCCGGAGCTCATTGCCGCCGGGGTGGACTCTCTCAAGATCGAGGGCCGGGCCAAGAGCGCCTATTACGCCGCCATGACCACCGCCGCCTACCGCCACGCGGTGGACGCGGCGGCGGAAGGCGCGCCGGTTGACCCGGTGTGGCGCTCTGAGGTGGACAAAGTGAGCCATCGGCACTACTCCACCGGCTTCTGGTTCGGCCAGCCGGGGCAGTACACCGACTCCGCCCGGTATGTACGGGACTGGCAGGTGCTGGCCGTCGTCACCCGCTGCGACGCAGCCGGTAACGCCACCCTCTCCCTTCGCAACAAGTTCGCCGCCGGGGACGAGATCGAGGTAGTGGGGCCGGACGTGCCCGCCTTTCCCATGACCGCCCCCATGATGCGAGACATGGACGGTTTCGAGCTGCCCGAACCGAAACGGCCCCAGATGGAGTTTCGCATGAAGCTGCCCCGGGCCGTGCCGCCCCTTTCCATTGTGAGGGCCTGCCGCCCCAGTTCATAGCGCGTCCCAGCCAATTGGGACGCCAATCCATCACAAATCAAAACTGCCTGGACACCCGTCCAGGCAGTCTTTGCAAATTCAAAGAGAAAAACGGGAGGAAAACAACATGAGACCAATGCGCAGATTTCTGCAAGCGCTGACTCCGGAGCAATGTAACGAGGTTTTGGCACGGGGCACCTCCGGGGTGCTGGCGGTGACGGGTGACGGGGGCTATCCCTACGCGGTGCCGCTGAGCTATGTGTGGGAGGACGGAAAGCTGTATTTCCATTGCGCCGTATCGGGGCATAAGCTGGACGCCATCCGATCGGACAGCCGGGCGTCCTTCTGCGTCATTGACCAGGACCATGTGGTACCCGAGGAGTACACCACCTATTTCCGCTCTGTCATCGTGTTCGGGCGGACCCGGGTGCTGGACAATCCCCAGGAAAAGCGCCGGGCCATTGAAGCGCTGTCCAGCCGGTACCGCCCCGGCTTCCCGGAGGCCATGGCCGCCGAGATCGACGGCGCGTGGGACCGTCTGTGCGTGGTGGAGCTCGCCGCCGAGCTGGTAACCGGCAAGCAGGCCAAAGAGCTGGTGGAACGCGGATAGGGAAATTTTCGGTCCCTTTTTCAGATTGGCGTTGCAAGAAGGACAGGTTGTCCCAAGCGGTAATTGCACAATGTGCTATCGTTGCATCAGTTTTTGCCCTGTGCAAGCAATCACTTTATTAGGGAAAAAAGTTTACGAGCAGAGCTATATCGAAAAGTATTTGCAGGGTAAAACGGTATCTTAACGGACTTATCCCATTAAAATGGTAAGCGCTTGCAGCCGCCGCAGCGATCTGAAAAGGAAGAATTTTTCCCGCCTGTGTTGCGCGGCGGCAATTTGGTATACAATAAAAGGATAAACCGTATTGGGAGGTCTGCCCCTTGCTTGACGCCATCCTGCGCCGCTTCATTCCAAACTATACCGAAACAAACACCCCGGCTGTCCGGGAGCGCTGCGGCCTGCTGGCCGGAGGGGTGGGATTGGGGCTCAACATCCTGCTCTTCGCCGTGAAACTGTGCGCCGGGGTGCTCACCGGGGCCATCTCCGTCACCGCCGACGCCTTCAACAACCTGTCCGACGCCGCCGGTTCGGCGGTGACCCTGGCGGGATTCAAGCTGGCCTCCCAGCGGGCGGACGAGCGCCATCCCTTCGGCCACGGCCGGATCGAATACCTGGCGGGGCTGGCAGTATCCCTGCTCATCCTGCTGGTGGGGGTGGAGCTGGGGCGCGGCTCCCTGGAAAAGATCTTCCACCCCGAGGAGACCGTCCTCACCCCCCTGGCCGTTTGTCTGCTGCTGGCCTCCGTGGCGGTGAAGCTGTGGATGGGCTGGTTTTACGCCGCCCTGGGAAAACGGATTGATTCCTCCGCCCTGGGCGCCGCCGCCACGGACGCCCGGTCCGACGTGCTGGCCACGTCGGCGGTGCTGCTGGGGCTGCTCCTCTCCTGTTTCCTCCATCTCCAATTGGACGGCTGGCTGGGACTGCTGGTGGCGGCGTTCATCCTGCGCTCCGGCTGGGGCGCGGCCAAGGACACCCTGGATCCCCTGCTGGGCACGCCCCCCGACCCCGCCATGGTGACGGACATTGAGGGCCTCATCCTCGGCCACCCCCAGATTCTGGGGATCCACGACCTGGTGATCCACGACTACGGCCCCGGACGGCGGATGATGTCCGTCCACGCCGAGGTGCCCGCCGACGGCTCGCTGGTGGACCTCCACGCCGTCATTGACCGGGCGGAGCGGGAGCTGGCGGACCGCTTCGGCCTGGAGGCCGTCATCCACCTGGACCCAGTGGATCGGGACGATCCACGCCGGGACCGGCTGCGCGCCCTGGCGGAGGAGCTGGCACGGGAGATCGACCCTAGCGCCACCGTCCACGACTTTCGCTGTGACGGGGACGGGCAGGTGGCCTTCGACGTAGTGGTGCCTTACGACGTGGTTTTGTCCGACGGGGAGGTGCGGAAGGCCCTGGCCGAAAAGCTGCGCACCCGGGAGCCGGGGTGCGACCCCGCCGTCGGAGTGGACCGCTCCCACGTGCTGTGATGCTCCCTGTACGCGGGGACGTTCCTCCCCCGAGCGGGGACGGCTCCAAACAGGAGGCGCATATGGGCCAGGGCTTTGCCCGCCCGCGTATGAACTGTCCCCGCGCAGGGAAGGCATGTCCCCACGCCCTGCCGGGATCATCCCAGGCAAAAACGGATAATTTACAAATTACTATGGAATTTCGCCGCCGTTCGGCTTATAATGACAAGAGAATCATATTGCTACGCTTCGCCTGTTCGCGACGTGCGGCTTCGCGCATATGAAAGGAAAGGGTGGTCCAAATGCCCCGCAGCATTCTCATCGTTGAGGACGACAAAAACATCGCCGACCTGCTCCGGCTCTACCTGGAAAAAGAGGGCATGATCTGCACCGTGGCCGGCGACGGCCTGATGGGCCTGGAAAAGTTCCAGGCCGTCCAGCCGGACCTGGTCATTCTGGACATCATGCTGCCCTCCATGGACGGCTGGTCCGTGTGCCGCAAGATCCGCGAGACCTCCAAGACCCCCATCATCATGCTCACCGCCAAGGGTGAGCTGGAGGACAAGGTATCCGGCCTGGAGATGGGGGCGGACGACTACATCACCAAGCCCTTCGAGACCAAGGAGGTGCTGGCCCGGGTCCACGCCGTGCTGCGCCGCTTCGGCGAGGAGGAGCAGCCGGAAAAGCGCCTCTCCTTCGACAAGCTGGTGGTCAACCTGGACTCCTACGAGCTGCTGGTGGACGGCAAGCGGGTGGACACACCCCCAAAAGAGCTGGAGCTGCTCTTCCACCTGGCCTCCTCCCCCAACCGGGTGTTCACCCGCAACCAGCTTCTGGACGAGGTGTGGGGCTTCGACTACTTCGGCGACTCCCGCACGGTGGACGTTCACATCAAACGCCTGCGGGAAAAGCTGGAGGGCGTCAGCAGCCAGTGGAGCCTCAAGACCGTATGGGGTGTGGGCTACAAATTTGAGGTGACCAATCCTTGAAAACCATGTACGGGCGGCAGTTCGCCACCATGGTGGGCATGGTGCTGCTGTCCTTTCTCATGCTGGGGGCCTCCTTCGCTACGCTGAGCTACCAGTACACCATCCGGGACAAGAAGGACACACTGGAGCGCAACGCCAAGTATATCGCCCAGTTCACCTCCGACTCGGTGAAGTCCGGGGGGGAGCTGGTGTGGCAGACCGACGCCTTCCAGAGCTACCTCAACTCGGTGGCCCAGGTGTCCGACTCCCACGTCATGGTGACCACGCCCGACGGGATCATCCTGTACGCCACCAGCGGCTCCACCGAGCTTACCAAGCTCCAGGGCGCCCTCCTGTCCCAGCAAACGGTGTCGGACATCGTGGGCGGCTCCTTTCTGGGCATGACCACTCTGGGCGGGCTGTACGACGAACCTCGCTACCTGGTGGGCCTGCCCATCACTACCCTCACCAGCGCGGGAGCCAGGCACATTCAGGGGCTGGTGCTGGTATCCGCCTCCGCATCCAATATCAGCGGGGTGTGGCACGACCTGTTCGCCATTTTACTGGTCACCACTTTGGCGGTGGTGCTCATCGCCGCCATCATCAGCTCGGTGACCAGCATGCGCCAGTCCCAGCCCATCAAGGAGATTGCCGCCGCCGCCCGGCAGTTCGGCCTGGGCCAACTTGACGTGCGGGTGGACGTGGGTCCCCGCCGGGATGAGGTGGGCGAGCTGGCCGAGGCCTTCAACGCCATGGCCGACTCCCTGTCCAAGAGCGAGCAGCGGCGCTCGGAATTCATCGCCAACGTGTCCCACGAGCTGAAAACCCCCATGACCACCATCGCCGGCTTCGCCGACGGCATCCTGGACGGCACCATCCCCCCCGAGCAGGAGCGCCACTATCTGGAGATCATCTCCTCCGAAACCCGGCGGCTGTCCCGGCTGGTGCGGTCCATGCTGGACCTGTCCCGGCTGCAATCCGACGAACGGGCCGCCCAGCAGCAGTTCGACCTGTGCGAGACCCTGGTGCGGGCCCTGGTGAGCCTGGAGCGGAAGGTGAACGCCAAAAATTTGGAGGTGGACGCCCAGCTCCCCGAGGACGAGCCCATCCCCGTGTGGGGGGACCAGGACGCCATCACCCAGGTGTGCTATAACCTGCTGGACAACGCCATCAAGTTCTCCCAGGAGGGGGGTGTGCTGGGCCTGTCCGTCACCGTCAAGGGCCCCAAGGCCACCGTCACCATCAGCAACCAGGGGGAGACCATCCCCCCCGAGGAGCAACAGCTCATCTTCGACCGCTTCCACAAGACCGACCACTCCCGCTCCGCTGACCGGGACGGGGTGGGCCTGGGGCTGTATATCGTCAAGACCATTCTCAACAGCCACAAGGAGAACATCACCTGCACCAGCGAGGACGGCGTGACCAAATTCATCTTCACGCTGACACGCGCGTGAGCGGCACGGCTCAGCGCTCAGAACCTTGATCGGAGGGCTCCCTAATATGGACAACTACCTCAACTACCGCTGGCCCCAGGGCCCTGGCTTGCAGCCGCCTCCCCTGCCCTCTTCCCAGCCGCCCCGGCCCCAACGGAAGCCCCGCCGCATCCGTCGGTGGCTCGTCCCCCTGGTGGCAATCGTGCTGTCCCTGTCCCTGCTGGGCGGCATCTGCGCCTGGGCCGTAGGCAGCATCGCCGACATGATCGCCCAGGCCGACCCCGGACTCCCCGAAGACCCCCGGCCCCGGATCAGCCGCCGCGTGGACAGCTCCCCCGGCTGGTCCGCCGACGACCTGCCCTGGGGGGAGCCGGACCCGTCGGTCCGGCTGAGCACCCACCCCGCGGGTCCCGCCCTGTCCGGCCGGGAGGCGTACCGGCGGGTCCTGCCCACCCTGGTGTGCGTGGAGGCCGCCCACGCCGACCCATTTGACGGTGTGAGCGTGGGTACCGGCGTGGTAGTGTCGGAGGCGGGATATGTGCTCACCAACTACCACATCATCGACGAGACCGTCTCCGTCCGGATGCATTTGCTGGACGATCCCGGCGCCTCCTACGACGCCAAGGTCATCGGCTTTGACGAGGAATTCGACATCGCCGTGCTCAAGTTTGAGGCCGGCGGGCGGGAGCTCACCCCCGCCCAGTTGGGGGACTCCGACGAGCTGGCCGTAGGCGATTGGGTGTACGCCGTGGGAAACCCCATGGGCTACCTGCTGGGGTCCATGTCGGTGGGGGTGGTGTCCGCCCTGGACCGGGATGAGGACGCCTCCGGCAGCGCCCTGGGCCTCATCCAAACCGACGCCGTGCTCAACCCCGGCAACTCCGGCGGGGCCCTGATGAACGAATCCGGCCAGGTGGTGGGCATCACCTGCGCCAAGATCACCGGCGTGGAGCGGGAGAGCGGCGACTCCATCGAGAACTCCGTGGTGCTGGAGGGCATGGGCCTGGCCATCCCCATCACCGCCGCCCTTCCCTTCGTCAACCACATCCTGGCCACCGGCGAGACCTGGCGGCCTGCCATGGGCATCACCTGCCAGGCCAAGACGGTGGACGGCCGAAAGGGCATCTCAGTGGCCACCGTAAACGACGGCGTGCCCGCCCAGGAGGCAGGTTTGCAGGTTGGCGACCTGATCGTCACCGCCAACGGCAGCCCCGTCACCTCCCTGGTGGAGCTGCGGCGGATTCTCTACCGCGTGGGGGTGGACGGCGAGCTGACCTGCACCGTGGTGCGCGATGGGGCGGAGTTGGAGATCTCCTTTGCCCTCATCGAGCTGCCCGAGCAGGACGACTGAGGCTGCGGCGATGGAACGGGATCAAGTGGCCGCCCTGCTGGCCGGGGCGGAGGGATACCTCTCCGGCCAGGAGATGAGCCGCGCCCTGGGGGTAACCAGGGCGGCGGTATGGAAGGAGATCGAGGCCCTGCGCGGCGCGGGCTGGCCCATCCAGTCGTCCACGCGGAAGGGCTACCGGCTGGCGGGGCCGCCTCCCGCCCTGTCTGCGCCCTATATCTCCGCGCGGCTGAGCCGGAGCAATCTCTTTGCCGGGAAGGTCCGGGTGGAGCCACTGGTGGACTCCACCAACACTTGGCTGAAGCACCGGGCCGCGTCCCTGCCCGCGGGGACCGCCCTGCTGGCCGAGGAGCAGTCCGGCGGGCGGGGCACCCACGGCCGGTCCTTCCAGTCCCCAAAGGGGGACGGCCTGTACCTGTCGGTGCTCATCCGGCCCCGCGTGGGCCTTGCCGACCTGCTCACCCTGACAGGCTGGGTGGCGGTGGCCGCCCGGGAGGGCACGGCTAAGGCCAGCGGCGCCCCGGTGGACATCAAGTGGCTCAACGACCTGTATCTGAATGGCCGGAAGCTGTGCGGTATCCTCACCGAGTTCACCCTTTTGGCGGAGAGCGGCGAGCCGGACTATGTGGTCGTCGGTATGGGCATCAACATGAATCAGACTCGGGACACCTTCCGTGCCCAGGGGCTGGAGGATATCGCCACTTCCCTGGCTATCGAGGGCTATCCGGTGGAACAAAACCACCTGGCCGTGTGCCTGCTGGAGGAGCTGGACAAGCTGGCGCGGGACTTCCCCGCCGGACGGGCGGGCTACCTGGACCGCTACCGCGCCCATTGTATCACCTTGGGGCGGCGGGTCAGCTTCGACGGGGAGGGGGCCCTCCAAACCGGGACGGTAGCCGGGGTGGACGGCAATTTCGCCCTGCTGGTACACGGGGACGACGGGAAGGAGCACACCGTGTCCTCCGGAACGGTGAAAATGATATGAAAAGCACCCTCTGCGTGGCAGAGGGTGCTTTTTATTCATTGAAAGCTGTCCAACAGAGCATGGAGCTGGTCCACAAGCTCCTCCTTGGTCATGTCCCGCGAGCCGTGTGCCCTAACCTGATAGAAAATCCCCTCGTACACAAAGTTCCCGTAGCACTCGCCGACACTGTAAACGGGCTCCTTCTGCGCGCTATAGATCATGACGATCTCCGCCACCGTGCCGTTGGGCATGGTATAGCTCTCCAACTGCTCCACCCGGTGGTCCTGGTACTCAAGCATCCCGCCCAGGGAACCGTCCCAGCCCTCCGGGGGCTCCATGGTCTCCGTCAAGACCTTCATATCCACCATCGCGCCTGCGCCGGACACGGATTCCAGATAATAGTACACCTCCACGCCGTCCAGCCCCATGGTCTCGTCGTTCTGCCACAGCATCACACGGCACCCATAGTCCTCACTGAGTCTGCCCATGTCGTCGCCGTCCTGATACCACGTCTCTTCATCCCCCCGGGCCCAGATGCAAGGGATGGAGCGGCCCAGGAAGTCCCATGCCTCCTCCCTGGTGGCAAAAGTGGGCTGTACGATGTGGAAGGGGTCCTGGTTCGCCTCATAGGCCGCGATCAGCTCCTGGCTGAAAGCGCTGAGGGGAAATTGTGTGTAACCCCCATATACCTGGAAACCCACATAGTGTTGGCCGTCGATTTCCTTGTCGGCATGGACCCGGACCATCAGTTGATACGCAGCCGTGGCGGCGAAGGTGGTCCCCACCAGTGCCAGACACAGGCAGGCCGCGATCAGCCCCGCCCGCAGAGGGCGGACACTCCGCCGCTTCACGGGCTTCTGTTCCTGCTGTTCGATCAAATTCTTCATCATACGCTCCTTTTCCCCCTGGGAAAACCGAAGGCCGTCCAGCGCCGCCCGGTACTCCCGCTCAGTTTGGTTCATATTCTTTGCCTCCTAACATGTCCCGTAGTTTCTTCCGCCCCCGGCTCAGGTGGGCGGACACCGCCGCCTCGCTCCGCCCCGTCAGTTCTCCGATCTCCTTTACCGAATACCCTTCGTAATAAAAGAGATAAATCGCCTCCCGGTATTTGCCGGGCAGGGCCATCACCGTCTCCAGCACGTCGGACCGGGGCGGCTCCGGAGCGGCCTGGTCGCGGACCTCCTCCAGCGGCACGGCTTTGCGCCGGAAGGCCCGCAATTCGTCCTTACAGGCGTTGATGGTAGCGCGGATCACCCACGCCCGCTCGTGCTCGGGGCATTGGAATTCCCCCTCCCCTGTCAGCAGCTTGAGCAACACCGTCTGGCAGACGTCCTCCCCGTCCTGAGTGGAACGCAGGTAGGTGTAGCTCAGCCGCAGGATCAGGTCGGAGTAGGCGTTCACCAGCCGCTCGGCCTCCTGTTGATCTCGCTTCATGTGGATCTCTCCTTCAAAGGCGCCTTCACTGACAATACGAATCAGGGATGCATATCCTGACAGGGCGGCAAAAATTTTTTGCTCCGCCCACGGCCTTAACAAAACCGCAACCCCTTCCGATATATTTTATAGAATCACAAGCCGGAAAGGAGCGGTGTGGCATGGAACTGCGCAGCACGCGGGAAATGCGGCGCAACGAGCGCTTGGACAAGGTCATGGCGAAAAAGGCGGAGAACTCCGCAGCCCCTGCCAGGGCCCAGGCGCAGCCCGCCCAGAAGCAGGCCCCCGCCGACAAGGTGTCGCTGTCCCGGCAGGCGCTGGACTGGCTGGAGGAGCAAAGCCAAAAGATGTGGGAGCAGAATCAGAGCCGGGAGCAGCGGCAGGGCGGGGCATACGGCGCCCTCAGTGCCCTGGACAGCGCCGGCAGCGAGCTGGACCTTCTGAGCAAGGCGGCGGACGTACAGGACAAGTGCCTGAAAATCGCCGCGTCCATCATGAAGGGGGACCGGGTGCCGCCGGAGGACCTGGAATACCTGATGAAAAACGACCCGGAGGGCTACAAGCTAGCCCTGGCCCTGCGCCGGGAGAAGGAGGACCCGGAGGACTGCGAGAGCGTCCTGGGCAACAAGGAGGAAACCGGCTCCGCGCAGGAGAGCGGCGGGGAAACCGCCTCCGTCCAGTCCCCGGAGCCGTCCGGCGGCGATGCCGCACCTGCGGCGGAGTAACCACGGTTGGAACCAGGAACGGAGGACCGGAGAACCCTTTCCCCGTGGGGGCAATCGGAACCGGGTACAGAGGGGCGGAGTCCCCTTCCAAATTTTGGGGGATTTAAAAAAACTGGGGGGGGAAAAAAGATATTTTTTTATTTCAGGTTGGTGTGGTAAACCCAAAATTACAG
>CANOYV010000039.1:0-23962 GCA_947571605.1 uncultured bacterium | reverse complement strand
CGGTGCAAGGGCAAAGGGAACGACAGGGGTGCCCGGATGGCGGTGGCCTCGTCGGTGGTGTTTAACCTGCTCCTACTGGGCTTCTTCAAGTACTATAACTTCATTGCGGGCAGTCTGGCCGCTGTTGGCGCGGGTTTCCTGCCGGTCATTGAGAGCCTGCCCACACCCTGGGGGGAGCCTATCCCCTTTACCCTGCCCATCGGGATTTCCTTCTACACCTTCCAGACCATGAGCTATACCATCGATGTGTACCGGGGAGACGCCCGGTGCCAGAAGAACATCGTTACCTTCGGCACCTTTGTCACCCTGTTCCCCCAGCTCATTGCCGGCCCCATCATCAAGTACAAGGACCTGGACGAGCAGTTGGAGTGCCGGAGCCACTCCTTTGAGAAGTTTGCCTCCGGCGTGCAGCGCTTTACCGTCGGCGCGTGCAAGAAGGTGCTGCTGGCCAACGCGTTGGGCCCTCTGTGGGATGTCTACCTGGCCACGCCGGGGGAGCGGCTCACCACGCTGGGCGCATGGCTTGGCATCGTTGCCTTCTCGCTCCAACTGTATTTCGACTTCTCCGGCTATTCGGATATGGCCATCGGCCTGGGGCGTATGCTGGGGTTCGAGTTTTTGGAGAACTTCAACTACCCCTACCTCTCCAAATCCGCCAGCGAGTTCTGGCGGCGCTGGCACATCTCCCTGGGCAGTTGGTTCCGGGAATACCTCTATTTCCCACTGGGCGGAAGCCGGGTGGGGAGGGGCCGCATGGTGCTGAACCTGCTGGTGGTCTGGGCCGCCACGGGCATCTGGCACGGGGCAAGCTGGAACTTCCTGATCTGGGGCCTGTACTGGTTTGGGTGGATCACGCTGGAGAAGCTGTGGCTGGGCAAGTGGCTGGACCGCGCCCCCGGCTGGCTGGGCCACGTGTACGGCGTGGCCGTGGCGGTGGTGGGCTGGGCCGTTTTTGCCGTGGAGGACTTTCCCGCCATGGGGCCCTATCTGGCCGCCATGTTCGGGTTCGGCGCTGGGGCGCTGGACGCCGACTTCCTTTACTACCTGCGCAACTACCTGCCCATTCTGGTGATTGCCGTCGCCGCGGCCACTCCGCTGGCGGCGAACACCTGGAAGAAGCTCCCCGAGCGGGCGCGGCAGGTGGTGTTTCCTGTGTTGATGATGGCGGGGCTGGTGTTCACCACCGCCTATCTGGTGGACGGCACCTATAACCCGTTCCTCTACTTCCGCTTTTAGGAGGGCGAGTGCATGAGCAAGAAATATTCCATTTTCATCACCGTGTTGTTCTGCCTGTTTATTTTCGGCTTCGGGATCGCTCTGGTTGTCTCCCCCAGCCGGGACTTCTCCGAGCAGGAGAACCGCTACCTGTCTCAGTTCAAGGCCCCCACCCTGGAAACCGTCCGCTCCGGGGAGTTCATGGAGGATTTCGAGGACTACGTCACCGACCAGTTCCCCCTGCGGGACCAGTGGATTCAGCTCAAGGCCCTGTCTGAGCGGGCCCTGGGCAAGCAGGAGAACAACAAGGTCTACTTCGGCAAGGACGGCCAGACCCTGTTCGCCCACTTCACCAGGATTTCCGGGGAGGAGCTGGCCAAGCGGGTGGGTTTTGTGAACAAGCTGGGGGAGAACCTGGACGTGCCGGTGTATTTCTCCCTGGTGCCGGACAAGAGTTGGGCCCTTCCCTATCTTCTGCCAGACAACGCCCCCAACGTGGATGACAATTCCACCATCCGGCAGGCGAAGGGGCTTTGTGGGGAAAAGGTGGGCTTTATTGATATGACCGATTGGCTGGGGAACCCCTCCGGTAACGAGGAGCTTATGGGGGTCCGCAGCTTTTACCGCACCGACCACCATTGGACCACGGAGGGGGCCTGGCGGGGCTTCATGTCGCTGATGGAGGGTATGGGTATCCAAGCGTCGGATTGGAGCGGGCTGCCCCTCACTCAGGTCAGCGACAGCTTCTATGGCACCACCTGGTCCGCCTCCGGGGCGGGCTGGGTGGAGCCGGACAGCATCTACACCCTGATCCCCGAGGGAGGGACAAAGGGCCATGTCACTGTCACCGGCTACCCCGAGGGCAAGCCCATTGAGAGCAGCCTGTACCACCCCGAAAAGCTGGAGGCCAAGGACAAGTATGCCTATTTCCTGGGGGGCAACCAGCCGCTGTGCGTCATCCGGAACCCCGACGCGTCGGGGGGGAAGCTGCTGGTGATCCGGGACTCGTACTCCGATAGCCTGGCCCCCTTCCTGGCGGAGGAATTCCGGGAGGTCCACCTGTTCGACCTGCGCTATAACAATATATCCCTGAAGAAGTATGTGGAGGAAAACGGCATCGACCAGGTGCTGGTGCTCTACTCGGCCAACAACTTCAACACCGACGGCAACCTGTTCAAGCTTGGGCTGTGAAACCATTCCCCGGGGGAGCGGGGGGAAATCCGCTCAAACCGGGGTTGCAAACCCATTCCCCAGCGGCGCCAACCGGGCGCGTAAACACCAAAAGCCCCTCCGGCGCAGCCGGAGGGGCTTCCTTTACTTTTTCTACCGGTTCTTCCGATACCAATCCAACCTGTCGTTCCACTTCCGGCCCGACAGGCGATAGTAAAGCTCAATGCCCCCGGTAATGGCCACAAAGATGAGCACAAAAACCACGCCGAACATCACCCACGCCGCCGTCTGATCGGTGGGGAACCAGCCGCAGATCACGGCTGTGGCGGTGAGAACCGCCCCGAAGGGCACCACGAACACCATCAGCCGCCAGCCGTAGGCCAGCTTTTTGAACAGCAGGTCGGAGAATGCCGCCACCTGCATCGTCCCCGCCGCCATGCACACCAGCAGCAGGGAGAACAGCATGGACAGGGACGCGTCCTCCTGCTTGAACACCCACAGGAAAAACATGTAGAAGCACATGGCGGCGGTGTAGCACAGCGCCGTCAGCTCCTTGATGGACGTACACACCTGGAAAAACTTTTTCATGTTCAACGCTCCTTTCAAAGCCCCAGTTTTTTCTTGATGGCGGGGACGTACTGGCGGTTTGCCAGCACCACCTCGCCGTTGGACATGGTAAGCCGCATCCGCCCGCCGAAGTCGGGGCGCAGAGACCGCACCCGGCTAAAATTTACGATGGCCGACTTGCTCACCCGGATGAAATCCCAGGCGGCGAGCTGTTCCTCCAGCTCGTACAGCCGCAAGCGGGTCTGGTACACCCCGCCGGCGGTGTAAAGAAAAGTGCCCCGGTCCACGGTGTCGATATAGAGCACGTCCGCCCCGTCCAAAATACAGGTCTCGCCGTCCTTTTCCCCGGTGAGCCGGGCATCGGACAGCCGCAGCAGCTCGATGAGCCGGGTGATCTGGGCGTCCAGCCGGGGGCAACGGATGCTCACCTCGGTCTGTTCCAGGCCGGGGCGCTCCTCCACAGTCACTTTCATGGGCCTCACACTCCTTTTGCGCCGCGCCCTTTTTTGTGATCACAGCCATAGCATACCCCACTTTTCCCGGCGCCGCAAGGGGCGGGCGCACGACCTGCGCGGAACGGGGCCTGACCTGCATAATAGAGAGGGCGCGCCATACGGCGCGCCCCGTTTCCTGTGTGCAGTTGTCCCGCGAAAGCGGCTGGACTGATTCCACTGCTTGGTATCGGAGAAGGGTCTGTCCGTGTTCATCGTGCTGCATATAAAAAGGACAGTGCGATGATAGAGACAACGGCAATGATGGCGATAAGTATAAGCGCCTGCACAAGCTCCTGGATGAGCGCCGGCGCGAGCTGAGGGTCTTGGCCCCGTTTTCGATATTGGACACAGCCGGTGCAAAGCTCCCACAGGGCGGTATAGGCAATCGCCATCAGCAAAAAGGGCAATGGATTCTTGATCTGCTCCCTGGGTTCTAAAAGTGCTTGGAGCAAACAACCGATAGGAATGCTGCATGCGCCGATAGCCCCGGCAAGGCGAATAGAAAGCGCCCCTTTTAGCCGTAAACTAAGAAGCAGGGACAACAACAATCCCACAACCATGGCTACGGCTACAACAAGATAAGGTAAAATCATTATGAATTCTTTGCGCCATCAGAGGGTATCAACTTCATTCCGTTCGACTGTAACCCATCCAGTGAAATCAGAATTAGCATAATAGTTCATTTCCTCCATATAATGATACTCCGGCAGATCTCTATCATAGTATAGCGCCCGGGAAACATAGAAATATTTTGACGTGGATTCTAAACTTTTGAAGAAACTGATAATAGTGTGAGCAACCCCAATGCTTAGACCAACTATTGGGTTAACAAAAAATGTAAGCAAAGAAATCAGCAATGAAACAGTCGCGTTGCGAACTTGATTTTCAACATATATATCGTAGTATGTGGTATTGCCTATTTTAACCCAAACTGTAGACGTTGTTGCATGCAAGCTTTGTGTTTCTAAATCAATTGAGCTCTTTGGCGTATAGATTTCTGCTTTCGTAGCCTTAATAACTACGGGTTCGCCATTAATCCACGCCTTATTCTGTGTGAAATTGACGGTTAGAACATCTTGTTTTGAACCTTCCGTAATGTAATAAAGAGGTTGTGCCATCAGGGGCCACCTTTTCCACAATTTCAGCATTTGTCCCATCGGGCAAATTATAGGTCAGGGTATTCCCGCTGATTCTGACATTATAGGCATCAGGATCAGCGCGGAAAATAGCGGCCAAATCGTTAATACTAGTTTTTTTGTATATAACTTCAGAATCGGATGTCGCTACAACTTTTTGATTGCTGCAATTCTTCTCTTCCACGTTTTTATCAATTGAAACATTGCTTGCGGCATATGCACAACATGTAGCAGTGGAAGAAAACGCTAATAGCACGGCCAAAAAGATGGTGAAAGCTCTTTTCATTTGAATATCATCCTTTCCCTATATATTATATTTTGGGACAGGAAAATTATACCATAATCCGAAAGCAAAAGTCAAGTGAAATCGGTAAAATTAACCAAAGCATCTGTATCTGCTCTAGATGACAGTAACCCTTCTATCCCCCCAGGTACGCTTTTTTGACCGCCTCGTCCCGGAGCAGCTCCTCCCCCGTGCCGGTGGCCACGATCTTGCCTGTCTCCAATACGTAGCCCCGGTCGGCCACGGACAGGGCCATGCGGGCGTTTTGCTCCACCAGCAGGATGGTGGTGCCCGCCTTGTGAAGCCGCTTAATAATCTCAAAAATCTGCTCCACCAGGATGGGGGCCAGCCCCATGGACGGCTCGTCCAGCATCAGCAGCTTGGGGTTGCTCATCAGGCCCCGGCCCATGGCCAGCATCTGCTGTTCGCCGCCGGACAGGGTGCCCGCCACCTGCTTCCGGCGCTCCTTCAGCCGGGGGAACTGGTCGTACACCCGCTCCAGATTGGGGTCCACGCTGGAGCGGGACTGAGTATACGCCCCCATCTCCAGATTCTCCTCCACCGTCATCTGCTGGAACACCCGCCGCCCCTCGGGGACGTGGGCCAAGCCCAGCTCCACGATCTTGTGGGCGGGGACGTTTGCCAGGTTCTTGTCCAGAAATTCGATAGACCCGGTGCGGGAACGGAGCAGGCCGCACACCGTGTTCAGGATGGTGGACTTGCCCGCGCCGTTGGCCCCGATAAGGGTGACCACCTCGCCGCCGTTGACCTCGAAGGAAACGCCCTTGATGGCGTGGATGGCGCCGTAATATACATTGATTTCGTTGACTTTCAGCATGTTCGCGCCCTCCTCACTGCTGCTTGCCCAGATAGGCCTCGATGACCGTGGGGTTGGACTGAATCTCCTCGGCGGTGCCCTTGGCGATGATCTGGCCGAAGTTCAGCACGCAGATGCCCTCACAGATGCCCATGACCAGGCTCATATCGTGCTCGATGAGCATGATGGCAATCTGGAAGGTGTCCCGGATTTTCACGATGTTCTCCATCAGCTCGGCGGTCTCGGAGGGGTTCATGCCCGCCGCCGGCTCGTCCAGCAGCAGCAGGGACGGGTTTGTCGCCAGCGCCCGGACGATCTCCAGCCGCCGCTGGGCCCCGTAGGGCAGGGAGCCGGCCTGGTGATCCGCCAGATCCTGCATGTCGAAGATGGACAGCAGCTCCAGCGCCCGCTCATGGGCGGCCTTCTCCTGCCGCCAGTATTTGGGCAGGCGCAGGATGCCGGAGAACATGGAATACTTTTCCTGGTTGTGCAGGCCGATTTTCACGTTGTCCTCCACGCTCAGGCTGTTGAACAGGCGGATGTTCTGGAAGGTGCGGGCGATGCCCATCCGGTTGATCTGGGCGGGGGTCTTGCCGTGGGTGTCCAGGCCGTCCAGCAGGATGGTGCCCCGGGTGGGGTGGTACACCTTGGTGAGCAGATTGAATACGGTGGTCTTGCCCGCGCCGTTGGGGCCGATGAGGCCCGCAATCTCCGTGCGGCCCACGGTGATGTTGAACTCATTGACGGCGGTCAGGCCGCCGAAGTCGATGCCTAAGTGGTTGCACTCCAGGATGGGGGTCTTGTCCAGGTCCCGCTCCGGGATGATGGACACGCTGGGGACGGGCACCATTTTGCCCTTTTCAAATTGTTTTTTTTCAGCCATTCTTCGCCCCTCCCTTTCGCCTGGGAATAATCCGGCCCGCCAGGGCCTTGACCTGGTCGTTGTTGGTGGCCAGCATCACCAGGATCAGCACGATGGCGTACACCAGCATCCGGAAATCCGCAAATTCCCGCAGGGCCTCCGGCAGGACGTAGAGCACGACGGCGGCGATGATGGAACCCCACATATTGCCCAGCCCGCCCAGCACCACGTATACCAGCACCAGGATAGAGGTATCAAAGGCGAATTTGCTGGCCGCCAGGCTGGAATAGTTCAGGCCGTAGAGCGCGCCGGCCGCCCCCGCCAGGGCGGCGGAGGTGACAAAGGCCATCATTTTATACTTGGTGACGTTGATGCCCACGCTCTCGGCGGCAATGCGGTTGTCCCGCAGGGCCATGATGGCGCGGCCCGACCGGCTGCGCACCAGGTTGAGCACAATGACCAGGGTAATCATAATAAGGATAAAGCCCGCTGGGAAGGAGGCGATGGTGGCGGTGCCCGTGGCGCCCTGGGCGCCCTTGATGATGGCCATACCGTCGGGAGCCATGCCGATGTCGTTGATGGTCAGGCTGCCGTCCAGGTTGAAGGCCATGTGCAGGCCCTTGCTGTCGTAGCCCACCAGCAGGCAGTTGATGAGGTCCTTGATGATCTCGCCGAAAGCCAGGGTGACGATGGCCAGGTAGTCGCCCCGCAGCCGAAGCACCGGCACGCCCACGATGGTCCCGGCGATGGCGGCAAAGGCGGCGCCCACCAGGATGGCCACCGCCAGCCGCAGGGGGGCGGTGGGGATGGCGGACTGGAGGCTCTGGGACGCAATGACGCCGGAGAACGCGCCCACGCTCATAAAGCCCGCGTGGCCCAGGGACAGCTCGCCCAGGATGCCCACCGTCAGGTTCAGCGACACCGCCATGACGATGTAGGCGCAGATGGGCACCAGCATACCGGTGAGGGAGCGGCTCAAAAGCCCGAACTGCTGGCACAGCATGACCACGATAAAGGCCAGGGTCACGCCGAGATAGGTGGCAAAATCCACCTTGGTGGTGGTTTTCAGGTTTTTCATTCCGGCCACCTCATACTTTCTCGGGCACATACTTGCCCAGCAGGCCGGAGGGCCGCACCAGCAGCACCACGATGAGCACCGCGAACAGGATGGCGTTGGCGAGCTGGGTGGAGATGTACGCCTTGGCCAGCGACTCGATGACGCCCAGCAGAATGCCCCCCAGGAAGGCCCCGGGGATGGAGCCAATGCCGCCGAACACCGCGGCGGTAAACGCCTTGATGCCGGGCATGGAGCCGGTGGTGGGCATGAGGGAGGTGGTGAAGGAGCACAGCAGCACCCCCGCGATGGCCGCCAGGGCGGAGCCGATGGCAAAGGTGACGGAGATGGTGCGGTTCACGTTAATGCCCATGAGCTGCGCCGCGCCCTTGTCCTCGGAGCAGGCCCGCATGGCCTTGCCCAGTTTGGTCTGGCCGGTGAAGAAGGTCAGGGCCACCATGATGACGATGCAGGCCGCCATGGTGAGCAGGGAGATGTAAGAGACGGACAACTGCCCGTCGAACAGCCGTAGGGCGTTGGGTTCCCCTTTGGAATTGACGGCGGGGATGAGGGGGGTGAACCCTTTGGGGGACGCGCCCCAGATGAGCAGGGCGGCGTTTTGCAGGAAGTAGCTCACGCCGATGGCGGTGATGAGCACCGCCAGGGAGGTGGCCTGTCGCAGGGGCCTGTAGGCCAGCCCCTCGATGACCACGCCCAGCACCGTACACACCGCCATGGCCAGCAGCACGGACACCCAGCCGGGCAGCTCCAGGTAGGATGTAGTGCAGAAGGAGATATAGCCGCCCACCATAATGACGTCGCCGTGGGCGAAGTTCAGCATTTTGGCGATGCCGTACACCATGGTGTACCCCAGGGCGATGATGGCGTATACGCTCCCCAGGCTGATCCCGCTGATCAGATAGGAAAGGAATTCCATAAACGCGCCTCTCTTTCTTTTCTCGATTCGATTCTATGGCAGAAACGGGGGCGCGGGACGCCGTGCCTCCGTTTCCACCATAGACCATAGATTAATATCAGAATATAAGGAAAGGCTGCCGGGAGAGCCCTCCCGGCAGCCCTTCCCTCCATTGGAAACTGGTTGTAACTGCTGTGCGGTTCGATCAGGGCAGAACGTACACGCCGTTTTCAATCACCACGGCCATGGGGGCTTTGGACACCTCGCCGGTGGACTGCCAGGTCATACCTTGGCCGGTGAGGCCGTCCACGCTGATGGTGGGCATCACGGAAATCAGCGCATCGCAGATATCCTCGGCGCTCATATCGCCGGTGCAGCCGGCGGCGTTCAGAGCCTCGTAGATGACGTACACCACGTCATAGGCGTCGGCGGCGAACTGGTTGGGAGTCTCGCCGTAGAGGTCGTTGTAGGTCTTGACGAAGTTCTGGGTGCGCTCGTCGTCGGCGTCGGCAGAGAAGGGGGTGAGGAGCATGACGCCCTCAGCCAGAGAGGTGTCGAAGCCCTCCATGGTCAGGATGCCGTCCATGCCGTCCACGCCGAAGTAGGTGGGGGCGTAGTTCATGGCCTTGGCCTGGGCCAGGATCACGGAGGCGGGCTGGTAATAGATGGGCAGGAAGATCAGGTTGGCGCCCTTGTTTTGGGCGGAGGTGAGCTGGACGGAGAAGTCGGTCTGGGTATCCTTGGTGAAGGTACCCTCGTCCACAACCTCCAGGCCCTTGGCCTGGGCTTCGGAGACAAAGGTGTCCCGGATACCCTGGGAATAGGCGTCGTCATTGCGGTAGATAATGGCCACCTTGGCGTCGGGCATGTTTTCGGCGATGTAGTCAGCGGCGCCGGTGCCCTGGTTGGGGTCGGTGAAGCAGACCTGGAACATGTTGTCCTTGCCGCTGATGACGTCTGTGGAGGAGGCGGAAGGGGTCATGGAGAACACCCGGTCCTGGAAGGCCTGGGCGGACACAGCGATGGCAGGCTGGGTGGTGACGGTACCCACCAGCACCTGCATCCCGTGGTCCATCAGGGTGTTGTAGGCGTTCAGGGACTTCTCGGGATCGTTCTCGTCGTCCTGCTTTTCAAACTCGAACTGGATGGCGCCACCCAAGGCGTTGATCTCGTCCACGGCGATCTGGGCGCCGTTCATGGCGGCGTTGCCGTAGATGGCGGCGTCGCCGGTCAGGGGGCCGATGCCGCCCAGCTTGAAGGTGCCGCTGGCGCCGGTGGCGGCGGGCCCATTACCCTGGTTGTCGGTCTCGGCGGGGGCGCTCTCCTGAGTGCCCGGCTCAGAGGGGGCGGTGCTCTCCTGGCCGTTCTGGCTGTCGGAGCAGCCGGCCAGCAGGCCGAAACACATGGCGCCCGCCATGAGCAGAGCCGCAAGATTTTTCTTTTTCATTCTGGTTTCCTCCTATCTTGATATGCGTGCGATTTGCTGGAATATCGAAGGGGGCACGATTGCGCCCCCCAGATTGTTGACAATTATATACTTGGAATATTGAGTTGTCAACTGTGAGAATCCACAATGAGTGCCAGCGTCAAAGGACCGGGATATTATATTCTGACGGATGTTTCCGGTCAGACCACCATTCCGCCGTTGGGACAGACCACCTGTCCGGTGAGGAAGGACGCCTCGTCCGAGGCCAGGAAGGCGATGGCGGCGGCGGCCTCCTCCGGAGTACCCACCCGGCCCAGGGGGGTTTCCTCCGCAAGGGCGGCCAGGTCCTCCGGGGAGAGATGGGCGTTCATTTCGGTGTCGATCATCCCGGGGGCCACACAGTTTACCCGGATATTGGAGGGGCCTAGCTCCTTGGCCAGGGCTTTCGTGTAGGCGATGACCGCTCCCTTTGTGGCGGAATAGGCCGCCTCGCAGGAGGCCCCTACCTGCCCCCACATGGAGGACACAGTGACGATGGAGCCGGATTTGCGCGAGAGCATGTGGGGCAGGACGGCCCGGCAGCAGTGGTGGACGCCGTCCACATTGACAGCGAACAAACGCCGCCATTGGTTCTCGTCAATTTGACTGATTAAGCCCACATGAGAAACCCCGGCGGAGCAAACCAAAATGTCAAGTTGACAGAATTTTTCTAACACAATGTCAACCATTTCCCCTATCTGCCCGGCGTCGGACACGTCGGCGCGGACGGCCAGGACGGGGACGTCCAGCCCGGACAGCTCCCGGATCAGGGCCTGGGCCTGGTCCTCACTCCGATGATAGCCCACGGCCACCCCCCAGCCCCGACGGGCAAACAGCCGTGCGGCGGCGGCCCCAATGCCCCGGGAGCCGCCGGTAATCAGCGCATGTTTCATGGCAATTCCCCTTCTCTGTTTTTTGTGTAGTATATCACGGGAAAAAACTCTTGACAAGCGGCACAATGGCGGCTATAATATGCTTGTTCCGCTTATGAGGCGGAACAAGAGAATATTTGGACGATTAGCTCAGCTGGTATGAGCATCCGCTTGACGTGCGGGAGGTCACAGGTTCGAGTCCTGTATCGTCCACCAACTTGCATTGACAAAAAAGATGCAGACAAAAATCCCGCACTTCGGTGCGGGATTTTTGCATATAAAGTCAAAAAGCTAAAGCAATTAAGAATAACTTTGAGAGGGCAGACAAAGTTGTGTAAATGTTAAAAAGCAACAACAACTGACAATGTCATTTTCTCACAGAAACAGATGAAATGTCGAGAAAAGGTCGCTCATATTTCATCTGTTTCTGTAGAGCATTTGTGATTAAGAGGTTATTTGGTCAGTTGTTGTTGCAATGACTGTACACAAATTTTTCCGCCAAACCCTGGATATTTCAGAGAAAATCAAGCCCCATCAATGGGAGATACTCCCTTGGCGTTGGGTCGTTGAACGCACCTTCTCTTGGCTCAACCACTCCAGACGTCTCAGCAAAGATTATGAAATTTCCATATCTTCCGCTGAGACTATCGTCAAAATCTCCCATTTCCGCACCTTGCTCAAACGATTATGAATACAGGCTCTTATAGAAGATGCCCAGCAGATACCCCATGGGACACATCAGGCACCAAAACCGCTGCCGGTGAGGGATTGCACTTCTTCCTCGGTTTTGCCGTAGAGGAGCACTGCCGCCGGGTCAATACCATCGTCATATCCGTATTGCAGTCCCCGATCTGCGCCCAGGGTAAACCAGAGAGCCGATGAAGCCTGGGCGGGCTTTGTCTCGCTCCGGGTAAAGGCATAGTTAAAGGGCATCATCTGGAAGTCGTACAGTACGAAATCCTTGGCAAAAAACGCGGCCAGCGTCAGCAGGGCGCAGATGATCCAGACTGCCGCCCAATACCCAAAAGGGCGTGATGCCGAAGGCGTAAACTAATTCCGCCGGGAAAGCGCTGCCCAATATCATTACTTTCGGATGCAGGGTATCATGCGCGGCGAGGGAGAAATGCGTCTGGACCAGTTCGAGAAGCTGCTCCGCCTCCTTGAATGGCGGCATTTCCCGCATCAGCCGCTCCGCTATATTCTGGCGTCCCGTTTTATAAGCGGAAACCTCTTTTCCTTACAGCTTCATACAGCCATGCCTCCTGTTTTACAAAAAAATTACCCTGCCTGTGTGCCGCCGGTCACAGGCGCCACAGGCAGTATGCCGTTTAATACCAATCGTGCTTTTCGTTCCGGTCAAGGGCGTTGATCTGCGCCATTTCCGCATCGGTCAGCTCGAAGCCGTACAATTCGGTGCTCTCCTTGATATGGTCGGGATTGCCGGAACCGGGGATGACCACCACGCCCTTTTGGAGATTCCAGCGCAGGATCACTTGGGCGGAGGATACGCCGTGGGCTTTGGCGATGCCGGAGATCACCTCATCTCCCAGCAGTTCCGCCGTATGGCCACGGCCCCCCAGGGGATACCAGCCCTGGACCACGATCCCAAGGTCCTGGATATAGGGGATCACATCGTTTTCCTGATAGTAGGGGTGGATTTCGTTCTGAACCAGAGCCGGGGTGATCGTCACCTGGGGCAAGAAAGATTCCAGCTCCTTCACATACCAGTTGGACAGGCCCAGGGAGCGGATTTTTCCTTCCTTCACAAATTTTTCCATGGCCTGATACGCTTTCACATCGTTCCGGTCAGGGTGGTGCAGAAGCATCATATCCACATAGCCGATGTCAAGCCGGTCCAGACAGGCTTGGATGGACTGCTCCGGGTTGGCCATTTCGCTGCCGGGATAGATCTTCGTGATAACAAAAACATCTTCCCGTTTGATGATGCCCTCATCAATGGTCTCCCGGATGGCCTGGCCTACTTCTTCTTCGTTGCCATAGGCGGAGGCGGTATCAATGAGCCGGACCCCGCTGGCCAGGGCGGATTTGACAGAATTGACGCAGGTTTCCCCGTGGAGGCTGTACGTCCCCAGGCCGTTGATGGGCATTTCATAGCCGCTGTTAAGGGTGACGCTTTTGGTTTCAAAGTTGAAAGCTGCCGGATTAGTGGCCGGAACTGCCTGTTTCGGCAGTTCCAGACCATTGATCCATTCCTCTACGGTGCTGCGGCTGGTTCCCCCGGCGAAACGGCGTCCGGTGATCCAATCCGCATCAGGAGCCAGGGACTTGATGCTGCTGTCACTGTACCCGCTGGAGTGGGACGTGCAGAAGGGGACGATGGTTTTTCCGGTGAGGTCATAGCTCTCCAGGAAGGTGCTGATGATCCGGGGCGGCTGTCCGTGCCAGATGGGGTAGCCCAGGAAGATCACATCGTAGTCCGCCATGTTCTCAACGCTTCCGGAGATCGCGGGGCGGGCGGAGGAATCGTTCTGTTCCCGGTCGGCCCGGCCATTGGTATAATAGGCAAGGTCGGCATCCGTGTAGGGGACCTCCGGCACGATCTCATAGAGATCAGCGCCCAAAATATCCGCCGCGTACTCCGCCAGGGACCGGGTGGTGTTGGTGGCGGAGAAATAGGCCACCAGGGTCTTACCGCCTGCTGCCGGTTCCGGCTGGCTGCTGGTGGTATTGCTCAAATAGTGATACAGCATAGAGGCTACTTCCCCTCGTTTGATATTTGTTTTCGGGTCGAACCGGCGGTTATTGGTCATACCCTCCAGGATACCGTTGGCATTCGCCCAGCGAACCGCTGCCTGTGCCCAAGAGGAAACCGAGGCGGCATCGGAAATGTCCGCAGCCGCAGCGCCCTCCGGTTCTCCGGCGTAGCGCCACAGGATCGCAACCGCCTGCTCCCGTGTCGTAGGGTCATTTACGCCAAAGGCGCCGCCGCCATAGCCGGAGATAATACTGTTTTTCGCGGCCCAGGAAACGGCGTCACTATACCAGGACCCGGCGACCGCGTCTGAAAAAGCAGGATCATCCGAAACAGCAGGCGTACCGCTCATGCGGTGCAGCACCGTGGCCAGCATAGCGCGGGTCAGGGTTGTCTCCGGTGCAAAGGTGGTAGCGGTGGTTCCGCTCATAATACCGTGCTGCTGGCAGTAGGCAATCGCCTCCGCATACCAAGCGTCAGCGGGAACATCCGAGAAAGTGACCGTAGACTGAGACTCAGAGGTGAGCTTTGCGCTATCTAAGCCATTCCCACTGCTGACAGCGGGAATTTCTGCCGCCGAGCATGAAGTTATAGTCAAGAGGCAGACCATGCAGACTGCCATTGAAAAGGAAAGGAATCGTTTCTTCATATTGGTTCCTCCAGTTTGCTGTTTATCCCGGAGCTTTTGCAACTGTTGTAAGCCATTGTGTAATGGAAATTTGCTGAGGGCAGTCCGAAGTCTGTGTAGAACGGGGGAAACAGCCGGAAGTCGGGGGCAATCTCCTTCCCGGTCAGCCGTCCCATGACCTCCCGGATTTCCTCCGGGGTATGGTATTGGTTGTTCAGCACCATCCCCAGCCGGATGGCCTCCTGGAACAGCTCGTTGGCGTAAGCCGCCCGCTTCGCGTCCTCTGGCGCATTCTCCCGGAAGCCCCGGATCACATCCTCTGCCGTCATGCCCTTCGACTCCCTCAACGGTTAAAATTGGTCCAGTGATCCGTTTCCGCCGCAGGCGGCGTCACACCCCGCTGGGTTCCGGCCTGAATACATTTCAACAGCCACGCCATATTCCGGCCCAGGTTTCGCATCGTCTGAAGCCCCTCTTTGTCCTGTTCCACCAGCTCCGGCGCGGGGCCAAAGACGCACTGGCCTTTTCCGGCACAGCCGTTGCAGCCGATGCAGTCCCGGACGGGGCCTCCGCCCATCTGGATGATCTCCGTTTCCACCCCCTCGGCATTCAACGTCTTTGCCACTTCCGAGAGGGCGAGATAGGTGCAGCCGTTTTTGCGGGTGCTACCGTTCAGCAGTAAAACTTTCATACTTTCGATGATTCCTTTCTGATTACTGATTTGAGACAAATCCGCCGCTTCTGGTCCTGGCTTTCCTGAGCCGCCTCCACAATGCGCAGAACGTCAACGGCCTCTTCCGGCTTTACAAGCAAATCAGCACCACAGGTCATTACCTGATAGATATTGTCGTAATATCTGCCGTAATTCCCAAACTCAGTCACAATGATTTCCTGGGAGATGCCATTCTCTTCAACGGAGGCAAGTGTACCATACGCGCTTTCTTCATCAGCCCCCCAATCGGGACTGCCAGGACGCATTCCACCAATCAGCCTACGCTCCTGGGGGTCCTGGCCATATTTAAGAAAGCTGCCTTTTCTCCCGTGTACCATGAAACGGGGACCGGGCATGGCTACCAGCTCACTGGCGGACAGGATCACCTTTTTATCCGGGTAGTAGAGGCTGACCTCAAAATTGTCGATTCCAGAGGATTCCGGCCTCTGCTTTCTCATATCCGCATAGACCTCATCGGGCATTCCAAAGAGCGCATACGCCTGGTCGATCAAGTGGATTCCCAAGTCATACAGAATGTTGATACCCTTGCCGCCCTCCCGTTTCCATTGCTTTGCGCTTTGGCCTGTGACGAACCGATCAAAGTGGCACTCATAATCGACCACTTCGCCCAACCACCCGCTTTCAATCATCTTTTTTACGGTGAGAAAGTCTCCATCCAGCCGTCTGTTTTGGTAGACAGAGAACAGGACTCCTTGCTCCTTTGCCATCCGGCACAGTTCCTCCGCCTCCCGGCTGGATGCCGCCACCGGCTTTTCCACAACAACGCTTTTCCCTGCTTTCATAGCCTGGGCCGCCATTGGAACATGATACTGATTTGGCGTAGAAACCACAACGAGGTCAATGTCCTCTGTCAGCAGTTCGTCAAAGGTCCGCACGGTTTCAACGTCAGGATACGCCTGTTTCGCTTTGTCGGTGGTGCGCTCATACACTTTTTTGAGCGTAAACCGGGGATCAGCGGAGATGAACGGCGCGTGAAAAACCTGACCGGACATTCCGAATCCCGCAAGCCCGACTTGGATCGTTCTCTCGCTCATTTGCCGCAAACCTCCCACGTTAAATCATTTCCTTCTCCCACTCCCGGAGCGTATTGATGTTGGCGGCATCGCCAAGGGCCTCCAGCTCAGAAACTTCCTCCGCCGTCAGAACGATTTCCGCAGCTTTCGCGGCGGCTTCCACCTGCTCCACCTTCGTCACGCCGATGATGGGCAGGGTTCCCTTGGCAATCGCCCAGGCGGTGGCGACCTGTGCGGGAGAGGCATCATATTTGCCGCCGATCTGCCGCATCTTTTCCATCAGCTTTTCCAACTGCGGCATGACGGGGCCGTAGCATCTGGCCCGGTCGCTGCCCTCCGGGAAGGGGTGGGCGGTATCGTACTTGCCGGACAGCGCACCCTGCTCCAGCACCATGTAGGCGTAGAAGGTGATGCCGTTTTCCTTGCAGTAGTCCAGAATCCCGGCCCGCTCGGAGGAACGGTGCAGCAGGGAGAAGTGGTTCTGAACGGCGGAGACTTTCAGACCGGCAGCGCCCAAAATCTCATTGGCCCGCTTGAGCTCCGCCAGATTATGGTTGGACACGCCGATGGTCTTGATTTGTCCGCTCTGCGCCAGAGGGATCAGCTTGGGGGTCCACTTTTCCACGTTCATGGGGTTGTGAATCCAGTACACATCCATCACATCCGCATGGAGGCGGGCCTTGCTGCCGTCCAGCATCTCCTGCATGGCCTCCGGGGAATCGCTGGCGATCTGCGGGGTGAACTTGGTGGAGAGGATCACCCGTTCTCGGCCAGCATCCTTGACAAAGTTGCCCAGGATACGCTCAGAGGTTCCCTCGCCGTAGACGGCGGCGGTATCCCGCAGGGTCAGGCCGCACTCCAACGCCTTGTCAAACACCGGACGCAGGTCGTCCTCAAAGAGATGGTTCCCAAACACCTGGTCACCGCCAGCGGTTCCGGCTCCCCAGGACCACGCGCCCAGCGCAATTTTCGGAATCGTATTCATGATGAATTTCTCCTGTTGTTTTATCAGATTACAGATTGTTCTTGAAAAAGGCTTCCAACTTGTCAAAGGGAATCTTATCGAAATTGTCATAGAGATCAACATGGTCCGCGCCGGGGACGATCACCAGCTCTTTCGGCTCCTGAGCGGCGGCGTAAGCGTCCTCGGAGTAGTACCGGGAGTGGGCGTTTTCGCCAGCGACCAGCAGAATGGGCCGGGGAGAAACCTCCTTGATATTGGTCATCAGCGAGAAATTCCAGAAGGACACCGGCGTGGTGGCCGTCCAGGAGGACACAAAGTTGACGGCGCGGGGGTGGCGGGCGCGTTTGGCGTAATACTGGAAGAAGGCGGCAAAAACGGGGTCAGCGCCCTCCGGCAGTTCCTCCGGGACTTCCATGGCGGCAGTCAGCGGATTGCCCGCTTCATCAAAACCGATTTCATGGTTGCCCAGAGCGTAGGTCCCGCTCTCCGCGTCCCGCCACCGCTGTTCACTGAGGTACTGCTTGATCTTCATGCGCTGTTCCTCGGTGTAATAGTCCATGTGGCCCCGACTCATGTCTCGGGACATATCGTACATGGAGAGGGTGGCCACCGCCTTAATCCGGGTATCGGTCCCGGCGGCGGTGATGGCCATGCCGGACAGCCCGCAAATGCCCACTGCGCCGATCCGATCCCGGTCCACATAGCCCAGCAGACCCACATAGTCCACGGCGGCGCTGTAATCCTCGGTGAAGATGTCCGGGGAGGCGGTGTTGCGGACCTCCCCGCCGCTCTCTCCGCCGAAGGACGGGTCGAAGGCCAGAGACACAAAGCCCATGGAGGCGAACTGCTGGGCGTAGAGGCCCGCCGCCTGCTCCTTCACCGCGCCGAAGGGACCGGCCACAATGATGGCCGCGTTTTTCTGCTCCTCGTAATTCTCCGGCAGATAGAGGTGGCCCGCCAGCTCAATGCCAAAGCGGTTCTTGAAACGGACCGGCTTCATTTCGATGCTGGGGTCAATTTTGAATGTGCGTGTATCCTGGTTTTCCATGGTCAAATTCTCCTTACTGATTTTGATTCATTTTGTAGATCAGATAGTCCAGGCAGTCGATCTTTTTCTGATCCGCATGGTAGCAGTCCAGCAGAAAATGGCGGTGTTTTGCAAGCAGAGACAGCCCCGCTTCTTTCCTGCCGGATTTCAGAAAGTCCATAAACTGTTCAATCTGCTCCTTGTCACATCCGGCGTCTGCAAGATTGGCGACAACCGCCTGTTCCTGCTTCGTTCTCTCTATCATGGCCTCGCCTCCTTACGCTGTGATTATATAGGCAAACTCGCAAAATATCAAATACATATAAAGCATAAAATCACATACTTGATAGGTATGCAGTTTCCTGCTATAATAAGGCACAGAAATAAAAGAGAGGTGTTCCTATGGATATACGGGTTCTGCAATATTTTCTTACAGTAGCGCGAGAAGAAAGCATTACCAGAGCGGCGGAAACTCTGCGAATGACACAGCCTCCGCTTTCCAGGCAGCTAAAAGACCTGGAGGACGAATTGGGGAAACAACTGCTGATTCGTGGAAGTAAAAAAGTCACGCTTACGGAGGATGGAATGCTGCTCCGTAAGCGTGCAGAAGAATTGGTTGACCTGATGGAAAAGACCAGGGCAGAGCTGGCCAGCTCAGGTGACAATATCAACGGGGAAGTTTACATCGGCGGAGGGGAAACGGATGCGATTTCTCTGTTCGCCCAAGCAGCCGGAAAATTGCAGGAGAAATACCCGCTGATCCATTATCATATTTACAGCGGCGATGCGGAAATCGTGATGGAGAAGCTGGACAAGGGCCTGATTGATTTTGGACTTCTGGTGGGACCGGTAGACGTGAGTAAATACGAGTATATGCGGCTTCCCATCAGCGACATTTGGGGTGTTCTCATGCGGAAGGACAGTCCACTGGCAGAGAAAGAAACGATATGCGCCCAGGACTTATGGGACAAGCCGTTAATCGTATCTCACCAGACCTCCATCAGTGGTGATATGATGGCATGGCTGCAAAGAGATGTCTGCAAACTGAATATTGTCATGACCTATGACTTGATCTTCAATGCGTCCCTATTTGTGAAAAAAGGTATTGGTTATGCCATTACGCTGGATAAAATCATCAACACCACCGGGGAAAGCGAACTTTGCTTTCGCCCACTATCTCCCACCTTAGAGGCCGGGCTGTACATTGTATGGAAAAAATACCAAGTGTTTTCCAGGGCCTCCAAAGAGTTTTTACGCCTATTGAAAAACGAGTGGGAGGGGAATCCAATGCCATTAGTTTAAGTATCGGAAAAGCCGAATGCCCCACCTGTTTGCACAGGTGGGAGTTTTTTATAAACTTGTTGATTCAAATATCTCCTATCACTGATTGGATGTGTGCATAAAACCAGGTTGACAGGGACAGCCCTGCCAGCCTGATTTTATGTATTTTGAGTCAAACCTGCCGAAAAGGAATCAATAATATGCTTTTGCACCTGCTCCGGCGCTTCATCAAAGCCGTACTTGATCCACTGATAGATGACACCAAAATAGCCATAGATAAAAAAAGACATCAAATAGGAGAAATTTTTGTCCCAAGTCTCCCCGCCGGACACCAGCAATTCACAAGCGCGCATGATAACCACGATCAGTCCATTGTTGTAAAGCAGGGAGAACAGCCGCCGGTTTTCATAGATGAAACAGGTGAGTGCAAAGCCCTTGTCTTTCTCCACATCCTCTTGGTGTAAATCAGCATAGCGGCCCCACTCGTAATTGATTTTGAATATCAGCAGCTCCTCTTTGCTGTCCTTGCAGTCAAGGTGCCGGTAGAAGGTTGTCCTCCCTACCCCTGCCAGTTCGCAAATCGTATTCACATTGATGCTGTCGTAGTCTTGGGCGGCCATCAATTTAATCAGCGCATCCGCCAGACACAACTTCATAAAAGCAGTTTGGTTTCGTTTCATTGAGGTACAAAATCCTCCTTTTGTTCCGCATAGCGCATATCAGCCAGTACGTTCTTGTATCATGGAGGTCAATATGGTATCCTATATCAGCCAATAGGGATAGATGTTCTTAAACGGGACATTTGTTCCAAATACGGTAATCATAATATGTTTCTCTGACAAAGTCAAGAGGAGATGGGAGATGGACGTGATGAAAAAAGTGTTGAAGATTTTAGGCATTGTGGCGTTAGTGCTGATGGCGCTGCTGGCAGTATTTTTTGCTTATGCCCGGTATAAGAATTGGAAAACGCTGAACACCCCCATTCTGCCGGATGACTACTACAAGTCGTTTGCTGAAACGTTTCCCGCAGGCGGCAAGCTGGAGGAATACTATGTAGGCCAGGGCGGCTACGAGGTGGAGCATCTGGAGTACAAATCGGACAACAAATCCATCGGCACCATCCGCGTATACTACCCCGCTGAGTTGAGAACCAGCGGCAAGCAGTACCCTGTGGTGATGGTGGTGAACGGAAGCAACACACCCGCTAAAATTTATCTGCCCTTCTTCCAGCGGCTGGCCTCTTGGGGGTTCGTTGTCGTGGGTACGGACGATCCCCAGGCCGGTACCGGCGAGACAACGTCCGTCGCCCTGGATTTTTTGCTGAACGAAAGTGAGATTGCCGGTCAGATTGACCGGGACAATATCGGCATTACCGGATATTCGCAGGGCGGTGCGGGGGCGCTGGGGGCAGCTACCAAATATGAAAACAGCCACCTCTACAAAGCGATTTTCACTGGCAGCGCGGCGTATCCGTTACTGGCCATCAGCATGGGATGGGAGTATGACAGTTCCAAAATTTCTGTCCCTTATTTTATGACGGCGGCCACCGGCACTTCTGATGATTTGGGTGTGGCAGACATCAACACTGAATTTGGCGGTGTGGCCCCTCTCGCCTCTTTAGTGGAAATCTATGACAGCATAACAGATGACGTGCTGAAAATTCGTGCCCGTGTCACTGGCGCCGAACATGAACAAATGCAGGCACGGACGGATGGGTACATGACCGCCTGGATGCTCTACCACCTTCAAGGTGACCAGGAGGCCGGAAAGGTGTTCCTGGGAGAAAATGCGGAGATATTGAGCAATCCAAACTGGCAGGATATTGAGAAGAATCATTAACGTGAGTTTGTAAGCACCGTATGCCCTAAGCTACGAATCGGTTCCCTATTAAGTTACGCCTGTCCTTATCGCACAGGCGGCAGATTTTAAAGTGTTTCGCAACGTGAATTGCAACGGGGTCTACAATATAAAGATCTCTGCGTTTTGTTCTGCATTTTTCAGGATATAGTCCTTGATCTCATCCCGTTTTGCCTCCAGCTCCGCCCTGTACGCTTCATCGCTCAGATCTTGATATTCCTCATAGCAGTCAACTTGATAAAAGCGAAAGGTTTTCGCTTTTGGCAGATGTTCCTGTAGAGATTGGATATTGGCCTCATCTATGACACCGCTGAAGCTGTCGGGATGCAGATAGAGGTCCTGTCGGTGCTTGGTAACTGTATCGCAGCTTCCATTGCATCCCAGGGCAGCAGCCCGCCCCAACTCTTGGTATAGACGGCGGCTTTCCTCTTTGAATACGGCTCTGCCGGCATCGCTTGACCAGCCCGAGTCGTAGCAGTCGGTATGGATGCGAAAATATACTTTCCGATATGCCATGTGGCTTCTCCTCCTTACGAAACAAAAAAGCCGCCCTCGGCCACCGGATAGCTTCCGGCAAGCGAGAGCGCCGCTTTGCTGTGTTTGAAATCTTATGGGGGATAGCGAGTTTGCTCCGTCTGTAAAGGCGGATTTTGCATCTTTACGCCATTGCGTAATGCTCAAGGCAGACCCAGCCACGGGACAGTGGAAAACGGCGAACGGCGCATCCGAGAATACAGAACGCTCATTTCTATCGTGCTAAACGGGGATTGCCTAAAGCGGAACGCCGCCCATTCGCGGCTATGAGCGCCATGAGAAAGGCGGCTCTGAAAATCCGCCATGGTAACAGTGCTCCCGTAGTAGTCAGAGGACGGGAAAGCCGTCCACAGGGCAAAGGGGAGCAGTTTGTCTGTCAGCACAAAAAGAAGAAAGGTGTGTGAGACATCATGAGAAATCCGATTACTGTGCTGAAAAGTCTGGAAAGCAAAACAGAAGGGATATGTGTTTGAGCGGCTCTATTGCAATCTCTACAATCCCGAATTCTATCTGCTGGCCTATCAGAATATTGCCAAATCCCAGGGCAGTATGACGGCGGGCACAGATGGGATGACCCTCGACGACATGACGGTGGGGCGCATTGAGCGCATCATCGCCAGTCTCAAAGACCATTCGTACCAGCCCCACCCAGCAAGGCGGCAGAATCGCGCCAGCGAAAAATGGACGGCGTATCAGCGAGAGGGAGACAGTTCCATGGAACCGAAGAAACGAGGGTTCCAGAAGGGGACGCATCTGCTGCTGGCACCGGAGGAGCAGATGGAAATACGAGAAACGATTATAACACGCCGCCCAGAGGAATTCGGTATTCCCGGCAGTTTATGGACGCTGAAGAAAGTATGCACATACGTCTGGAAAAGGTATATGAAGTCCTTTCTTCTAGGCACCTATCATAGCCTGAGCAAAAAGCATCTGCAAAGCTGCTTTGATGAGTTTTGCTTCCGCTTCAATCGCCGATTCTGGCCTCTTCAGCTTTTCCCCAGGCTTGTCTGCGTTGTGGTTGCTTCCAACATCTTGGGCTATGCTGACTTAACGCGATAACCATAATTCTATTTGATTGCTTAAATAATTCCTACTGCTGGATGAATGACCCTAACCACATTTATTTGACTGTACATATTTTCATTGTTAGAATTTCATATACATTCCACATTTGTATGTTACAATGCTTTCCAAGGAGGTGGGCTAATGCCAACATTGCTGATTGTTGAAGATGACCGCAAGACTAACGATGCGATTTGTGAATATCTAAAGCCTGCGGGCCACACGGTCATCCCAGCTTATGACGGTGGAGAGGCGTTACAGCTTTTCCGTGAGAACGGCATCGACCTTGTTGTGTTGGACATTATGCTGCCCCACGTCAGCGGGCTGTCCGTCCTGCATGAGATACGGCGGACAAGCGCAACCCCCGTCCTGATGCTCACCGCTATCGAGGACGAATATACCCAAGTCAGAAGTTTCGACGAGCAGGCCGACGACTACATGACAAAGCCCTTTTCTATGGTATTGCTGGGGAGGCGGATTACCGCCCTTCTGCGCCGAAGCGGACAGGCCCCGTTACCCCAAACGATAACCTTTGGCGATGTGACCGTCGATTTCTCCGGCTACACCGCCAGCGACAGCGCCGGGAAGATCGACATCATGCCCAAGGAAATTGACTTGCTCCGGCTGCTGGTGGAGCATAGAGGGCTGGTACTGACCCGTTCACAGATTTTGGACGAGCTGTGGGGCGCTGACTACCCGATCATCGACCGAACTGTGGACACCTACATCAAAAATCTGCGAAAGAAACTGCGGCTTGACTGTATCGTGACAGTCAAGGGCATCGGTTATAAATACGAGGTACAGCCATGAAACGCTTAAAATTGTTTCCAAAGATATTTCTGTATACCATGAGCATCATGCTCTTTGTCGTTGTTGTCACGCATGGGCTGATCTATCTGCTTGCCCCACAGATGCAGCTTGCATTGAGTACCCAAGATGATGTCGTTGTCAGCATCAGGCAGGAACAGTTTGTAATCGAGGCAGTAGAAAAGGCCCTGCCCATCTCTTTAAGCTGTTCCCTGCTGATCTCCGTTGTCTGTTCCCTCCTGTTTTCCAAAGCGATTGCCGACCCCATCAAAAAGATTTCGGCATCAACCGAGCAGATGATGAAATTAGATCACGGGGCAAGCTGCCCTATCCACACAAAAGATGAAATTGGTACGCTGGCGCAGAACGTCAATGATCTGTATTCCAATCTGCTGTCTACCATTGAACATTTAGAGCGGGAAAAGGACGCTGTGCGGGATATGGAGCGGGCCAAGGTTGACTTTCTGCGGGCGGCGTCCCATGAACTGAAAA
>CANOYV010000038.1:0-25522 GCA_947571605.1 uncultured bacterium | reverse complement strand
CAAAACTACATTTTTTCCTCGGCGTTTTCTTTCATTTTATCACTGGCGCTGACAGTAAAGGCGGAGATGGAGCGGCTGGCTGCGTAGTGAGTAGTAAAGTAGTAAAAAGAAAGCGGGCAGGCCGCTTTTACTACTTCCGTACTACGTTTCAGCGCAAAGTCACGCCGGGATACGCCGAGATATGCGAAGAACTCTCCTAAACGGCAAATGGCGGAAACGCCTGAAAATCAAGGCTTTGCCACCATTTGCCGAGTTACATAAGGTTAGGGCTGGAAATTGCAAAATCTTTCTGCGAAATATGAATGATATTCCAACTTACGGGAACTTCTCTAAACAGTCTATTTTTGATCGTCATCAACTGATTGCTAAGGAAAGGTTGCTCACGCTCAATATCTTTAGCAACAACGAGAAGTCCTTCTCGGATATTTGTTACATCTGAAGTAGAAACCGGCATATTCAAAATATTTGGCTGATTTGATAAATTCCGCATCCAACAGCACACAGTGTTTATTCTATTTATGTCCACATTCATTCTCCCTGCGTTTTATATTATTTCTCTTAAGAGCAAGTTTTTAATAGAGCGGCCATTTTAAGCATTAAAATGTTAGTATTCTTCTTCTTTAGTTCGCACTCCCAAATCCGCAATACCGTCCATCCTCGCGCCTCAAACATAGCAGTAACTTCCTGATCGTGATTTATATTCCGTTCACGCTTCTTTTGCCAATATTCTTGGTGATCTGCGGGACGAGTATTGCGGCAATCGTGCCCATGCCAGAAACAGCCGTCTACAAATACCGCTATTTTTTGCTTCGGAAACACAAAATCAGGATGGCCCTTGACAGGATAATTCCGCCGCCAACCAGTAATACCATTCTGCTTGAATATTTCGATTAGGCGAAGTTCCGTAGATTTATTCTTCTTCGATTTGACTTGCCGCATAATATCAGAGCGTTTTCCCTTATCAAACACGTCCGCCACAGCAAATCACCTTGCTTCGAACTCAATACGGAGACTTGGATCAGTTTCAGCTTCCAGTATAATATTGTTATAGCGGCTGATAATATCCGACAGGGTAGAGTTACGCTTTGCTTCGTCAAACAGGCTATGTTCATATACATTTGCGGATAGGAATTGCTGAATATCCCATACCTCTACACGCCCAGCAAGACCGGCATCTTCCGCCAAATTCAACGCCGTGTGTACCCGCTCAAAAATAGTAATGATAACAGGATGGCACCCGCTTCTCAAGTTGGCTTTGCATTTTTCAATCAACAACGCCCCAGGCATAGTCGTACAGTGAATGATTGTACTATTGATGACAAAATCACCGTTGCGATCTGTTGGGCCGTCCGCTACCGAAGCGCCATGGATTTCAAAAGACTCCTCCGGCATAATAAGGCAGAGTTTTGCCGCCACTAAATGTTGCAACACCGTTCCAAGATATTGTGTGCCCGGATTTTGCTTTTGCCGCTTTTTTGCCTGCTCAAATAGTTCGTCCAGATTAGCGCCGATTGTTTTAGATGTGTCGGCAGTCAAAACGAATGGTTGATTCCTAAAATACTCTCTAACCTGTTCCGCCCAAAATGCTTCGACAACGGCAAAGTCTACGGACTCATCTGCATTCCAGGTATTGAGGAAATCCACATATTTAATCATCAATCCCATGCTACCTCGGCTGGTTCGTCCACCTTCAGCCGACAGTTGTTGGGTAATGCCATGTTCTTGCAAAATCTTCTTCAGGTTTCCGCCGCCTAACCCAGCTACTTGTCCCTTGCTGCTGGTCTGAAAATCATCAGGATTCAGCGGAAACTGCTTGTCCTGTACTAAACGAGTAAACTGGACAACCAGCGACAGCGGGCCTTTGGTAAAAATGTTATTTTCGGCTTGAAATGCTTTTAATCGTTCTTCTGGATTAATCATCGTATACTGCCTCCGCAATTTTTGTTAAGAAGCGTTCGCCAATAAACTGAGCTACGGGCATCGCTACCGCATCGCCCATCGCTTTATATCCATCGTTATAGCTGCCAGGTAGAATAAAACTATCTGGCGCTCCCATAAGTCGAGCGGCCTCGCGGACGGTTAGCAATCGCGCATGGGTCATTCCATCCTTTTTGACTACTAAATATTGCTTGCTGCTCCCGCCTTCTGGCGTCCGTAGACACCCTGCAATTCCATCAAAGCGCAATTCAAGCTGCTGTTCGCCATGTCGAGTCCGGCGATAGCCTGTGGCATAAACAGCACTATGGTCATTCAGCTTGGTTTGATGTCGTTCTGGCACAAGCCGAAGCACATTATCCTTATCAAAAGGGGCGGTATCTTCCACAATGTCTTTTAGGGTTTTATCGCGGCGCGGTGGCTTTCCTGTTTTCCACCATATCCATTGCGGTAAAGAACGGCCCAACTCAATCGCTGTTTTAGTATGTAACCAGCATGGGCCATCGCCAACTAACTCATCTGGGATTTGACTGCCATGCTCCACGGCAAGAATGAATACTCTTGGTCTGGACTGCGGTACAAAATACGAGGCATTTAACACGATTGCTCCGCAATCATAGCCACGCTCGACAAGGGCCGTGTGGAGGATGCGATAATTATCGCCTTTACTTGTGGAAAGAAGCCCAACTACGTTTTCCAACAGCAAGATTTTGGGACGTTGTTCCATCTCGTCTAAAACACGCAGCCATTCCCATACAAGTCCGCTTCTCGACGCATGGATACCGCCCAACGAACCAGCCAATGACAAATCCTGGCAGGGAAAGCTGGCCCACGACAAATGGGCGTACGGTAAATCATATCCTCGAATATTTTTGATATCATCAAGTACAAAATGGTTATTACCAAAATTCACTTCATAAACAGTTGCTTTTTGCTCGCTGATATCGTTAGCCCAAACAGGCGCGAACATCCCCTTCAAACCATAGGCCACAAGTCCGCTCCCAGCAAAAAATTCGTGCATTGTCCACGGTGCGGAGGATAAATCTATTTTTTGCTGTTCAAACATGGTGCTTTGTAGCATCATCTTTTCCTCCCATATTGCGCCTTTTATCTCCTGTTGGTTTCTTCGCGTCTCTTGGAATAATCCAAATCCGGCTTATACGCGCTACCCCAGCAATTCGCCCTTCTTTACAAAGAATTTGGACTTGCCGTGGCGTGATGCCCCATTTTTCGGCGGCTTCTTGAACCGTAATAAATTCGTTCACGTTTGACACCTCAAACTGTTTCAAAATCTACTATATTTCACCATCATTATATTCGTTTGAACGAAATTAGTCAAGCTGTTTTAATAAAGCTCCCATGCCCACAAGATTTGTTCGTGAGCATGAGCGCCGTTCATTTAGGCAAATATAATTTCTGTGTTCACTATTTCTTCTGCCGCAGAACGAATATTGTTCATTTGGCCCACCCATTCCATCTGGCTATCCGTTTTAAGCTGTTCAGTGATACCCTCTTGCTCTGCCATCTGCTTCACAAGCTGAAAAAGCATATCTTCTGCCTGCTGATTGATGTCAGCCAGGTGGTTATCCAGCTTCCCGCTGAGTAGTAAGGCGTTGTAAAGAGCTTTCCTGTGTCCTCGCAGGTACTGCCGCCTACGCTGACCCCAGATACCTATGGAAACCCTTTCCGGCACGGTGAGATTTGGGAGAAGATAATTTCCCTCTTGACGGTAAGTCCCGCCCATTTGCTCAAACGTGGATTTCTCCATAATATTTACCTCCAAAGTGTTGAAATCCCCACAATTCAATCACATCCGGCTGGCCATAAAATGAGGGAGAGGTAACTTCCTTACGAAGTTCCTCCCAAGGACGCTCTTTTTCGTTTTTGCATGTTTAAATAAGCAGTTCACTGGAAACAGGGCGACACCGCCGCCCAGATGCGCTCCGCCACCTGGTCCCGGGTGCCGGAGCCGTCCACCACCGCCACGTTCTCCACGTCCTTCAAGCGCTCAAAGGCCCGGAAGTACAGCTCCCGGGTTTTGCGCAAACGGTCCTCCTGGTCGAAAATCTCCTCCACAAAGCGGTTTTTGTGGATACGCTCCAGGGCGATTTCCACCGGCACGTCCAGAAATACGGTGAGGGTGGGGCGCAGCAGGCCGGCGCTGACCGAGTTGGCCTGAATGACCCACTCCATATCCATATCCACGCTGTGGTAGGCGTAGGAGGAGAAATAGTACCGGTCGCTCACCACGGTGATCCCCTTGTCGATGGCGGCGCACAGGCCGTCCACCTCATTCACCAGATGGTCGATGCGGTCGGCCGCGTACAGCGCGGCAATCACCCGGTTGTCCGCGGTGACCCGGCCCGTGAAAATCTGCCGGATCAGCGAGCCCACCGGGCCTCCGGTGGGTTCCCGGTCCGCGCGGCAGGGCAGGCCCAACCCCTCCAGCCGACTCACCAGCGGACCGATCTGGCTGCTCTTGCCGGAGCCGTCGATGCCCTCCAGGGCGATAAATTTCCCCTTCCCCATCTTACAGCGCCCTGCTGCTGTCGTGGAGGAACAGCAGGTACATCACATAGCCTATGATCTGGACAATCCCGGCGACGGCGGACACCAGCCCGGCGGCAATGTTGATGATAGGGATGATGCCCAGCACCGAGCACACGATGGAGACGGCGGTACAGGCGGCATAGATTTTGATGACAGTACCGCCCCGCCGGGACAGCGCCTCCTGCCCGATGGAGTGGAGCAGGTTGGAGGTGGTATTGCACACGCTGAACATCATCAAAAGACCGACAACCTCAGCGGCCACGTCCAGGATAGAGCTGAGAAAGCCCTCCGAAAGAAAGCCGACGATCAGGTTTATCACCACTGCCACGACGGCGAACCCCAGAGCGGCGCGGTAGTTGTCGTCGTCGTCCCCGGCCCTGTAGATGCCCAGCAGTTCCACAAATGGTGCGGCGATGAGGAGCAGGGCGCCCACAAAGGGCACCCAGACCAGCAGAACGCCAACGATCATCAGGATCTGGCCGATGAACATCAGCCGTAGGCCGTTTGCGGCGTTTGGATATCTCATAAAATTACCTCCTCGGAATCATTTATCTCCTATTATATGCACGTTGACATGGGGATAGGTCATCTCAATGCCGGCCCCGTCAAAGGCGGACTTAAATCCGTCGGTCAGGTCAAAGTATACCGTCCAGTAGTCGGCGTTGGCGGTCCACACCCGCATAACATAGCGGATGGCGTTGTCGCCATACTCGTCCACGTGGACGGCGGGCTCCGGGTCGTCCAGCACCAGGGGATGGTCCGCCGCCATTTGCGTCAGCAGGGCGATGACCCGCTCCGTGGGCGCGCCGTAGCCGGCGGACACCTTCAACTCCACCCGGCGGGTGGGCTGGGCGGAGTAGTTGGTGATATTGGCGGACACGATGGTGCTGTTGGGCAACTGCACCAGCTTGTTGTCCGGGGTGGTCAGCTTGGTGTAGAATATGCCGATCTCCGTCACCGTGCCGGAACAGCCCCCGGCGTCCACGTAGTCCCCCAGCTTGAAGGGGTGGGAGGCCAGGATCTGCATCCCGCCCGCCAGGTTGGACAGGAAGTTTTGCAGCGCCAGGGAGAAAGCCAGGCCGACGACGGACAGCAGCGCCACCAGCGACGTGACCTCAATGTCCAGACAGCCCAGCACAATGATGACCGACACCGCCCACAGCACGCCCCTGAGCAGGCTGCGCATCAGGGTTTGCAGGGGCGCGTCCAGCTTGGTGCGGCCCAGGGCGCGGGTTGCCAGCTTGGTCAGCACTTTGATAAACACCAGGCAGACCACGGCCGCGATAACCGCACTGAATATATTGCTGGCTGTGAGCTTGCTGATGCTGTCCAAAAACTCGTCTTTGGCTTCGTCCGGCAGCCCAGCGCTGAGCAAGACCCGCATGGGTCCCCGCCTCCGTTCTTTCTATATATGCGTGTGTCGCAATAACGGCCTCGACGTTATATTTTACCACAAGTCCAGTCGCGGCGCAAGGCTCACCCATCCGTCCCCAGGACAATGCCGGCAAGGGCTCCCTCCCCCACGCCGGTGATTTTTACGTCCGCCAGCCGGTTGTGAAGGTTCTCCCCCGCCGCCCGGACCAGGGCGTAGTTGGGAGCGTGGCCCTGCCAGAGGCCGTCCTTCTCTTCCTCGAACAGCACCGGAAGAGTCCGGCCCACCCGGCTTTCCAGCCACCGGGCCTCCAACTCGCTTGCCAGGGCAATGGCCTCACGGGCCCGGGCCTCCTTTTCCTCCTTGGGCACCTGATCCGGCATGGCGTCGGCGGGGGTACCGGGCCGCCGGGAGTAGGGAAACACGTGCATGGCGGTGAAGGCGCACTTCCGGATAAACTCCAGGGTCTGGTCAAACTCCTCTCTGCTTTCCCCGGGAAATCCGGTGATAAGGTCGGTGGTAACGCCGGGGTCGGCAAAATATTCTCTCAGTAATCGAACGGACTCATCATACCGGGCGGTATTATATTTCCGGTTCATCCGCCTCAGAGTAGCGTCACAGCCGGACTGGAGGGACAGATGAAAGTGGGGGCACAGGTTGGGCAGGGTAGCGGCCCGGCGGCAGAAGTCCTCCGTCACCGTCCGCGGCTCCAGGGAACCCAGCCGCACACGAAGGTCCGGCACGGCGGCGCATACCGCCTGGATGAGATCAACGAGGGTCTGCCCGGTTTTCAGGTCCCGCCCCCAGGCGGATATCTCAATGCCGGTGAGCACCACCTCCCGGTAGCCCTCCGCCTCCAGCTTCCGGGCCTGCTCCACGGCTTCATCCAGCGGCAGGGACCGCACCGGGCCCCGGGCGTAGGGGATGATGCAGTAGGCGCAGAAGTTGACGCAGCCGTCCTCCACCTTGAGCATGGCCCGGGTCCTGCCCGCCGCCCCGCCGGCGGGCAGGCGCTCGAAGTCCCGGCGGGCCAGGGCGTTGTCCACGGTGATCACCTGCTCTCCCCTGGCCTGGAGCAGCTCCTCCAGCCGGTCCAAAAACGCCATCCGCCCCGCCGAGCCGGATACCAGGTCCACCCCTAACGCCGCCACGGCCGACCGATCGGTCTGCGCGTAGCAGCCGCACACGGCCACCACGGCGCCAGGGGCGTTTTTGCGGGCCCGGCGGATGATATTACGGCACTTTTTATCGCTGACGGCGGTGACGGTGCAGGTGTTTACGATGTAGGCGTCCGCCGGACTGTCAAAGTCCGTCAGGCTGTGGCCCCGGCGAAGCAGCTCCCGCTCCATGGCCTGGGTCTCATACTGATTCACCTTGCAGCCCAGGGTGTAGATGGCGATGTCCATGGCAACTCCCTCTCGTCGGTAAGTTCCGGTTATTATACCATACCGGAGGGCAAATGGCAACCGCGGTTCCCACATCCTTGCCCCGCCCGGAGGCGGGTGGTATAATGGAGGGGGGAAACAGACCGGAAACGGAGAAAGAAACCAAAAGTTGCGTGTTTGTAACGGAAGGTATGATTGATTTTTGCCGAAAGGGAGGGCTATCATGGAACTGAGAGAAAAACTGATTGAACTGCGCAAGGCAAAGGGCTGGACCCAGGATGAGCTGGCCCGGGAGCTGGGCATATCCCGGCAGGCCGTCTCCAAATGGGAGCGGGGCGTCATTGCCCCGGCCACCATGAATCTGGCTGCGCTGGGGCGTCTGTACGGCGTTCCCCTGGACGAACTGGTGAACGGCGAGCAGCCGCCCCAGGAGGAGGCCGCCCCGGCGGTGGCGCTGGTGGAGGAATCAGAGGCCGCTGAACCACAAAAGAAACCCAAATTGCTAAGGCTGGCGGGGGGCATTGCGGCGGCAACGCTCATTCTGTTGGTGGCCGCCGCGTCGGTTATTACCATTGTTTCCGCTGTATTTAAGGAGCCGGAGAAGCCAAAAGACGGTCCTGCTATTATCAATCAGGATGATATGGAATGGGAAGATATTGATTGGGATGATTCGACACCCTATGAATGGACATGGAAAATCTCAGAATAAAATGGAGGTCTGTACACATGAAACGGCGGAACATTTTACGGGTGCTTTTGGCTTGTGTAGCAATGATTGCTTCCAGCGTCATGCCCGTAAACGCGGCGAGCACCCAAAATGAATACATATGCTTGGAGGATATGGCGTGCGAATTGGTCGAGCCGTCAGATCTGGGGTGCTGGAAAACATCTATCATACCACAATCTCAGGGACAAATTGACGAAAATTTTCCTGCGCATTCTTTGTGCCCCATGGACAGCTCCATTTCACTAGCGGTCAATGATATAATCACCTTTAATTGTTCCTACTCGCCATCGTCAGCCAGTCTGGACTTTGGCGTTATAGCTTCCAATAACAAATTTTACTCCATCAATGTGAAAGGGGGCAGTATCAATCAGACACTTGGGATTAATGAGGCCGGAAGCTATAGGGTGGCGATCAGGAACAATTCTTCTCAAACTGTGCGTGTGGTCGGGTTTGTGAACTATTGACCGTATAGTCCCACACAACGCAGAAAGGAGCATACCTTATGAAAACAAAGCGCGTGCTGTCCCTGTTGCTGGCCTTGGCGCTGTCCCTGTCCATGGCCGTCCCCGCCTCTGCCACCGAACCCAGTGACGGCGACGGAAACGAGGGGATCGAGCTGCATATGCAGCTCTTTGAGGACCCGAGCATCAGTGTATGGGGTACTTTCCGCACTGATTCGTTTACCTCCACCCCCGGCAACGGCGGATACATCAAAGTCTGGTACCGCAACAGCTCGGATAAAGCCGCTACCGTCTACCTTTATTGCGAGGGCCAGTCTGAGCCTGTCGGCTCGGTGAAAGTTGAGCCCAACAGCGATCCCGGCGTAATCCGGTATACCGGCTCCGATACGGAAGCGGTCAGCTACTATGTCCGTATCACCGCCGCTCTCAACGGGCCGGTTCGCGGCTATCTGGCCGTCGCGCAGAAATTCAACAGCACCGATTGACCCGTCAAGCTCTGCCCCCGCCCCGCTTTTGGGCGGGGTCTTTTTGCGTCCGGATTTTTTTGCCGGATGGGCCTATACATTTCCACCTCGGCGTGGTACAATGTGTGGACAGCTTTTGAAAGGCGGCCCGACCTATGAACCACAGTTTTTTTGCCTACCTCTTCCGGATGCGCTACATCGCCCGCTGGGCGCTGATGCGCAACACCCGCACCGAGAACGTGGAGGAACACTCCTATGAGGTGGCGGTGCTGGCCCACGCCCTGGCGGTGATCGGCCGTGACGTGTTCCACAAAGAGATCGACCCGGATCAGGCGGCGGTAACCGCCCTGTTCCACGACGCGCCGGAGATCATCACCGGGGACATGCCCACCCCCGTCAAGTACCACAACCCCTCCCTGCAAAACGCCTATAAGCAGGTGGAAGCGGCGGCCCAGGACAGGCTGCTGTCCATGCTGCCCCCGGAACTGGTCCCGGCCTACGAACCCTTGGTGCGGGAGTCGGACCGCAAGGTTCGGCGGTATGTGAAGGCGGCGGATAAGCTGTCGGCGTACATCAAGTGCGTGGAAGAACTGAAAGCGGGCAACTCCGAGTTCAAGAAAGCGGCGGAGCAGACCATGGCGGCGCTGAAGGACATGGGGATGGAGGAGCTGGAATATTTCACGGAGAAATTCCTTCCGGCGTTCAGCCTGACGCTGGACGAGTTACAGTGAGGAGGCCGCTATGTGAGCCAACATTTTAAGAGCTATGCCGCCGTTTTGCCCGTCATCCTGCGGAAGCGGGAGGGCCGGGAGGAGGCGCTGCTCCACCGCCGGACCTTTCTTCTGTCCCGCACCGGCGTTCCATACAGCGAGATACTTTACCACACTCCAGAGGAGGAAGAAACATTATGAGAGCCATTGTTACCGTTATAGGCCGCGACCAGGTGGGCATCATCGCCGCCGTGTGCGCCCTGCTCAGCGAGAAGAACGTCAACGTGCTGGACATCAGCCAGACCGTTCTCCAGGAGTATTTCACCATGATTATGCTGGTGGACGCCTCCCAGGCCACGGTGCCCTTCGCCCGGCTCAGGGAGGACCTGGCCGAGGCCGGCAAGGAGCGGGGCCTGGACGTCCGGGTGCAAAGAGAAGATATTTTCGACGCGATGCACCGCATCTGAGGGCTGAGCCATGATTAACACCAACGACATTTTGCAGACCATCCAGATGATCGACCACCAGCATCTGGACATCCGCACCATCACCATGGGCATCAGCCTCTTGGACTGCTGCGACCCTGACCCCCACGCCGCCTGCCGGAAGATTTACGACAAGATCACCACCTCCGCCGAGAAGCTGGTGAAAACCGGCGAGGATATCGAGGCCGAGTTCGGCATCCCCATCGTCAACAAGCGCATCTCCGTTACCCCCATAGCCCTGGTGGCCGGGGCGTCCCGCACCACCGACTACGTCCCCTTCGCCGCCGCCATGGACAAGGCGGCTAAGGCGGTGGGGGTCAACTTCATCGGCGGCTTCTCCGCCCTGGTGCAAAAGGGCATGACCGAGGGAGATAAAAAGCTCATCGCCGCCATCCCGGAGGCCCTGGCGGTCACCGACGTGGTGTGCTCCTCCGTCAACGTAGGCTCTACCAAGGCGGGCATCAACATGGATGCGGTGGCTCTCATGGGCCGGACCATCAAGTCCGCTGCGGAGCGCACTGCCGACCGTGGCGGCTTTGGCTGCGCCAAGCTGGTGGTGTTCTGCAACGCGGTGGAGGACAACCCCTTCATGGCCGGGGCGTTCCACGGCGTGGGCGAGGCCGAACGGGTCATCAACGTGGGGGTGTCCGGGCCCGGCGTGGTACACCACGCCCTCCAGTCGGTGAAAGGCCAGCCCTTCGACGTGGTGGCGGAGACCATCAAAAAGACCGCTTTCCAGGTGACCCGCATGGGACAGCTCGTGGCCCGTGAGGCCAGCGCCCGGCTGGGCGTTCCCTTCGGTATTGTGGACCTCTCCCTGGCCCCCACCCCTGCCGTCGGAGACAGCGTGGCCCGGATTCTGGAGGAGATGGGCCTGGAGGTGTGCGGCGCCCATGGCACCACCGCCGCCCTTGCCCTGCTGAACGACGCGGTAAAAAAGGGCGGCGTGATGGCATCCTCCTCGGTGGGGGGGCTGTCCGGGGCCTTCATCCCGGTGAGCGAGGACGAGGGCATGATCGCCGCCGCCCGGGGCGGGACGCTGTGCCTGGACAAGCTGGAGGCCATGACCTGTGTGTGCTCGGTGGGGCTGGACATGATCGCCGTCCCCGGCGACACCTCTGCCGCCACCCTGTCCGCCATCATCGCGGACGAGGCCGCCATCGGTATGGTGAACCAAAAGACCACCGCCGTGCGCATCATCCCCGCGCCGGGGAAGCAGGTGGGGGACATCGTGGAGTTCGGCGGGCTGCTGGGCTCCGCGCCGGTGATGCCTTGCCACACTGGAAGCGCGGAGGAGTTTGTGGCAAGAGGCGGACGAATCCCGGCTCCCATGCACAGCTTGAAAAACTGAGCGTCCGAGCCGTCGTAAGCAGGCGCACCACAACATCGAAAAGGGCCAAAGGCAAATGCCTTCGGCCCTTTTGACCTATGTGGATTCTCTCGGGTCCGGGTCCGCCCAGAGGGTGGAAAAGTAGTCGTAATACGGCATGAGGAAGGAAAACCCTTCCACCAGCCGCTCCGCCAGCTCGGGCGTGTAGATGAACTCGGTCAACTCCTCCTCGTGGCCCACAGAGAAGGATTTTTTGTTGTACCACCGGGTCAGTTTCGGCTCGCCACAGGTCTTCTGCCGCTTATACTCCGGACCTTCCAGCGCAAACTCCTTCTGCTTTGCCAGCTTGTTCTCCAGCTTCAGCAGGGGCTTAGGGTCGGCGTCGATACGGGCCCGGTGCTTTTCCATCAACACCGGCTGGGCGCACCAGAAGCCCATTCCGTAGCTCCAGCCCTCCGGGGCCAGCTCGAACCACAGCACCGGGTGGTCGCCGCCCGTCTCGCTGCCAAAGCGGAACAGGGAGAGCCACAGATGATCCTTATAGGGTCCCCGGCCAAACAGCCGCCGGGCGTCCCGGTAAATGCGGGAAATTTTCAAATTCAGCCCGCTCTTGGGAAAGCGGTCCAGCAGGGCGCCCTGCACCTGGGCGCCAAGCTCCTTCATCGGCTCAAGAAAACAGGTCTGATAGTCGGACTTATGGGCCTCAAACCAAGAACGCTCGTTGTTGAACCGGATGCCCCACATGAAATCCACAGTCTCCTGGGAAAACCCTTGAAACATAGCTCATTCCCTCGCTCCGATGCCGGTATCGGTAAAGCCGTCCGGCAACGGGATGTCAATATATTGGGTGGGAGTAGGCACGGGCTCCGGGTTCACCGTGGGCGGGTCCACAGGGCCTGGGTCAACACCGGGGTCCACACTGGGACCAGGGTCGATGCCGGGGCCAGGGTCCACGCTGGGACCTGGGTCAACGATGGGGCCCGGATCGGTGCTGGGCATCACCGGGGGATCGGTGACCACAGGCGGCTCAGCCGTACCCCCGCCCCAGGGACCGGAGTCCAAGGGGTTGTAAAGGATCACCTTGTCCCGCTTGGCGTAGGTGCTGTGGTTTTCAAAGGTGCGGGACATCAGGTTGCCGTTGGCATCGTACACACAGCGGTAAACGTCCACCACGTAACCGGTGTAGGGGGTGGTTTTTACCTTTGTCGTGCCCCGCTCAAGGGTCTCGTCCGGCTCATACACGGTGGTCCAGGCGGTGGAGGACTGGGTGTACCGCTGGGTCTCCACTTTGATGTTGTCGGGGTTGCTGCCGTAGAACTGCACCGTCAGCTTGCCCCAGGCTCCACCCTCGGTATAGGCCACAATCTTGATGGGGAAGCCGGTGCTGTTGCGGAACTGGAAGTCCAGAGAGGGATAGTAGATGGTGGCGTCCAGCCCGTTTGGGATATAGCCGGTGGAAAAGGCGTGGCAGGCCCGCCGGACGATCTCCAGGTTGGAGTATACCGCGCAATAGTACAGCGAGGAGGACACCTGGCACACGCCGCCGCCGTCCATTGGGACGGTCTCGCCGTTCTGGTAGCCGGTGCTGGGCTTATAGCCGTTGCGGGCGCTGGGGTCGCCGATGGTGCCGATATAGGAGAACACTTCTCCCGGTTGGAGCACCTTGCCGTTGCAGGACTCGGCGGCCCGGTTCACGTTGAAGGAGCGGTTGGCCACACCGTCCATGTTGGTGGTGACGGAGGCCAGCAGGTCCTTGTAGTACATGGACTCGTCTGCGGAGGTCCCCGGCGGGGTGTACTCCAAGGGGATGGTCACCGGCTCCCCGGGGGCGGCGGCGTCCAGCAGGGACTGGGCCTCCTCGGCGTTGACGGACAGGCCGATCACCGCCGGGGTGAGCTTGCCGTTCTCGTCCACACCGGCGGCCTTGGGCTCCACGTACACCAAATCATGGAGCACCTCGCCGCTGAGCTCTGCGCTGGGGACGATTTCAGGCTCCACCGCCAGTTCGGTAGCGCCCTGGGCCAAGGCGGACTCCACCGCCTCCAGCAGGGCCTCGGTATCCACCTGCCGGCCGTCGGCGCCTGGGGTGACCACCACATTTTCCGAACCCAGCTCATAGGTGAAATCCACCGGCTCCTGATAGAGCTCGTCAGAGATGGACTGAATCACTTTTTTTGCCTCGGCCTCCCCCTCGGGGGTGAAGGCGGCGGCGGACAGGGACAGGTCGGCGGGCTCCTTCATGGCGCCCAGCCACAGGGCGCCCAGCTTCCAAAAGGGCTGCTCCTCCTTGGCGCTGAAGCCTACATCCACCGCAACCTCCGGGACGCAGGTCATCAGCTCGCCGGTGAGCTCCGCCCGCTTGCCCTCGCCGTAGAGCAAAGTCAGCTTGCGGCTGTCCAGCCGCTGGTCCATTTCCCGGGCGACCACCGCCAGGGCGTCCTCCCTGGTGAGTCCGCCCAACTCGGCCACGGTTTCACCACGGTTGTCCACGGCCACCGCGCCAGGCAAAAGCTGGTCGTTGCTCTGCACCCAGGCGCACAGGCCGAAGTAGCCGCCCACGGCGGCCACCGCAATCACCGCTGCCGCGATCCCGGCGACGAGTCCCGTCGGAAAACTTTTTTTCGGAGTGGATTCTTCCATAATACAGCGAAACCTCCCGCCGTGGGGCCGCGCGCGGCTCTCCCCACGGATGAACTGATATCATTGCACGCTCAAACGCAATCATGCCATAGCGGCAGTTACAGACATTGTACCACTATATATTGAATTGGGCAAGGCAAAGTATGCAAAAAAAATGTTACAATTCGGTATCAAAATTGGAGGAAAAGTGAGGAAAAACAGATTCCCATATATGAAACCACCCGCCAGGACCAGCGGGTGGTTTCGCATCCGTTCGACGCGGCGCTCAGGCCTTGTGGCTCTCCACGATGGCGCCGCTGCGGAAGGCGGCCACCAGGTCCACCAACTCGTCGATCTGGCCCTGGAGCTTCCGGCCGATGTCGGTCTGGAGGATCATGGCCCGGCTCTCCAGCCGCTCGAACACCTGGGTGGTGGAGGCGATGTCATAATTTTTGTGAATGGCGGCGGCCCTGCCCACAAAGGGCTCATGGGCTACCAGCCGGAAGCAGGAGGAATTGTAGATGAGGGTGTACCCGGCGATGCCGGTGGTCTTTTGGTACGCCTTGCAGAACCCGCCGTCGATGACGATCAGCCTGCCGCCGCCCTTTACCGGACTCTCCCCCTTCTTGGACTTCACGGGGACATGGCCGTTGATGATGTGGCAGTGGGGGCCCTCCAGACCGAATTCCTTCAAAATGCCCTCGCACACCGAACGGTCGTTGTACAGATGATAATAGGCGTTTTTGGTCTCCACATGGGTGGACTCGTCGGCGATGAACCTCCGTTCAAAGGTAGTCATACGATCCCGGCCGAAGATGGGGCTGTTGCGCCCGCACCACAGCCACCACAAAAAGTCCATGCCCTGTTGCCGTTCCGGCGAGCCCGCCTTGTTGTAGTAGGCCCGGCGGGCCACCCGGTCGGCATAGTCCAGGAACGCCCGGCCCGACAGGTTGTCGCAGCCCATGAGGGAGAAGCGCATCAGGGCGCCGTCCTCGTGCATGGGGATGCAGCCGTGGAAGAGCAGGTTGCCGTTGTAGATGCGGTACAGGCTCCCCGCGGAGTAGAGGAAGCGCACATGGCGCTGAAGCTTCTCGCTGTGGCGGAAGGAGCGGGTGAGAGTGTTGATCAGCGTGTCCTCCTCCGGGGTGAGGGCGTAGGGATCGGCGGGGTCCACGGTGGGGAAGTCGGTGTCAACCATGGGGTAGGTATTGCCGCCGAAGGTGATGGTCTTGCGCTCGTAATCGACCTTGTCCAGCAACAGCCGGTCGTCCATCTGGAAGGAGGGGTTGCGCCGGATCTTCTGTCCCTCCAGCTTGAACAGGATCATAGAAATGGCCTTGTGCATCCGGGCACACAGCACCCTGTCCCGGTCGGTGATCTTGTCCTCGTCCTCCTTGGCCACCTTTACTTCGAAGCGGCTGACGTCGCAGTGGCGGTAAAACTCGTCGGCAAAGACGGACAGGGGCCGCAGGGAGATGCCGTAGCCCGTCTCAATGGTCTCCAGGTTGTTGTAGCGCAGGGAGTTGACCAGCACCGTGGCCACCAGGGTCCGGGAGCCGGAGGCCGCGCCCATCCACAGGATATCGTGGTTGCCCCACTGGATATCCACGCTGTGGTACTGCATCAGGCTGTCCATGATGACATCCGCGCCGGGACCCCGGTCGAAGATGTCGCCCACCAGATGGAGGTGGTCCACCGACAGCTTTTTGATGAGCTCGCACAACTGGATCAGGAAGTTGGACGCCCGGTCCAGGTCGATAATGGTATTGATGATATTCTCGTAGTAGTCCCGTTTGTCCGTCTCATTCTTCTCGTAATGGGTGTGGATCAGCTCGTCGATGATGTAGGCGTACTCGGGCGGCATGGCCTTGCGGACCTTGGAACGGGTGTACTTAGAGCTGACCAGGCAGCACAGGTCGATGAGCCGGTGGAAGGTAATGCGGTACCACTCCCGCATGTCCTCGGTCTCCCGCTCGATCTCCTCCAGCTTCTCCTCCGGGTAGTAGATGAGGGTGGCCAGTTGGTCCCGGTCGGACCGGGGGACCGTGGCCCCCAGCAGCTCGTCGATCTTCACCCGCACCACGCCGGAGGCGGAGTTGAGGATGTGCTGGAAGGCCTCGTACTCCCCGTGGACGTCGGACAGGAAATGCTCCGTGCCCTTGGGCAGGTTCTGGATGGCCCGCAGGTTAATGATCTCGGTACAGGCGGACTGGACGTTTGGGTAGCGCCGGGCCAGGAGCTTCAGGTACTCCAGCCGCTCAGGGGAAAAGGTGGCGGTGGGTTTCATGGCGTGCCCTCCTTTAGATGGATATTAATGTATGACACCATTATGACATATCTTTACGGAAAAGGGAAGAGGAAAAGGCGTGGAAACGAAAAAATTTCCGTTTCCACGCCTGATTTTTGTTAAAAGAGTGACAAAATGCCGATTCCACTTTCTCAGAGCAGGTAATTGTTCTCCCGGTCCGCCACTTGCAGCGCTTTCAACTTATAAGTAGCGAAGCCCTCCGTCACCAGGGGTTCCCGGCTGCAAAGCTCTTCGGCCTCCTCGTAGCTGCCCGCCCGCAGGATATACATGCCCGCCACGCCGGGATAGCCCTTGAACACGCCGCAAAGCTCCAAATGCCCCTCTTCGTCCAGAGCTTTGATGTTGGCCACATGGCGCTCCACGGCGGCCTTGGTCAGGCGGTTGTAGGTCTTGGTTTTTTCAATGAACATCACATACAGCCACTTTTCCACAGGTTCTTCTCCCTTCACACACGTAAAGCGGTTCAGATTTCCCTTCGTCCTTCCAGCGCCCGCATCAGCGTGGCGTCGTCGGCAAATTCCAGGTGGCTGCCCACCGGGATGCCGTAGGCCAGCCGGGTGGTCTTTACCCCGAAGGGCTTGAGCAGCCGGGAGAGATACATGGCGGTGGTCTCCCCCTCGGTGTCCGGGTTGGTAGCCATGATGACCTCCTCGACGCCCCCCGCCGCCACCCGCTCCACGAGCTGGGCGATGCGCAGGTCGTCCGGCCCCACGTGGTTCATGGGGGAGATCACCCCGTGGAGGACGTGGTATACCCCGCCGTACTCCCTGGAGCGCTCCATGGCCACCACGTCCTTGGGGTCGGCTACCACGCAGACCAGGCTATGGTCCCGTTTGGAGGAGGCGCACAGGGCGCATTCGCCGTCCCCGTCGGTGAGGTTTTGGCACACGGGACAGCAGCCGATGGAGGTTTTGGCCTCCAGCAGGGCGGCGGCGAAGTCCTTGGCCGCCTGCTCCGGCTGGTCCAGGATATAGAAGGCCAGCCGCTGGGCGCTCTTGCGGCCCACGCCGGGCAGCTTGGCAAACTGCTCCACTAAATTTTCCAGAGCGGCGGGGAAATAGTCCATGGTAAGACCTCCAAATTGTTATGCTTCCTTCTCAAAGGTGACCACGAGCCCGTTCTGACTCCATGCGGTGGATTTGACCTGCCAGCCGGCGGCCGCCAACTCATTCATCTCAGTCTCCGCCCGCTTCAGATCGGCAAATACCTGGATCTGATACGTTTTCATTCCGCTTCTCCCCCTTTGCGCAAGCTTTCAATGGCCGCCGCCGGGTCCTCCGCGCCATACACCGCGGACCCCGCCACCAGCACCGTGGCCCCGGCCGCAATGACCTTCCCCGCCGTGCCCGAGGCGATGCCGCCGTCCACCTCCAGCTCGCAGGCCGGATTGTACCTGTCAATGATGGCCCGGACCTCCCGGATGGTGTCCAGTTGGCTCTCCATGAACGCCTGCCCTCCGAAGCCGGGCTCCACCGTCATCACCAGCACCATGTCCAGTTGCTCGATGTAGGGCAGGACGGCCCTGGCCGACGTGATGGGCCGCAGGGCCACCGCCTTTTTCACCCCGTTAGCCCCCATGGCCCGCAACGCGTCGGCGACACGGGTGGGGTGGTCCGCCTCCAAATGGATGCTGAGCAGGTCCGCCCCGGCCTCGCAGAAGTCGTCGATGTAGCGCACCGGCTTGTCGATCATCAGGTGTACGTCCAAAAACATGTCTGTGTGCTTGCGGATGGACCGCACCACCGGCACGCCGATGGTGATATTGGGCACGAACATGCCGTCCATCACGTCCACATGGAGCCAGTCCGCCGAGGACACCCGGCGGATATCCGCCTCCAAATTGCAAAAATCCGCTGAAAGGATGGAAGGCGCCACTTTAACCATGATTTTACCTCTCTTCCCGTGGATTGCGCTCCGAAACAAGTCCGCGTTTCGACCCGGGCGCGGCACACCAGCCGCCCTCCCCCCACATAAGATGAAACACGCGGAGGTCGCCGCAGGGTTGACCGGGCGGCTCTTCCCTGCCCCCGCCCGCGCCCGGCCCGACGCCTGAACGGCGCGCCGCACCTAAATACCCCCCGCTGCCGCCGTCGCGGCGGCGGGGGGATTGTGATTTTAACCGGTAATGGTGCCGCTGAGGGGCACTTCCTTCACCTGGTAGCCCGCCTGGCTCAGCGCGTCCATGATCGCCGCCTTATGGCTCAGGCCGAAGGCCTCCAGGGTGACCTTCAGCTCCACCCCCGCCTGACGGTTGATATTGACAAACTGGTTGTGGTCCAGCTTGATAATATTGCCATTCTGCCCGGCCACCAGGTCGGCGATGCGCAGCAGCTCGCCGGGCCGGTCGGGCAATTGCACCGAGAACGTGAAAATCCGCCCGCGGTTGATAAGGCCGTGCTGCACCAAAGAAGAGATGGTGATTACGTCCATGTTGCCGCCGGACAAGACGGAAACCACGTTCTGCCCCTGGCAGTCCAGGTGTTTCAGGGCCGCGATGGTGAGCAAGCCCGCGTTCTCCACCACCATTTTGTGCTTTTCCATTACGTCCAGGAAGGCGTCCACCAACTCGTCGTCGTCGATGGTGATGACGACGTCCAGATTCTTCTGGATGTAGGGGAACACCTGGTCGCCGGGGGTTTTGACCGCCACACCGTCGGCAATGGTGCTGATGGGGTCCACGGTGGTCACATGGCCCGCCTCCAGGCTGGCCTTCATGGACGCCGCCCCGGAGGGCTCCACGCCGATGACCCGCACGGAGGGGTTGAGCAGCTTGGCCAGGGTGGACACCCCCGCCGCCAGCCCGCCGCCGCCCACAGGGACCAGGATCACGTCCACGTCGGGCAGGTCCTTGAAGATTTCGTAGGCGATGGTACCCTGGCCGGTGGAAACGGTCAGGTCGTTGAAGGGGTGGACGTAGGTCAGCCCCTCCTCCTGGCTGAGCCGGGCGGCCAGCGCCGCCGCGTCGTCGAAGGTCTCGCCGTGAAGCACCACCTTCGCCCCGTAATCCTTGGTATTGTTCACCTTCACCAGAGGGGTGGTGGTGGGCATGACGATGGTGGCCGCCACCCCCGCCGCCTGGGCGGCGTAGGCCACGCCTTGGGCGTGGTTGCCCGCAGAGGCGGTGACCAGGCCCCTGGCCTTCTCCTCGTCGGTGAGGGTGGAACATTTGAAATAAGCGCCCCGAATTTTATACGCCCCCGTGACCTGCATGTTCTCCGGCTTGATGTAAACGTGATTGCCGGTGGTCTTGGTGAAAAAGGGGCTGTATATCAGGTCGGTGCGGTGGAGCACGCCGTCCAGAACCTTACGGGCGGCCCGGAAATCGTCTAGTGTCATCATGGAAAGGACTCCCTTGTTTTGATTGAAACAGCACTTTATTGTACATGAAGAAATTGTTAAAGTCAACCGGTCCTCCCCCCTTCTTCTTGACAGGAACCTTGTCCGGGGAGTAAAATAGAAGCCAGAATCCGGAAAGGGGGCAACCGCCTTGTCTTATGTGAAAAAACGCAGCGTCCTGCCCGTCTACCTCATCGGGGCCACTTGGCTGTTATGGGCGCTGTTCGCCCCCCTGTACCGCCCCACCCACTATATTATGGCGGCGCTGGCCTCCCTGGTGGCCTACTACGTGGGCAAGATCATCTTCCCCGACAAGGGATACGAGGTCCGGCAACCCACCCAGGCCACGCCCAAAGCAGAACCGCAGCCCGCCCCCAGGCAGGAGGCGAAACCCAAATCCACCGGCAACCCTGAAATTGACGCGCTGCTGGTGGAGCGCAACCGGGCCATCTCTGAGATGCGCAGGCTCAACGACTCCATCAAGGACGAGAAAATCTCCGCCCAGATCTCCCAGATGGAGGCCACCACCGGCAAGATCATCGACACCGTGGTGGAAAAGCCGTCCAAGCTGCCCCAGATCCGCAAGTTTATGAACTACTACCTGCCCACCACGCTGAAGTTGCTCAACGCCTACGACCGGATGGACGCCGCCGGGGTGTCCGGAGCCAACATTGACGGCGCCAAGGGCAAGATCGAGGATATGCTGGACACCATTTGCACCGCCTTCACCCGCCAGTTGGACGATTTGTACGGCGAGGAGGCCATGGACGTGTCCGCTGAGATCAAGGTCATGGAGCAGATGCTGGCCCAGGAAGGCCTGGGCGGAATGACCCTGGGCGGGTCGTGAGGAGGGTCCATGAACAAAAAACCGATCCTCAAAAATGGCTACCGGGTTCTGGCCATTGTATGGACCCTGGCCGCCGCCGCCATGGCGGTGGCGTTCGTACGGCGGCTGGCGGAGTTTAACCTGTTTTTGCTGCTGATGACAGCGCTGAGCACCATCATCGCCGCCGGCTTCTGGAAAACCTACCACAGGACCCCGGAGGCGGTCTCTCCGGTTGACCCTTTTGACGCCCCACCCAAATTCGCCGATAATCCGGTGTTGTTTGACGATGACCCAAATCAAGATTCGGAGGAGAAAAACCATGAGTGATGAACTGAACACAATGCCCGAGCTGACCCTGGACCCCACCGGTGCCGCCGCTGCGGCTCAGGCCGCCCAGGCGGCGGAGGCCGCTGTCCCCAAAGCCCCGGAGGCCCCGTCCCTGACCCTGGAAAACACCATCAGCCCCGACGACGCCGCTGCGGTCCAGGCCGCACGGGACGCCCAGGCCATCCAGTTGGACGAGAGCCAGCTCTCCGAGGCGGAGCGGAAGGTCGTCAACGACTTCGCCCAGAAGATCGACATCACCGACTCCACCCAGGTGCTCCAATACGGCGCCGCCGCCCAGAAAAACATTGCCGGCTTTTCCGAGAACGCGCTGAACAACGTGCGCACCAAGGACCTGGGCGAGGTAGGCGAGGCGCTGTCCTCCCTGGTGGTGGAACTGAAAACCTTTGGTCAGCCGGAAAAGAAGGGCATCGCCGGATTCTTCCAGAAAAAGAAAAACGAGCTCACCGCCATGAAAGCCAGCTATGACAAGGCGGAGGTCAATGTGGACAAGATCGCCTCCATTCTGGAGGGCCACCAGGTCACGCTGATGAAGGACATCGCCATGCTGGACCAGATGTATGAGCTGAACACCAAGTATTACAAGGAGCTCACCATGTATATCCTGGCGGGCAAGAAGGCGCTGATGAAGGCCCGGAACGAGGATTTAGAGACGCTGCGCAAAAAGGCCGCCGAGAGCGGCTCCCAGGAGGACGCCCAGAAGTACAATGATTTTGCCAATCTCTGCAACCGGTTTGAGAAGAAGCTCCACGACCTGGAGCTGACCCGGATGATCTCCATCCAGATGGGCCCCCAGACCCGCATGATCCAGAACAACGACACGCTGATGCTGGAGAAAATCCAGTCCTCCCTGGTGAACACCATCCCCCTGTGGAAAAGCCAGATGGTGCTGGCTCTGGGGTTGGAGCACTCCCGCCAGGCCACCGCCGCCCAGGCCGCCGTCACCAATATGACCAACGACCTGCTGAAGAAAAACGCCGAGATGCTCAAGATGGGCACCATCGAGACCGCCAAGGAGGCGGAGCGGTCCATTGTGGACATCGAGACCCTCCAGCACACCAACCAGCAGCTCATCTCCACCCTGGACGAGGTGATGCAGATCCAGAAGGACGGCGCCCAGAAGCGCAAGGAGGCCGAGCTGGAGCTGGGCCGCATCGAGGGCGAGCTGAAGCAGAAGCTGCTTGAACTGAGGGGTTAAGCAATGAGATCAATCCTGATGCTTGGCATCCTGGCGATCCTGGCTGTCACAATCCTGGCCGTTGTGGGTAACCGGGGGACCGGCGTATTTAAAAAGCAAGGCGTGGCCTGGGGGCTTACCCTGTTGATGGTCTTTGCCGCCGTCGGAATCGGCTACGCCAAGGCCCCGGCCAATAACCACCCCGCGCCCGAGCCAGATTTGCCCGGCGCCCCTAACGGGGCCGCCTCCTTCGTGTGGGACGACGCCGGTGTGCTGTCCAGCGAGACCGTGCGGACGCTGGACCAGCGCAACGAGCGGCTGTGGAAGCAGTACGGCGTATCCATCGGCGTGGTCACCTGCAACTACGGCAGGGACGACCTGGACCAATACGCCATGAAGCGGGCCGAGGAGATGGGCCTGGGCGGCTATGACATGATCGTGGCACTGGATATCAGCGGCGACAACTATTGGTTGATCCAGGGCAGCGACATCAGCGGGGCATTTACCGACCAGGACTGCTCCGACTATGCCTATGAGTATATGGAATACGATTTCGCACGCGGCTTTTACGGCGACGGCCTGCTCAGCCTCACCGAGGCGCTGGAGTCGTGGTATGAAGACTATTTTGATTGACCCGGGAAAGGAGGCGGCTCCATGGAAGGATTTTCTGATCTGATCGTCATCATCGTGCTTGCGGTGATCCTCCTGCTGGTGATGGAGGGCTCCCACCGGCGGCGCTACCGCAATGGGTGGTACGGCCCCACCTACGTTTACCGGCCCTTCTATATCTTCCGCCCCCGTCCCCCGCGCCCGCCCAGGCCGCCCCGCGGCCCTGGGTTCGGTCCCGGTCCAGGCCCCGGCTTTGGACCAGGCCCCGGCATGGGCTTCGGCCCCGGTCCCCGTCCCGGTCCCCGCCCCAACCCCAGCCCCCGGCCCGGCGGTTCCTTCGGCGGCAGCCGCCCCGGCGGAACGTTCGGCGGCGGCAGGCCCTCCGCGGGGCCTCGTCCCGGCGGCTCCTTTGGTGGGGGACGCTCCTTCGGCGGAGGAGGCCGTTCCGGCGGCTCCTTCGGCGGCGGACGCTCCTTTGGTGGCGGCGGCCGTTCCGGCGGGTCCTTTGGCGGCGGACGCTCCGGCGGCGGCCGTGGAGGCGGTCGCCGCTAACACCGCCGGTATATTCTAAAGGGGGTGGGCCTCGGCCCGCCCCCTTTTTGCAACGCTGCCCACAACGGCTCCGCGCTCCCCATTGTCACGCCGCGCCTGTTTGAGACACGCGGCTTCGCGCTTCGTCTCTGTTTTGTCCAAAATTTACCCCGTCAACCAAAAAAAATCGACATCTTTAGAGAAATTAGAAAAAAAGCGAGAAATCCTTTTTCAGATATGCTATAATGTCCATGTATGAATATGTAAAAGTCTGCGAAATGCGGGCCGGACCCGCGGGAAGGAATTGAACGCATGGGTATTGCGGACATCATCTCACTGCTGGGCGGGCTGGCCTTTTTCCTGTTCGGCATGACTCTGCTGGGAGACGGCTTGAAAAAGGTGGCCGGCAGCAAGCTGGAGACCATCCTGGGCAAACTGACCTCCAACCCCATCAAAGGAGTGTTATTGGGAGCGCTGGTGACGGCAGTCATCCAGTCCTCCTCCGCCACTACCGTCATGGTGGTAGGTTTCGTCAACTCGGGCATCATGCAGCTTTCCAACGCCGTGGGCATCATCATGGGCGCCAACATCGGCACCACCGCCACCGGCTGGGTGCTGACCCTGGCCGATGTGGAGGGTACGGGAGGCTTCTCCTCCGCCACGGTGTTCGCCTTCATCGCCTTTGTGGGTATCATTCTGTATTTCTTCTGCCGGAAGCAGGAGCAAAAGAACGTGGGCCTGATCCTGCTGGCGTTCTCCGTACTTATGAGCGGTATGCAGACCATGAGTTCCGCCATGGATCCGCTAAAAGAAAACGAAGCGTTCCTGAACTTCATCTCCGCCGCCTCCAACCCGGTGGTGTCCCTGTTTATCGGACTGCTGGTAACGGCAGTTATTCAGTCCTCCTCCGCCTCCATCGGTATCTTGCAGGCCCTGTCCGTCACAGGAGCCATCAGTTACGAGGTAGCTATCCCCATGGTGCTGGGTATGTGTATCGGCGCATGCGTGCCGGTGCTGCTGTCCGCCATCGGGGCCAACGTCAACGGTAAACGCACCGCCGTCATCTACCTGTACTTCAACATTGTGGGTTCCGTGCTGTTCATGGCCCTCTTCTACCTGCTTCACGCCTTCGTGGAAATGGACTTCATGGCCGGCCCCGCCGATCCCCTGGGCATCGCCGTGTTCAACACCGTGTTCAAGGTGGCCGCCACCCTGGCACAGCTTCCCTTCACCTCCCTGCTGGTGCGGCTGGCCTGCGCCACCATCCGGGAGGAGCGCTCCGAGGACGACGAGGAGTTCGAGGAGAACCTGCTGGACGAGCGTTTCCTGCGCTACCCGCCCCTGGCCCTGGAACAGAGCGGCCACACGGTGGTGCGCATGGCCGCCGCCTCCACGAAGAACCTGAACCGCTCCATCGAGCTGTTCACCACCTTCAGCGGGGAGAAATATGATAAAATCCTCAGCCGGGAAAACGTGGTGGACCGCTATGAGGACAAGCTGGGCAACTACCTGTTCCACCTGAACAGCCAGGGGCTCAATGAGCGCGAGACCCTTATCAGCTCCCACTACCTTCACTGCCTCACGGATCTGGAGCGTATCTCCGACCACGCGGTGAACCTGGCCGGTTTGGCCAAAGAGATGGACGAAAAGGGGATCTCCTTCTCCCCCGACGGCTTGGACGATATGAACCGCTCCGCCGACGCGGTGCGGGAGATCGTCTCCCTGGCCCAGCAGGCGCTGGCGGAGGAGGACATCGACCTGGCCCTCCATGTGGAACCCCTGGAGGAGGTCATCAGCACCATGCTGGAGGGCATGAAGCTGCGCCACATACGACGGCTGCAAAACGGCGTGTGTACCCTGGAGATGGGCTTCATCATCAACGACATCATCAACAACCTCGAACGCGTTGCCGCCCACTGCTCCAACGTGGCCTTGGCCGTGCTGGAGCTGCGGTATGCCGACCTCCAGTTCCACAACTACGCCCGGGGCGTGCGGCAGGGCGACCAGCCGGAGTTCCGCAAATGGCTGGCTTTCTATCAAAAGAAATATCTCAAGCCGGTTTCGTCCGACTTTTGACCAACTAACGAACGCCGCCCACCCCAAACCGGGGCGGGCGGCGATTTTTTGCATCGTCACGGAAACAGGAAGATTTCCTCAATTGGGGCCTCCACCGCCCTGGAAATATCTACCGCAAGCTTGAGGGACGGATTGTACTGCGCCTTTTCCAGCCGCATGATGGTCTCCCGGCGCACCCCCACCTGTTGGGCCAACTGCTCCTGGGTCAGCTCCTTGAGCTGGCGGTATTTTTTCAGCCTGCACTCAAATTCCGCCATCCTCACCCTCCTCCATCCG
>CANOYV010000037.1:0-25688 GCA_947571605.1 uncultured bacterium | reverse complement strand
AAGGTGCTGGTGCTGGGCTCCGGCCCCATCCGCATCGGCCAGGGCATCGAGTTTGATTACTGCTCTGTCCATTCCGTGTGGGCGTTGAAACGGCTGGGTTATGAGACGATCATCGTCAACAACAACCCCGAGACGGTGTCCACCGACTTCGACGTGGCGGATAAGCTGTACTTCGAGCCCCTCACCGCCGAGGACGTGCAGAACATCGTGGAGCAGGAGAAGCCCTGGGGGGCGGTGGTCCAGTTCGGCGGGCAGACCGCCATCAAACTGGCCAAGGCCCTCGCCGACATGGGCGTGCCCATCCTGGGCACCTCCTCCGACGGCGTGGACGCCGCCGAGGACCGGGAGCGGTTCGACGAAATTCTGAACCTGTGCCATATCCCCCGGGCCAAGGGCCGGACGGTGTTCACCACCGAGGAGGCTTTGAAAGCGGCCAACGAGATCGGCTACCCTGTGCTGGTGCGCCCCTCCTACGTGCTGGGGGGCCAGGGTATGGAAATCGCCTACAACGACCGCAACATCACCGACTTCATGCGTATCATCAATCTCACGGTCCAGGAGCACCCCATCCTCATCGACAAGTACCTGATGGGCCGCGAGGTGGAGGTGGACGGCGTGTTCGACGGGGAGGACCTGCTCATCCCCGGCATTATGGAGCACGTGGAGCGGGCGGGCGTCCACTCCGGGGACTCCATCTCCGTCTATCCCTCCATCCACGTGGAGGACAAGCACAAAAAGACCATCGAGCGCTACACCCACGACCTGGCCAAGGCGCTGGGAGTTATCGGCCTCATCAACATCCAGTTCATCATCTATGACGACCAGGTGTACGTCATTGAGGTGAACCCCCGGTCCTCCCGCACCATCCCCTATATCTCCAAGGTCACCGGCGTGCCCATCATTGATTTGGCCACCAAGGTGATGCTGGGGGGCAAGCTGAAGGACTTGGGCTACGGCACCGGGATTTACAAAGAGGCGGATTATTATGCCGTGAAAATGCCCGTGTTCTCCTTTGAGAAGCTGGCGGACGTGGATACCGGTCTGGGGCCGGAGATGAAGTCCACCGGCGAGGTGCTGGGCATTGCGGAGTCCTTCTCCCAGGCGCTGTTAAAGGCGTTCAAGGGGGCCAATATGCGGGCGCCCAAGAAGGGCGGGCGCATTATCCTGACGGTGAACGACGAGGATAAGGGGGAGGCATCCGGCATTGCCCGGGGGTTTGCCGACCTGGGGGTGGAGATACTGGCCACCGAGGGCACCTGCCGCTTCCTGGAAAAGGCGGGCGTGCCGTGTACCCAGGTGGCCCGCGTGTCCGAGCGGCACCCTAATATCATGGACATGATCGCATCAGGCACCATCGACCTGGTCATCAACACTCCCACCCGGGGGAGGAAGCAGGATACCGACGGCTTCAAAATCCGCCGGGCTGCTGTGGAGCACTCCGTGGGCTGCGTCACCGCCATCGACACCGCCCGGGCGCTGCTCACCGCCCGCCAGCAGGGCAGAAGCCGGGACCTCCAGGCCATTGACATCACGAAAATCTGATTCTAAATAGGGGGAAGTCCTATGCGGCGCTATGTCCATCTGCGCAGCGATATTGTAATTTGCATCCTGCTGGGTTTTGTGGTCAGCTTAGGCACGGCGCAGTTGACCAGGTTGGTCCTGCCCGTGCTTTATGAGGGGTATGTGGAGAAAAACACCATCGCGGAGAACAATGTGGGAGGCCCTGCGGGGGAGGATGTGTTCCGCGCCCAGAGCGTGGACGACCTGCTCAGCCATGACGTCTTTACGGTGGTGTCTCCCGGCATCAAGTATTATAACAACGGCTCAGCCATGTTTGGAGAACGGGTGGCGGAGGAACTGATGCTTCCCTCGGGGGAGTTTGTGGCGGCCATCATCAATCGGCAGAACATCCGGACAGGGGAGGACTACTACGGCAGCGACCATATCCTGCCGGTGGGCCGGGTGGTGTTCGAGGACTTGAGTGCCAGACCGGATTTCCTGAAGCAGATTCAGGGACGCGCCCCCTTAAGCCGCACCGACTTCTATGTAGATATGTCGGGGACGGGGGGGCTCATCTACGAGGATGAGTATACCAGCATCTGGACCGGCTTGGTCCATGCGGTTACCATCGCCGTATGCTTCCCCATTTTCCACTCCCTGGGGGCAAAGCTGGGGCTGTTCCCCTACTTCTTCACCCCCAAAAAAGAGCGGGGGAACCGATGGGAATAACCTGCGCCTGAGCCGCTCCGGATGGAGCGCAATTCCAATCCAGAGAAGGGGAGCGAATCGCGTGAAAACGGACCAGGTAAAAAAGGTCAATTATGGATACTTGCTGGCATACATCCTGATGCCCGCAGCCTTGATGGCGCTGGGCCTGTGGATTGGCTACACCGTTTACGAGGACGGCGAAATAGGGGCGGTGATGTTCAACATGTGCTCCTTCATTGTGGCTGTCCTGCTGTGGGTTTTCGGCGGCAGAATCGTATATTTTTTCGCGAAAAAACGGATGCTCAAGCAGTTGGACGGGGCGGGCGTAGACCGCTGCCAGATATTCTACAGCGATGGCTGCGTGGTGTCGGTGGATGCCAGGCAAGCCAAGGTGGCGCTGCTGTTTTTCTGGAACCCCTTCGCGCTTTATGTGATACCCGCCGGCCGGGTGACTCGGGCGTGGGCGGACGACGGCGTGGGCGGGCGCGGTGTGCTCCGGGGCACCAGCCGGGTGAGCTTTTTATTCGAGGTGGACGGCGCTAAGGTACGGGTGAATACCTTTGTCTCCAACCAGCGGTGGAAACTGAACGACGACAAGGTGCTGGAGGGCATCTCCAAGGCGGATTTGTGGGTGCAGGTGCTGGACCAGGCCCGGCAGCAAAAGGCAGGTGTTTGAAATGGGGGCATTGGGAAACTTTTTGAGGCGGAACCAGCCGGACTGGTGCAAGGAATGCAAGCGGGAGCTGGAGGAGGTGCGCAGGCAGCTCTTCGCCCTGCCCGGCGTGAGCGTGGGCCACTACGTGGAGCACACGGACCCGGAGTTTTACCAGGAGAACCTGTACATAGTGGATCAAAAAGCGGATATTCCCCCCGGCATGTATGCCTGCGGCGCCATTCAGTACCGCTGTCTTGGGTGCGGCAAACGGGTGACGGTGCTGGACCCCTTCCTCCCCGTGCGGGACCAGGAAAAGCATGAGGGGCGCGTTATGTTCCGGAACGGGGAGCTGGACGACGTTTTGTGGCTGTAAAAAGATAAACTCCGGCGGGGCCGGAGAGGAAAAGGAGAGAGCGTCATGAAGCATCAGCTTGTGATCGTCCTGGATTTCGGCGGGCAGTACAATCAGCTCATCGCCCGCCGGGTGCGGGACCACGGCGTTTACTGCGAGGTCAAGCCGTATACCACCCCGCTGGACGAGCTGCGGGCCATGGACCCCATCGGTATCATTTTTACCGGAGGACCCAATTCTGTGTACCTGGAGGATTCCCCCCACGTGGACCCGGCTGTTTTCACCTGGGGCGTGCCCATCCTGGGTATTTGCTACGGCTGTCAGTTGATGGCCCACACCTTGGGGGGACGGGTCACCGCCGCCCAGGACGACTCCGCCCGGGAATACGGCAAAACCGCCACTTATTTTGAGACGGGGTGCAAGCTGTTCCAGGGTTTGCCCGAGACCAGCGTCACCTGGATGAGCCACGGGGACTACATGGAGAAGGTGCCCGAGGGCTTCACGCTGGCGGCCCGGTCCGACGCCTGCCCCAACGTGGCCATTGCCGACGAGACGCGGGGATTTTACGGCGTGCAGTTCCACCCGGAGGTGGAGCACACCCGGTACGGCGGGGAGATACTGCGCAATTTCCTGTATGAGGTATGCCATGCCGCAGGCGACTGGATCATGGAGGACTACAAGCGCTCGGCGGTGGCGTCCCTGCGGGAGAAGATCGGGGACGGCAGAGTGCTGCTGGCCCTCAGCGGCGGGGTGGACTCCTCCGTAGCGGCGGCGCTGCTGGCCGAAGCGGTGGGGGAGCAGCTCACCTGCGTGTTTGTGGACCACGGCCTCATGCGCAAAAATGAGGGGGACGAGGTGGAGGCTGCGTTCTCCAAATGGGCGATGAACTTTATCCGGGTGGACGCCGGGGAGCGGTTCCTGGCCAAGCTGGCCGGGGTGGACGACCCGGAACGGAAGCGGAAGATCATCGGCGAGGAATTCATCCGGGTATTTGAAGAAGAGGCCGGAAAGGTGGGAGCCGTGGACTATCTGGCGCAGGGCACCATCTATCCGGACGTCATCGAGTCCGGGGTGGGGAACGCCGCCGTCATCAAGAGCCACCACAACGTGGGCGGGCTGCCGGACTACGTGGACTTCAAGGAGATCGTGGAGCCTCTGCGGCTGCTGTTCAAGGACGAGGTACGCCAACTGGGCCGGGAGCTGGGGTTGCCTGAATACCTGGTCATGCGCCAGCCCTTCCCGGGGCCGGGGCTTGCCATCCGGGTGATCGGCGAGGTGACAAAGGGCAAGCTGGACATTCTCCGGGAGGCGGACGCCATTTTCCGGGAGGAGATGGCCAAGGCAGGGGAGGAGAAGAACCTGAGCCAGTTCTTTGCCGCCCTGACCAACATGCGCTCCGTGGGGGTGATGGGGGACGGCCGGACCTATGACTACGCCATAGCCCTGCGGGCGGTGACCACCGCCGACTTTATGACGGCGGACTGGGCGCGGATTCCGTTCGAGCTGCTGGACCGGGTGAGCACCCGCATCGTAAACGAGGTCAAGGGGGTCAACCGGGTGCTATACGATATTACCTCCAAGCCGCCGGGGACGGTGGAATTTGAATGAGTTTTTGGGGTGAGCGCGTTATGAAAGGTACGCTGATAAGAGTTTCATGCACCATATTGTCCATCACTTTGCTCCTTTCTCTGGCTGCCTGCGCCAAGCAGTCCTCGTCCCAGGAACCGGAGCCGGATTCCTCCTCTGGGGCGAATGCACAAATCATAGATGGCATCTTTGATACGGCGCTATTGGAAATTAAAAAGGGTGATTGTAATTGGGCGGTTAATAACCACTCCGGTATGAAAGCTGTCGTTGTGGCCTCCTATTATGAATTGGCATTGGATTGGTTGGAGAGCTGTGGGTTGACAAATACCCCGCTATATGAATTGGCTTTGTATCGATATAACTCGGCTGTTTTGGTTTGGGGAATTGATTGAAACTGAGATGGGGGTGCTTGGGCTGCCAGTATCACTTCTGATAACAATTTGACGCCAGCCAATCGTATAGGCTGGATCATATGGATATATCAAGTCATCAAAAGAACAAGGTATCCTATTTGTAAAGCAAAATCCGTTAGAATATGATACCCAGCAAGGAGTTTGAATAGGCGGCTGTGCCAAGGAGTTGAAAGAACATAAAAAGGCCCCCTCAGTCCTTGAACTTCAAGGATTGAGGGGGGTTACATGTACTGTGGTATTCCAAGGGCGCGGGCCTGGTTTACCCTCGGTTCCGCCGGGCGGCTTCCTCCCGCTCCTTGCAGATCTGGGCCCAGTCGGGGAGCTTCTCCATGACTTGGGCCAGTTCCTTCAGCGCCGCGGGAACGTCGATGCCCTGGGGACAGGTGCGGGAGCATTTGCCGCAGGCGATGCAGGCGGCGGGACGTTTATCCTCCGGCAGGGCGTCGAAGCGCATGCGGATGTTGGAGTTGAGGGCGAACCGGGCCTCGTTGCAGGCGGCAATCATGGCGGGGATATCCAGCCCCATGGGACAGCCGGCGCAGCAGTAGCGGCAGGCGGTGCAGGGGATGGAGTCCTTCATGCCCTCCGCCAGGTCCAGCAGGGCGGAGCGCTCCTCCGCAGTGAGGGGCTTGTCCTCGGTAAAGGTGGCCACGTTTTCCACCATTTGCGGTAAATTGGACATGCCGCTGAGGATCATCTTCACGTTGGGCAACCCCTGGAGGAACCGAAGGGCCCAGGCCGCGGCGCTCTCGTCCGGGCGGAACCGGCGCAGCGTCTCCAGTTCAGAGGTGGACAGCCTGGCCAGCCGCCCGCCCCGGATGGGCTCCATGACCCAGACTGCAATCCCCCGGTCGGTGAGCAGGTCGTATTTCTCCTTCCCGTTCTGGAGGGTCCAGTCCAAGTAGTTCAACTGGAGCTGGCAGAACTCCATCTGGTCCCCGCAGTAGTCCAGAAAGTCCCGCAGGACGTCCACGCTACCGTGGCAGGAGAAGCCCAAGTGTTTGATGCGCCCCAACCGCCGCTGCTCCACAAAATAGTCCACGATGCCCCATTTCGGGTCCTTGTACACCTGGATAGAGTTTTCATACACGTTGTGAAGCAGGTAGAAGTCGAAGTAGTCCACGCCGCATTTTCCAAGCTGCTCCTCAAAGATGGTGGCGGGGTTATAGCTACTGGCGATCTGGTGACCGGGGTATTTGTCAGCTAAGTACCAGCTCTCCCGGGGGTAACGGGCCAGGGAGCGGCCGATGATCCGCTCGGACAGCCCGCCGTGGTAGGGATGGGCGGTGTCGAAGTAGTTAATCCCATGGGCCAGGGCGTAGTCCACCATCTCGTCCACCTGCTTCTCGTCCACGGCGGAATCGTCGGGGTGTCCGAGGATCAGGGGCATACGCATGGTGCCGAAGCCCAGGCGCGAGAGGGTAAGGCCGTGAAATTCGTTGGTCAGCATGGCAGTTTCCTCCTCAAATGTCATACAAATATTATATTTGATCTGGGGAGGGATATCAAGCCCTTTTTTGCGCTAACCCCAGTCGTGGCGGGAGGTCCGGATGCCGTGGGTATGAAATGTATTTACAATGGCGTCAATGCGATGAAAACATTCACGGTCATTCAGTGTTTGGTCATCAAGAATGAGCTTAATTTCCGAGAGAATCTGAAGTGCTTGAGATTCTATTGATAGAGCGAGAGGCTCACTATGAATATACCTCAGAGCTTCTTGACCAACAGTATAGACGAATAATTCTTCTGTGACAGTTAATTTCATTGTAACACCCCCATTACATTATGCCCGACATCTCGGGAATATTCAATAGCAGTTCCACAAAATATAATAGAAATCGCAAGGGGGGCTTCTTGTGATTTCTTATCGCCCGCTGTGGGAAACGATGCGCAGAAAAAACATCACGACCTATACGCTGATTAAAGAATACAATTTCAGCAAAGGGACATTGGATTCCTTGAAGCATGACCGCAATATTTCCACGGCAACCTTGGACGATATTTGCACAATGTTGGACTGTAAGGTGGAAGATGTGCTGGTTTATATTCCAAATAATAACCCCCCGGCCTAGGGCCGGGGGGCTCTTTGTGCTTTTTAGTTGGACGCGGTGTCCAGATCGGAGTCGCCGCCCCAGATCATGTTCTTGCGCAGCTCGCCGCCCACGATCTCCATCTGGTGCTTTTTCAGATGGGCCCGCTTGGAGTTGAAGAAGGTGCGGCCATTTTTGTTCTCGGCAATCCACTTGCCCGCGAAGGTGCCGTCCTGGATGTCGGAGAGTACCGCGCGCATCCGCTCCTTGGTCTCCTCGTGGGGGATGACCCGGGGGCCGCTGACATACTCGCCAAACTCGGCGGTGTCGGAGATGGAGTAGTTCATGGCCGCCACGCCGCCCTTGTTGATGAGGTCGATGATGAGCTTCATCTCGTGGATGCACTCGAAGTAAGCGTTCTCGGGCTCGTAACCGGCTTCCACCAGCACCTCGAAGCCGCAGCGCATCAGGTCCACCACGCCGCCGCACAGCACGGTCTGCTCGCCGAACAGGTCGGTTTCGGTCTCGTCGTGGAAGGTGGTCTCCATCACGCCTGCCCGGGCGCCGCCGATGCCCGCGATGTAAGCCAGGGCGATCTGGTAGGCGTGGCCGGTGGCGTCCTGCTCCACAGCCACCAGGCAGGGCACGCCCTTACCGGCGACATAGGTGGAGCGCACGGTGTGGCCAGGGCCCTTGGGGGCGGCCATGAAGACGTCTACCCCGGCGGGGGGGACGATCTGCTGGTAGCGGATATTGAAGCCGTGGGCAAAGGCCAGGGCCTTGCCCTCAGTCATGTAGGGAGCGATGTCCTTTTTGTAAACCTCGGCCTGGACCTCATCGTTGATGAGCATCATCACGATGTCCGCCCACTGGGCGGCGGCGGGGACGGTCTTGACCGCCAGGCCCGCAGCCTCGGCGTTGGCCCAGTTCTTGGAGCCCTCCCGCAGGCCGACGCACACGTCACAGCCGGAGTCCTTCAGGTTCAGTGCGTGGGCGTGGCCCTGGGAGCCGTAGCCGATGATGGCGATCTTTTTGCCCTTCAGGTAGCTGAGGTCGCAATCCTTCTCATAATACATTTTTGCCATGGTAAAACACTCCTCGTATATGATAAATTGAATTCAATGGATAACTGCTTTGCAAAATATCATATCACAGTGCCGCAGAAAAGAATGATAACTGTGATACAATTTCAACATGATTTACAGGATATTCTTGCCCAGGTCGAACTCATCCCGGACCTTGTTGCCGGAGTTGTTGCGGATGGTGGCCTCGCCACGCTCCAGGGCCACCATGCCGGTGCGCACCAGCTCCAGAATGCCGAACTCGGCCAGCAGCTTCTGCAGGGCGTCGTCCTTAGACTCCTGGCCGATGATGGCCAGGGTCAGGCTTTGGGTGGACACGTCGATGATGGAGGCCCGGAAGATGTTGGCGATCTGGATGACCTCGTTGCGCACCTCCCGGCTCTCCGCTTTCACCTTGATGAGCACCAGCTCCCGGCGGATGGACTGCTCCGGGGGTAACAGGCGCACAGAGTAAACGGAGAACTGCTTGCGGAGCTGGTTGATGATCTGGTTGATCTGCTGCTCGCCGCACAACAGCTCGATGGTGATGCGGGATACCTCGGGGTCGTCGGTGGTGCCCACCGCCAGGGACTCGATGTTGTAGCCCTTCCGGGAGAACAGCCGGGACACCTGGCTAAGCACGCCGGCGGAGTTCTCCACCAGCACAGACAGGGTGTGGCGTTTCATGGTGGTATTCATGGCATTTCTCCCTCCTTAATGAAGCAGGAAATCGGTGACGGGGGTGCCGCCGCTGACCATGGGGTGGACCATGGCGTCGATGTCGATGGCACAATCGATGACGCAGCCGCAGCCCGCCGCCAGCGCCTGCTTAAAGGCATCGGCGAATTCTTGCTGGTTTTTGGCCCGGAAGCCCTTCAGGCCATAGGCCTCCGCCAGCTTGACAAAATCCGGCCCCCGGTCCAGAGTGGTCTGGGAGAACCGCTTGTCGTAGATCAGGTTTTGCCACTGACGAACCATGCCCAAGGTACGGTTGTCGAAAATGACGGTGATGACGGGAAGATTGTAGTGCTCCACCGTGGCCAGCTCGTGGCAGTTCATACGGAAGCAACCGTCGCCAGTGCAGTGGACCACCACCTTGTCCGGGTTGCCCACCTTGGCGCCCATGGCGGCCCCCAGGCCGAAGCCCATGGTGCCGAAGCCGCCGCTGGTGAGGAGCTGTCCGGGCCGGGAGAAGTGGTAATACTGGCAGGACCACATCTGGTGCTGACCCACGTCGGTGGCGATGATGGCGTCGCCGTCCGTCAGGTCGGAGATGGTCTCCAAAATTTCATGGGCATGGAGGATGTTGTCTTTTTTCAGCGGCAGCTCCTTGCGGGCAAACACCTGGGACTTCCAGACGGTGAAATCGTGCTGGGGGAGCTTCTCATTGAGCAGCTCCAGTACCCGTCTCGCGTCGCCGATGATGTGGTGGTAGGTCTGGACGTTCTTGTCGATCTCCGCCCGGTCGATGTCGATGTGGACGATCTTGGCGTTTTTGGCGAAGGAGGGTGGGTCGGTGGCCACCCGGTCGGAGAACCGGCAGCCGATGGCGATGAGCAAATCGCACTCGGCGGTGGCCATGTTGGAGGCGTGGGAGCCGTGCATGCCCACCATGCCGGTGAACAGGGGATGGTTGCCGGGGCAGGCCCCGCCGCCCATGATGGTGGAGCCCACGGGGGCGTCCAGCGTCTCAATGAACTTGCGGAACTCGGGCACCGCGCCCTTGGAGCGGATCACGCCGCCCCCCACCAGCACCATGGGACGCTGGGACTGGGCGATCAGCTCCAGCAGCTTGTCGATGTCCTCCCGGTTGGGTTCGGGGATTTTGATTTCCCGGTTGGACCGGTGCAGCAGGGTGGCCAGCCGCCCATGATTGGGGTGCTCGGAGACGGGGAGGTACTCATATTCCGCCTCTGCAGCGGTGACATTTTTGGTGATGTCAATGAGCACCGGGCCGGGGCGGCCGGAGCGGGCGATGGCAAAGGCCTCTCGAATCACATCCGCCAGCTCGTTCACATCCTTCACCAGGAAATTGCACTTGGTGATGGGCATGGTGATACCGGTGATGTCCACCTCCTGAAAGGTGTCCTTGCCCATGAGGCTGTCAGCCACGTTTACGGTGAGGAACACCACAGGCGAGGAGTCATAATAGGCGGTGGCGATGCCGGTAACCAGGTTGGTCGCCCCGGGTCCGGAGGTGGCAAAACACACGCCCACCCTTCCGGTGGACCGGGCATAGCCGTCGGCGGCGTGGGACGCGCCCTGCTCGTGGGCGGTGAGGTAGTGGTGAATCTTCTGGTTGTAGCCGTGGAGCTCGAACTCGTCGTAAATGTTCAAAATGGTGCCGCCGGGATAGCCGAACACCGTGTCCACGCCCTGCTCCAGCAGGCATTCCATCACGATCTGGGACCCTCTCATCAACATATTTGGAACCTCCTTATGGGAAATGAAGAAGAGCGCGACCCGTCCGAAAATAGGACGAAGCCACGCTCCGCGGTACCACCTAAATTTCCCCCGTAGGGGACGCTCAAGACCCGGTAACGGCGGGCTACCGTCCCGGCCTACTGGACTGCTCGTTCAGCCGGACTGCTCACAGGGGACGTTCATCCGCCTCGCTCACGAAAGCTCGCACCGACCGCCTTCTCTCTGGGCTTGCGCGTGGGGATTACTGGCCTGATCATCGCATGTTTTTGCGTATTGAGAATATAATAATGCTTTAAACCAAATTTGTCAATGTAAAAGTTTGAAACCGGGCAAATTTCACCACTCAGCCAAAGTTCAGGTGGTTTTTGGCCTCGTTTTATGCTGTTTTCATGAAGAAACGGGAAGGGCCTTTGCCCTCCCCGTTTCGTTGCCGCGGTTATCGACAACCACAATTGGTGCCGTGGTCGCCCAGCTTGAAGGAGGCGCACTCGGTCTCCTTGCAGTCGCACACGCTGTTCTGGCAGTGGCCCACCTGAATCTCGTTCAGGGTGCAGCGTTGGTCCTTGTGGTGGGCGCAGCTGTTCACGGTACACTTGATACTGGGATTGGTCTGGTTGATCATGGTCGATTCCTCCTTGTATCCTGATGTCGGGAATACAAAGGGAAGTATACCCCGAAGCCAGGACGGCTATTCTGGCTTTTGTTCCGGGGCCGTATCCTGTTTTTGGATATCCTGACTTTTTTTGGCCAGTGCGGCGGGCTTGCGCTGGAACCGTGGGATAAACCGGGTGGCAAAATTTCCCTTACCACGGCCCTGCACATAGAAATAGCCGATGATGGAGAACACCACCGCGCCGATGAAGTTGACGAACAGGTCCTTCATGGTGTCGATGATGCCCAGGTCCAGATAGCCCCCCAGTCCCAAGGGCATCTGGGAGCCGTCGTCCAAAACCAAAATTATGTCCTGGATACCCTTGACGACGACGGCGGTGGTGCCCCGGTTGGGGTCCAGGTTGACAGTGGAGATGGTGTTGACGACAGTGTCCTTCTGCATGTCGAACAGCAGGAACTGGTCCATGGAAAACTCGAAGAACTCCCACAGTACGCCGATGGTCATGGAGAAGCAGAAAGCGGTGACGGCCATGAAGAAGGGGGACAGGTGAAGGGACACCGATTCCTCCCGGTTGAGGATGTCCACCAGGGCGAAACCGATGGCGGCGCAGAGGAAGCCGTTCATGGTGTGGAGCATGGTGTCCCAGCCGGGAAAATTGGTGTAATAAGACTGAATCTCTCCCAGAATTTCGGCTGCGTAGATGAACAACAGGATGATGATCTCCAGGGTGTCCGGCAGGTCGATGTGCAGCCGCCGTTCAAAGGCGGAGGGCAGCATAAACAGCACCAGGGTGAGGACGCACAGCAGCACGTTCTCATAGTTCTGATTGAAGAACTGGGCAATCAGCATACCCACCACCGACAGCCGCAGCACAAAATAGACGGTGTAGACCAGCTTTTTGTTTTCAATGTGCCGCCACTCTTGTCCTTTCAGCCTCTTCTTTTTCTGCTTTGACATAGTGCGCTCCTTTCCTGTACGCTGTGCCGGCTTTGTCAAACAATTGATGTCAGCCCGCACCCCCTGGCGCATAGTATGTTTCTGGAGGTGATTTTTTATGGACTTACGTAACGATCAAATCACGCTGGGCGAGTTGTGGGACAATCCAAAGAGCCGGGGGGTGTTCCAGAAGCGCATCCCCATGCTGGCCAAGCACCCGGTGAAAGGGGCCGCCCGGACGGTGACCTTGGAGCAGCTTCGGGACTTCATGGCCGGTTGGGTGCCGGGCATGATGATCAACAGCGTGATGTCGGATCTGAAAAAACTGTGAGGCACATTTCTGATTTGTAAAGGATACCATACCAAAAAATGGCCCCGCTGTCAACTGACGGCGGGGCCGCTTTTTTCACAGTGTTACAGTTATGGGGGCTTTTGACAGATCGTGGAGCACGTTTTGGACAGAGAGCCACAATTCTTTCGGGATTTCACTGCGTCCAGGTAAAACAGCCTGATAAGCCGGCGTTTTACTTTGCGTTACGGTGTAAATGGGTCGGGGCAGACCAAGTTGCGCCGACAGCCGGTCTAAAAATGCGGTGTAATCGGATATGTCCTGTGTACCTACGTGGAACACACCCCGAAGATCGTGTTCCAGAATATAAACGGTCCACCGGGCGATTTGCGTGTCCATTGTGTAGTTGACAGACAGGTTCTCATAAGTTTGGAGCGGGGTTCCTTCATGGATGCTTTTGACCAGGGTCCGGAGCCTGGGGCAGTCCCGGCCCCAAATCTCCGGGGGACGCAGGATGACGCAGTTTTTGCCCAAACGCGCTTGCAGGAGCTGCTCACAGGCGATTTTGAACTGTCCATAGGCGCTGTCCGAGCAGAGCGCGTCTCCCTCGTAGTGGGGCCGGGATAAATCGCCGTCGAACACGTTGGCCGTGGACAGATAGATGAGCTTTCCAGAATGCTGATGCAGAAAATCCGCTAAAAGCCGGTGGGTTTCCAATTGGCGGGTGAAATCTCCCCGCAAACAGGACGCCACTACGTCCGGGTGGGTGTTTTCCAGCAGTGGTACAATAGATTGTGGCTCGTCCAAATCAAAATGGAGCAAGTTGGGAGTTCCGCCGTCCTCACGGGGCGTTCGGCAGGTGCCGGACACAGAGTGCCCCGCTGCTTGGAGCGCCTTCATCATGGCGGACCCGGCCAGCCCGCTGCCGCCCAAGACCAATACGTTCATACGCTTACCGCCTCTCTGCGATTTTCCTCCCGGTGGGGGTGGCGGCCAGACCTCCCTGGCCGGTCTCCCGCAGGGAGGAGGGCATAGCCCGGCCCACGGCGCCCATGGCGTCAATGACCTCGTCGCAGGGGATGCCCCCGTCAAGTCCCGCCAGGGCCATATCGGCGCAGGACAGGGCGTTTACCGCCCCCATGACGTTGCGTTTTACGCAGGGGACCTCGACGAGTCCCGCCACCGGGTCGCACACCAGCCCCATCACGTTTTGCAGGGCGATAGCGCAGGCGGCGGCCATCTGCTTTGGCGTGCCGCCCCGGGCGGACACCAGGGCTGCGGCTGCCATGGCGGAGGCGGAGCCCACCTCCGCCTGGCAGCCTCCCTCCGCGCCGGAGATGGAGGCGCGGGTGGCGATGACCTGCCCGAATCCGGCGGCCGCATAGAGGCACTGGATCATCTGCTCGTCGGTGAGCCGCTCTTTGCGCTGGAGCGGGATGAGCACCGCGGGCAGCACGCCGCAGGCCCCGGCAGTGGGGGCGGCCACAATACAGCCCATGCAGGCGTTATGCTCTCCCATTTTCAGGGCGATGCTCATGACCTCTTGAAGGAAGGGGCCGCAAATGGGATTGAGATGGGCGGCCATCTGCGCCCCCTGCCCGCCGGACAGCCCGCAAGGGGAGCGCCGGGTGGGATCATAGTCCAATACGGATTGTTTCATGGCCTGCCACAGTTTGCCCATACGGGTCAGGCTGGCGTCGGAGACCGCATCCCGGTCCCGGCAATCATCCTCCAAAACAGCCTGCCACAGCGGCTTTTCCGCCGACGCAGCCAGCAGTGCCTCCACAGAACCAAACATAATTAGCCCTCCTCTCCCAAATCCAAATAGATACAGCGCACCACGCCGGGCAATATCTGGATATCCTCAATGATCTCGGCGGTGAGCGATTGGTCACATTCCAGGACCATGACGGACAGATCCTCTTGCCGGTTTCGGTAGAGCTGCATGTTGGCGATGTTCACGGAATTCCGGGCCAGATAGGTGCTCACCTCGGCCACAATACCGGGCTTGTCCCGGTTGCGGACAATGAGGGTGGGCATATCGGCGGAGAAGGTGGCCGCCATACCGTCGATGGAGTTCACCCGGACGCGCCCGCCCCCTAAGGAGGAGGCGTTGACCACCACGGTGCGGCCCCGTTCGCCGATCAGGGTCATGACGGCGGTGTTGGGGTGGGCATCCCGCAGGTCCACGGTCTGGATATGTACGTCCAGCCGGGCGTCCTTGGCAAGCTGGAAGCTGCGGGAGATATCCGGATCGTTCGGTTTCATGGACAGCAAGCCGGCCACAATGGCCTTATCAGTGCCGTGGCCCGCTCCTGTGGCGGCAAAGGAGCCATGCAGGGCGATATTGGCCTGGGCGGGCTGGAAGCCTAGAAGCTTCCGGGCCACATAGCCCATCCGGACGGCCCCGGCGGTGTGGGAAGAGGAGGGACCCACCATAATAGGACCCATGATATCGAAAATATTCAAAGGAATGCCTCCTCGGAAATGGATTGATTGCTTCCTATTATAGCACTCCAATCTGTCTGTCGCAAGCGGTCAGTGAAAAAAGGAGGCCAGGGATTGCTCCCTGGCCCTTCGGCTCAATTATTTCACGACCTGCGCCTTGATGAGGTTGGTGGTGCCGCTGCTGCTCAGGGGCACGCCGGCGGTGATGACCACTGTGTCCCCAGGCTGGACCAGCCCCTCTTTTTTCGAGGTGTCCACGCACAGGGAGAACAGCCGGTCGGTGGAGTCCACGCTGCCGGACAGGAAGGGGACTACGCCCCAGGAGATGTTCAACTGCCGCCGCACCCGCTCCTCGGTGGTGAGTGCCGCCACCGCGCAGCCCGGACGGAACCGGGAGATCATCCGGGCGGTATAGCCGGACTGGGTAGCCGCCAGGATGGCGGTGGCACCCAGATCCATGGCGGTGAGGCAACTGGTGTGGCTGATGGCGTCGGAGATGTTGCTGGTGTGGTCGAATACTCCGTTGCGGAACCGCTTCCAGTAATCGATGCCCCCCTCGGCGGCCTCCACGATGCTGACCATGGTCTGGAGGGCCTCCACCGGGTACTTGCCGGAGGCGGTTTCGCCGGACAGCATCACGCAGCTTGTGCCGTCGAATACGGCATTGGCCACGTCGGACACCTCGGCCCGGGTGGGCCGGGGGTTGCGGATCATGGAATCCAGCATCTGGGTGGCGGTGATGACCGCCTTGCCCTTATGGATAGCGGATTTAATCATCTTCTTCTGGAGCACGGGCACCTCGTAGGCGGGAATCTCCACCCCAAGGTCGCCCCGGGCCACCATAACACCGTCGGACGCTGCGGCAATGGCCTCCAGGTTTTCCGCACCCTCGCCGTTCTCGATCTTGGAGATGATGCCGATGTCCTGGCCGCCGTAGGCGTTGAGGACGGCGCGGATCTCCTCCACGTCGGAGGCCCGGCGGACGAAGGAGGCGGCCACGAAGTCGAAGTCGTTCTCGGCGGCGAAGCGCAGGTCGTCCTTGTCCTTGTCGGTGAGGGCGGGCAGGGCGATGGACACGCCGGGGATGTTGATGCTCTTATGGTTGGACAGGGGGCCGCCGGTCACTACCTGGCAGACGATATCCCGGTCGCGGATTTCCTCTACCTCCAGGTCCACCAGCCCGTCGTCGATGAGCACGTGGCTACCGGGCTGGAGCTCGTTGTGGAGATTGGCGTAGGTGACGGACACCTGCTTGGCGTCGCCCTCCACGTCCCGGGTGGTGAGGGTGAACTGGTCCCCATCGTTCAGCTCGATGCGCTCGCAGGCAAAGGAGCGGATGCGGATTTCGGGACCTTTGGTGTCCAAAATGGTGGCCACGGGGCGGCCCAGGCTGTCCCGGACCCGCTTGAACCGGGTGAGCAGGGCGCTGTGGGTCTCATGGGTGCCGTGGGAGAAATTGAAGCGGGCGGCGTCCATACCGGATAAAATAAGCTGCTCGATGATCTCCTCGCTGTCGGAAGCGGGGCCCAGGGTGCAGACAATTTTTGTTTTTCTCATGTTGTTTTCCTCCATTCATGAAAACACGACATATATGATTCTTCTGATTCCATCCACATCATATACAAACGGGCGGAAATGTCAAGGCTTGGGGAAAAACTTTTCATGATATGCTGATTTTTTGCAGCCGGAGAGGGCGTCAGTTGGGTAAAAAAGAGGCGGAACGTAGCGCGTTCCGCCTCGAAGTCAGTCGATATTTTGCGCGCCCGAGACGCCGTCCAGCTTGGACACCAGGGCCTGCTCAACCCGCCGGTCGGTGAAATTGAGCACCTTGATGTGCAGCCCGCAGGCGTCCACCTCCAGTTGGCTTCCGTCCTCCGGAATGACGGATAGCTGCGCGAACACCAGTCCGCCCAGAGTGTCGGATTCCTCCTCCTCGGGAAATTCTACCTCCAGCGCCTCGGCGATCCGCTCCAGCTCACAGGAGCCGGACACTGTCCACACCCCCGGCTCCACCTGCTCGATGTCCTTCTCCTCCAGAGGGTCGAACTCGTCGTAGATGTTGCCCACGATCTCCTCCAGCAGGTCCTCCATGGTCACCAGGCCCGAGGTGCCGCCATACTCGTCCACCACAATGGCCATATGTACCTTTTTGCTTTGCATATCCCGGAACAGCACATCAGTGCGGACAGATTCCGGCACAAAGTAAGCGGGGCGGAGCAGCTCGGCCAGGGGTTTGGGCTGGTCCTCCTGGGCGCTGAGCAGGAAGTCCCGAGTGTTGAGTACCCCCACGATGTGGTCCGCGTCCTCCTCATAGACGGGGAAGCGGGAGCGGCCGGAGGCCAGGATGGCGTTGATGATATCCTCATTGGTGTCCTGGGCCCACACCATCACCATGTCGGTGCGGTGGACCATCACGTCCTCAGCGGTGGTGTTGTTGAACTCAAAGATATTTTCGATGAGCTCTTTTTCAGAGGTCTCGATGGCCCCCCGCTCCTCTCCCAGGTCCACCATCATGAGGATCTCGTCCTCGCTGACGTTCTCCTGTTCGGCCTTGGGATCGATGCCGAACAGGCGCAAGACCCCGTTGGTGGACACGGACAGAAGCCAGACGACCGGCCGGAACACCGTCGCTACGGCGCACACCGGGCCCAAGGTGAACTTGGCCACGGCCTCGGTCTTTTTCATGGCGATGCGCTTGGGAACCAGCTCCCCCAGTACCAGGCTGAAATAGGACAGCACGACGGTGATGAGCACCACCATGATGTTGTTGAGGGCGTGGGCGTCCAAGGCGGTGACGCCTTTTTCTTCCATCAGCCACTTCACCAGCGGGTCGGAAAAGCTGTCGGCGGCAAAAGCGGAGGAGAGAAATCCGGCCAGGGTGATGGCAATCTGAATGGCTGAGAGAAAGTGGTCGGGGGCCTGGGTGAGCTTGAGCAATTTTTCTGCTTTTTTGTCCCCCTCTTCCGCCTGCTTCCTCAGCTTGGTTTCGGACAGGGAGATGACGGCGATCTCCGCGCCGGCGAAAAAGGCGTTGATGAGGATGAGGACGGCAAGTAAAATCAGCTTCGGTAAGAATGGGTCGTCGGACAAGATGGATGACCTCCTATTGACAAAACGGTCTGTTGGATTTGCCGCTCTATTCTATGCGGCGCAGACCTTAACAGATCATAGTATATCAGACTTTTTTGAAAAAGCAACAGGCGACAAAGAGAAAGGACCGCCCGGCGGACGGTCCTTCTCCGTGAAATCAATCCAGCAGCGCCAGCAGCTCGTCCTTGGGCCGGGCGCCCACGGCCTTGTTGGCAAGCTCGCCGTTCTTGAACACCAGGAGGGTGGGTATGCTCATCACGCCGAACTTCATAGCCAGCTCAGGCTGTTCGTCCACATTTACTTTACCTACCACGATGTCGTCATGTTCTTCGGCGATCTCGTCCACGATGGGGGACACCATGCGGCAAGGGCCGCACCAGGGGGCCCAGAAGTCTACCAGAACGGGCTTTTCGGAATTGACGACCAGCTCGTCAAAATTTTCTGCGGTAATGGTTTGGACTGACATGGCGGTTTCTCCTTTTGTTAATTGAATTTGTAGATTTTTTGAGCCACCCGGTAGAGCTTCACCGACAGCTTCCGCCCCTGGTAGCCGGGGATATTGGTGCCCACGTTGGTCAGGCGGTAGCGGCAGCGGCGGTAGAGGGCGGCGTCCTTTTGGCGAAGGTACTCCCACAGCTCGGTGCGCAGGCCCAGGGCCTCCGGCGTGTCGGCGATGACGGCGAAAATGGACGAGATGGACATCATCATGGACAGGTAGTTGAACATATACCGCCCCAGCTTGGGCTGGACAGCCTTGAGGGCCATCACGTCGTGGGCGTCGATCATCTGGCGGGTTACCCGCACCTGCTGGTCAATGCGCCCGGCCATCACCGATTCGTTGACGCTCTGGTCCGCCCGGCCGATGAAGTAGCGGTACAGGTCCAGGTTCATATAGTACATCGTCTTGACGTAGGGCAGGGGCTGGTAGACAAAGATGTTGTCCACATAAAAGGTGTGCTTGGGCAGCTCCAGTTTGCAGTCCCGCAGCAGCCCCGTGCGGTAGATCACCGAGTGCATCAGCAGGTACTGGGAGGCCCGGAAGCGGCGGATGGAGTCCCAGGTGATGATCTGGTCGGTGGGGAACACGTTTTTGTAGCCCATGACTTTCTGGGTGTTGTCCTCCACGTGCTCATAGACATAGTTGGCGATGAGCAGGTCCACCGGGGCGGGCATGGCGGCAAACTCCCGCAGCTTGGCCATGACCTTGGCCAAGGCGTCTGTGTCCAGCCAGTCGTCGGAGTCCACCACCTTATAGTACAGTCCCCGGGCGTTGCGGATACCCTGGTTGACGCCCTCGCCGTGGCCGCCGTTCTCCTGATGGATGGCCCGGATGACGTCGGGATATTTTTCCGCCCACTCGTCGCACTTGGCGGGGGTGTCGTCTTTGGCGGAACCGTCGTCCACCAGAATGATCTCCGCGTCCTCTCCCGCAGCCAGCAGGGTCTCAACGCAGTGGTCCATATAGGCCGCGGAATTGTAGCAGGGGACGGCGAAGGTAATGAGTTTGTCCATAGTTTCCACTCTCCTGAACAGAGGAAGGGCTGGTACAGCGCTTCTCAAAGTATTTCCTGTTTGGCCGGGGTTATCCGACTCAGGCCAGCTCGTCGGTCAGTGCCAGGGCCCTGGCGGCGATGGCGTCCATGTTGTAGTATTTGTACTCGGCCAGGCGGCCCAGCAGGTGCAGGTTGGGGTACTGGGCAGCAAGGGCGGCGTATTTGGCGTACAGGGCGTTGTTGTCCGGGCTGATGATGGCGTAGTAGGGGATTTCGCCCTCCGTCCCGGTGTAGGCACGGGAGTATTCTTTCATAATGGTGGTGACGCCGGGCTTTTCCTGCCCGGTGAGGTGTTTGAACTCGGTAATCCGGGTGTAGGGCTCATCCACGGTATAATTTACGGTGCCGTGGGTCTGGAAATAATCCCGGCTGATTGTATCGTATTTGAAATCCAGCGTGCGGTAGGGGAGGGGGCCGAAGCGGAAGCCGAACAGCTCGTCGGCCTGCCCGGTGTAGATGACGGGACCGTCAAAAACCGCTCCGTCCAGCTTGAGGGAGCCGTCCGCCGGCTCCAGCCGTTTCAGCGCGTCTACCCCCAACTCCACGGTGATGTTGGGATGGTCCAGCATCTTCTCAAACATGGGGGCGTAGCCCTCCAGGGGCATCCCCTGGTAGGCGTCCTGGAAGTAGCGGTCATCCTCGGACAGCCGCACCGGCACCCGGGCGGTGGTGGCGGGGTCGATCTCCTCGGGGGTCTGGCCCCACTGCTTCATAGTATAGTGGACGAACACGTGCTCGTATACATAGTCCGCGATGGCGGTGATCTCGGGATCGGGATTTTGCCGCAGCTCCAGGATGGTCACCTGGTTCTGGGCGGGGTAGGCATCCAAGAGCTTCCGACCCAAGCGTTCCCCCTCCGAGCTGCCGAAAGCGTTTTTCAGCGAATCCAGGTTGAAGGGGACAGGGAAGAAAAAGCGTCCATCCGTCTTTTTATGGGCCGGGACCACCTCGGGATTGTCCCGAGGCAGGTTGGCGATCACCTTGTGTTGATAGCGCCGCCATTTGGTAAACCGGGACAGGTAGTCGAACACCTGCCTGTCGTTGGTGTGGAAGATATGGGGGCCGTACTGGTGAATGAGAATACCGGCGGAATCCAAGCAGTCGTATGCGTTGCCCGCCACATGGTTCCGGCGCTCCAGCACCAGCACTTTTTTGCCAACCTCCTCGGCCAGCCGCCGGGCGGCCACCGCCCCGGCGTAGCCCGCGCCCACGATCAGGGCGTCATAGTTTGTCAAAGCGCTCACATCGTTTCTCTCAGAATATGGGGCCCGTGGGGGCCATTTATAAAAATTATACCATATTTTTCCCCGGAGGGGAAGAAAAAATTGATTAACATTCATTGAAATTTCCGGCAGGCAGAGGTAAAGCGCAAAACGCTCCGGAAAGCAACCGGTTTGGGCAAAACAAGATAAAAGGATTGTCAGCGGCATAAAATCGTGATAGAATAACAAAAACCCTGTTTAGAAAGAGGGAGAGCGGATGGAAGCCGTCATTCAGCATTTCCGTGCGGCCCTGAACGGCTTTAACCGTCAGGACGTACAGGACTATATCGAGCAGTTGACCGCCGTACACAAACAGGAGCTGTGGGAGCTGCAAAAACGGCTGGAAAAAGCGGAGACCCGCGCTACCGAGCTGGATACCCAGGTGAACGCCATCAAGGGGGCCGCAGAGGAGGAGGCCAAGGCCAAAGCCTCTCTGGACGCCTCCACCAGGATGGTAACCCGGCTGAAAGGAGAGCTGTCCCAGTCGGAGTCCAAGCTGTCGGTGGCGAAAAAGGAGCTGGAGCGGCTCCAGGCCCAGGTGAGCGCCCTGGGGCCCATGGCGGCCAGCTACCAGGAAATCCGGGACCGGGCGGCCAGCGTGGAGCTGGAGGCCCACCAGCGGGCCCAGGAGGCGGAGATGGAGGCCAGGCGCCGGGCCCAGGAAATGGTGGGCGCGGCCAGGGCGGAGGCGGATCGAATCCGGGTGGAGACACAGGGCTGGCTGTCCAAGGTGCTGGAGCAATACGGCCAGCTCCGCGGGGACCTAGACGTGCTGGTGGAACAGGCCAGGGCGGTGAGCGGCGGAGCGGAGCGGCTGGAGCTGTTGGATGAGAGCGCCCGCCGCCTCCGGGAGCAGGGAGGTCTGAAATGAGCGGGCTGAGTTTGCGTACCGCCGAGCTGGCGGAATGTCTGCCCGAGCTGAAAGCGGGTGAGCGGGTACTTCTGTCTGGCACCATCTATACCGCCCGGGACGCCGCCCATAAGCGGTTGTTTGAGCTGCTGGACGCCGGGGAATCCCTGCCCTTTGAATTGAAGGGCGCCGTGATTTACTATGCCGGGCCTACCCCCGGCCAGCAGGGGATGGCGGTGGGGGCTTGCGGCCCCACCACGGCAGGGCGGATGGACGGCTTCGCGCCCCGGCTGCTGGACTTGGGGCTTGCCGCTATGATCGGCAAAGGAGAGCGCAGCCAGGCGGTGGTGGACTCCATCGTGCGCAACGGGGCGTGTTATTTTGCCGCCGTGGGCGGCGCGGGGGCGCTGATCGCACGGTGCATTGAGACGGCGGAGGTTATCGCGTTTGACGACCTGGGTTGCGAGTCCATCAAGCGGATGACCGTGAGGGACCTGCCCCTAACGGTGGCCATCGACAGCCGGGGGAACGACCTGTTCCGCCAGGGCAGGGCGGAATATCAAAGAGCATAAAAAATTCCCTCCTCCATTTGGAGGCGGGAATTTTTTATGCGTTGAGCAGGGCTTAGCCGAACACGGCGATGAGGAAGCCCGCTGCGATGGCCGAGCCGATGACGCCAGCCACGTTGGGGCCCATGGCGTGCATCAACAGGAAGTTGGAGGGATTGGCCTCCTGGCCCACCTGCTGGGACACACGGGCCGCCATGGGGACGGCGGACACGCCCGCAGAGCCGATCAGCGGGTTGATCTTGCCGCCGGACAGCTTGTACATGAGCTTGCCCACCAGCAGGCCGCCGATGGTGGAGAAGCTGAAGGCGATGACGCCCAGCACCACAATCATGAGGGTCTGGAGGGTCAGGAAGCGGGAGGCCACGGTAGTGGCGCCCACGCTGATGCCCAGGAACAGGGTCACGATGTTCATCAGGGCGTTCTGGGCGGTATCGCTGAGCCGCTCGGTAACGCCGGTCTCCTTCAGCAGGTTGCCGAACATCAGGCAGCCGATGAGGGGGGCGGTGGAGGGGATCAGCAGGATGACGAACACGGCCACGAGGATGGGGAAGACGATCTTCTCCACCTTGGACACCTCTCGGGCCTGCTCCATCTTTACCTTCCGCTCCTCCTCCGTGGTCAGAGCCCGCATCAGCGGCTTCTGGATCATGGGGATCAGCGCCATGTAGGAGTAGGCGGCGATGGCGATGGGGCCAAGGAGATGGGGGGCCAGCAGGCTGGTGGTCAGGATGGCCGTGGGGCCGTCTGCGCCGCCGATGATGCCGATGGAACCGGACTCCGGACCGGTGAAACCCAGCAGCATCGCGCCGAACATGGCGAAGAACACGCCCAATTGGGCGGCGGCGCCCAGCAGCAGGGAGGAGGGCCGGGCGATGAGAGGACCGAAATCGGTCATGGCGCCGATGCCGATGAAGATCAAGCAGGGGTACACGCCTGCCTTGACGCCGATATAAAGGATGTCCAGCAGGCCTCCGTGATGGATGATGTCAGTAAAGGACAGCTCCGTTTTGAGCTCCGTGTCGATGGCGGTCACAACGCTCTCATCAAGGTCGGCGGAGGAGGACAGGGCCTGGACATCGGTCATGAGGTCACCGCCGTTTTCCGCCAGGTGATCGAAATACTCCTCGATCTGGTCGGTGGTGTGGCCGCAGCCCCTGGCGAACACATAGTAGTAATACTCTTCCTGGGTGTAGGCGCGCCCTTCCGCCGTATTATAGAGGGCGTAGTCGTAGGCGGCGTCATAGGGGCACTCGTAAATATAAGCGTCCCACATCCCCATGTGGTACAGTCCAGCGCCGGGGATGTTGGTCAGCAGCACGCCGAAGGCGATGCCCACCAGCAGCAGCGGCTCGAACTTCTTGCCAATGCCCAGGTACAGCAGCAGGCAGGCCACGGCGATCATGACGAGGTTTTTCCAGCCGCCATTGGCAAAAAACCCGGCAAAGCCGGACTCGTTCACCAGCTTGGACAGGGTTTGTAAGATATCCATACAAGCCCCTCCTTATGCCAGGACGATCAGCGGCGAACCGGTCTCCACATGGCTGCCCTTGATGACCACCACCTGGGTGACGGTGCCGTCCTTGGGGGCGAGGATCTCGTTTTCCATCTTCATGGCCTCCAGCACCACCAGGAGTTGACCGGATTTGACGGTGTCGCCCTCCTTCACCTCCACCCGGAGGATGGTGCCGGGCATGGGGGAGTTGACGGGGGCGCCCGCACCGGTGACGGCAGGGGCGGCGGGAGCAGCGGGGGCGGCGGCAGGGGCCGCAGCGGGAGCCGCCTCTGCGGCGGGCGCGGGGGCGGCAGGGGCGTAGGCCTCGTACTCGTCCACCAGCATGGCCTGACCCGCCTCCACCTCCACCTCGTAGGTGCGGCCGTTCAGGGTCACTTTATATTTCATTTCACTTGACCTCCTTAATGGACTTGAAGCGCAACTCGTTCAGCGGCTTGCCCATCTTGTCGGCCACAATCGCCATAATCATGGCGGCCTCCTTGTCGGGCACGTCGAACAGCTTGACCTCGCCGGCGGAGCCGGGAGCCGGGGGCGCGGATGGGGCTGCGGGAGCGGCAGGGGCCGCGGACTGAACAGGGCTGGGGATGTGGGTGGGGGCCTCGCCCTTGGCCTTTTTGGAGGCCATTGCTTTGCCCATGATGACTACCACGCACATCAGCAGAACCAGGCCGAAAAACACCACGGCGTACCCCAGCACGGCGGCGACGCCCGCGTCGCCGATGCCCATTCGGGCGGCGGTAAGAGCGAGAGTATTCATACCGCTTCCCCCTTATGCCTCGGTGATGGTGTAGGTGGCGATATTCTCCTCCTTGGCCTTGCGGTCCTGGAAGAACTTCTCAGCCTGGTCGGGGAAGCAGATATAGCTCATCATGTCCTCCTCGGAGCGGCACAGGTCGCCCAAGGCTTCCTTGGCCTTCTTGAACTCCTCGCCGGTGCGCTTGGCGTCCTCAATGCGGCAGTCGGTGGGCTCGCCGCCCTCGCCCAGAATCTTGGCCTGAAGCTCGGCGCTCACCTCGCCGGGAGCGATGCCATACTCGCCCTTGAAGTAGTTTTTGATCTCCTTGGAGATCTGTTTGTACCGCTCGCCCATGAGCACGTTGGTGACGGCCTGATTGCCCACCATCTGGGACAGCGGGGTGACCAGCGGGGGATAGCCCAGGTCCTTGCGGACGTTGGGAATCTCCAACAGGGCCTCGTCGAACTTGTCCATGGCGTTCATGTCCTTCAGGTTGGCGATCATGTTAGACAGCATGCCGCCGGGGACCTTATACACCAGGGCCTGGGAGTCGGTGGCCATGCTCTTGGGGCTGATGAGGCCGGAGTCGATATACTTCTGCTTGATGGGCTTAAAGTAGTCGTTGACCTTGTTGATGACCTCCTCGTTCAGCCCGGTCTCAATGCCGTACTGCTGCATGGCATAGAACATGGTCTCGGTGGCGGCCTGACTGGTGCCGTTGGAGAAGCAGGAAGTGGCGGTGTCGATGACGTCTACGCCGGAGTCGATGGCCTTCATCAGGGTCATATAGGCCATGCCGGTGGTGCAGTGGGTGTGCAGGATGATGGGCATCTCGCCGATAGCGTCCTTGATACCCTTGATGAGGCCCTCGGCCTCGTTGGGGCTCATGGTGCCCGCCATGTCCTTCAGGCAGATGGTGTCGAAGCCCATGTCCTTGAGCTCCTTGCACATCTCCACATACTTGGCCACGGTATGCACCGGGCTCTGGGTGTAGGAGATGCAGCCGGAGGCGACGGTGTTCTTCTTGGCGTACTTCTTGGTGGCCTCCAGAGCGGTCTTGATATTGCGGAAGTCGTTCAGGGCGTCAAAGATGCGGATG
>CANOYV010000036.1:0-25997 GCA_947571605.1 uncultured bacterium | reverse complement strand
GATGATGCGGGAGAGCGCTTGAATGGCATTCAAGAGGTCAGCGGTTCGATCCCGCCTATGATCAGCCGGAATCCCAGCTGCCTATGGGTGGTATTCATATTGATGGGGCACAAGTGCCAAATACTGAGCAGAGGAGCGACGAGGAACGGGAACGCCCACTGTTCACATTGGTGGTTATGCTTGCTTTGTCTCTCAATCATTGGTGGTGTTGGTAATAGCTTTCGCCGTGCCTTTCGAGTATACTTGGGTCACAATCAAACGAAAGGGGATCAACACCATGGCAGCCACAAAGAACCTCTGTGCTCAGATTGGGCTCGACCTGCATCAAAAAATCTCGGAAGCCCGGGAACAGGCGGGCCTCACCACCGCGCAGTACATCACCAACCTGCTGACCGAATACTTCGAAATGAAAGAAAATGGAGGTAATGAGATCATGACGAACGAAAAAACCCGGACGATGGCCTTCCAGATCGGAGAAACCCTTTTCCAGCGCATCAAGGCACACCTGGAGCGGGAAACCGCCCGCACCGGACACAAGTTCACCCAGAAGGAGTTCGTGCTGGGACTCATCGAGGATGCGCTGGACGAGGCCGAGCGCGAGGCTCGGGAGATTGAAGAGAAGGAGAATGCTGAGCGCAGCGCCTAATATCAGCAATCAGATGGACAGGACCATCCCAACTGGGGATGGTCCTGTCCAATTGCATAAGCAGCACAAAGGGTTGAAAGGAGGCCAACATGGCGTTACAGCAAAAGCGCCCTGGGAGCGCGAATGATAAGCGTAATTCCTGGAGCCGAGGTAAAGGCGCGTATAGCATGCGCGGAGAGCTGAAGCATGGGATCTCGCTCAGGAAGCGGGAACTGAACCGAAAAGTCCGCCACGCAAAGTTGATGCTGCAGCATGGTTCGTACAAACGGATTAAATCAACGCTCAAGATGGTCAACTTTACCTGACCAGCGTCGCCCGTTTGAGGCCGTTTGTGCCCACGCTCAGGCAGGCGGCACCCGCGCCCCGCCCAGAAGGTAAAACGCGGCGTAGGCCCCCGTGTGGCCCAGCGTGACGGCCTCCCGCCCCTCAACAGCACAGAGGCAAAGCAGCGGCCCCGGAAACTACCCGAGCAGGGTAGCTTCCGGGGCCGTTTTTTGTTCTCAGCCAGCCAAGGCGGGCGCGGCATCGTGCCACACGTCCTCCCGCTTCCGAGCCTGGAACTCCCGACTCTCGTCCAGGGTGGCGGTACGGATATAGCCCAATTTCCCGCAGTCCGGGCACTGGTCGGGCTTGGCCCCGGCCTCCAGCTCAAAGTGGCAGTGATCGCAAACAAAAACCATTTTTTCCTCGCTCCCCATCCAATTCAGTATCTGAGGCACAGCCACCGGCTGTGCCCCGCTTGTCTGAAAACAGTATACCATCTATGCCCCTGACATTCAAGCCATAGTGGTACTTTCCCCATTTTCCACAAAATATGGTATACATAACAAGGAATTACCAATTCGACCCAGGCAAAGGGCAGGCCGTCAAAGGCTTTGCCGGACCGTCAAAACAACGAAAGCGAGACTACTGAACAGCCCGGGAGAACGCCCCCAATTGTGGGACGCTCTCCCGGGCTGTTTTGCGTTTCAGGAGAAGGAGGTGACTTACAACGAGGCAAAAAACGAACCAAGAGGACTTCTGGAAATTCACAGATGAGGAGATGGACACCGCCAAAAACACGGACCTGCCGGACCTTCTGGAGCACCTGGGCTACCACCTGAAGCGGGTGGGCAGCTACTACACCACCCGGGAGATGGACAGCCTGATGATCAAGGACCGCCGCACCTGGAAGCGATATTCGGAGAACACGGGCGGGGACGCCATTACCTTCCTCCAGCGGTTCGAGAACATGGGCTTCCGGGAGGCAGTGAACTACCTGCTGGAGTTCAATGGACGGGCCCGGTCTCCCGATGAGGAGCGGCGGTCCAGGGCTCCCCCCGAGGAGGAAAAGCGCCCCGAGTTTGCCCTGCCCCCGGCCAACAGAGACAACCGCCGGGTGTATGCCTACCTGCGCAAGCGGGGCATCGCTCCCCGGGTCATTCGCGCTTTCCTCAACACCGGCCTGTTGTATGAGGACGAGAGATACCATAATTGCGTGTTTGTGGGTCGGGATGGCAATGGTCAACCCAAATTTGCCTGCAAACGGGGCACCTACGACAAGGACGGCGCCAGCTTCAAGCGGGATGTGCTGGGCAGCGACAAGAGCGTGGCCTTCCCCATCCCCTGCGATCCCGCCGTCCCCTGGGTGCTGGTGTTCGAGGCACCCATCGACCTGATGAGCTTCTGCACCCTGAACCGGATGGTGTGCTCCAACGCCGTGGCGCTGTGCGGGCTGTACCCCGCCGCCCTGGACCGCTACCTGAAGGACCACCCTCACCTGAGCCATGTGGTGCTGTGCCTGGACAACGACGGTCCGGGCCGGGAGGCTGCGGAAAAGCTGCGGGCGGTGTACGAGGGCCGGGGCCTGAAGGTGTCCGCCCGTGTCCCGCCCAGTGGGAAGGACTGGAACGAATATCTCCAGCAGCGCGGGCCGCCCCGGGAAAGGGGGCGGTAGCGTGACATAACATTTATGGAACAAATCTAAACGGAAAGAGGATAAAACAACATGAAACGTATCTTTACCGCAATGTGCGCCCTGGCCCTGGTGATGGCTGGGTGTACCCCTGCCCTGGCCGCCGACGCCCCCAAACTGTCCGCCCCGCCCAGCCAGGAGCCGGAACGGAGCTGCTACTACCCCGTCAAGGTGGACGAGTACACGGCGGGCCCCCTGGATGAGCTTCGCATCGACAAAGTCTACCAACTCTCTCTGGGGGACGACCCCTCCGGCATCCCCACAGAGGATTTCGTCCGCAACGGGCGGTTGTACTACCTGCTGGACATGGTCCGTAAGGATGAGGTGGGGGTGGACACCCAGACCCATACCGAAACCGTGACCCTGGCCAGCGACACGGACAAGATGGACGCCATCCTCCAGCGGCTGGACGCTGAGATGGAGTTCACCACGGAGGAAGGCTACACCGGCGTCCTGCGGCTGGACCACACCAGCGTCCAGGTCACCACGGACGGTTACGCCAGCAAGACCACCTCCCTGTCCGCCACCCGAACCTATCCCAATTTGTCTGAAGCCGACGTCTCGCTGGTGCCCAAGACCATCACCGATAAGGGCCGGACGCTGACCCTGGCCGACGTGCAGTGGTCCAGTGCGGAGAGCACGGACGGCGAGGGCGGGATCGCCACCCACTACACCGCCACCGCCAGCTACTCCGGCAGCGCCACCAGCCGGTATGCCACCGGGTACACAGTCACCGCCAATTACACCGGGGAGGTGTCCAAAACGGACTGCCAGGTGGTGACCTACACCGCCACCTTCGGCAGCGTGGAGGAACCGGAGGCGTCCAAGAAGCCAGCGGCTGATGATCCCAGTTCCCCCGCTGACCCTGACGAGCCCTCCACATCCTTCAACTGGGCAGAGATCAAGACCCCGCTGATGATCGGCGGTATGGTGCTCATCCTGGCCATCGGCGGGGCGTTTGCCCTCAAAAAATTTCGAGAAAGAAGGTAACCTATGAGAAGAAAACTGAGCGCCATCCTGTCCGCCGTCCTGCTGTGCGCCCTGTGCGTGGCCCCGGCCAGCGCTCTGGAATACAGCATCGGCGGCGCGGACGACTATCTGTTCGGACGGCCCACCAGCGACGATACCATCTACGAGTGGGAGAACCCCAACGTGGACCGCTCCAAGAACACCGCCCTGATCCCGCCCGGCTTCGGCACTCCCACCAGCTACCTGCCGGGCTCCGGCGAGTACCTCACCCCAAACCTGGTCCCCGGCGCGCTCAACGGAGGGCTGGTCAATCAGGTGGGCAGCGTGGGCAGCCCGGACGGTGGGACCTCTCTGGATGCCTCCGGCAATTACCCGACCGCAGACACCAGCGTCAGCGTAGACAGCAACGGCTTTCCCACGGTGAGCGGCAGCGGCGCCACAGGCGGGCAGACCGTGGCCTTCACCGAGGTGACCAGCGGCCTGTACTACGCCAACGGCAGCCTGGGCACCCTGAAGATCCCCTCCATCGGCCTGACGGTGGGCGTGTACGAGGGCACCGGTTCCGCACCGCTGCTGAAGGGCGCGGGCCATTTTGAAAACACCAGCATTTGGTTGGGAAATGTGCCGATTGCGGGACATAACAGAGGTGTGCGGAACGATTTTGGCAAGATCCATACCCTGAAAGCCGGCGACATCATCACCCTCACCACCGTGCTGGGCACCCGGACCTACGCCGTCAGCAGCGTGTCCAAGGTGGATGTGTCCGACACCTCCGGCCTGGCCTCTACTACCGAGAACTGCATCACCCTTTACACCTGCGTGGAAGATCAGCCCGCCTACCGCTGGTGTGTCCGTGGGGTGGAGCAGACAATGTAAGCTGTCTGCGAACGGTTTCGGCTGTTCGCCGAAAGTATTCGACTTCGGCCCCTTGTTGTGGTAATGTTGCGTCAGCAGTACCAGCATGATAAAAAGGAGGCCAAACGCTATGAAAAAAGGAACAGTTATCACCTTCGCCGTGGGCGTGTTCGCGGGCATGGCCCTGTGCGGGTCCGCCGCCCAGGCGGCATCAAATCTCACCGCCAGCATCAGTAATCAGCCTATTTATGTGGATGGTCAGAGGGTGTCCATGACCGCCTACGCCATCGGCGGGGCCAACTACGTCAAGCTCCGGGATGTGGGCGAGGCCGTGGGCTTCAACGTCTACTGGGACGGTGCCGCGGTCCAAGTGGAGAGCGGTAAGCCCTACACCGGCGAAGCCCCAGCCTCCGCCACCGTCACCGAGCAGAGCGTCCAGGCGGCGCTGGCCGCCCTGCGGGAGCGGTACCCCAACGGCGCGCTCTGGTCCTCTCCCTTCCGCTCCACCAGCGGCGGGCCCTACTACAGCGGCAGAAACTGTGCCGGATGGGCCACCCTGTGCTCCGACGCAGCCTTCGGCGATCTCCCCTGGCGGCGGGTGGACAACCCCAGCTGGGACCAGCTTCGCCCCGGAGACCTGGTGGAATACGACAATGATCTGGGCGGTCATGTGATCGTGGTGGTGAGCAAAACCGATGATACCATCACCTTCACAGACAGCGGCCCCACCCAAAAAGCGTACTGGGGCGGGCAGTACCCCCGCTGGTGGCTGGAGGAGCAGCCGGGGCTCATCCTCTATACCCGATACCCTGAGTAATTTCCATTACAACAATTATAAAATGAAACCGACCAGGCCAGACCGCATTTGCGGCCTGGCCTCAACTTTTTTGGAGGGAATGCTTTGAAAAACAACATCATAAAACGCGCCGTCAGCCTGCTGCTGGCGCTGGTGTGCGTCCTGGGCGTCCTGCCCTTGTCCGCCTTCGCCGCCGGACTGTCCTCCGCTCCGGCCAGCATCACCCAGCGGTCCTCGGACTACATGAAGATCGGCGGGCGCTCCGTCCGCTACAAAGCGGCCAGCAGCGTCATCAACAACGTGGGCCTGCCCTATGTGTTCGACGAGCAGGTCACGGTCCCCGGCCTGGACGCCCCGGTCCGCGCCCTGTGCGCCTACCAGAAGGGCACCCTGGGTCCCGCCGCCAATGGCCAGAAGTGGAACTTCCAGGAGACGGTGAACTGCGCCTCGCTGAAGGTGCTGCTCACCTATGTCTACTCCCACACCTACGGCGACTTCACCGAGGCGGGCGACGCCATCGGCCTGGAGCACTGGAACAACTACTGGTCCGACATCTGGTTCATGGTCGCTCAGGCCATGTCCTGGTACTATGAGCACGGCATCATCAAGGATGTGAATTCGGACCGGGAGGGCTTCATCGAGCAGGCCGCAGAGGAATTTGTGGCTGCCATGAAGCTGTACCACGAGACCTACGGCCAGTCCTCCTTCATCAAGGACTGGAGTAAAATCGGTACCCACAGCATCATCGACAGCTCGGACGGCGGTGTCACCGGCAACTCCGCCTATGACTACATCGCAGCCGGGGTCAATTCGGTAATGGACCACCCGGAGAATTATCTCAATTACCACCTGTGGACCTACGAGTGGGATAAATCCCAGCCCTGGAAGCTGGCGGGCCAGTCCGGCGTCCCCATGCAGCGGCTGTTGATTGCGGTGCCGGACCCCGAGGAGCCCACCATCGACACCGTGCGGCTGACGGTGAAGAAGCTGGAGGCAGGCACCAATAAGCCCATGGCCGGGGTGACCTTCAAAATCGAGAACGCCAACGACCCCGCCGCCTTCTCCGTCACCCGGGAGACGGGGGCGGACGGCACCATCACCCTCACCAAGGAGGCGGACGACCTCTCCGCTGGGCAGTACCAGATCACCGAGGAGGCCGTGCCCGAGGGCTACGTGGCCCAGACCGCCTCCCAGCTGGTGACCGTTCTGCCCGGCAGCAGCGCCAATAGTGTGTTCACCTTCTACAACGAACCCAATAAAGAGGAAGGCGACGGCTCCATCCGCAAGGTGGACGCGGACGACCCCACCAAGGGGATCGCGGGAGCGGTCATCCGCATCACCAGCGTGAAGCTGGACGATGGCGGCAGCTTCACCAGCGAGTACACCACTGGCGACGGCGGCTATATCCCCAAATCCGACCTGGATTTCGGGAAGCTGCCTAAAGGAAGCTACATCGCGGAGGAGATCACCCCGCCCGAGGGCTATATCCTCAGCTCCGATGTTTCTAAGGTGAAACAGCCCTTTGTTTGGGACGGGGAGCACGATATCAGCCTGATTTTTGAAAATTCCAGCAAGGTTCGTGTGCAATTGAAGAAGGTAGACGAGAGCAATGCCCCCCTGCCCGGGGCTATTTTCGTCATTCTGCGGGACGGTCAGGTGATCGGCACCGAGGAGACCCAGGCGGACGGCACCATCACCGTGTCCAACGTCACCGAGGGCTATTATCAGTTCCGTGAGGTGTCCGCCCCCGCTGGCTTCGACTGCGACCGCTCCCCCGTTGGCGTCCATGTGGAGGCCGAGGACCTCCAGGGGGAACAGACCATCGTGGTCACCAAAATGAACCACCACAAACGCAGCCTGACCATTCAGAAGCGTGACGCGGAAAGCGGCGACCCCATCCCCGGCACCAGCTTCCACATCCGGGGCGTCAACCTGGGCTATGAGAACGACGTGGTCACCGGCGCGGACGGCAAGGCCGTGCTGGAGTCCATGCCCAGCGGGTGCTATGAGATCACCGAGACGGACGTGCCAAAGCCCTACATTTTGGACTCCAGCAACCGCAAAACTGTCTGGATCGACGCGGAAAAGGACAAGGACGTGGTGGTTGACTTCGTTAACTCCAAGCTCCCCGGCGTCCGGCTGGTGAAGCGCGACGCCCAGACCAACCAGCCCGTTCCCGGCGTCACCTTCAAAATTGAGGAGGTGGACGGCGGCTTCACCGACCAGCGCCAGACGGATAAGGACGGCGTGATTTTCTGGGAAAACCTCCGGCCCGGAGCCTACAAGGTTTACGAGGTGACCCCGGCCCCCAACTATGTCCACGACGACACCGTCCATGTGGTGCATCTGAAGCCTGACCACACCACCACCATTGAGCTCACCAACATCCTCAAGCCCACCCTCAAGGTGCTGAAGGTGGACAGCGTCACCCACAGCCCCATCGCCAACGTGAAGTTCCAGATCTGGCGGGGCAGCGACGACACCATCATCGGCGAGCTCAACGACCTGGGAACCTTCCAGACCAACGCCAGCGGCGAGATCGTGCTGGAGCACATCGACACCGGCTGGTATCGCATCAAAGAGCTGGAACCCGCCCCCGGCTTCACCATCAAGCAGCCGGACACCCAGGATATCTATCTCAAGGCGGGTGAAACGCACACTGTTCAGTTCGAAAATGTACCGAAAAACTGTATTATAGTCGAAAAATATGACTCTGTCACCGGGGAAACGCTTCCCGGCTGTACCTTCCAATTGAGGTATCTGGCGGGCACCAGCGGCACGGGCGGCACTGTCATCGGGCAGAAAGTGACGGGGAAAATTGGGATCGCCATGTGGACCGGGCTGGAACCCGGAGCCTATGTGCTGGAAGAAGTGGACCCCGCCGATGGCTACTCCATCATCAACTCCTCCGAGACGGTCTACCTGGCGGACAACGGGGAGCAGAGCGTCATCACGGTCCGCTTCGACAATATGCCGGACGGCATCCTCCTTGTGAGGAAGGTTTGCGCCACAAATCCCAGCATTACCCTGCAAAACGCGGAGTTTAAGATCACTTATGCGGACGGCACGGTGATCGGCGACTCCAACGGCATCTACCGCACCGACGAGAAGGGTGAGATCCGCATCGAGGGGCTGAAGCCCGGCAAGAGTGTGATCGTCACCGAGGTGCAGGCCCCCGCTGGCTTCATCATCGACACGCAATCGCAGACTATCCAGATCAAGGAGGGCAGGACCAGCGTCCTCACGTTCAAAAATCAGCCGAAGGGAAAACTGATCGTGCAGAAACGGGACAGCGCCACCAATGCGCCCCTTCCCGGCGCGGAGTTCCGGATCACCACGGCTGCGGGCTGTGAGGTGGGGCTGGACGGCGTCATCGGCACCTCTACCCTGACCCAGAACGGCATCTTCACCACCGACGCCCAGGGTGAGATCCGCATCACCAACCTGGCCCCGGGGGCTTATGTGCTGACCGAAATCAAGGCCCCGGACGGCTACGTGATGGACACCCCCAGCACCAATGTGGTCATCGGTCAGGGCGGCGACACCCAGACGGTGATCGTGAAAAACTCCAAAAAGGGCTCCCTCATCATCAATAAAAAGGACTCCGCCACCGGGAAGCCCCTGGAGGGCGTGGAGTTCAAGGTGGCCACCTCCAGCGGCCAGGTGGTGGCAGACCAAGAGGGCAAGCTGTCCAGCAACGGCATCTATTTCACCAATAAGGACGGCCAAATCGTGATCTCCGGCCTGAAACCGGACACCTACGTGGTGACGGAGCAGCACACCATCCCCGGCTACGTCATCCACGAGGCCACCCGCTCTCAGACGGTGGTGGTGGACGCCAACGACACCCAGAGCCTCACCTTCTACAACGACCCCACCGCCACCCTGGTGATCCACAAGTATGTGGAGGGCACGGAGAACGAGCCCCTGTCCGGTGTAGCGTTCAAAGTGACGGACGGCAACGGCGGCGCGGTGGGCCCCGACGACGGCATCTATTTCACGGACAAATCCGGCGATATCACCCTCACCGGGCTGGAGCCGGGCATGACCGTCATCGCCCGGGAGGTCAAGACCCTAGACGGGTTTGTCCTTGACGGCACTCCCCAGGACATCCAGATCAAGGGCGGGGTGCAGCAGCTCACCTTCTGGAACAAGCGGGCCGGGACTTTGATTATTGAAAAGAAGGATAAGCTCACCGGCGCGCTGATCTCCGGCGCGCAGTTCCAGCTCACCTACGCCAACGGCGGGTTTGTGGATAATAACAATGGGCATTTGTCCTCCAACGGCCTGTACACCACAGATGATAAGGGCCAGATCCGCATCGAGGGCATCACCGGCACTGTGGTGGCCAAGGAGACCAAGCCCGCCCCCGGCTACGTCATCGACCAGTCCACCCAGGTGCAGACGGTCACCGTCAACCCCATGGACACGCAAACGCTGACGTTCCTGAATGAGCCCCTGTGCTCCCTGACGATCACCAAGCTGGACGCGGTCACCGGAAAGCCGGTGCCTAACACTCAGTTTGTCATTAAAGACAGCAATGGCGCTGTCCTGGCCCGCTGCACCACCGGGCAGGACGGCACCGCCACCGTCACCGGGCTGGTCCCTGGCAGCACGGTGCAGGTTGTTGAGACCAAGGTGCCGGACGGCTACGTTTTGAACGCCACGCCCCAGGTCATCACCGTGAAGAACGGCTCCAACATCCTCACCGGCAGCTCCGGCGGCACCGTGACCACTCCCGGCGGCAATTCCGGCACAAACGTGGGCGGCGGTAATGATGTTGTCGTGGAAAACGACCGCAAAATGACGCTGACCATCAAAAAGTACATCACCGGCACCAACCGGGAGCCCCTGGCCGGGGTGTGCTTTAAGCTGACGGACGGCTTCGGCGCTCCCATCGGCGCGGGAGACGGCACCTATTACACAGACTCGAAGGGCGAGATCGTGATTCCCGACCTGGAGCCGGGGACCACCGTCACCGCCCAGGAGGTGGCCACCGTGGAGGGCTTTGTCCTCAACGGGGAGCCTAAGAGCATCACCATCAAGTCCGGCAAGCAGGCTCCCGAGCTGGTCTTCTGGAATGAGCGCGCGGGCACCCTCGTGATCCGCAAGCTGGATTCTGTGACCAAGAAGCCTCTGGCCGGGGTGCAGTTTGAGCTGACCCATCCCGATGGGCGCTACGTGGACACGGACAACGGCCACCTGTCCAGCAAGGGCATCTTCCAGACCGACCAGAACGGCGAGATCCGGGTGTCCGTCACCGGCGCCGTGGTGGTGAAGGAGACCAAGACTCTCCTCGGCTACTCTATCGACCCGGCTGGCCAGATCCAGACGGTGGAGGTCAACCCGGACGACACGCAATACCTCACCTTCTACAATTCTCCGGCTGGCAACTTTGAGCTCATCAAGGTGGTGGCGGGGAATAAGGAGAAGCGCATCCCTAATGTGACCTTCGAGATCCGCCGCGCCGACGATGACGCGCTGATTGATACCGTCACCACGGACAGCGAGGGCTGCGCCACCCTCCAGCTGGACGCGGGCAACTACTACGCCGTGGAAACCGAGTGTCCCAAGGAGTACCGGCTGGATTCCACCCGCCGCACCTTCACCATGAAGGACGGTAAAAACACCACGCTCACCGTGGAAAACAAGGCTTTTTCCGGGATATTAATTCATAAGACGGACAGCGTCACCGGGAAAGGCATCTACGGCGTGAGCTTCCTCCTCTACGATAACACCAACAAGCCCATTGGTCAATACACCAGCGACAACAACGGATATGTTTACATTGAGGGCCTCACCGATGGTGGGCGCTACTATCTGCGCGAACTGGAGAATGAGGGTTATATTCCCGACACCCAGATGAAAACGGTGTACGTCACCGCTGGGGAAACTACGCTGATTGAGTGGAAGAACACCCCCATCACGGCCCAAATCCAGATTACCAAAAAATCTGCCGATTACAACCCCACCAACGGCCTGCCCGCCGGGACGCTGCTGGAGGGCGCTGTGTTTGAGATCCGGGACAAGGCGGGCAATCTGGTGGACACCATCCGTTCGGACAGCCGAGGCGTGGCCACCTCCAAGCCCCTGCCCCTGGGCCGCTATACCATCCGTGAGGTCAAGGCCCCGGCCAACTACGGTGTCAGCGACCAGGAGCTCACCGCCTACCTGGAGCACGCAGGTGAGATCGTCCGCTTCGAGGTGACCAACAAGGCCCTGTCCACCGGCGTGTCCATCACCAAAACCGGCCCCAAGCAGGCTATGGCGGGCCAGCCGGTGAACTACACCTTCTCCAGCATCGGCAACAATTCCAACGTCATGCTGACCTCCTTCTACTGGCGCGACACCCTGCCGGCAGAGGTGCGGCTGGACACGGTGGTCACCGGCACCTACAACTTCCCGGGCCGCTACAAGATCACCTACCGGGTGAACGGCGGCGAACCCAGGACGCTGGCGGACAATTTGAGCACCAGCAAGAACTACACCCTGGCGGCGTCCTCCGCCGCCCTGGGGCTGGCCTCCAACGAGCGCGTCACCGAGGTGATGTTCGTGTTCGGCCAGGCCCCCGCTGGCTTCGCCCAGGTGGAGAAGCCCATGCTGAAATGCACCGCCGTGCGGAACATGGCCTCCACCGCCTTCACCAACATCGCCGACGTGGGCGGTGTGTACAACGGGGTCTGGGTCCAGGCCATCAGCCGGTGGGTGACCACCGTCTACGGCAAGCCCATCGTCCCCACCCTGCCCAAAACCGGGTATTGATCCACCCACAGGGGACCGCCGCAAGGCGGTCCCCTACATTATAATAATAAAGGAGAGATCGACCATGCTGAAAATCACAGCCACCGGCAACCTGACCAACGACGTGGAGCTGAAGCTGAACGAAACCGCCGGCAAGCCCTACGCCATCCTGCGCATCGCCTCGGACCGCCGCTACCGCATCCGGGACGGCAGACGCCTCACCGACTTCGTCTCCGCCAAGGTGCGGGGCAGGCTGGCGGAGCGGTGCGCCGCCTATGCGGTGAAGGGCTGCAAGCTGGCCGTCTCGGGAGACTTCGAGACCATCACCTTTGAGGACGAGCCCAGTCGGCAGCCCGGCTTCCTCATCAAAGCGTATGACGTGGAGTTTCTCTGGCCCCCCGATGTGGCGGAGGCCGCCAACGCCCTCCCCGTCGATGCCTATCCCGCCGACGCTGACGGCGGCCAGTCCGCCGCCTGATGCGAAATACCGGCACGGAATACGCCAGCGGCGAGGCCACGCCTGTGGTCCTGCCTGAGATGGCCCAGCTGCTCCCCCCGCTGACGGGGGAGCAGCTCTCGGCCCTGGAGGCGAACCTGCTGGCCAACGGCTGCTACTCCCCCGTCATCGTCAACGAGGACATGGTCGTTATCGACGGCCATCACCGCCATGAGCTGTGCGAAAAGCACGGTATTCCCTATAAAATGGCGGTGTTTTCGTTCACGGATATGCTGGAGGCTAAACAGTGGGCGCTAGACACCCAGAAGGGCCGCCGCAACCTGGACAAATGGGAGTTGGGCAAAATCGCCCTCAAATTGAGGGAGGATGTGGAAGCACGAGCCAGAGAAAACATGGCTGTTGGCGGCGGAGATCAGAAAAGCAAGGACGCAAAATCGGGTTTGGCAACATTGCCAAACCCGATTTCTGCTGTAAATACCCGCAAGGAGCTGGCCGAGGCGGTGGGCCTGGGTGAGCGCACTATGGGCAAGGTGATGCAGATCGACGAGCACGCTCCCGCCCCCATCCGGGAGGCCCTGGACAGCGGCGAGTTGTCCATCAACCAGGGCTACAATCTGACTCGGCAGCTCCAGGAGGTGCCGGAGGAGGAGCGGGAGGAGGCCGCTGCCCAGGCTGTGGAGCTGGTCAAGGCGAAGAAGGAGCTCCAGGCGCTGGACGCCGAAGCGGACCGGCGCGGCAAGATCGCGGGGCTGTTCTGCAAAGCCTTTGAGCGGGCGGTGCTGCTCACCCCCAGCGAGGAGAATGTGCGGCTGTGGGTGGAGGGCACCCGGATGCGCACCGATGAGATTGAGGACTCGGTAAAAGAGGCCCGGGAACTGTCCGGGGTGTTCGCCGCCATCGCGGATATTTTGGAACGGATGCTGCCCGTCGAGGCGGGCGGCGCGGAATAATCGGCTGGGCCGGGGCGCTGATATGCCCCGACCCTTACATTTAATAATAGGAGTGTTTCAGAAATGGCAGTTTTTCGAGTGGAACGGACAAAAGATTACACCGTCATGAGTAACCATCATTTGAAGAACATGAATTTGTCCTTGAAGGCCAAGGGGCTGCTGTCCATGATGCTGTCCCTGCCGGATTCATGGAATTACACCACCCGCGGCCTGGCCGCCATCTGCAAGGAGGGCGTGGACGCCATCCGGTCCGCCATCCAGGAGCTGGAGGGAGCGGGCTACATCGTCCGCCGTCTGCTGCGCGGGGGCAACGGGCGGATCACCGATACCGAGTACGTCATCTACGAGCAGCCCCAGGGGCCGGATATGCCTCCCCCGGCACCGTCCGGACCGGATGCGCCGCCCCCGCAGGCGGGGAAACCGGATATGTCCCTGCCGGATACGGGAAATCCGGATGCGGCAGGGTCGTGTGCGGCGGAGCCGGATGTGAAAACCCCCGCGCAATTAAATACTAATACATCTATTAAAAATCAATCAAATACTCATCGAGCCATTACTCATTCTATCCATCCTTCGGCGGATGGAACGACCGGCGCGGGGGCGGAGCTTCATGAGGAGGACATTCTGGCGGAGCGGGAGCGCATCCGGGCCCAGATCGACTACGACTACCTCGTCCGGTGGGAGGACCCGAAGCAGATCGACGAGCTGGTGGAGCTCATGCTGGAGGTGGAGCTGGCCACTGATCCAGCCATAAGTATCGGGCGGGGCAAACAGTATCCCACGGCGCTGGTGCGGGAGCGGTTCCGGCTGATCACCTCAGATCATATTGTGGGCGTTCAGGACTCCCTTCGGGAGAACCGCACCCAGGTGCGCAACCCCAAAGCATATCTGCTGGCGGCACTGTTTAACGCCCCGACGTCCACAAGCAACCAAACCGCCATGCAGGTAAATTGCGACTACCCCAGGAGGTGCTAAATTACGAATAAACAAACGAAAGAAGTTGGGAGGAATGCGTGTGCGTGAAAATATCTCCGTCCGCCAGTGGCAGACGATGTACCGAATGGGCACGTTCAGCGATAAGAACAGGTCCGTCCAGATCGAGGCGGGCTGGTACGACTGGTTCTGCCAGGTCGAGTCCCTGGCGGGCCGTTTGAAGCAGATCGCCCCCGTTGTTATGGGCATCACCGATCCCTTCATCCTGGACAATTTCTACGTCTGGTTCAAGAACAACTGCCCGTTGAACGGCCCGCTGTACGACGACGCGCGGTTTGAGCCGCTGTCTGGGGAGCGGGGTGGAAACTATTTTCTGGTGATCAAGGATAGTCCCCACGAGAAGTCCAAATGGACGCTGTACACTGAGCGGTACGGGTTTCAGGAGCCGGAGTTCCAGTGCGGCAATGTGCGGGAGATGATCCGGTATCTGAACCAGCTTGGTCTGGAGCTGGCCCAGGGTGCGCCCGACCCGCACAGCCACCTTCCGCCCGGACTCAAGCCGCCCCAGGCTAAACCGCCCAGGCGGAAGGAGCCGGAGCGGTGAACATGGACCAGATCACGGTTCGCCAGTGGCAGGAGCTGTATCGGGCAGGGGCTTTTGAGGCGGATGACCTCAACACCCGGGAACTGGCTGACTGGAGCGACTTTGGCGATCCCTTGAACGACCGCCGGGTGAAAAGCCTGTCCAAGCTGGTCCTGGGCATTACGCACCCTTTTGTTCTGGACAGCTATCACGTCTATTTCGTGGAACATTGGCCTAATGTGGGTCCAAGATACGGCAGCGTCTGTTTTTATCCCCTGGCAAAAGACCGGTTTCAATGCCTGTTCAGCGTTGATTTGGATTGCCCCTACGCACGGGAAAAATGGGCGCTTTCCACCATGCGGTACGGCGAGGGGGAATCGGAGTTCGAGTGCGGGCATATCCGCCGTATGATCCGTTACATCCACACCATGGCCAGTGAACTAGAGCACGATATAAAGCCAGCCTTCTGGCCGGAGCTGAGGGCAGCGCGGCAATTTGCTTTTGAGTATCTCCCCAATTACAGCCACGCTGTTCTGCGCCGGGAGGGTGCGCACAGCTACAGCACATTGGAGCGTACCACAGACCGCAGGATCATCCTCCATGTGGCCGCCAGGCCGGAGGATGCGCCGCCCGGCTTTTCGGCACAGGACGCCGCGCCGGTCTGCGGCCTGTACGTTTTTCCTCAAAAGGATGCCGAAAAGGCAGTTGAAGTCACAAATATCAGCAAGAAAAAATCTCAAAAAAGGAAATCGGAGGTGGAACGTTGAACAATAAGACCCCAGTAAAAGGTACGGGTCCTCCCAACAAACCCATCCTGCCGCCCCAGGCGGAGGCGGAGATCATGGACCGGCTGTTCACCAATATGCGGATCAGCTCCGGGGAGATCGCGGCCATCCTGGAAAAATACGATGTGTGCGGCGATGAGAGTGTGCTCCAGGCCGGCTACCGCAAACGCCTGGGCCAGCGGCTGATGGCCAGCATCCGGGACGAGGCGGGCAAACGGGAGGTGCTGGCCCACGGCAGCGAGTATGTGGTAGTCCAGTGCTGCAATGACCAGCAGGCCCTGAAAGCCATCCGCCACCGCATCCAGGGCCAGATGAGCGGCCTGGATGTGTCCGCCGCCAAGGTCCAGGGCCGTATCCGGGTACTGGAGCGGCTGATCTCCCGTTTCCGAAAGGCGGGCTGACGATGGGTTTCTGGAAAAACCTGCGGGCCATTTTGCGCAACCCGGATATTGTGGCAGAGCTGGACAGTAAAAGCGAACAGAATCGAGGTGACGCGAGATGAGCGAGTCCTAAGAGATCGATCTGGACGCTTTCTGGTCACTGATCGACCAGGCAAAAAAGCGCCAGGACAACGCTGGCAAATGGCTGGCGGGACATCTGACAGCGCAGGGCCCGGATTCCCTGGTCGACGCGCCGGACTACCGGGACCGTCAATTCTGCTCCCTGGCTCTCGCAGGCGGCGGCGCATACGGCGGGGACACCCGCAGCTTTGACAGCTATGAGTATCTTGTGCTGAAAGAAGAAGTACGGCGAAGCGTCGTCTACGGTGATGGCATCGGATATCCCTATGACTGGCCGGACATCCCGGCCTACGTGCCCCGGCTGTATGCCAAATATTTTACGGGGGAGCAGCGGCACAGATGCACCAGCGCGGCACTCCGGGTCAATACCTGGAATCTGAACAATCCATCCATCAAAGCTGCCCGAAAGGTGGCCCGGAAGGACAAAAAAGTAAAGGATCGGGGAGCCAGATGAATACGTCCCAAATTACTGAGATCAATAAGAATACCTTCTGGGCCCTGATCAACCAGGCAAAAGAACATACGGGCGGGCCCAGCGAGTGGCTGATGGAACAGCTGATGGACCTGGGGCCGGAGCAGGCGAAAAAGTTCGATACCATTGCCCGTGTCTATATGGATGCCGCCTACCAGTACGGTTTGTGGACGGCTGCCTCTGTTATGGAAAAGCACAGCTGTTCCGATGACAGTTTTATTGACTTCCGGGCGTGGCTGGTGAGCCAGGGCAGAGATGTGTACATGGCTGCCCTGAAGGACCCGGACTCACTGGCCGATGTGCCGTCCTACCAGGATTATCGGTTTGATTCCCTGCCCTTCATGGGTGATTACGCCTACGAGGAACTCACAGGCCGAGATGCTTTCCAGAACTTTGATCCCTCCGAATACCATGTGCTGGCAGCGGAAGTGAATCAGGATATTGTGTATGGCGATGGGATCGGCTATCCCTACACCTGGAGCGAGGCCGCCGCCTACCTGCCCAAGCTGTGCGCCAAATATATGACGCCGGAGGAACTGCAGCACCATATCCGACAGTATAACGACACCTGGAATGTGACCAGCCCCGCCATTAAACTGGCCCGCGCGACCGCTAAAAAGAGCAAAAAAATCAAGACTGATCGGAGGAATTCCAGATGAGCGAAACCATCACCATCGGCATTGACCATGGCTACGCTGCCATGAAAACGGCCCACTTCTCCTTCCCCACCGGGCTGGTGGAGTACGAGCATGAGCCGTATACCCGCAAGGATGTGCTGGAATTGGACGGCAGGTTTTATGTGGTGGGCACGGGCCGCCAGCCGCTCCAGAAGGACAAAACGCGGACGGAGGACTATTACCTGCTCACCCTGGCCGCCATCGCTAAGGAACTGGAGCACCGGCAGGCGGGGTCTGTGGCCACCGTCCATCTGGCGGCGGGCCTTCCCCTCACCAGCTTTGGGCGGGACAAGAGGAAATTCAAAGAATACCTATTCCGGGACGGGCAGGCCGTAACCTTCCGCTACGAGTGGACGGCCTACACGGTTACCATTGAGCGGGTATCTCTGTTCCCCCAGGGCTACGCCGCCGTCCTTATCCAGCAGGAATTATTGGACGAGCCCTCGGTCATTGTGTCAGACATCGGGGGCTGGACGGTGGATCTCATGCGGCTGGACAACCGCATCCCCAACGCCGCTGCCTGCCGGAGCCTGGAGCTGGGCATGATCCGCTGCCTGGACGAGACCGCCGAGCAGGTGCGGCGGGGCCTGGGGCTCTCCCTCACCGCCGCCCAGATCGAGAGCGTCCTGCGGGGCGAGGTGAACGGCGTGGACGACCGGGCCAAGTAGATCGTCCACCGGGAGGCCGGGGCCTACGTCCGCCGCCTGCTGTCCGCCATCGCCGAGTGCGGCCTTGACGCGCGGGCCATGCCCGCCATCTTTCTGGGCGGCGGAGCGGCACTGATGAAACGGCACGTTTCGGCCTCAGATGGCCTTTGCCGCCCTCTGATCCTGGACGATGTATGTCTGAACGCCAAGGGCTACGAACGGCTTGCTGAGCAGTTGTCGCGGGCTGATGGTGATGGATAAGCGGCGGCGGCTGAACCTCTCGCTCTCCATGGCCTCGCCGCTCCAACGGGAGGCGTGGGCCATCCTGTCCGCCATCCCGGCGGGCCAGCGGACCGACGCTGTGTGTCATGCCGTCTGCCGGGCCCATGAGGAGAGCACCATGCTGGACGCCCTGCGGGCGGTGCTGCGGGAGGAGCTGGGCGGCGCCAGGTTCACAACAGAAAAAAGTATGCGGACACAGGAGGCCGGGGATGTCGGGGACGACGTCCTCGGTTTTCTGCTGGCTCTGCAAAATGATGGAGGTGACGAAAAAACTGATCCGCTATTTTGATATGTTCGCGGGCATCGGCGGCTTCCGGGCGGGCCTGGACCGCGCCGGAGGGTTTCAGTGTATCGGCCACTGCGAGATCGACAAGTACGCCGATGCCAGCTACCGTGCCATCCATGACATCCGAGAGGAGGAAGTTTACTATCCAGACGCCACAAAAACTGACCCCGGAGCTATGCCGGACTTTGATCTCCTCTGCGCCGGTTTTCCGTGCCAGCCCTACAGTCTCAGTGGAAAACGCCGGGGATTCGAGGACGCTCGGGGAACCCTGTTCTTTGAAATTGCCCAATTGGCTGAAGCCAAACGACCTGCGTTTTTATGTCTTGAAAATGTTCCCGGACTGCTTTCGCATGACCAAGGCCGGACATTTCACGCCATCCTCACCACGCTTCATGAGCTGGGGTATGGTTTGGAATGGGCTGTGTGTAACAGCGCCAATTTCCACGTCGCCCAGTCCCGGCGCAGGGTGTTCGTTGTCGGATATCTTGATCCCCGATGCGCCGGAAAAGTATTTCCTGTCGGCGGAAATGACGGAAAAGCTCTTATTCAACTCATCGGCGGGCCCCAGGGATACCGGGTCTACGACCCCAGCGGAGTAGCGTGTACCCAGACCTCCTGCTCTGGCGGCACCGGGGCCAAAACAGGGCTGTACCTGGTGGACCTGTGCGCCGGCCGTCCCCAGCCCAGCGGGATCGCCCGGTGCCTCACCGCCCGGTATGGGCAGACGACCCTGTCCACCCACCCCCGGGAGCGCTCGGGGGTGCTGCTGATCAAAGAGGCCACCAAATGCGGCTATAAAGAGGCCCACCCCGGCGACTCCGTGGACCTAGGCTACTACGGGAGCAACACCCGGCGGGGCCGGGTGGGCCGGGACATCGCCCACACCCTGGAGACCAGCAGCATCCAGGGCATCGTGGAGCGGGGCGGGCGCATCCGCCGCCTGATGCCCAGGGAGTGCCTCCGCCTCCAAGGCTTCGCCGAGGACCAGATCGACCGCCTGCTGGCCATCACCTCGGACGCCCAGGCGTACAAACAGGCGGGCAATTCCGTCACGGTCAACGTCATTGAGGCCATTGGGCGGCGCATCCGGGCGGTGCATAAGGAGCTCCGAAAGGAGGAGGCTGGATGGTCGGCCTAAAGGAGCAGTGCTTCGGTGTTGAAATCGAGATGACGGGCATCACCCGGGAGCAGGCCGCCCGGGCGCTGGCGGAGTATTTCGGGACCGAAGCCCAGTATAGGGGCGGGACCTATGACACCTGGGTGGCGAAGGATGTCAGGCGTCAAATCTGGAAGTTGATGAGCGACAGCAGTATCCTCTCGGAACGTAAAACAGACGACGGCTATGAGTTCGTCATCGACGAGAGCGAGGAGAGAAGCTACTGGGTCGAGATGGTTACGCCCAAACTCACCTACGACCAGCTCCCTGTGCTTCAGGAATGTATGCGGCGGGTGCAGCGGGCAGGAGCCAAGGTGAACGGCTCCTGCGGTATCCATGTCCATGTGGACGGGGCCAACCACAACCGTCAGAGTCTGAAAAATCTCATCGGCATCATGTTCTCCAAGGAGGACATTTTGTTTAAGGCCCTCCAGGTAAACGAGGCTCGGGCCAGCCGATGGTGCAAAAAGGTGCGGGAACCCATGCTGCGGCAAGCCCGTACTCTGTCTGCGGACGAGACGAAGGACCTGACCGCACTGGAGCAGATCTGGTATGAGGGCAGAGTCGAGCATGATCATTACAACAGGACTCGTTACCACGCTCTTAACCTGCACTCCATGTTCTATCGCGGTACGGTGGAGTTCCGCTGTTTCAATTCCACCCTGGACCCTGGACTGGCGGCAGCCTACGTCAACCTGTGCCTGGCCATGTCTGCCCAGGCCATCGCCCAGCGCAGCACCGTCATGCGCAAGACCCACAGCGATAACGAGCTGTTCACCTTCCGGGTGTGGCTGGTGCGGTTGGGACTCAACGGGCCGGAGTTTAAGGAAACCCGGGATAAGCTGTTACAAAATCTTTCCGGCGACAGGGCCTGGAGGCATGATAAGGACAGTTATGAAGTGAACAAAAAGAAGAAAAAACGTCGTGAAACTGTGAGGTGAAGCGTGAAAATTCGCATTGACGAGAACATCTACGAGGGGACGGGGGAGGCCATCATGGATCAGCTCCGGCTGGCCTCCTTCGACCCCACCGAGCACCCGGATGCCGAGAGCTACCTCCAGCAGCTCCGGGCCAATTTCATCCGCAGCACCGGGTTGGACTGCCCCCTGCCGGAGGGCAGCGTGGAGCGCCAGGCCCAGGCCATGATCGAAAAGCTGGCCAAATACGGCGCGCTGGAGGTGGTCCACAATGGCTGACGGCAAGCTGTACTTCGCTTACGGGTCGAATATCAATCTGGACCAGATGGCCTACCGCTGTCCCGACGCCAAAGTGGTGGGGCCAGTGACCCTGGAGGGCTGGGAGCTGCTGTTCCGGGGCAGCGGTGTGGCCACCATCGGGCCCAAGGAGGGTTCCACCGTCCACGGTCTGCTGTGGCGGCTCACCCCGGACTGTGAGCGTTCCCTGGACCACTACGAGGGCTTTCCTCACTTATACGGGAAAAAATCTGTGTCTGTGAAGGACAAAAGCGGCCAGACGGCCTCTGTCATGGCCTACATCATGACGGAACGGTACCGCGCCCCCGCCGTCCCGCCCGCGCCCTACTACCAGGGCATCCGGAAGGGCTACCGGCAGAACGGTTTGCCGGTGGCGGCGCTGAAAAAAGCCTGGGAGCACGCGGTAGAGGAGGTCCACGCCTACACCGACCGGATCAATGGCCTGACCTCCAAGAGACACGGGGGGAGGAAACGCCATGAGCGGTAAGATCAAGGTGCTGGTGGTGGAGCCGGAGAAGCCCTGCCAGGTGCGGGAGGTGGAGGACGAGCTGAACGCCCTCCAGGCCATCGTGGGCGGAAATATCGAGGCCGTGTTCCCCTTTCGTGACAGCGCGGCACTGATCTGCAATGCCAATGGGATGGACCTGGGCCTGCTCCCCAACCGGCCCCTGGTGGATGACAGCGGCTTGCCCTGCGACATCGTTTTGGGGACCTTTTTCATCACCGGGGTCCAGGGGGAGAATTTTGCCTCGCTCACTGATGCGCAAATCAGCCGGTATCAGAACCTTTACGACAATATGATGGTTGTTCCAGACGAAAAAGATAAGAATATCGGCAGAATTGTTTCCCACACCAAACCGGCCAGACAGGAAAATGGCCCCGAGCGGTAAAGGAGGGCTGTTCCGAGAGGAGAACGAACGCATCCCCAGGGCGGCGTAACGCCGCACGCCTAAATGGTACTGTTCGGGAAAAGTCCTGGATATCCGTCCTCTTTGATGGTATGGTGTTCCACTTTCTGGACCTGCGGCAGCAATATGACTACCTCAAGGCCACCTTCGATATCCTTTGGGATGAAAACACATCCCTTCTCAAGCAGATCAAAGAGATCGAGGCGGCCTACGAGGCGGCAAACGAGACCGAATGGTACAGCTGGTACGCGGAGGTAAAGCGTTTCGATCAGCTGTTGGACTGTCTGCCGGACCGGACCTGGATCGAATGAGGGCCCGCCATTGTTGGTATCGCTGGGTTTTCAACGCCCATTCTTGTTGGGTATGGTGATAGCTTTCCCCGCCGGAAATTGGTATGGTTGTAGCCAGTACCACCACCAAAATCACAAAGGAGGACGAACAAAAATGACGAAATACGAACGCCACCCCGCGCCGGAAAAGCTGCTCCGGCAGATCACCACCGAGGCGGTCAACCTGCTGGCCTTGGGCACCACGGACAAGCCCGGGGACGCAGCCCTCCCGGAAACGGGCGCAGCCCTGATCGCCAAAGCCTGGGGACTGCCCCAGGAGCTGCTGGACAATAGCCTGGCTCTCATCCAGCGCCAGCGGCGGCTGGTGGGCGACGGCAGCGGCAAGGCCGCTTTGCCGGACGACCAGCTTCTGGAGGCATACGACGGCGGGATGACCGCCGAGCTGGTCTGGGGCCTGTTCGAGACGGCGGTCCGGCTGGACGACGCCCAGGACCGGGCCAAGATCCATGAACTGGCCCTGCTGCTGGCCGACATCCTGGACTTCGACGAATGGATTGAGGTCAGTGGACCGGGCGGCGGAGAAAAGTGAACTGTGAACAGGGGGCGCTACCCATGAGGGCAGCGCCCCTTCCGTGCGAAAGGGGGATGAAAAATCAGCGCAGATATTCAAATCGACCGGACGGAGCTGGAGCGGCGTGTGGCTGACTACACAAGCACCGCAGCGTTCGAGGCGGAACTGCAGGCCCTGGCCAACAGTTACCGGGAACATGGCCTGCCTGTGCCGCCTTACGAGGTGCTTCGAATTGGTGAGGTCGGCGAGGTCCGGAAGTGCATGGAAACCCTGATGATATGCGAGGCCAAAGGCCATCTGTGGAAGGAACACGCCGACCCGGAGAACGGGACCAGCACCCTGACCTGCCGCCGCTGCGGCGCGGAGGAGCACCTGCGGTGGTGATCCTCACATCTTATAAAAATCCGCCCACAGGGAGATGAGCCGATGAAGCCGAATTATTCTCACAATTATCGGACCTGTGCCCACAGCCTGAAGCGGGAAAGCGCTCCCTGGCGTGTGACCGGGGGCTGCGAAAACCGGGCGTGTCTGTGCACGGGCAGGCACTATGAGCTGCCCAACCATACACTGTGCCTTACCTGCCCATTTTACCGCAGGGACGGCATGATTACAACCAAAGGGGTGGAAAAGGAGAAACATGACGAATCAAAAATTTGAGATCACCGGCATCGCCCACGAGGAATATCCCTTTCTCCACCGAATCCGTGCCCTGCGGGATATCGGTCCCACAGTAAAGGCTGGCGACCTGGGCGGCTTCGTGGAGCACGAGGGAAACCTGTCCTTCGAGCCGGGGGACGACGCCTGGGTCTACGACGATGCCGTCGCCGCTGGGGACAGCGTCGTGGACAGGGGCTCCACCCTGCGGAGAAGGGCCGTTATCTGCGGCCGCGCCTACGCCTCCCACGGCTCCACGCTGTTCGGCAACGCCCGGGCTGAGGATGAGGCATATCTCAGGGGCGCGACGATGTGGGGCGACGCCAGGGCCTCGGGAGCAAGCATGATCCTGGTTGCACCGGAAAACCCGGAGCGGGCCCCCAGGCTGTCCGGCTACTGCTGTGTGTACGGAAAAGTGATTGGGGATGTGCATCTTCTGGGCAGCGCCGTGGTGCTCAGCGGTGAGGAGGTGTGTAACAGCACCCCGGACGGCTTTATTCTGGACGGAAACACACGCACAGTGGTGCGCGGGGCTGGCCGGGATGAGCTGCGCCCCCGCCAGCCGGAAGGGGTTGAAAAACAGAAGCGAAAGGAGGTGAAACGGTGAGCAATTTCTTTGAACAGGAGCTTCGGAAGCTGTTCGGGGACGGGCATCTCATCCAGTCCCCCAGGTTCGTGGGCCGGACCTGCCTGGGGGATTTGGACGGCGACCTGCGGGTGCGGGCCGAATTCGTGACCATGGGCTATGCGGGCCGGTATGAAGCCCTGCAGCTGACAGTTCTGAAGCGCACGGAGGGGGAGGTGGACAGGCTTATCCTGCGCCTTGAGGACGTACTCGGCATGAAGTTGGTCCCCGGCAACCCCAATTTCCCTCAAGGGGTATCGCCCCATATCTGGAGCGACCGTGGCACATTGGAGTGGTACGCGTTTCAGCCCACCGCCGCCGATTATGACGCCCTGCGGCGGTCTGCGGGCGATTACCTGGAGGTGTTCCGGGCGCGGGTGCCGGAGAAAGATCGCCCCGCCCCTGCGCCGAAGCCCCGTGGCCGGTCCGCTACGAAGAAAGGAAGGGATGCGCGATGATGGGCCAAAATGATATGCTGCAGATTCGGCTGGACCAAAACTATCAGGATTATGTGGCCGGACTGCGGGGCAAGACCGCCGACGAGCTGATCGCGCTGGCCCCGGAGATCACCGCCGCCCAGCAGCTCCGGGACGAGCTGGCCTGTGCCTGCTCCGAGGAGGACGCGGCCACGCTGCTCCAGCTAGACGACCCGCTGAAGGCGGTCCTGTGTTTTTGGATGGAGGAGCAGGACAAGACCCACGGCGAGAAGATCGGCAACATGATCTGGCATCTCCAGCAACGGGGGAAATTCATCACGCTGAAGTCTCCCGAGTCATCGGTAAAGCACACACCGCCCCGTCTAAAACGGGGCCAGGAGAGGTAAGCAATATGGTAAAGCAAATTACGACAGACGACCTGCGCCGCATGGGGGACCAGGAGGGCCTCGTCCTCCAGGGCTGCGGCGGCGACACCCAGGAATGGGTGGACGGCATCAACGATATGTTCACCGAGGCGGGTATCCTGCGGAACGGAAGCCTGTTCAAGCTGGATGACGTGTCCCTGTTCCAGCATGGCGAACTCACCTGCCTGCTGTTCCCCTTCGAGGGGGTGGAGCTGGAGATGGGCAAGCTAGCCATGTGGCGCATCCAGACCCATGCCCAATTCGGCGGGACTTGGCTGTCCGATTATGTGCCCAACAGGCTGGGGGGCTTTATCCAGGAACCGCCTCGACAAAAGCCAACCATGAGACTGCTTGGCGTGGACGGCAATATTTTCGGCATTATGGGCCGGGCCTCCGCGCTGCTGAAGGAGGCAGGCATGGGGGAGCTGGTTGACCACATGGTTCAGCGCGTCACCACCTGCGGGGACTATTACAAGGCCCTCAACATTATCAGCGAGTATGTGGAGACCGAGCTGTCCGACAACACCCAACCCAAAAAATCTCACGAAAAGAAAGGAAACGATGCCCATGAACGTTGATTCCCGCTGGCAAATCATCCACGGCGACTCCCTGAAGCTGCTGCCGGGCTTTGCCCCCGGTTCCTTTGACGCCGTCGTCACCGACCCGCCCTACGCCTCTGGGGGCCGCACCCAGGCGGAGAAAAACAAGTCCACCGCCAAGAAGTATTCCAGCATGGGCGCGGGCGCTCCCCCTGACTTCGAGGGGGACGCCAAGGATCAGCGCTCCTGGACCCGCTGGGCGGCGGAGTGGCTGGCGGACGCCCGGAAGCTGTGCAAGCCCGGAGCGCCGGTGTGTATGTTCATCGACTGGCGGCAGCTCCCCGCCGCCTCCGACGCCCTCCAGTGGGCGGGCTGGATCTGGCGGGGCACCGCTGTGTGGGACAAGGGCAACTCCCGTCCCCAAAAGGGCCGCTTCCGCCAGCAGGCAGAGTACATCGTGTGGGGCTCCAACGGCGATATGCCTGTCAACCGGCCTGTTCCCTGCCTGCCGGGGGTGTTCAAATACGGCAATCCCCAGCGCCGCATCCACCTGACGGAGAAGCCCCTCCAGCTCATGCGGGACATTGTGAAGATCACCGAGCCGGGAGGCCGTATCCTGGACCCCTTCGCCGGGTCCGGCACCAC
>CANOYV010000035.1:0-28689 GCA_947571605.1 uncultured bacterium | reverse complement strand
CCCCCCTTTGGGGGGGCTGTTTTTTTGCGTTCGCGCCTACCCCTTTATTCGCTTTTGCCTGGGGGGGCGTTTGTTGAAATTGCCCAACCGCGCCCCTCACTGCCCGCTTCTCCGCGCTTCTTTTTGTGGCCACGCCTATAAAACGATTGAGAAGGCGGGATTATCACAGGACCTGGAAAATTTCCCGAAAAAACGTCCGGCCGGAAGCTTCCGGCCGGACGATCTTTAATGTGAATCAGCTCGCCGCCGCACGGTTGGCGAAGTACCGTTCCCGGTCCATGACGTGGTTTCTCAGATAGTCGGCCCAGAGCTTGTACGCGCCGTAGGCGAAGTGGCAGCCGTCGTTGGCCAGCTCCTCCGGGAGTTGGCCGTCCGCCCCGGCATACGCCTGGGCGGTATCCAGCAATACCACCTTCTTCGACTCCGCCAGCCGCACGATGGCCTCGTTGAATTTGCTCAGATTCTCGTTGTTGATGTAGTCCTTCAGGTTGTTTTTGCGGCACATGGCGTCGTTCAGCGGGGGCATGATCTGGAGGTACACCACCGCCTCGGGCTGGAGCTCCAAGACCTTGTCCAGCAGCGCGGAAAGGCCCTCTTCGTAGCTTTCGGCGGGGTAGCCCAGCTCGTTGACGCCCAGCATGATGTATATGTTGTCATATTGCTTTAGGGCCAGCGCCTCGATCATATTATATTGTTGGCCGTCGATCTCAAATACCCGGTAGTCCTCGCTGTCCACGCGGAACACCGTCATGCCACGGGCCCAGAAAAAGTCCCCGTGCGTGATCCCGCTGAAAAGCTGAAGGCCCTCGGTGCGGGAGTCGCCCAGGAACGCGGTGTTCTCAAAAAAGCTGTCGTCCTCCACCGGCTCGCTCTCCTCCAGAGGCGTGCCGAACCGGTAGGGGTCCACCGGTTCCGGAGAAGGGGTGGGTTCCGGCGTCGGTTCCGGAGAGGGGGTGGGTTCCGGCGTGGCGGCAACCTCCTCAGAGGGGGCCGGCGCCGGAGAGCTGGGGGGTATGTAGTGGCCTTGGGTGGAAGCGCATCCCGCCAGCAGGAACAGCAGCAGGGCGCAGACAAACGGAGAGAATTTACGGTACATTTCCACAAGAACTCCTTTATTTTGACTTCCAAGCTATGGTAACATAAGGGGATAAGGGGGTCAAGGAAAGAAAGGGTTACGAACCGGTATCGAAATTGTAACAGTCTCACGGCTTTTTCCGACGCCGCCATACTTCCAGCACCGACGCCACCAGCAGCAGCCCCAGCGCCAGGCATCCGGCGATGCCCATGGTGCGGAAGAACGTCTCCAGGAACTGGTCCGTCTCCCCCCGGAGGCCGCGGTCCATGGCCTGATAGATGGTCAGGCCCGGCACCAGCGGGAACATGGCGATGACCAGGTAAGACGTAGCCGGGCACCGCCGCCACCGGGCCATCCACTCGGAGTAGACCGCCACCGCCACCGCCGCCAACAGGCTGGCGGCGAAGGGGTTGGCCCACAGGCCCATGGCGGCCAGGTATGCCGCCCAGCCCAGCGCGCCCCCCAGGCAGCACAGCAGCGCGCCTATCCCTTGGGCGTTGAACGCCGGGCAGAACCCCAGACAGGCCACAAAGGCCACCAAGCAGTAGACCAAGGGGCTGTACGCCGCCGAAGCCCCCGGCTGAGCGGGCACCGCCTCCCGGAACAGCGCCATGGCAAGCCCCGCGCCCAGGGCGATGGCCCCCGCCGACAGCACCGCCCGGGCAAAGGTGGCCAGCCCGGCCACCATGTCACCGGTGAGCAGGTCGCTCATGAAGTTGGTGAACACCAGGCCGGGCACCAGCACCATGATGCCGCCCGCCACAGTGATCTCCAGGCTGATGGGCGCGCCCAGCGCCGACAGGCCACAGGACACACCCGCCAGCACAAACGCCGACGCCAGGGTGGCGAGAAACGGGTTGATGCCCACCCGGTCCAGGGCCACCAGGCACGCCCCGCAGGCCAGCCCCGCCAGCCCGGCGGCGGCCGCCTCCGCCCAGCCGCCGGAGAAAAACAGCGCAAAGAAAAACGCCCCCACAAAGTACCCGAACAGGCACAGAGCCACGGGATACCGCCGCAGCCCGGCCCGGGTCTGACGGCACTGGCGCAGAATCTCTCCCGGGTCCTCCGGCGGGGCGGCGCACAGGCGGCGGGACAGGTCGTTATACCGCTCGATGCCCTCGATGTCCACGGAGGAGGCGGGGACGCGGCGCATCACCGTGCGGGTGCGCCCGTCGGGACAGGACGCGCACACCCAGACGCAGTTGGGGATGGCGAATACGTCCCCCTCCAGGCCGTAGGCGGCCAGTATGCGGCGCGCCGTGTCCTCCGCGCGCTGAATCTCCGCGCCGTGCTCCAAAAGCCGGCGGCCTACCTCGCAGCAGCCCTCCAGCAGCAGATCGTAGTCCATCAAACGCGCCTCCTGATGTGAAATCGCCTTGACAAATTTAGAAAAAACGATATAATACAAACAGTGGGGCGCCGTTACGACGGTCAGCCTCCCTTAAATTGGCCTAACTTTTACGTTGACCGCCTGGGGGCAAGCCGGGCGGTCAACACGCTTTTTGGGCGGTAAGGATCATCAGAAGGAGCACAATGATGAACCAAATCACAAAACGCAGGGCTTGCGCCCGGCGTCCACGTCCCATGCGCCTCGCCTCCCTTCACAAATGAGGTGAGGGAGGCTAGCCGACCGCCATTTATGTAACGGCGCCTTGGCAGGATTATAGCACATTAAAATAAGGAAGGCAAGGGCTGGCGGATTTTGCCGGGCCTGCCATTTTATTTTGTAAAAAATTTGGGTTAAGCCTTGCAAATTTTTGCCGATAGAGTATAATAGTAGGCGTATAACTGTGGCGTCGGAGGCGGCAGCCAATCATTCCGATGGAAGGAGGGCCGTATGCCCGGCCACGACCCGAAACGGGACAAACACAGCCGGCCAGACCGGCGCACCCCTGCGATCCAAACCAGAACAAGGAGGAAGAGAAACATGAAGAAACGACTTTTGTCGGCTGCTTTGGCCCTGGCCATGGTGCTGACATTGATCCCCGCGACCGTTGTTCCCGCGTTCGCGGTGGATTGGACGACCCAATCGGGGGATAATATGCCCTCATCAGCGAATTATCCCACGTCTGCTACGGACCCCACTCCCAAACCCTATTATGTGAAAGACACCAACGACAAGGTGACCAGCACCGTCACCGTCACCCGCTGCAATGCCGCCAATCCCACCACCGGCCAGGAGTACGGCAAGTGGTATTGGCAGGACAACAGGGGCGGTAATTCCGGTGCTCCCAAGTACATGGAAGTGAAGAGCGGCCTCGTGGCCGGCACCAGCGGCAGCGGCCAGTGGTACGAGAATATTAAGGATTACACCAATGCCACCACCAGTGGCGGCGAGAAGGTGAAGGGCGCGTTCACCGTGCTGGGTACCAGCGGTGTTGACCTGAGCGGTTATACGGACACCAGCCTGAACATCGACTTCGCCAACGGCACCTCTTCCCTCACCGTTCCCGACACCATCACCAGCCTGAACCTCACCGCCAAGTTCACGACGACTCCCAATGGCGTGGCACAAAAGGGCCAGGTGGGGGCGATTACTACCAGCCGCGGCACCCAGACCATCGGCGGGACCAACACCGGCCTGAACATTACCGCCAACAACATTAATTTTAACACAATCAATCTGACGGGCCGGGCCAACACCCTGACCCTGACCAACTGCACGGGCGGCGGCATCACGATGGACGGCGCGACCACCACCACCGTGAGCGGGGCCAACCCCAATTCCTGGGGCGCGCAGACCATCCGGGCCACCGGCTGCGGCGGTCTGGGCAAGATCACCATTACCAACAGCAACGGCGGCGGCGTCACCCTGACGGATTCCACCGCCAGGATGGTGGGCTTCACCAGCGACGGCGGCACCGTCAGCGTGAGCGGCCAGTCCGTTACGGACGTGATTACCGTGGCGGCCCGGACCAAGACGGGCAGCTATCCCACCGTCAACATCACCGGCGGTACTGTGGCCGGCGTCACGCAGACCTTAGTGCCGGATAACAGCAAGGCCGTTGCCATCAATGTGAGCGGCAGCTCCACCAACTTCGGCGCGATCATCGTCAACAGCATAGGCAACGTCACCATCAACAGCGCTGACGGCGCCGCCATCACCGTGCCGGAGGGCTCCCTGAAGATCAACGGCTCCGGCGTGCATGTGACCAACGCCATGACCCTGGCTGCTCGCGGCAAGACTACTCTGGACATCGCCGCCGGGAACAGCACCTTCGGCAGCATTACGACTGCCAATGGCTCCAATCTGACCATCGGAAGCTGGAACGGCAGCCGCCAGAGGGACGGCGGCAACAACTACGGCACGCTGAGCCTGAACGGTTACGACGGCAAGAAGGTCACCGGCGGCACCTTTGCCAACGGGATGACGACCACCTTCGGCGGGGTGAGCTGCATCCCCTGGCTGGATACCAACAACCTCCAGTTCTTTGCGGTGAACAGCGCCAATACCGTTGACCTTTACGGCAAAACTGAGCTGGCCCGGGCCATCTCCGACATCGGCGAGACGCAGGCCCAAAAGGACGACGGCATCACCGTTCTGGCTCAGGCCGACGGCAAGGGGCATCTCGTGCTGATGAACGGCAGCAACGTGTGGGCCAAGATCGGCTACAACGACTGGACCCCGCTGTACCTCCCCGACCGGGTCAACGGCATGGCCATCACCACCTGGTACGCCCCCAGCAACCACAACATCATGCTCTCCACCAACAAGGTGGAGAATGTACCGCCCGCAGGGGCTGGCAAGGAGCTGGTCCTGAACGCCACCGGCAGCGTCAACACGGCGGCCAGCAAGATCACCAAGGCCACCACATCGGTTAGCAACACCCCCGGTCAGGTTGTGGAGAACCAGAATGTGACCGCCACCCTGAACGGCAACAACATCCACCTGACCGGCGCGGTCAGCTCCAATGTGGGCGGCCTGGCCAACATTCTGGTGGATCTGGAGACCGATGTGGTCGATAAGGATGGCGACTTCATCACGATCAATAAGGTGGCCATCAACTACAACGTGGGCACCAAGAGCGTCAGCTTCAGCTCCATCCAGCCCGAGGTCGCCAGCGATATCGGCGTGGTCGTGATCAACGGCGAGCTGGTGCTGAACAACGGCACCGGCGCGCACTACACCGTCAGCGCCAACCTGACCGAGTCCGCCAGCCGGCTGGGCATCGTCACGGAGGACGATACTTATCAGAAGATCGTGGTCACCTTCGGCGGCTCCGAGGCCGGCAAGACCGCCGCGCAGAAGCAGGTCATCACCGACGCGCTGGCCGGCGAGAACAGCAACTTCACCTATGGCAACAACCGGGCCATGCAGCAGGCTATCAACGCCGCCCAGGCCACCATCACCAGCAACCAGAGCGTGGAGAGCTGGATCACCAACACCAGGAACACCATCTGGCGCAGCGGCTTCAAGAGCCCCAACGCCACCGAAAACACCAACTACGGCTACGCGGGCAACATGGCTCCCCACACCGGCGCTTTCAACAGCAACTCCGCCGATGGCACTGCCATCAACACGGCCTTCGATAAGGCTTACATCGTGCCCTATCTGGTGGTGAACGTCACCCAGTACGATCCCGCCGGCACCATGACCGTCACCCTCACCCCCTACTACCGCGTGGACGTGAGCGCTTCCACCGGCTATGATCCCGACTATGCCTACACCGTGCAGCAGGGCCGTGCCCTCAGCCTCACCGGCGTGATGACCGGCGACGCTGCTGACGAAATCAAGGTGACCTTCGGTGACAGCCTGCCTACCGCCTTCGCGACCCGGTACATGCACCAGGACGGCAAATACGTCTACCAGGGCGCTGCGAAGGCCTGGACCATCACCCATGTGGGCGCCAACGGCACCCTGGGGACCGTGGTCATCAACGATAAGCCCGGCCTGGTTACCATTGCGACTGCCAGGCAGCCAAACTGCCCCGACATTATTCCCGATGCCAGTCGTGTTCCCACCCTGGCTCAGCTTGGCTGTACCTACGACACCCTCCAGGCCGCCATCGACGACACCGTGCGCGGCAATATGGTCCAGACCGATCCTACGATCGGCGTCACCAGCGAGACCATGGACACCGTGGTGATCGACGGCCAGTACACCGGCAGCGGCGCGGTCACCGTGAGCGGTCAGGCCCGGAAGATCTGCGTGCTCGCCAAGGGCCAGCAGAACGTGAGCAGCACCAGCAAGGGCGTGACGGTGCGCAACGTGACCACTCAGGTGTCGGGCGGCTACGTCTACATCATTGAGCAGACTCAGGACACCGCGCCCACCGGCGGCAACATCACCGTCAACAGCGCCACCGGCGGCTCCGCCAGCGTCAACGCCAACCCCGCCAGCGCGGGCCAGACCGTGACCATCACCCTGTCCGCCTCCAACGGCTACACGCCCAGCGGCGTCACCGTAAAGGACAGCAGCGGCAAGACCGTCAGCGTCAGCGGCTCCGGCAGCAAGTACACCTTCACCATGCCCTCCGGCAGCGTGACCGTGACTCCGTCCTTCACCCTGAGCCAGACCGTCCGGAAGGCCACCGTGTCCGTCTCCCCCAACAGCATGGGCACCACCACCACCACCGCCGCCGCCACCAGCAACCAGGTTGACGCGGGCAGCAGCGTGGGCGTGACCACCCTCCCGGCCTCCGGTTACCGCACCATGGGCGTGAACATCAGCACCAACGGCGGCGCGGCCACCGCGACCCGCCAGGGCGACAACTACTTCACGTTCACCGTGCCCAGCAACGCCACCGCCGTCACCGTCACCCCGGTCTATGACCGTGACAACGGCACCAAGTTCAGCGACGTGTGGTCCACCGAGTATTACTCCAAGAGCGTGGCGTGGGCCGTGCGCCAGGGCATCACCAACGGCACCAGCACCTATGGGTTCAGCCCGTCCGTCACCTGCACCCGCGCCCAGATGATGACCTTCCTGTGGCGTGTGGCGGGCCGTCCCACTGTGAGCGGCGTGAACAACCCGTTTGTGGACGTGTACCCCGGCATGGGTTCGGATTACTACAACGCCATCCTGTGGGCGGTGTCCAAGGGCATCACCAACGGCACCGACGCCACCCACTTCAGCCCCAGCGGGACCGTCACCCGCGCTCAGGCGATTACCTTCCTGTACCGCTACGAGGGTTCCCCCACCGTCAGCGCCAGCACCGGCTTCTATGACGTGCCCTCCACCGAGTATTACGCCAGGGCCGTGTCCTGGGCGAAGTCCAAGGGCGTGACCGACGGCACCAGCACCTACTACTTCAGCCCGAGCCAGGGCGTTACCCGCGCTCAGGCGGTGACGTTCCTGTACCGCGACCGCACCGGCGACATCGCGTAAGGCGGCACGCGGAACTGAGAATGAAAGAGACCCGGCCATCCGGCCGGGTCTCTTTTTGTGCGCGGGACCGGCAGCGGCGGCGTCTAAAGAAAAATTTAATCAGAAGATCATAGGATTTATCTTGAAACAAGGTATGGTGTGTTGTAAGATAGAGGCAGCTCCAACGCGGGAAAGGATGAGCGGACATGAATAAAGAATTCCTGAAAAAGATTTTTTTCCAATCCCTGACCGGGTTCCTCTCTCTGGCGCTTGCAATCCTGCTGTTTTTCTGCATCCAGCGCCTGGATGCGCTGAAAGGGGTCCTCGGTTGGCTGATAGAAGTGCTGATGCCCTTCATTTACGGCGGTACTATGGCATATCTGCTGAAAACGCCCTGTGGTTTTCTGGAGGGGAAGATCGAGGCGCTGCTGCCGGAAAAGCACAAGAAAAAGGCGAATGTGCTGGCGGTGTTGGCGGTGCTGGTCATCAGCGTGTTTGTGATCTACCTGCTGCTGAGCATGGTGATCCCGGAGATGGGGCGAAGCATCATGGCCCTGGCGGAGGCGGTGCCGCCGAAAGTTGATGAGTTCACGCAATGGGTCATCGGGCACCTGGAAGGGAATGCGATGCTCCAAGGCTATGTGGACAACGCGTTTACCAGTATGGAGAACTGGCTCGTCAACTGGGCGCAAACGGACCTGCTGAACACGGCCCAGGGGATGATGGGCGGCGTAGTCAGCACGGTAAGCGTCATGTTCACTGCGGTGAAAAATATTGTGCTGGGGCTCATCATTTGCATCTACCTGCTGGCGGGGCGGAAGAAACTCGCCAAGCACGGCAAAGCGCTGATATATGCCGTGTTCAAGCCGGAGCGGGCGGACGCCTTGCTGAGGGAATGCGCTTTCATTGACAGCACGTTTGTAGGCTTTTTCGGCGGGAAAATCCTGGACAGCGCCATTGTAGGGCTGATCTGCTATGTGTTTTGCGTGATTATGACCCTCGTGGCGGATTTTCAGAACGCCGTCCTCATCAGTGTCATCATCGGTGTGACCAACGTCATCCCCTATTTCGGGCCATTCATCGGGGCGGTGCCCACCGCGCTGCTGATCCTGATTTCCAGCCCCCGGAATTGCCTCATTTTCCTGATTTTCATCGTGGTTTTGCAGCAGTTTGACGGCAATATCCTGGGTCCCAAGCTGCTGGCGGGCAGCGTGGGGCTGACCGGTTTTTGGGTGCTGTTTGCCATCACCCTGTTCCAGGGGCTGTTTGGCTTTGTGGGCATTCTGGTGGGTGTGCCGGTGTTTGCCGTCATCTACGACCTGGCGCGGCGCTGGATTGTGGCCGGGCTGAAAAAGCACGGCAAGATGGAGGTACTCATCGGCGGCGGGGACGATCCGGGAGCGGGAAGTACGTAGACAAGAAACAGGCGGCTCTTGACAGAGCCGCCTGTATTTTATTTACCAGAAGATGGATTTGATGTACGGCTGCTTCATCAGCGGCGCCAGCAGATCCCCCATTTTTCCATCAGGGCAGGGAAAGCGGTCCATCTGGAGCTCCACGGACATCATGCCCCCGGAACGCTCATATCTGGAGCCCCGAAGGTCAAGGCCCAGCGAGGACAGGTCCGTCATAAGTAGTTCCAAGGTTCCGGGCCGGTCGTCGATGAGAATGGTGATGACAGGGGAGGCGCTGCCCAGCACATCGTGGTCCCGGTGCAGAGCGGCCTGAACCACCACCAGGAACACCGTGCCCACGACGCTGATGGGGTACATGCCCGCCCCGGTGGACATTCCGATGCCCACCGTGGCCCACAGCCCCGCCGCGGTGGACAGACCGGTGACGCCCCGCTTCCGGGCGAAAATGGTGCCCGCCCCCAAAAAGCCGATGGCGGTGACCAGTCCGGCGGAAATGCGGCTGGGGTCCAGCTTGACCGCCTCAAAGCCGTAGGATTTGGCATACTCCAGCATGTCGAAAAAGCCGTATTTGGACACCAGCATCATCATGCAGGAGGCGAAGCAGACGATGAGATGGGTGCGGATGCCCGCGCCTTTCAGCCGGAACTCCCGCTCCAGGCCGATGATTCCGCCCAGCAGGGCGGACAGGGCGAGCCGCAAAATAAATTCCCAAGTGTTCGGGCCCATAGCGCATCCCTCCACTTCTCCGGTTCAACCGTTTTTTTCATTATACGGCGGCAGGGGAAAGAGTGTCAACATATTGTGCGAAAATTTTACAGAACGCATTCGTCCTTTACAGCGGTATGCTACTGTGCTAAAATGGTGGAAAGAGCCTGCTTTACGCATGGCGCAGACGCAGACCGTGTATGGAGCGTATGCGCCCGAAAGGAGCCGTTGGCGATGAAACAAATGATATCCCTCCTGCTGTCCCTCGCCCTCTTGCTGTCCCTGCTGAGCGCCTGCCGGTTGCCTGCCGCAGAGTCGGAGCCGCCCGCCCCGGCGGCGGAGATGTCCTGCGCCGATCTGGTATCAGGCGTGTGGGGCGGTCTGGGAATCAGTATATCCGACGAAAATTCAGAGTATTACGGCTTTGAGGATTTGTGGGAGGACAACGAGCATAACAGAAGTCCGGAGGAGATGGCCGCTTACGTCGAAGGCGTTTACGGACTGGGGGAGGACGAATGGGAGGAAGCGTCCATTATCCGGGAGGGCGGCATGTCTGCGGTGGAGCTGTCGGCGGTGCGCTTCGCCGATGAGGAGGCCGCCAGGCACGGGGAGGAGCGCCTGAACGAGTATCTCCACAGCCGGGAAGGGGATTTCACCGGGTATAACCCCGGCCAGGCCAAGCTGGTGTCCAGGGCTGTGGTGGTGCGGGAAGGGCTGTATGTGGGCCTGTTCATCGTGGAGGACAGCGGCTATGCCGGGCAGGTCTTTCGAGAGGTGCTCATGACCGGAGAAATGCCGGAGCCCACCCCCTCGCCGGAGCCGTACAGAACAGACGACATCAATGAGGTGCTGGAATCGCTGCTGGACTATTACGCATACATAGGGGGCGATATATCCGGCCTGGAACGGATCGACGGCAGCGAGCCGGACCGGCTGAACTCCATCATCAAGGAGGAGTACAAGCTGGCGGATTACCCCGTGGAAGATGCCGTCATCGTCCGGGGGACAGGTGGTTCCGTCTTTGAAATCGCCATCCTGCGCCTGCCGGAGGGCCGGGATGGACTTGAATACTGCTCCGCGCTGACCCAGGACTACCTGGACGTGAAGGAAACGGAGTACGCCCGTTTTCCCGCCCAGGCCCAGATGCTGAGCGAGGCCATTGCCGCCAATCCAGTCGGCACCAATATCATCATTCTGGCGGTATGCGGTGAATCGAGCAATGTGATCATGGTGGCCGTGGGGCTGCTCGGCGCCAACGGATTCGTCAGTTCCCAGCGCCATTTCGACGCTTCCAAGCCGGTGGCGGACCCAGACCCCGACTATCCCGGCCGTACCCGGTTCGTTGACCCGGGCAAGGAGGACATGTCCATCTACGACACCGCCGCCATCTGCGCCGCTTGGGAACAGGGCGACCCGGCGGGACTGTCCGCCGGGGACCGGGCGGTGTACGACGCGGCGGAAAAGATACTGGGGGAAATTATCACGGACGGCATGACCGACCTGGAGAAGGAGACCGCCATTTACGATTGGCTGGTGAACAACGTCAATTACGACTGGCGGCACCAGGACGTTATGGTGGAGACGCCCCGCACGTCCTATCAGCCCTACGGCGGGCTGGTGGCCCGGGAGGCGGTGTGCTTGGGCTATGCCACCAGCTTCCAGCTATTGATGGACCTGGCGGACGTTGAGTGCGTCACTGTCACGGGCGCGTGCTTTAACAGCGGGGAGCATCACGCTTGGAATATGGTGCGGCTCCAAGACGAGTGGTATTGCGTGGACGTGACCTGGGACGCCAATTACCGGGAGCAGGGCGTATCCAGCGGCAGGGAGGAGGACTGGAACTACTTCAACGTCACCAGTGACGAGATGGGAAAAAACCACCAATGGGACTACAGCAATACCCCCGAGGCCACTGCGGAGGATCACGGCCGGTCCTGAGGACATAGGAAAACCGCCTCCCCTGTTCAAGGGGAGGCGGTTTTGTTCATTCCGGCGGTAACCGGCGGTATACCTTGCCGTTTTCAGGCGTCTGGCCCCGGATGGCGAAGAGCTGCTCCACAGTGACGAAATAGAAGCCCTTGGCCATCAGCGCGTCCACCACCTGCAAAGCGGTTTCCACGCTGGCGGGGTAAATGTCGTGGAGGAGGATGATGTCTCCGTCCTGCACGTCGTCCAAAATGGCGGAGACCTGGCGGGCCGTGTTGTGATCGGACCAATCCTCCGGGTCCACCGACCACAGGATGATGGGGGCCGCCGCCCGGTCCTTGGTGGCGGCGTTCATCATGCCGTAGGGCGGGCGAAGCATGAAGTTCTCCCGGCCTAGCAGGGCGGTGAGGGTGGCGCGCAGCTCATCTACCTCCGCGCAGAAGTCGGAGGCGTTCAGCTCCGCCAGGGATTTGTGGTGGTAGGTGTGCAGGCCCACCTGATGACCCTCCCCCTCCATACGCTGGAGGAGCAGCTCGTTGCCCTCCACGTTTTCGCCGATGACGAAAAAGGTGGCGTGTATCCCCCGCTGGGACAGGCCGTCCAGCAGGGTGGTAGTGGTGGACGCCCGGGGGCCGTCGTCAAAAGTGAGGGCCACGTAGGGGCCGTCGGGAATGGTTGACTCGCCCAGGACTGCCTGGGCGGCGTCCAGCCCTTCCCAGGGCCGATATGGGAGCGTTGCCAAAGCCAGCACCGCCAGGACCAGAGCGCCCGCTTGAAGACGTTTTTTCCGGTTGGACAAGCCCTCGCCGCCTTTCATACGTAACTGTGGTCAGTATGACGCGCGCGGCGGGATTTTATGCGTTTTTTAAAGATTATGAAGGGCCGGGTAAAATCCCGGCCCTTCACTCAATGTCATTATAGAAACCGTCAAAAAATTGCCAAGGGCTGACAGCAGCGGGCAAAGAAAATATCCAGCACTGTATGGATGAGAGCCCAGACGTCACGATAGAAGAGATACGGGAGAAACTGCATCTTTCTGCCAGCTATTCAACTATGGAACGAGCACGAGGCGCAATGGGCTATACGTTGAAAAAGGAATCACTCTACGCGAGTGAGCGTAACCGTGTTCGATGTGCGGGAAAAGCGCAAAGAATGGAAAGAAACCATAAAAACTGAGATGGCGGAACACTCCTATAGCCCCGATCTCAACCCGATTGAGAAAATGTGGTCCAAGATGAAAGCCGTCCTGCGCTGCTGGAAAATCCGTCGAAATCCCGCCTCGCATGGCGGGAAAATTCCTCGTCAACTGGCATTCTTCGAGAGATGAAACAGGCTCTTACAGTTCCTCTACGGTATACCCCAGCGCCCGCAGGCCGCCGACGATGCCGCCTGGATCCACCATGTGCCCCGCACCCACAGCCAGGAAGAAGGTGTTCTCCCCTTCCCGCTCCAACAGCTTGGCAGCGTACTCGATCATGTTGGGGTCCCGGTCGGTAAACAGCCGGGAGTTCAATTCGTCTGTGCTCTCCAGCACCGCGGCTTTATCGAAGCTTTCCTCAAACGCGGCCGCATCCCCGGCTTTCCACGTCTCCATCATCGCGTCCATCTGCTTCTCCTGGTACTCCATGGCTTCCTGGAGCTCTTTCTTCTGCTCCTCGGTCATCTCGAGCGTGTCGTCGATGAGGGCTAAATTTACATAGCCGGCCAAATAAGCCTCCTGGTACTCAGGGGAGAGGGTGTCGAAGATGCCGCCTTGGAACGCATAGGTCTCCACCGCGTCAATCTGCTTGCCCGCGTTGACGGCGGCGGAATTTAAGTAGAGGTCAATGGCCATGGGCGCGCCGGTAGTGGTCTCGTCCTGGGTGGCCAGGCTCATCAGGCTATTGGCCAGCGCCCAGGGCTTGTAAGCGGCCACTGCCTCTTCAGACATACCCAAGTCGGCAAAGACCTGCACCGTCGAGGCGTACAGCTCGGGGGAGATGTGATCCTTCAGGGTTGTGCCGTCAGAATAGGTCTGCATCGCGGCAAACTCGGCCAATCCCTCCTGGTCATTGAAGTCCAGCTCAAAGATGACCGTCTGAGCGGAGGCCAAGGCGGCGCGGAGGGACTTGTGGAAGGGGTAGACATTGCTACGGTCCACGTGGACGGTACCCAGGAGATAAAGGGTATTCTTCCCGTTTGTAACCTTCCACAGCAATCCCTGTGAGCCGGCGTCCGCCCCGTCGTACACCGCCAGCACCAGCCGCACACTCATGACCATGGCCTCCTGGTAGGTACAGGGCTGCTCCAGATTTAGGTCTCCGGCCTCATTGACGCCCTTTACCACACCCAGCTCCCTGAGAAAGGGAATCACGCCCTCATTGATACCTTCCATCTGATAGTCGGCACAAACCTGGTAGAGGGCGTTCATCACACCGCCCCGGGTGGTATCAATGACCAGAGCGTCATCGTCTGCCCCCCGCTGCGGCAGGCCCAGCAGCGCCAGCTTATCGGAGACGATATCGGTCATGGCTGTGAGCTGATCTTGGGTGATGGGACTCTGGATGTATTTGCCATAGCCGTCGTCCATCAGCCCCAGGGCATAGGCGTCGGCCAGGTACTCATAGGTCCAGGGGGCGGGGGTCTGGGCTGCCTCCGGCTCCGCCGCCAAGGCAGGCATGCCCAGGCAGAGGACGAGGGCCAGAGACAGGATCGCGGACAGCAGTTTTTTCATATTGGGTTCCTCCTTAAGTATGAAAGCGGTTTGATGCTGTGTAAGGGCATCACTTCAATTATGGGCCTAAAATTGCGTGTTGTCAACCCCGTGCGCAGACCCGCGGCACCGACCGCTCCACGGAGGCCGGTACGGGCAAAATATCACGCCTTTACACTCCCGGCGGAGCGCCGCTGTTTACCGCTGCGAGAACGATGAAATTGAGATGCCCGTCGGTCTGCTCAAGCCCGTAGCTGACAGAACAGTGTTTTTTGAAATATCCGCCAACCGGGCCGAGGCAAGTCCCGCCTGACCCACCGCTGGTATCCCCCGGAGGGCCGAAGCAAATCCATGTCACGAGAATTGGTCGCTGTTGCCGCTAAGTTTGAGCGTCAAAGCGACGCCTGGGGAGGTAATCAGCCGGGCCGAGCAGCGGGGGGAAGGATGTTCACACCAAGGCTGATGCGGCTAAGAGCCTGTTTCATATCTCGAAGAATGCCGGTTGACGAGGGATTTTCCGCCAGGCGAGGCGGGATTTCCCGGGAATAATTGCGTTTATTTCAAGAAATCACAACGAAACATGGCGGGAAAAGACCCGGGAAATGGCGTTTTGAGAGATGTTAAACAGGCGCTTAGGTTTTTGATGGTTGCCATAAAACGGGATGGGTACTTTTTCGAAAGTGCAAAAATGCTTAACGTAATGACATTGGCCCTCCGCTTTTAATTTTTAAAGAACGATGAGCTGTTTGGGGGAGTGGGTGATGTCGATGCAGCCTCCCTCGGTGAGCATAATGACGTCCTCAATGCGCACGCCGAACTTTCCGGGAATGTAGATGCCCGGCTCGGCGGACAGCAGAGCCCCGGCGGGGATGGGTTTTTCGTTCCTGGTGTGGAAGCCGGGATTCTCGTGAATCTCAATGCCCAGGGAGTGGCCGAAGCCGTGGCCGAAATACTCGCCGTAGCCCGCCTCCTCGATGACCTTGGCCCCGGCCTCGTGGACCTCCTTGCCGGTGACCCCGGCGTGGGCGGCGGCGATGCCCGCCAACTGGGCCTTGAGGACGGTGTTGTAGACGAACTCCATCTCCTCCGAGGGCTGGCCGACAGCCACGGTGCGGGTCATGTCGGAGCAGTAGCCCCCCACCTTGCAGCCAAAGTCCATGGTGACGAACTGCCCCTTCCTGATCACGTCCGGGCCGGGGACGGCGTGGGGCTTAGAGCCGTTGGGGCCGCAGGCCACAATGGGGTCGAAGGAGTTGCGCTCCGCGCCCTTGCGGGCCATGATGTAGGTCAGGCGGGCGGCAACCTCCTGCTCGGTGAGGCCGGGTTTGAGGAAATTCAAAATTTCCAGCAGGGCCTCGTCGGTGATGCGCTGGGCCTCCTTCATGGCGGCCAGCTCGTCGGCGTCCTTCACCTGGCGCAGCTCGGTGAGCAGGGAAGAGGCGGGGACGAATTCAGCCTCGACCGCCTTTGTCCAGCCGGTATGGTGGGCTACGGACATGTACTCCTCCTCAAAGCCCAGCCTGGCGATGTTGTTTTCCTTCACCAGCTCCGCCACTACCGTGTAATAGCTGCCGCCCTTGGGGTGCAAGCCCACCTCCGCCCCGGCGATGAGGCCCTGAGCGGACTCGATATACCGGGAGTCGGTGTAATACCAGGTCTTGCCCGGGGTGATGAGGGCGATTCCCTCGCCGTGGAAGCCCATGGCGTAGAATTCGCCGGGCTCGCTGGTGATGAGCATGGCGTCCAGGCCGCGATTCTTCAGCTCGGCGGCGATTTTTTCAAAGTGTGTCATTTGAACCATCTCCAATTATTCATAAAATATTCTTGATGCTCCCACCCGTTCAAAGAGCGGGGCAGTATCAACTCGATTGCCAAATGAGGGCGAAGCCCATGACGGCCACGATGATGCCGGACAGCCTGCTGAACAGCAGGTCCGCGCGGGTAGGCTCCCGGTCAGACAACCAGCCTCGGCGCAGCCACCACAGGGTGCGGGGCCAAATGGTAAAGACTGTGCCCAGTATCATAAACAGGACACCTGCAATGAAGTCCATCATAGGCGTTTCACCCCGGCTTCCGCTCAAACCCCTGATAAATATGCTTCATGGCCAACGCGTCCTCCGCCTGGGTGCCCGCGCTCTCGCAGATGAAGGTGGGGCTCCATCCCCGCTTTGCCACCGCCTGGGCCAGCGGCGCCCAGTCCGGGCCGTAGCCCCCGCTGTCGGCAAAGGTGCGGTGGCACTTCTCGCCCCCGTTGGGGGTGAACTCGATGTGGGAGAAATGGCTGTGGAATCGGCTGGCACGGCCGGGACCCAGCACCTGTTCCATCCGGTCCAGCATCCGCTCCATGGCCTCCGGGCCGTTGTCCGCCCCCAGGGAGCGGGCGTACAGGTGGCCGAAGTCCACGCAGGGCAGCAGCCGCTCGTCCACGCCGCACAGCTCCAGCACCTCGTCCAGATCACCCAACTGGTTGATCTTGCCCATGGTCTCCGGGCACAGGATGATGTGGCCGAAACCCGCGCCGTCGCAGGCGGCAACGACTTCCTTCAACGAGCGCAAAGCGATATCCTGGGCCTCCCGCCGGGTGCGCTTCATCAGCGCGCCGGAGTGGATCACCACCCGTCCGGCCCCCATCCAGTCCGCTACCAGGCAGGCCCCGGTAATGTAACCGATGGTCTTTTGCAGGGCGTCTGGGTCCGGGTTGGCCAGGTTGATGAAGTAAGGCGCGTGGAGGGACAGGGAGATGTCGTGGGCCTGGGCGGCGAGGCCCACCTTCCGGGCGGTCTCCTCCCCCACGTGGACTCCCTTGCCGCACTGGTACTCATAGCAGTCCAGGCCGATCTCCTTCAGCCAGCGGGGCGCATCGGCCGAGGACTTGTAGGGAAAGTTTTCCGCGTTCCCTGCGGGGCCGAAGATGGCGCTCATAGCTTCTCCCCTTTCCCGGACAGCAGCCGGAAGGGGACCTCCACGGCGTAGCGCAGATACCGCCCCGGATTGCCCGCCAGCCGGATGGGCTCCACCAGAATGGCGGAAATCCCGGCCCGGTTGCCCCCCAGCACGTCGGTGAACACCTGGTCGCCCACGATGGCGGTCTGTTCCTTTGTCACGCCCATGCGCTCCATGGCCTTTACGAAGGAGGGCCTTTTGGGCTTGCCCGCATGGCCGATGTAGGGCACGCCCAGTCCCTCGGCGAAAATCCGAGGCCGGTTTTCGTGGCGGTTGTTGGACAGCACGAACAGGGTCACGCCGTGGGCAGCCAAGTCGTCCCGCCACGCCTTCAATTTCTCGTCCGGCAGGGGCACGCCGTAGGGGACCAGGGTGTTGTCCAGGTCCGCCAGCAGCAGCTTGAACCCCCGGCGCTCCAGGGCCTTGCCGGTGAGCTGGTAAATATCATGGGCCACAAACCGGGCCCGGAACCATGCCATATTGATACCTTCTATTCCGCTCGGGACGAGCATATGTTTTTGCTAGGGGACCTGATCCACTATATCACGAATTTTTGCCGTTAGCAAGGGGGAACTCCCATGAAAGAGCTTTTATTGGCCCTCCCCGCCGGGCGGGAGACCGGGGGGCGCAGCTACGGCCTTACCCCGGCCCATATGGCCTACCGGGTGGGGCCGGGGCCCAGACTGTTTGGCATACGCCTGCCCCAGGGGCTGCGGGGCGGACTGATGCAGGTGGACTGCGCCGGGTTCGACGGGGCGGGGGACCCGGTGCCCTGCTGCCGCCAGATCCTGGGCGAGTGCCGCCGGAGGTCCTTTCGGGGCATCGTATGCGATTTTGAGGGCCTGCCTGTGGGCTGCCTGGGCAAGCTGGTGGAAATTCTGGACCGCAACTGCGCCGCCCAAGGTTGGCCGCTGTACGTTCCCGAGTGCTATGCCCCCCACGGGCCCCAGGCCCGGGTGCTCGTTCCCTCGGCGATGACCCACGGCACCCTGAAACGCCGCCTGGGGGAGGCGGTAGAGCGGTACGGCGCGGGGCGGACCGCTCTGGCTGTGGAGTGGATACGGGAGGATTTCTTGCTCCCCGCCCGGGGCCGGGGGGAGCCGCTGAGCCGGGATAAGCTGGAGGGGCAGATGGAGCGGCTGGAGCCAGCGGTGTTTTTCGACCGGGGGTTGTGTGCCCACTACTACACCTACATGGCGGGACCCCAGGCCCACTTCGTGCTGTTCGACACCCCCAAGTCCATCCGGGAAAAGCTGGAAATCGGCAAGCGGATGGGCATTTCCGCCGCCCTCCTTCCCCAGCCGGAGGTGGAGGATCATCTGGAGGAAATTTTCGGCCCCTCTGGGGGGTGAGGGGCCCTTGCGGTTGGGGACAGTCTGTGTTATACTTTGTCAGGACACAACACTGCCAGCGCGGAAAGGAGCCAGCCCCATGAACACGTCAGAGCGCCGGGGGCGCATTTTGGAATACCTGAAGGCTGCCGACGGCCCCCTGTCCGCCACTGTCCTGGCCCAGAAGCTGTCGGTGAGCCGCCAGATCATCGTGGGGGACGTGGCCCTGCTCCGGGCGGGCGGGGAGGCGGTCACCGCCACCCCCCGCGGCTACGTGCTGGAGCGGCCCCGGGACGGCGTGACAGGCACCGTGGCCTGCCTCCACCGCTCGGAGGACATGGAGCGGGAGCTGACGCTGATGGTGGACCAGGGGTGTACGGTGGAGAACGTCATCGTGGAGCACCCGGTATACGGCCAGCTCACCGGGCCGCTGGACCTCTCCTCCCGGTATGACGTGGCGGAATTTATACGAAAAGTTGAAGAAAACGCCGCCCGGCCCCTGTCCGCGCTGACCGACGGCATTCACCTGCACACCCTGCGCTGCCCCGACCGGGAGACCTTGGACCGGACGGTCCGGATGCTGGACGAGGCGGGCTTCCTGGCACGCTGACATCCGGGACATCAATACAACAGAAGAGGTGCTGAACATGAACATCATCCCCCCCTCCTTTGAGCTGCTGGACCGCGTGGACGGGACGGCCCTGCTGCAAAAAATTGAGCTGGCCGGCCGCGTGTGCTACAAAAGCGAGGCGAAGATTACCTCGGACTCCGCCGCAGGGTTTGTCCGCCGGATTCTGGAGAACGGCCACGAGTCCGTGCTGGAGCACGAGAAGCTGACGGCGCGGATCGTGTGCGACCGGGGCGTGAGCCACGAGATCGTCCGCCACCGCATCGCCAGCTACAGCCAGGAGAGCACCCGATACTGCAACTACTCCCTGGACAAGTTCCAAAATGAGCTGACCTTCATCCGGCCGTTTTTCTGGAACGACGATCCCGAAAAGTTCCGGGTCTGGGAGGAGGCCATGGCGGCGGCGGAGCGGGCCTACCTGACTCTGCTGGACCTGGGTGCCACGGCCCAGGAGGCCCGCGCGGTGTTGCCCAACAGCCTGAAAACGGAGCTGGTGATGACCATGGACCTGCGGGAGTGGCGGCACTTCTTCCGGCTCCGGGCGGCGGCCGCCGCCCACCCCCAGATGCGGGAGGTCGCCGTGCCCATGCTCCGGGCCTTCCGGGAGGCGGTGCCTGTGATTTTTGACGACATCGAGATTTAGCGGACAAGCGCCCAAAGTTCAGAGCGGGCATGAGCCGCGCCCCATCGTGAAAAAGCGCTCCCGCCCGGTCGCACAGACCGGGCGGGGGCTTTGGTTTTCCCTGAGCACGAGGGCTCAATACTGGGACACGTAGGTTCCGCCCTCGACGACATCGCGGCCTGAGACCCTGGATACGATCAAGACGTAGTAGGTGCCGGAGTCCGCGTCGTCAGCGTAATAGTCCGCCCAGCCCTGCTGTCCTCCCTCCAACGCGAAGCTGCTGACGATCTCCCCGCCCGGCTCGTCGTTGTCATCGACGCGGAGCAGATAGACCCACACCGGCTTGCCGCTCAGATCGGTGAAGGAGAAGCGGATGTGCTTCCCGCCGGAGGGCACGGCGTCGAAATCTACGGTGCGGTAGTCTCCGCCGCTCATGTGGTAGGATGAGCTACAGATCAATTCCCCCGGCAGGTCCGGGGCTGGGACGCTGGGAAAGACACTCTGAACCGACTCCGGTTCCGGCGAAGCGCTGGGGGCGGCGGAGGGAGCGGGGCTTGGAGTATCGGAGGGGTCGGAACTTGGCGGGTCAGAGGGGGCCGGGGCGGGGGAGGCGCTGGCTGGGGGCTGGGTGGCGGGGACCGGCGCGTCATTCGGCTCGTTTGCGGCGTCATAGAAATACGCCTCCGCCTCCTCCAGCACCTGGGCCAGCACCTGGGCCATGTCGGCCATCTCCTGGTCGGTGAGCTCCAGCGTTTCGCCCTCCACCTGGGACTCAAACGCCCTGTCCGTGACGGCCATGCGCTCCAAATCCACGGTAAACCGGACAGAGAAGCCGGAGACCGTGCCGCTGACGACGCGGTCGTCGTTGACAACGAACTGCACCTGAAGGGCGCTTTGGGTTTCGTTCGCCCAGCAGGCGTGCCCCTCCACCGACTCGCCGGTCAGACGGGGGCAGAGGACGGCGGGGTCCCCGGCGAAGTAGAGCCAGCCTGTGACGGAGTACATGATGGCGTTCAGCGGGGTAAAGGGTGTGGGCGGGTGCCACTCCACCCGGAGGCCCCCCAGCCCGCCCACCATGCACTCGCCGTACTCGCCCGCGTAGAAGGTGAGGTCCAGGCGAGGGTCCTGGGGTACGCTCTGCCGGTAGTTCCGGTAGAAGTCCTCCGCCGCGGTCATCAGCTTGGCGGCGACGCAGGCGGCGGCAACGGCCTCCGCCTCGGTGGGGACGATCTCCGGGGTGCCGGCGGACAGCTTGGGGAGATAGCCTTCCAGCTCCAGCAGCCTGCCGCCGTCCTCCGTCAGGGCCACGGTATAGATCAGGTTGCCCGACAGCATATAGCTGCTGATCATGGCCCGGGGGGTGGCGGTCACCTTGACGGCGGACCGGCTCTCATCCGTCCAGCAGGCGTCCAGGTCGCAGCCCACCCCCTTGTCGTAGAACCACAGCTTCCCCAGGGGGTACGAGGCTTCGTAATCGGGGCCGTATTGCGCGAACCAGTCGGGGAAAAACCAGTGGGTGCGTTCCAGGGCGGCCCCGCCGATGCTGCCCTCGATTCGGACAGACAGACCGTCCTCATCCATGGACAGGGTCAGGTCGGCGGCGCGCTCGCCGTGGAAGGAGACGGGCACGCCGTCATCAGGCAGGGAACTCCGCCAATCCTGAAATGCCTTGTCGAAATCGTATTCCATCTGCCAGGTGGTTCCGGGGTTGCCCTGGGCGTCGAAGTAGGTCACCAGGGTAGTGTAGCTGTCCTCGCCTGCGTGGAACGGGTGGAAGGAAAACCCGTTCCAATACCAGTAGTCCACCAGATAAAAGCTCCCGTCGGCGCAGTCGATCCGCGTCAGGCCGTGTTCATTGCCGCTTAAGGTGAGCTCGCCATGGCCGTAGACGGTTTTGCGGTGCGAATTGATGAGGCGGATCAGCTCGGTGCCGTCCTCCAGAGAGATTGTTCTGGGATTGACCGGGTTGAGCAGGTCCTTCCGGAGGTCGGCGGTGGTGTAAACGATGGTGTTTTCAGGGGTCACGGTATAGGCAGAGGCGCTGAAGGAGGTGACGGCGGTGACGGAATCGGGGCTGATGATGGGGCCGCTGGGGTTGGTGGCCAGCGCTGCGGCGGCGCACAGCACCGCGATCAGCGCCGCCGCAATCACCCACACGGCGGGCTTTTTGTAGCGGAGCACGTTTTTGATGCGGCTCTGGGGGTCCCCGTCTCCAAAGGCCAGGGGGCCCGCCGGGAGGCGCTTTTCCGTGGACAGCCGCAGCAGGGAGGAGGAGTAGTCCGCCCGCACGTCCCGGTCCATTTTACGCAGCACCGCCTCGTCGCAGGACATCTCCATGTCCTTCCCCGCCAGGTGGAACGCCAGCCACACCAGCGGGTTGAACCAGTGGATGGCCAGGGCGGCCCAGGCCAGCGCCCGGAAGATGTGGTCGCGGCGGCGGATGTGGGTGTGCTCATGGAGGAGAATGTAGTCCCGCTCCTCCTCGGGCAGGTCGGAGGGCAGGTAGATCCGAGGCCGGAACACCCCCAGCACGAAGGGGGAGGGGATGCGGTCGGCCAGCCGGACGTTTTTCTCTCCCGCCAGCGGTATGGATCCGACGAGCCGCCGCCGGAGCGCCAGCAAGGAGATCAGGCTGTAGGCTGCCAGGGCGGCGGCTCCGGTCAGCCATATTGCGGCGGCGATGAAAGCCGGAGCGGGGGCGGCCTTTTCCTCCGGGACGGGGAGGTTATCGGGGACGGTTTCCTGTGTGTCCCGGACGGGGGCGGGCGGCGTCTGAACGGGGTGATCGGTGAGGTACTGGTTCCCCTGGGGGTTCAGCGCCGAAATCCCGGTTTGAATCCGGAACCCGGACAGGCCCGCTCCGGCGGAGTTGGACGGTACGGTGGGGAGCAGGCTGAACCCGCTCTCGATGGAGAACGGGCACAGCAGGCGGAACAGCACCACCGCCCACAGCACATAGGAAAACACCCTTGGCGCTTTCCACAGGGCCAGCCGGACCAGCAGGACAAGCAAAATGACAATCGACGCCGTCCCGCTCATGCCCAGCACGGTCTGAAACAGCTTTTCCATGAGCTTACCCCCTGCTCTCGTCTATGAGCCGCTGGAGCTGCTCGATCTCCTCGCCGCTCAGCTTTTTTCGGCTGGCAAAGGCGGCCAGGAACTTGGGCAGGGAGCCGTCGAAGGCCTGGTCCACGAATTCCCGGCTCTGGCGGGCGGCGAACTCCTCCCGGGTGAGCAGGGAGGTCACCATGCCGCCCTCGTTCTGGAAGATGCCCTTCTGGCACAGGCGGCGCAGGACGGTGTAGGTGGTGGACTTCTTCCAATCCAGCCGCTCGGCGCACAGCTCCACCAGGCGGCTGGAGGGCAGCGGCTCATTGTCCCAGATCAGGGCGGCGAAGGCGGACTCCACCTCGCCCAGCTTGTATTGCGTCATGCTCGATCCCTCCTTGAGGAAAGTTTTGGTTTACTGCTTGTAGCCCGACTGTAGTTTACAATATATAAACCGGCTTGTCAAGAGGGAGGGGAAACTTTTTTGCACACCCATTCGGTGCGCCGCTGCGCCAAGTTGGAGGTTGCGCGTTTGGGTTGTGGTGTGCTATAGTTGACGCAGTTGAAAAGAAGCATTTGCTTCTTTTCAACTTGTACGGTGGCCATATGATCTGGGCGCGAAAAAAATCTGCCCGGCTGTCCCCGAAGGGCAGGCTTTCGACATAAAAATAAAGAGTTGGAAAATCGGCGCGTTGGGCGTACCCGGGGGGCCTGCGGGAGGTGGACAGGTGGAACACGCGGAGCCGTGGAAAGCGGCGGTGGAAAAACTGTATAAAGAGATGTACCCGGCGTTGCGCGTGTACGCCCTGCGGATCCTGGAGGACGAGGCCATGGCGGAGGAGGTGGTGCAGGACGCCTTTTGCGTGGCCTGCGCCCGGCGGGAGCAGTTCCTGTCCAGCCCAAACCCTCAGGGCTGGATCATGCTCACCCTGAAGCACGTCATGCAGAATACGCTCCGCACCCAGGCCAGGCGGAAAAAGCATCTGGTCCCGGATGTGCGGGAAGAGCTGCCCGCAGTGGAACCGGAGCTGGTGAGCGTGGACCTGTTGTTCGGCGACGTGTCGGAGAGCGAGGACTTCCGGCTGCTCAAGCGGGTGGCCTTAGAGCAATGCACCATGCCGGAACTGGCCCGGGAGCTGGGGGTATCGGTTGAGGCGTGTAAAAAGCGGGTGCAGCGGGCCCGAAAGCGGCTGCAAAAGAAGCTGAAAAACTGAGCGGAACCCAGAGAAAGGGGGAGGCAGTGTGCCAAAGTCTGAACATCAAAACGGCTGGAACCGCGCCGACTTGGAGCGGATGAGCACGGCTACCCTGGAGGATCTGCTCCTTCAGGATTTTCATGCGCCGGACCAGGGGGAGGACGGCATGAGCGGGCTGTACCGGGCCGCCCAGGTGCTGGCTGGGCGGGAGCCGGATTGTGCCGATGCAGTGAACCGGTCCTGGGAGAATTTCCGGGAGAAATACCTCCCTTTTGTTGCGGATAGCGTCCCGTTTGGTGAGGACGGCGGGACGCCGTCCTCAGACGCCGCCCATGGGCGGCGTCATGCCCCTTTGCGGCGGTGGGTCCAGGTGGCTGTGGCTGCGGCGGCGCTGTGCGTGCTGCTGTCCGTCTCTGTGGCGGCGGCTTCCGGAGGGCGTGACCTGTGGAAGCGGTTGGCCCAGTGGACGGACGAGCAGATATGGCTCTCTGAGGACCAGATCGTCCCTGCGGACCGGGACGATCTCCACATACCGGAGGAGCAAAGGGAATACAGTAGCCTCCGGGAGGCGCTGGAGGATTACGGCCTGACCCGGCCGGTGGCGCCCCGCTGGCTGCCGGAGGGGTTTGAACTGAACAACCTGGCTGTGGAGGATATGGCTGGTGTCGAGCTGATCTTTTTTGCCAGCTATGCCCGGGACGGCGATTACCTCGTCATGCAAGTGGCTATCTATCTGGACCGGGAGGACGGCAATGTGGGGTCCACCGGTTCATTCCAGAAGGACGAAGGGGATCCGGTCCTCTATGAGGCGGGCGGAGTGATCCATATGCTGGGCACCAACGTCGGGCGGCCCATCGCCGTGTGGGCCAATGGGCCCGCAGAATGTGCCGTTTCCGGCGACATCACCATGGAGGAGCTGGAGCGGATGATCGACTCCATTTACGAATAGCGGCAGGAAAGAACCTGAGCCGGAACCGGCTCGTGGAGATATTGGTTCAGCGAGATCGAAAGGGAGGTTATTCCAATGGAACAGGAGACAAAAACTAGGCGGGAAAATGTAGCGGCAGGTATTGTCGGCGCGTTTTTAGGGACGCTGCTGGGCGTGGTGTGTACCGTGGTTATCAGCCAGATGGGGTATGTGGCCTCCATCTCCGGCCTGATTATGGCGGTAGGGGCGCTGAAGGGTTATGAGCTGCTGGGCGGTAAATTGAGCAAAAAGGGCGCGGTGATCTCGTCCGTCCTCATCTTGTTTATGACCTATCTGGCCCAGCGGATCAGTTGGGCGGTGTCCTTGATGGACGCTTTGAACCGCGGGCCGTTCGACTGCTTCCGGGCCGTCCCGGACATGGTGGACCTGGGGGTAATCGACGGCCCCGCCTACTGGGGCAACCTGGTGCTGCTGTACCTGTTTACCCTGTTGGGGGCGGTGCCCACCATCATAGGCGGGTTGCGCAGCACCGAGATGCCCGACCTGCCTCAGAACCCGGCGGCCTCCCCCGCCGCCGGGAGCGAAGAGGCACGGGAGGCCGAATTCTACCCAGGAAGCATCCCGCAGATGCGGCCGCTGCGCCTGAGCGCCGCGCTGCCCGCGCTGGTGGGGCTTGTGCTGGGGTTGGCGCTGCTGCTGGTCAGCGCCAGCGGGGGAACACCCGGCCTCATCCCCATCCTGACGGCCTTCGGCTGCATCATCGGTGGCATCGTTATGCTGTTTTGCGCCCTGCCCAGCATCCAGCGGTGCTACGACGCCCTGACCGTGATGGTCCGGGCGGGGGGCACGGTGTGGAAGGTGAACCTGACCGCCCTGAACGCCGCCGATACATACCGGTTTACCAAGAAAAACGGGGCCCTCCGGGCCCTGCGCTGGGACATCCTGACCCAGGAGGAGCAGGAACGGGCCAAGGTGTCTATCCTGCGGGCCATCGGGCTGCTGACCAGCGGCCAGGTGATGCCGGGCAGCGCCCTGAGCCTGGCGGTGCTGCCGCTGACGGATCTGCGGATTTATGAGGAGACCAAGTGGACCTGGAAGGGGGCCTATTCCGCAGGGGGCGGCAAGGAGAAGAAAATCACCATCGCCAAGGCGTACCTGGGCTTCGCCCCCCTCCCCGGCATGGAGCCGGTGCAGCGCCCCGTCCCGCCCCGCTGGAGTATGCTGGCGCTGGCCGTGGCGCTGACGGCGGTGCTGGGGCTGCTGGGCGCGGGGTTCGGCTACCTGTTGGATGGCGGGAGGAGCATCTCCGGCCCCGGAAAGCCTGTGGACACTCCACCCCCGTCCCCTGCCCAGACCACCGAGCCGCCCATGGAGTCGTCCTATGTAGGCGTTACGGACGAGGAGGCCCGCGCCCTGTTCCACGTGGGGGAGGAACTGGGTTACACCTACACCGCCGTGGGCTACATCAAGGCCCCCGAGGGGATGTTCAGCCATGAGGGCTATGTGGACGCCCATGTCCCCTACAGCGAGGCGCCGGAGTACCCGGACGACGGCTATGCCATCCGCTCCGCCGCCCACGGCATAGAGGTGACGGCGGCCATCGCCCGGAACGACGGCAACGCCAGGACTGTGGTAGAGGAGGCCTATGAGCGGATGATGTCCTCCGGTCTGGACATCTACGACGCGTCGGAGACGGAATACGTGGAGGACTATGATATTGGCATCAAGCAGGTGACGTATTTCGAGGAGGACCGCACCATCGTCCGTGTGGCCATACTCTATGCAGATTACAAACAGGACGGCTATTACCTGTCAGTCGTCCTCGTCTATCAGCCGGAGCAGATGGACGAGGAGTCCCCGGCGCTGCTGGCGGAGCTGGGCGACGCCTACGCGCTGAATCTGCCGGAGATCGAGCCCATGGACGGGGTCTGATGCTGAACATGGAGGGATATGGATATGGGACATAGGATTGAGACGGATATGGAGCAGCAGACGGCCTCCGGGAAGCAGAACCCCCCGGAGAAGCGGGGAAAGCTCCTGCTCATCGTAGAGACGGACCGGAAGCGGGTGGGGCTGGAAATTTTGATCCGGCTGGCGGTGTGCGCCGTTGTGGTATTTCTGAGCCGGTCCCGGGAGACGGCCGTGCTGGTTGCCACCGTGGTAGCGTTTGCGGCGTTTTGCACCTGGCCCCTGCTGCACCTGCGGGACCGGATGGAGCTGTATGGAAACGGCATCCTGTGCCTGGGAAAGTGGTACCCCATGGGGGCAAACACCAAAATTACCTGGGTGGGCGGACGTGGATTTTTTCTTCCCACCACCTACCTGGAGGTCAGCGGGTGCCGGAAGCGGATCAACGTGTCCTTTATGAAGGACGCGGAGAAGCTGTTCAACCGGGCCTACAACAACGCGATCTATGAGAAAGGGGAGTAAAAACAATGAAATGGAACAGAATTGCCCTGGTGGAGTATGACGCAAAGACCATCGCCCTTGTGGTGGCGAGTATTGTGGTGCTGTTCATTGCCGTGATGATCCGGGAGCACATCAACACCAAAAAGGGTGAAACCGGCGAGGACCTGGCCAAGGTCCGGGAGGTGCTCAAGCGCCTCCTGCCGGACTATGCCAGTTATACCACAGCCTACGCCTTGTATAAGAACAAGACCTATCGGGGCCGGAGCACGACCACGACCTATGCCCACTACGCCATCGCTTTCAAGCCGGGGGCGCTGTTCGTGGTGCCCATCAAGTACAGCGGCGGCGAGGTGAGCTGGCAGGGGAACGGCGCGTTGCTGACGAAGGACAACCTGAGCCGGGTAGACAACGACGTTATGGGCACGGTGCTGTTCGGTCTGGACGGCAAAGAGCTGTGCCGGTTCGATGTGATGGCGGGCTACACCAAGCAGGATAAGTATGAACCCTTCAACATCCAGCAAAAACCGGAGTGGGAGGCTTACAAGAGCTTCATCGACGGATTCATGCGGGAGGTCAACGGCAGGTGAGCCGCCTGGAATTGTAATAAGCGGTGTAGTCCTCAATCATCCAGACCAGTTTCTCCCGACTGGTGAAACGCCGCCCATAATAGCGTTCCCTCCTGATGATGCCCCAGAATCCCTCCATCGGACCGTTATCAATACACTTGCCCACCCGGGACATGCTTTGGCCCATGCCAGCCGCATACAGCTTATCGTGAAATACTTGGGTCGTATGTTGGAAACCTCTGTCGCTGTGAAACAGAGAATGTGCGTCTGGATTCTCCGCCACGCGGGGACTGACGATACCCGAACGCCCAACCCTGTAATGACTTAGCCATCTCTGTATTGGCTCTTTGGGAGCATGACGGCGTGGTCCTGGGCGCTGCAACGGTGACTGTCAGGATCAAGGATGCGATTGGTTTTCATGGCGTCAATGAGGGTAATGCTTTTCTCAAGCGCCTTGTCCCACAGGGCTTTGCAGGTATACCAGATATCCATTTGAAGGATCATGCGGGCATCTGTCTCAGGCAGCGTATCCAGAAGTTGGACCGCCATCATCGCACAAAGTGCAATGATGGCGGTAAAAAAGCAAATTTTGAGAGTAAGAACCAATTACCAAGTTATTTCTCCACTTTTAAGCGCTGGAAAAAGTTCCGGTTGTGCAGGACTGGAGCGGCATCCGGTTTGAAGGAAGCCGCCAACTCGTTCATCTGTTCCGCGCGTTCCAAGTTGCCCAGACGGCTGTAGCATACACATAGCTGGATACAGGGCAGATAGCCGTAGCAGTCGGGGGAGACGAAGCCGCCGCGGCTGTCGTCCCGGAGACAGGTTAGGGCCAGAGAATACCAGTAAACTGCCAGGGATTAGAGTAGGAGTTTTATCCTGTCTCTCACCCTGACAGTGG
>CANOYV010000034.1:0-29096 GCA_947571605.1 uncultured bacterium | reverse complement strand
CCACCGGGTTTCTCCCCCCCCCCGCTCCTACCCCCCCCGGAGTTTCGCTGCATCCCCCCCCTAGTCGGCCTGGTGGGGGGGGGGCGCCCCCCCCCGCCGCTCGGCCTCGCTCCGGTCCAAGCTCTCTCACTGTCCGCTTCTCCGCGCTTCTTGCTTGTCATGCTCCGATTGGGCGCATTACGGGGCGGCTTCGCTGCGACTCAGGCAAAACCCAGTCCCACTTTGTGGGCCTTGGGCTTTTGCCTTCGCTCCGCTCCATCCGCCCCTATGCGCCTATCGTCGCGCTTCTTACAAAAAAAGCGCCGCTTCTGCGGCGCTTTTCGCGGTCAGCATTGGTCACTCAGAGAACTCAGAATTAATCAGCTCAACCAAAGCGTTAATGGCGGCTTCCTCGTCGGGACCATCGGCGATGAGGTTGATGGTCGTACCCTTCACGATGCCCAAGGATAAAACACCCAGCAGGCTCTTGGCGTTGACCCGGCGGTCGTCGTCCTTCTCCACCCAGATGGAGCTCTTGAACTCGTTGGCTTTCTGGATAAAAAACGTAGCCGGACGGGCATGCAGGCCGACTTGGTTGTTTACCGTAGTCTCTTTCATGAACATGAGCGATTCCCTCCATCAATAAAGCTCGGCACGGGTACAATAGGCTGTACTCCTAACCTGACTTACGAATCTTCTTACATACGATAGAATACCAAATTCAGGCGATATCGTCAAGAGCAATTTTACCAAAAATCACGCCGTTCATTCATGGAAACCGCCTATAATTCACCACATTGCCGCCTTGTTTTCCGGCAAATTCCGTTTTATTCTGTCAAAAACGGCGTTTTGTTCAACATGCGCTCTCATCTCAGCGTCGCAACTGTGACGCCGTCCTCCCCTTCCCCGTACACGCCGGGGCGGAACTCCTTAACGTAGCGGCTCTTTTTCAGATGTTCCCGCACCGCCTTACGCAATGCTCCGGTACCCTTGCCGTGGATGATGGTTACCGTCTCCAGCTTGCCCATCAGTGCGTTGTCCAAAAACAGGTCCACCGCCCCCAGCGCCTCGTCCACCATCATGCCCCGCAGGTCCAGCTCCGCCTTGGCCGCTGCAGCCCGGAACGGGCGGCTCACAGACGCGGCGCGCTGCTTATCCTTTGCGCTCTGCTTCTTTCGGGCAGTAACATCTTCCAGCACCCGCACCTCGCTCTGCTTGGCCTTCAGCTTCAAAATCCCCGCCTGGAGCTGGAGCGTGCCGTCCTTGTTGACACCCACCACCTCCGCCTGGGTGCCCATTTTTACCAGCTCCACCGTATCGCCCGTCACAGCGTCGCGGGTGGGCGGCGGGGGCGGCAGGCCCTCCTTTTTGCCTCCCAAAGCGGCGTCCGCCTCGTTGAGCTTCCGGCGCAGCTCGGAGCGCTGCTCGTTGTCATCCACCCATTCCTTCGCCTGCTCCTGGCGGCGGCGCATGTCGTTCAGCTCTTTAAATGTCTGGTCGGCGGCGTCCCGGGCCTGCCCAATGATGGCGCGGGCCTCCGCCCGGGCCTTCTCAGTGGCCTTGCGTCGCTCCTCCTCAATCTGAGCACGGTACTGCTCCGCCTGGGTCCGGGCCTCCTCCATCTCGCGGCGCAGCTTGGCCGCCTGCTCCTTCTCCTTTTCCATGGCCTGGCGCTGGATGTCCAATTGGCTGAGCACGTCCTCAAAACGCACGTTTTCCGCGTCGATGCGGTCGGCGGCCTTTTGGATAATATAGTCAGGCAGGCCCAGCCGCCGGGAGATGGCGAAAGCGTTGGATTTGCCGGGGATGCCGATGAGCACCCGGTAGGTGGGAGCCAACGTCTCCACATCGAACTCACAGGAGGCGTTCTCCACCCCGGCGGTGGTCATGGCGTACACCTTTAGTTCGGCGTAGTGGGTGGTGGCCGCCACGGTGGCCCCCATGGCCCGGGCGGACTCGATGATGGCGGCGGCCAAGGCGGCGCCCTCCACCGGGTCGGTGCCCGCCCCCAGCTCGTCGAACAGGATCAGCGTCTCGTCGTCCGCCTGCTCCAGAATGGCCACGATGTTGGTCATATGAGAGGAGAAGGTGGACAGGGACTGGTCGATGGACTGCTCGTCGCCGATATCTGCCAGCACAGCAGAGCACACTTTAACCGTGGAGCCGTCCGCTGCCGGGATATGCAGACCGCACTGGACCATCAGGGTCAGCAGTCCCAGAGTTTTCAACGTCACCGTCTTGCCGCCGGTGTTGGGGCCGGTGATGACCAGCGTGTCGAATTTCCCGCCCAGAGCCAGATCGTTGCGCACAGCGGTCTTGGGGTCCAGCAACGGATGGCGGGCCTTTCTCAACTCAATGCGGTTGCCCAGCACCGGCTCCATGCCCCCCATGACGGAGGACAGCTTGGCCCGGGCAAAGATGCAGTCCAGGGACACCAGCGTCTGGTAGTCGTCCTCAATGCTCCCTTTAAATCCAGCGCAGTCGGCGGACAGCTCCGCCAGGATGCGCTCAATCTCCTTTTGCTCCTTGGCCTGGAGCTCCCGCAGCTCGTTGTTGGCGTTTACCACGCCCATGGGCTCGATGAAAAAGGTACCTCCGGAACCGGACACATCATGGACCAGGCCCGGGATGTCGTTCTTGTGCTCACTCTTCACAGGCACCACATACCGGCCCCCGCGCATGGTGATGATGGCGTCCTGCAAATACTTGGATTGGTTGGAGGTGATAAGCCGGTTGAGCACGTCCCGCACCTTCCCCGCCGCCGCCCTGATGTGCCGCCGGATATCAGCCAGCTCCGGGGAGGCGGCGTCGGCGATTTCATCCTCGCTGAGGATGGAGCCGGTGATCTTGTCTTCCAGGAATCGGTTGGCGGCGAGGCTCTCGAAATAACCGTCCAGCACCGTCTTGACCTCGCCACCAGCCCCATACTCGCGGACGTTCCGGGCGCAGCGCAGCACCTGGGCGATGTCCAACAGCTCCCGGGTGTTCAGCGCGCCGCCCCGGTCCGCCCGCTGGAGGGCGGCGGCCACCGGCTTCACTCCCGACAGGGACGGCGTGCCGTGCTTCACCAGCAGGTCAAAGGCGGCGGAGGTCTGCTTTTGCAGTCGGAGCACATCGTTTTGCACGCCGATCGGCCGTAGGGCCTGGCACCGCTCCTTGCCCTCCTCCGTGGCCGCCTCGTTGGCCAGCAGGGCCAGCACACGGGGCAGCTCCAAAGTCTCTATAGATTTTTCAAATAATGGCATCATAATGATTTCCTCAATTTAAATGGATGGTTTGTAAGTAATTTTCTTGTAGAAATCCAGTGTCCGGAACCCCCGCTCCAGGCGGGTCATGAGATACGCTTCCGACGCGTCGGACAGGCGTTGCAGACCCTCCCCGTCCAGCCGGAAGGACAGCAGCCGCTTCCGGGGACCCCAGACAACGTGCCGTAGGGCCGCCAGACCTGCGGTAGTCAGGGGCATAGAAACCCCCTCCCCCAGCTTGTCCCGGCAGACGGAGCAGTGGAGCATCCCTTCCCCCAGGTGGATATGGGGTTCCTGAGGCTGATCCCGTCCGCACGCGATGCACCGCTCGATCTGGGGCTCATACCCCGCCAGGGCCATGGACCGCCACTCAAACGCCGCCTTTACCTGGGCCAGCGGATGGTTCAGCTTGTCCAGGGCGTGGAGGCAGTTCAGCGTCATCGCCAGCAGACCGGGGTCCGGCTGGCCCTCCTCCGCTAAAGCCTCAGTAACCTCTACCAGGTAGCTGGCCAGGGCTACTTTCTCCAGGCTTCCCCTCACTCCGTCAAACAGCCGCTCCGAGGCAGCCTCCTTCACCGACCACATCCCCCGGAACTCGTAAAGGGTAAACTCCGCCCAGGACAAAAGCTGGCAAGCTGAGGAGATGGGGCTGTCCTTTTTCCGGCAACCCCGGGCGGACACCGTCAGCTTGCCCTTCTCTTCCGTGAGCAGGGTGAGAATCTTATCCGATTCTTTGTAATTCACCTCGCGCAGCACGAGGGCGTTTGTGGTCAGGTGCATAAAAACGCTCCTATGTACGCCCCGGCGTCTGCCGGAGCAAATGTTTCAATAAAGTCCCATGGGGCCGCCGGGAGAATTGTCCGAGTGGGGCTGAAATCCGGCTAGCGGGCCGGATAGCTCCTGTCTGCTTCCCGGTTCAGGCTTGGTGTCCGCCTGAACCGGCCCCTTCCCGTTCCGGCTCATGAGCCATGCCTCCGGCATCCCGGTGGTCCAAAACAGGTTCCAAAACGTTGTGTCCATTGCCGTCCCTCCTGTATAGAGTTAGCATGGACGGCGGCGGAGCGATTATGTCAGGGAAATTTTCGTCTGTTTTCCTCAAACCAGGGATTTGACCATCAACAGGAAATCGGCGTAACTCCCGTCCGCGTACTTTAGAGCATGAGGGATCGTCCCCACGGCCTCGAAGCCCATCTTTCGGTACAGTCCGGTGGCGGGGGCGTTGGAGGACACCACATCCAGCTCCGCCTGCTCGTACCCGGCGGCGCTTGCCGCAGACAGCAGCTCTCCCAGCAGCAGCGTCCCAACCCCTATGCCGCAGAATTTTTGGTAGAGGGTAATATCCACGCTGCAACGGTGGCGCACACGGCTCTGGTCGCCCGTCCCGTAGGCAATAGCCGCCCCCGCCAGTGCCCCGTCTATCTCCGCCACAAGCCGCAACCGGTCGGGGGCGGAGTTCCACGACTCAATCCGCCGGATCTGCCGTTCCGCCGTCCAGTCAATATCCTCCGGCCCCGTCACAAGGTAGGGCGTCTCGCCGCTGGTCTCTTTCTGGTAGCGCAGCAACTCTTCTGCGTCCGTCGCCTCCGGGCATCGAATGGCGCAGGTCATCCCGTTTTTCAGCACAACTCTTTTCTCCGCGTACTCCACAGCTCAGTCTTCCTCATACCCGAAATTCTGGATGGCCGCCGGATTGTCCCGCCAGTTCTCCTTGACCTTCACCCAGGTCTCCAGATACATCTTAGCCCCCATGAACGCCTCCATGTCCTGCCGGGCTTGGGTGCTGATCTTTTTCAGCATGGCCCCGCCCTTGCCGATGATGATACCCTTGTGGGACGCCTTTTCACAATATATGGTCACGTGGCAGTCGATGATGTCGTTGTCCCGTTGGGAGAACTTGGTCACCTCCACCGCCGTGCCGTGTGGAATCTCCTGGTCCAGCTCCCGAAGCAACTTCTCCCGGACGATCTCCGCCATGATTTGCCGTTCCGGCTGGTCGGTCACCGCCCCGTCCGGGAAGAGCTGTGGCCCCTCGGGCAGCCAACCGTCCAGTACCTCCAGCAGTTCGTCCACACCCTCGCCGGTCTTGGCCGAGATGGGCACCACCGCGTCCCAGTCGTGGGCCGCGCCGTACACCGCCATCACCGACAGCAGCTTCTCCTTTTCCACCGTGTCGATCTTGTTGATGACTAGCGCGGCGGGCGCGCCCAGCGCCTTGATCCGGGAAATCAGCTCCTCCTCCGGCTTGCCGATGTGGTCCACCGGCTCTACCAACAGCATCACCCCGTCCACATCCGCCACCGACTGGCGCACCACCTTGACCATGTAGTCCCCCAGCCGGGTGCGGGCCTTATGCAGGCCCGGCGTGTCCACAAACACAAACTGGCTGTCTCCTCGGTTGAGGACGGCGCAGATACGGTTCCGGGTGGTCTGGGGCTTCGGGGATACGATGGCGACCTTCTCCCCCGCCAGGGTGTTGGTCAGGGTGGATTTGCCCACATTGGGCCGCCCACAGATGGTGATGATGCCGGATTTTTTGATATTCATAAGGTGATCCTCAACTTTCTTGAGCATTTTATATAAGTATGCTTAGTTTTCCCCGTGGTAATCCAGGCGCTCCCATTTCGCCTGCTCGTCGAAGAAATCCTCTCCTGGGGGAAACTCCTTGTAGTACACCTGGGTCAATTCCCCGTCGATCCGGTCCTCCACCCTTATCCCGTAGATGAACACCGTCCCCTCTGTCTCGGGGATCACCATATCTGTCGCTTCCCACCACGTCTCGATCCGCCGGATGCACACCAGCTCCCCGTCCTCCCAGCGGTGGAAGGTGGTCACGCCGTCCCCGGCCCCGCTGTTGCGGGCAAAGCCGTCGATGATCTCTGTCTCCGGGTTGCAACGGGGCCCGGATATCTCCTGATATTCCGGTGCCTCCACAAACTGCCCGGTTTCCTCATCCCAAATCCAGAGATACCAGTAATTCGGCTGATTCCCCATGAAGTACATGCAGCTAAAATCCATGTATTCGTCAAAATTGGCGTCCACCACCTCGTGACGGCCAAACGCCACATCCTCCACCAGGACAGCCATGGTCTGAATGGGCTCCTCCATATCCCGCGGGTTCCAGACGGACAGCGTTGTGCGATAGCCGCCGAGCTCCGTGTCCCTGTCCTGCTCGCCTTTCTCCACCGTCACCAGCAGCGTCCCCAGCGTTCCCCCAGTGGGTACCAAAAACGCGTCGTGGGTATCATCTATAGGCTGCTGTGCCAAAAGCTCCTCCAGCGGGTCGAGGGACGGCCCCAGCGTCTCCAGCGGCGCAGATTCCTCCGTCGGTGCGGGCGTCTCCGGCGGCACCGACGCGGTTTCCACAGACTTCTCCGCCTGACACCCGGCCAGCAACAGCGCCAAGGCTACTATCGGCAAAGCATAGCGTATTTTCATGTGCTTTGTCCCCTCTCTAATCCCAATTCTCTCATGATGTCCTCCTCCCGCCTCCGCATCTGGGCCTTCATCGGCCCCTCGTCCAGGTGGTCGTAGCCCAGCAGATGCAGCACGGAGTGGACGGCCAGATAGGCCAGCTCCCGGCGTGGGCTGTGTCCATACTCCTCGGCCTGGGCGCGAACCCGCTCCATGGAGATGCACATGTCCCCCAGGGGCACCAGCCCGGTGGCAGGGTCCGCGTCCCCCGGGGAGGGCTTGTCCCCCGGAGTCAGGTCGAACATGGGGAAACTCAGCACATCGGTGGGGGCGTCCACGTTCCGCATGTCCAGATTTACCTGGTGAATGCCCGCGTCATTGGCGACAAGCACATTTACTTCACAGGGTATTTTCACCCCTTCCGCGTCCAGCGCAGTGCGGATCACCTTGCTGATGAATGAATCCAGCTTTTCGTCCACATCCTCCACGTCGGCGGAGATGATGATTTCATGCTTTGGCATTATCGGTTGACCTCCTGCTTGTCGGTACGGCCCATGAGCCAGTCAATGGACTCATCGTAAAATTCCGCGATTGCCGGCAACGTATTCCCTCTATTTTCCAACGAGTCAACCCCCGGCAAATGGCCCTACGACCTGGAAAACAATCCTGTCCGGGGACATGGATTGTGGTCCTTTATCGGGGATTGCAGCTCCGTACACGCATTACTGCGGCTTCCTTCGACCTGCGTTAACGCTTGTCCCGCTTGGCGGCCCGGCGCTTCTCGTCGTCCTCATAGGCCTTGATGATTCGCTGCACGATCACATGCCGCACCACATCCGCCCCGGTGAGCTGACAGATGGCGATGTCCTCCACACCCTTCAGCACCCGCATGGCCTCCTTCAGGCCGGACACCTTGTCCACCGGCAGGTCGATCTGGGTGGCGTCGCCGGTGATGACAATCTTGGACCCGAACCCCAGCCGGGTGAGGAACATTTTCATCTGCTCCCGGCTGGTGTTCTGGGCCTCGTCCAAAATAATGAACGAGTCGTCCAGCGTCCGCCCGCGCATATACGCCAGCGGTGCCACCTCGATATTCCCCCGCTCCACGTACTTCTGATACGTCTCCGCCCCCAGCATGTCGAACAGCGCGTCGTACAGGGGCCGCAGGTAGGGATCCACCTTGGATTGCAGGTCCCCCGGCAGGAAACCCAGCCGCTCCCCCGCCTCCACGGCGGGACGGGTCAGGATGATGCGGTTGATCTGCTTCTCCCGGAAGGCCGCCACCGCCGCCGCCACCGCCAGGTAGGTCTTGCCCGTGCCGGCGGGGCCCACGCCGATGGTGACGGTGTTGTTCTTGATGGCGTCCACATACTTCTGTTGGCCGATGGTTTTGGCCTTGATGGGCTTGCCCTTGGCGGTGACGCACACCACGTTGCCCGCCAACTGGGCGATCTTTCCCTCGTTGCCGGAACGGACCAGTTCGATGATATACCGCACATTCTGCTGACCGATGGCCTCCCCCTTGGCGGACAGGGTCAGCAAACCCTGGATGGCCTTCACCGCCCACATGACGTTCTCGCCGTCGCCGGAAATTTTTAAATTGGACTCCCGGTTCACCACCGACACGTCCAGCTCCTGCTCAATCAGGCGGATGTTCTCATCGAACAGGCCGAACAGGTTGACGGCCTCCTCCATCCGCTCAATGCTGATGCTCTGCTCTGTCATTGGAAACTCCTTTGTATCGTCTATTTTAAACTTGCTTGATATTATGGGGCGGACGTTCCCCCATCTCCGTATATTCGGCCCACCTCGCCGTCCCGCTCCACAGTTCGGCCAATCTCTTCCCGGCACTCCGCCAGCAACGTGACCGTGAGTCGCCCGTTCTCCTCCCGAACAGAAAAATCCGTGCGCAACACCTCGCCGCCGTTTGCCTCCATCAGCTTGTGCAGTCGGGACAGCAGCGCTTCCTCCAGTTGAGCGGCGGCGCCCTCCCGGTCAATTTCCCGCTGGGAGAGCTCATAACCCCGCAGAGTTGTGGTGGTCAGCCAGACCGGCCACGGGCAGCCAAACACAGTCAACTGCTCAGTCTTAGATATTTTATCACATCTCCCACCGGAAATGCTACTGTTTTGGAAAAAATCCAGGTCAAACCATAAAATTTTTATGGCGCGGTCCGTCATCTTCTCCCCGGTGTACTCCTTGGCCTGGACGGCGAGGGGAATGGTCTCCTCCAGCGTCCGCCAGGTCCGGGCGGTTACTGTACCAGCGGCATGGACAATCAGGTGTCCAAAATCCACCGTACCGTACTCCGGTTCCTTCAAATCCAGGTCCCCGCTGATGAGCACCTCTCCCTTGGCCACGATATCCCCATTCTGGAACATGGCGCGGCCTGTGTCCGCCTGAATATCCTCAATGATGCCGTCTGCCTCCGCCACCACGTCGGTGGGTACGTTCTCGTCCAGCAGCTCGGGCTTTTTCTCCGCCTCATGCACCACCACCTCCGCCCGGGTACCGTAGATGTTGATGGCCAGGTAGCTCAGCTCCGGCAGGCCCAGCAGGGCAATGTTGGCCGCCTCCTTTTGCGGGATGGCGGGGCCGTAGGCTCCGGGCCGCACCCCCGCCCGCTGGAGCTGGGACAGGATGACGGCGGTAGGGACGGTCTCATTCCCCGTCACCTCGATGACCAGCACAAACCGGGACAGAAAGCTCACCGCCAGGAAGCACAGCGCCACCCCCACCACAAACCCCCACCGCCGCCGGATCATCCGCTCCGCCACCGCCGCCGCCCCCCGGCGGCCCTTTTCATGCAGCTCACACATCGCGCGCTGGGACAGCCCCTCAAGCCGTCTCCGGTCCTGGAGAGCGATACGGAAGGTAAAACTGGTCTCATCGATCCAGCACAGCTTCCAGAATTGCAGCCGGTTCTGGGCGCACAGGTTCAGCAGACGCTCCGGGAAAGCCCCTGTTACCGTCAGCTCCACATACCCCCGCAGCAGGTTGATGAGCTTTTTCATGGTTTCACCTCATAAATTCCACGGCGGTGATGGTCCCTGTAACAAGCAGCTCCTCCGGGGTCATGGCCCGCAGCTCCAGGCCGCTGCCCCGCACCAGCACCACGATGCTGCCGCCGGATATATGGATTTCCTCCGGCCCGTAGGCTAAGATGCCCCGGTGGGGACCCATGCGCAGCTCACCGTCCCCAATGATCTCTACCCTGGGCACACCTGCCAGCGCGTCGGCAGGCAGATCAAACAGCCGGGATGCCCGGAGTAGCAGGCCCTCTTTTTCTCCCACGATACATCACCTCTGGGAAGCATATGAGGGGAAACGCCCTGTCTTGCCTGTCCCATTGGAATTTCATGGACTTTTCTCCCCACCTGTGATACAATAGGCAAAATATTGAGAAGGCGGTCAATTATGGAACACAACAATAAGCATCGGGGCGAAGCCCCTGTCTATACGGTGGACGAGCCCGCCACCCTGCTCCCCTTTCTGCTCTCGCAGGTGAAGGGCAAGAGCCGCAACAACGTAAAATCCCTGCTGTCCCGGCGGCTGGTGGCGGTGGACGGCGTGCCCATCTCCCGGTTTGATACTCCCCTTGCCCCGGGGCAGAAGGTGACCATCCTGCCCTCCTCCGCACCAAAAGCAGACGCGCTGCCCTTCCCCATCCTCTACGAGGACGAGCACCTCATTGTGGTGAACAAGCCCGCCAAGCTGCTCAGCGTGGCCAACGACAAGGAGAAAACCCGCACCGCCTATCACATGGTCACCGACTACGTAAAGAGCAGGCGGGTGGACGACCGCATTTTTGTCCTCCACCGGCTGGACCGGGATACCTCCGGGGTGCTGATGTTCGCCCGGGACCCGGAGACCAAGGAGCTGTTTCAGGCCCACTGGAACAACATGGTAACCCGCCGGGGCTATCTGGCGGTGGTGGAGGGGGTGCCCAAGCCAGAGCGGGACACCATCCGCTCCTGGCTGGTGGAGACGGACACCCATCTGAGCTTTTCCGGCGCACCGGGAAAAGGGGCCAAAGAGGCCATCACCAGCTATGAGATACAGAAGTCCGGAGGCGGCTATGCCCTGTTGAACATCAATATTGAGACAGGCCGAAAGAACCAGATTCGTGTTCACATGAAGGAGCTGGGCTGCCCTGTTGCCGGGGACAAGCAGTACGGGGCCCGCACCAACCCCATCGGGCGGCTTTGCCTCCATGCCAACGAGCTGTCCTTCACTCACCCCGCCACGGGGGAGCCGGTCACGTTCAAAGCCAGGATGCCCAGGGATTTCAACCGGGTGTTCCGATGATTATACTCTATCATGGAAAATGTTTTATACTCCGGCTTTAAAGGGTCACACAACTCATCTTTTCATCTGGTTTCTTCTCTTCCGGGAGACAAGGTATTCTTAACAAATTCCTTTCGCGGCATCCTAAAAGATATCGAATCGCTGGATGCCGGATACAAAAATGTAATCATGTTTGGTTCAGACAAGATGCTTAAACACTCCATTCGGTTTGAGTTGTCGGCTGAAAAAGATTCCACTTTGCTCCACACCAGGACCAACTTATCCGAATATCGTGCAAAAGCCGAAAAATCTGCTTTGAACTATACAATATCAGATCGCCCCACTCATTACCTGTGCAACGAGGCATACTATCAGATGATGTGGAAAATGGATTGTCCCGTCATATTTGTTCACATACCAACGATGAAAAACATATCAGCAAACTTCTTTGAAAAACTATTGACGGTTTTCCACTAAAATGCAAACCGCCCCTGCCAGCTTGAACTGCTCCCCCTTTAAGCGACAGTTTTCTCTGTCTCTTATAGAGGGAGCATATCAGCTTGGCCAGGGGCGGTTTTTTCAAATCATTCAGCTCAAAAAGTCCTTCAGCTTTTTACTCCGGCTGGGGTGGCGCAACTTGCGCAGGGCCTTGGCCTCAATCTGCCGGATGCGCTCCCGGGTGACGTTGAATTCCTTGCCCACCTCTTCCAGGGTGCGCGTGCGGCCGTCCTCGATGCCGAAGCGCAGGCGCAGCACCTTCTCCTCCCGGGGGGTCAGGGTGGACAGCACATCCACAAGCTGCTCCTTCAACAGGGTAAACGACGCGGCCTCGGAGGGCTCGGAGGCAGTGTCATCCTCGATGAAGTCGCCCAGGTGGCTGTCCTCCTCCTCGCCGATGGGGGTCTCCAGGGAGACGGGCTCCTGGGCGATTTTGAGAATCTCCCGCACCTTCTCCACCGGCATCCCCATCTCAGCCGCCGTCTCCTCCGGGGTGGGGTCGTGGCCCAGCTCCTGCAAGAGCTGCCGGTTCACCCGGATCACCTTATTGATGGTCTCCACCATGTGAACCGGGATGCGGATGGTGCGGGCCTGGTCGGCGATGGCCCGGGTGATGGCCTGGCGGATCCACCAGGTGGCGTAGGTGGAGAACTTGTATCCCTTGGTGTAGTCGAACTTTTCCACCGCCTTGATAAGGCCCAGGTTGCCCTCCTGAATCAGATCCAGGAACAGCATTCCCCGGCCCACATACCGCTTGGCGATGGACACCACCAGGCGCAGGTTGGCCTCCGCAAGCTGCTGCTTGGCTCTCTCGCCGCTCTTGACGGTCTTTTTCAGCTCCTTTAACGTCTCCTCCGGGATGGCCTCGCCGGACTTCTCCAGCTCGCTGAGCTGTTCCTGTGCCGCCGCGCCGGCCCCCATTCTCTGGGCCAGCTCCACCTCCCGCTCGGGGGTCAGCAAGTCCACCTTGCCGATCTCTTTCAGGTACATGCGCACCGGGTCGTCGATGGCAAAGGAATCTACCAGGGTGTTGGGGTCCACGATCTCCTCCTCGGGGATTTCCTCCAGCTCGGCGGCGGGGGGAAGCGCGCCGTCGTCCAGCTCCAGAGGGAATTCCTCCCCGGCGGTATCGATGCCAAGGTTCTCCAGCACGTCGTACACCTTGTCCATCTGATCGCTCTCCAGGCTAATGGAGTCCAGCGTCTCCATCATCTCGTTGGAAGACAACTTGCCCTTTTTATAGCCGACGTCAATGAGCTCCAGCAGCTTTTCGCCGTTCTGGACCCCCTCCACCATCTTGGCAAGCTCCGCCTTGGCCGCCTCCAGCTTTTCGGGGCTGGCCTGGGGGTGGGGGGCGGTATCCGTCTTCTTGACCGTCTTTTTCTTCTCGCTCATAATCATTCATCCTCCGTAGCATTTTTCTGTTTCAGCGCCTGTCTCAGGTCGATCAGGTCCTCCGCGCTATGTATGTCCCTCTTGCGGTGTTCCACAAGAATTGTTTTCTTACAAGCCTCCAGGGCCTCCCGGGCGGTATTCCGGGCCTGGGGCCTCTGGACGGCGGCGGAGAGCTGGTCCAACTCCTCCGGGGTCAGCCGGCCCTCCAACGCGGGCAGCGCCACGCTCTTCCCCGTTTGCCACCGCTCCCGCAGCAGGCCGTAGACCTTTCCCAGCAGGGGCGAGGAAAAGCAGTCCGGGGTCAGATCGTCCAGTTCCCGGAAAAACTCCCCGTCCAGCAGCACCACCCGTAAAATGCCCTCCTCCGCCAACGCGGACCGGACGTTGGTATACCGCAGGCCCCGGTCCTTTGGCTGGGCCTGACGGGCGGGCGTCAAGTTCTGGCGCTCCTCCTGCTTTTTGGCTTTCCAGGCCCCTTTTTTCCGGAGCCGCTCCACTTCCTGGAGCACCGCCTCCTTGGACACTCCCGCCGTCTCAGCGCACCGCCCGGCGTAAATCTCCCGCTCCACCGGGCTGTCCAGCCCCGCCACCACCTCGGCCGCCGCCTGGAGGTACTGGGCCCGCTGGTCGTCCCGGCTCAGGTCAAAGCCTCCGCGCACCACGCCTAGACGGTACTCCGCCGAATTGGAGCTCTGGTTCATCAGGTCCTCAAATGCCTGAGGCCCCACGTTTTTGATATAGTCGTCCGCGTCCTGCTTAACCATCTGGCCGTCCGGGGTCTGCCGCTTGGGCAGGCGCAGCACCTTTACCCCCACCTCCGAGTTTTTCAGCAGGGCAATGGCCCGCTGGGTGGCGTCCTCCCCGGCGGCGTCGTTGTCGTAGCACAGCACCAACTCTTTGGTGTACCGCCCCAGCAGCTTCACATGCTCCTCGGTGAGGGCGGTGCCCATGGTGGCTACCGTGTTGTCAAACCCCGCCTGATGTAAGGTAATGACGTCGATGTTGCCCTCCACCAGGATAAAGTTGGGGCGTTTGGTGTTCTTGGCGTAATTCAAGCCGTACAGAATGGACCGTTTTTTGAAGATGGCGGTCTCCGGGGTGTTCAGATACTTGGGGGTGGAGTCGTCCATCACCCGACTGGTGAACCCGATCACATCCCCCCGCACATCAATCACCGGCAGCATCAGGCGGTTGCGGTACTTGTCGTACACGCCGCCCCCCTTGCCCGCCACGGCCAGACCCGCGTCAATGAGGTCGGCCTTGTCGTAGCCCTTGTCCCGCATGGCGTTGATGAGGCTGTCCCAGGCGTCCGGCGCAGCTCCCAGGCCAAACCGGGCGGAGAATTTGGGGCTGATGCGCCGCTTGTCCCGGATGTAGAACGCCACCGCCGCCCCCCGCGGGTCGGCGAGCATGGAGCGGTAAAACCGGGCGGCTTCGCGGTTCAGCTCCAGAATACGCTTTCGCCTTTCCCGCCACTTGCCGTCCCCGTGGCTATCGTCTGGGACCTCCATCCCCTCCTGCTGGGCCAGCTTGCGCACCGCCTCCGGAAAGGACAGGCTATCCATCTCCATGACGAAGCGGATGGCCCCTCCCCCCTTGCCGCAGCCAAAGCAGTGGAAAATCTGCTTGGACTCGTTCACCGAGAACGACGGGGTCTTCTCGTGGTGAAAGGGGCACAACCCCCAATAGTTGCCCCCCTTCTTGGTTAGGGGCAGGTAGGCGGAGACCACATCCACAATATTCAGCCGCCCGTTCAAGTCGTCCAAAAAGCTGTCCGGGATAGACATGGCCCACCTCCCTCTTGATATTAGCCAATTTGGGTAACTTTTATCACAGTTTTGCGAATTTATCCCCCAATTGGGACGGTGCGGAATACTTCTCCCAGTTCAACAGCCGAAAAGTCCCCGGCGGACAGCTCGGTCATCTGAGCCCGGAACGCCTCCGCGCCCCCCTCGGGCAACAGGGCGTGGACCGTCACGTTGGCGGCGTATTCAATCTCGCCCACCACGCCGCCCTGGGCGGAACAGGCCAGTTTCACCCGCTCCAGGAAATTGTAAGGGCACTCCACCGCCAGCTCCAGCCAGCGGCGGACCACCGACACACCCGCGGCGTCCAGCGCATCCTTAGCGCTTTGGGTATAGGCCCGGACCAAGCCTCCCGCCCCCAGCAGTACCCCGCCGAAGTACCGGGTGACCACGCAGCACACATTGACGACCCCCTCCTTCTGGAACACCCCCAGCATGGGCTGTCCTGCGGTGCCCTGGGGCTCGCCGTCGTCGGAGTATCGCACCGGACCGTCCTTCAGCAGATAGCACCAGCAGTTGTGCCGGGCGTCGTGGTATTTCTTTTTCATCTCCTCAATGCGCCTGCGGGCCTCCTCCTCCGTCTCCACCGGCCAGACGTGGCCGATGAAGGTGGAGCGCTTCTCTGTGAACTCCGCTTCCGAGGGTCTTGTTGGCACAAGGTATTCCGTCACTTGACCACCCACCCCCTCGGAATGAACAGGCTGCTGAACTGCTCCACAGCATAGGTGTCCGTCATGCCCGCAATGTAGTCCAGCACCGCCCGCTGCGTCCCCTCCCGCACCAGAATGTCCTGGTATTCCGGGGGCAGCTTGTCCGTGTGCTTGTAATAGTATTCGTACAGCAGGCAAATCATGTCCTCCGCCTTGCCCTCCTCCCCTTTCGCCAAGGGATTGAAGTAGACGGACCGGAACATAAACTCCTTTAATTCCGCCATGGCTTTGGCCACCACAGGCGACTGCTGGATCAGTTCCCCCTCGGCGCTGGCCCGGATGACGTCCATGGTCAGCGTCTCAATGCGCTCCCCGTGGGTATAGCCCAGCACCTGGGAAATACAGATGGGGATATCGGTGGGGAAAATAATGCCCCCCCGCATGGCGTCGTCAATATCGTGGTTGATGTAGGCGATCTTGTCGGCGAACCGCACCAACTGGCCCTCCAGCGTGTCTGCCACCGGCCCGGTGGTGTGGCACAGGACGCCGGAGCGCACCTCATGGCACAGGTTCAGCCCCGCGCCCTCGTTCTCCAGCCTGTCGATCACCCGCAGGGACTGCTCATAGTGGCGGAAGCCGCCCTCCACCATCCGGGACAGCGCCCGCTCCCCGGCGTGGCCGAAGGGGGTGTGTCCCAGGTCGTGGGCCAGGGCGGCGGCCTCGGTCAGGTCCTCGTTGAGGCCCAGGCCCCTTGCCATGGTCCGGGCAATGCGGGATACCTCCAGGGTATGGGTCATCCGGGTGCGGTAATGGTCCCCCTCCGGCTGGAGGAACACCTGGGTCTTGTGCTTCAGGCGCCGGAAAGACTTGCAATGCACCACCCGGTCCACGTCCCGCTGGAAGCAGGTGCGCATGGGGCAGGGCTCGACGGCCACCGCCCGCCCCCTGGACTCCGCCGACAGGCAGGCCCACGGCGACAGGGTCTGACGCTCGAGGGCTTCGGTGCGTTCCCGAATGGTCTGATTCATATCCATTCCTCCCCGCTTCGCGCACAGCGCAATTTTGCTGTCTCTTTCTTATACCCCGTAAATTGGAAAAATCCTTTTTTATTTTTAAAATTTTTCACATATTTTTTGCGCACTCCAAATAATCTCCCTCCGGGGAGGGAATGCCATGACCGTAACCATCCATCTCGCCCGCCTGCTGGTGCTGGCGGTGATCTTTGTCAACGGCTGGACCGACGCGCCCAACGCCATCGCTACCGCCGTGGGCTCGGGGGCCTTGAGCTTCCGCCGGGGCGTACTTCTGGCGGCGGTATCCAACTTCGCCGGGGCGGCGCTGGCCTGCCTGTGCTTCCCCGCCGTGGCCGACACCATGGGGGAGCTGGTAGCCTTTTCCGATCCCCATGGGGCGGTTACCGCCCTCAACGCCGCGTTACTGTCCATCGTGCTGTGGGCGGTGGCGGCGTGGCGGTTCGGCCTGCCCACCAGCGAGAGCCATGCCCTGCTGGCGGGCCTGTCCGGCGGGGCCGTCGCTTTAGGGACGGACGCGGCGCAGCTCAACGCCGGGGCATGGCTGATGGTGCTGGCGGGGATGGCGCTGTCCCTACCCGCCGGGGTGGCGGCAGGTCGGCTCTTCCGGCAGGCCTTAACCGGTCGGGTGCGCCGCCCTGCGGCCTGGCAGACAGGGGCCGCCGCCCTCACCGCCCTGCTCCACGGTGTGCAGGACGGCCAGAAATTCCTGGCTCTGCTGCTGCTCGCCGACGGGCTCGACGGAAACGCGTCCCACTCCCGTATGGCCCTGGCCCTGCTCACCGCCGGTGGCATGGCCCTGGGCACCGCCCTGGGGGGCAAACCCATTGTAGAAAAGGTGGGCTCGGAACTTGCCACCCTCTCCCCCGCCGACGGGCTGGCGGCGGACCTGGGGGCGGGAGCGGTCCTGCTGGCGTGCTCCGCCATGGGTCTGCCCGCCTCCACCACCCACGCAAAGGTCGCGGCCATCTGCGGCGCGGGCCGGGAGGCGGACAGACGGGTCATGGGCCAGATGGCGGGGGCGTGGGTGCTGACCTTCCCCGCCTGCGGGGCGATGGCGTTTCTGCTGACTAGGACGATGATGGGATAAGGAATCCGGCCCGCGCCATGGCACGGGCCGGACTCCTTATGTTTCCATTCACCACCGCATTTTGAAGCAATCTCAGCAGCGCAAAAACACCTTGAAGATTGCGCATGATTATGTTATAATTTTGTACATAAAAAAGGAGGGATTTTTATGCCGCAAATCAGGCCAATCACCGACCTGCGGAATACCACCGAGATTTCAGAGCTTTGCCACGCAAAAAACGAACCGATTTTCATCACCAAAAACGGTTACGGCGACCTGGTCATCATGAGCATGGAAACCTATGAGAAGATAACGGCTTCCCCTGTGGAAACGGCCACTGCGAAAGGTTCAGAGGAAATGTGTTTTCTGACGGAGCAAAGCCCCATCTGGGCGGGTATGCTGGCCGACGTCTTGCAGCAGCACGGCGTGCCCTTCCTTAAAGAAAGCTCCCTGGGAGCCGGATTGGCGCTCAAAATGGGCTCTTTATCGGAGACCTTCCGGTTTTTTGTCCCCTCAGCCTATCTGACCGCCGCAACCGGGTTCGTTGAGGAGCTGTTTGAAAAAGAGGCCGAGTAATTCGGCCTCTTTTCTTTATTTCACGCCGTCCTCCAAAATGACCGCCTCCCAGGGCTGGAGCCACCCGTCGAAGCCGTCCCGCCGGTAGTTGGACCGCAGCAGCGTCCCCCGGCTACCCACCCGGGTAGGCCGGCCGCTGAAATTCAGCGCCACGGTGACGCTCTCCACTCCCAGACGGCGGCGGTAGACGAACACCCGGTGGGTTGCCTCCAGCCAGAGGAAATCCCCTCGGCGCAGCACCTCCCGGTCCCGTCGCAGCTTGGACAGGTCCTTGTACCAGCTCCAGATGGAATCCGGATCGTTCTCCTGGTCCGCCAGGTTGATGAAATGGAAGTTTCGGTTCACCCCCAGCCAGGGCCTCCCTGTGGTGAAGCCCGCGTTGGGGCCGTCGTCCCACTGCATAGGCGTGCGGGCGTTGTCCCGGCTGGTGCGGGCGATGATCTTCCAGCGCAGCCCCTCCGGCACGTGGTACGCGCTCAGCAGGTGGTCCACGTTGCGGCTCTCCACGTCGTTCAACTGGTCCACACCGTCAAAGTCAAAGTCCACCATGCCGATCTCCTGGCCCTGGTAGATGAAGGGCGTACCCCGCATCGTCAGCAGCAGGGTAGCCAGCAGCTTACCGCTCTCCCGCCAATACCCGTCGCTGCCGAACCGGGGAATGGACCTGGGCTGGTCGTGGTTTTCCAGGTAGATCGTGTTCCAAGGCAGCTCCTTCTGCCACTTGACCAGGCACTCAAAAAACTTCCTGGGCCGAAAATCCCGCTTGAACCACTTGATGAAGCGCTGGTCGCACTCCATGTGCTCAAAGGAAAACACCATGTTCAGTTCGTCCCTGTCCCCGGCGCACAGGTCCCGGGCCATATCCGGGGTGACGAACACCGTCTCCCCCACCGCAAACGCCTTGTAGCCGTCCAACACACGGCGTAATTGGCGCAAAATTTCGTGGGTTTCGGGGAGCGACAGGTAGTGCTCCAGGCCGGTGAGGGCCAGCCGCTTCTCGCCGTCCTCCAGGCTGTCCTTCCACAGCAGATTGATGACGTCGCACCGGAACCCGGCCACGCCCCGACCCAACCAGAAGCGAAGCACCTCCTTCACCTCGTCCAGCACCTTGGGGCAGTGGTAGTTTAAATCCGCCTGCGTCCGGGCAAACAGGTGCAGATAATACTCCCCCCGCATGTCGTCCCACTGCCAGCAGTCCTCGCCGAAGAAGCCCGTCCAGTTGTTGGGCAGGGTCCCGTCCAGCTTGGCGGGCGCCCAATAGTAATAATCGGTGTAGGGCTCAATCCGGCGGCGGCTCTTCTCAAACCACTCGTGTTGGGTGGAGGTGTGGTTGATGACCAGATCCATCAAAATGCGTATCCCCCGGCGCTTTGCCTCCAAAATCAGCCGGTCCATGTCCTCCAGGGTGCCGTACTCCGGGTTGATGTTTTTGTAGTCGCTGATGTCGTAGCCGTTGTCGTCGTTGGGGGACGGGTACACCGGGCTGAGCCAGACGGCCCCCACCCCAAGCTCCTGCAAGTGGTCCAGACGGCTGATGATACCGGGGATATCCCCGATGCCATCCCCGTTGGAGTCCTGGAAGCTGCGGGGGTAGATTTGGTAAATGATCGCGTCCTTCCACCATTCCATGGCGTTTTCCTCCATTTTTCGCAGATTTGAAAAGGGCGGGGCACACAGCCCCGCCCTTTGTCGGTCATTTGTTCCAGTTAAGCACATCCCGGTTCTTCACAAAATACTCCACACCGGAATACAGCGTAGTAGCCGCGATCACAGCGACACACACCCAGTCCAGAGTACCCATCACAGAGGGCTCACCCCACAGGTGCATCAGCGCCAGGCACACCATGGTGGAAAAGGTCTTGACCTTGCCCGACCACCCGGCGGCAATGACCCGCCCGTTGTCCACCGCCACCAGCCGCAGGCCGGACACGGCAAACTCCCGGGCCATGACGATGACCAGCGCCCAGTCCGGGAAGCGACCCATGGCACAGAAACAGGTCATGGCGGTGAGCACCAGCATCTTGTCCGCCAGAGGGTCCATGAACTTGCCGAAATCCGTCACCAGATTGTGTTTCCGGGCGATGTAACCATCCAAAAAGTCGGTGAGGCTGGCCACGATAAACACAGTCAGGGCGGCGTAATTGTTTCCGGGAAATTCCAGGTGCCACAGCACCAGATACACTGGAATCAAAACCACGCGCATCATAGTCAGTTTGTTCGGTAAATTCATGGTTTGCCTCCTTCATGTTCAGCACCAGTTATTCCTCGATCTCGCCGGTGAGGTCCCCGTCGGACACGCCGGTGATCCGCACGTTGACAAACTCTCCTGCCGGGATCAGCCCCGCCGCCGTAAACAGCACCCGCCCGTCGATGTCCACCGAGTCGGCATAGGTGCGGCCCACATAGCAGCCGCCGTCTGCGTCAAAGCCCTCGCACAGCACCTCCATGCAGGTGCCCAGCCGGGCCTCGTTGTACTCGTCCATAATGCGGGATTGCAAGTCCACAACCAGTTCCACCCGGCGGGCCGCCGTTTCCGGGTCCACCTGGTTTTCCATGGCGGCGGCCAACGTCCCCTCCTCCGGTGAGAACTGGAACACCCCCGCCCGCTGGAGTTTCTGCTCCCGCAGGAAACCGCACAGCTCCTCAAACTCCGCCTCACCCTCTCCCGGCAGGCCGCAGATCAGGGAGGTGCGGATCACCACGTCCGGCATAGCCGCCCGGAGTTTGGCAAACAACGTCTCGATCTCCGCCTTGACGCTCCGGCGGCGCATGGCCTTCAAGATACCATTGTTGGCGTGCTGGATGGGGATGTCCAGGTAGTGGACGATCTTCCTTTCCCGGGCAATTACCTCAATCAGCTCGTCCGTCACCGCCTCCGGATAGAGGTAGTGAAGCCGAATCCAATGGAAATCCAGCTTACACAGCTCGGCCAGCAGCTTGGAAAGCGTCGTGCCGTCCCCCAGATCCAGCCCGTACCGGGTGATATCCTGGGCAATGACAATGAGCTCCTTTACCCCCCGCCGCACCAGCGACTCCGCCTCCGACAAACGCGACTCCATGGAACGGCTGCGGTACCTGCCCCGCAGCTTGGGGATTACGCAGAACGCGCAGCCGTTGGAGCAACCCTCGGCAATTTTGAGGAACGCCGTATAGGGCGGCGTGGTCACCCAGCGCTCCCCGTCCTCATAGGTGCGGTGGATATCGCCGAACCGTTCCGGCCTCTCCCCCGCCATGAGCTGCTCCACGGCGGACACCACATCGGTGTAGCTCCCCGTGCCCAAAAGCCCGTCCACCTCGGGCAGCTCCTCCCGGATGTCGTCCGGGTAGCGCTGGGCCAGACAGCCGGTAACCAGCAGCTTTTTCAACTTTCCTGCCTTTTTCAGCGCCGCCAGCTCCAGAATGCTGTCGATGGCCTCGCTCTTGGCGGACTCGATGAACCCGCAGGTGTTCAGCACCGCCACGTCCGCCCCCTCCGGGTCGCCGGTGACGGTGTGGCCCGCGTCCCGGCACAGGGCCATCATCTGCTCGGTATTCACTAGATTTTTGGCGCAGCCCAAGGACTGAAACGCCACTGTATAACCCATTAATCCCACTCCTCCTCCCGGATTCGATCCAGAACGGTGGAAATCTCCTCCCAGCCGTAGCCGCGGCGGGCCAGGTAGTCGGACACCTTTTTCAAGTTCTCCCGGGTGGGTTCCGCCCCCCGGAGCTTCTGCCGGGCAAGCTTGTCGATCCGGCTCTCGTCCGGCTCCCGCTCTTCCACGGCGTCCTCCCAATATTCCCGGGGCACCCCCCTCCGGTACAGCTCGTCGCGGATTTTCCGGGGGCCGTACCCCTTGGCGGCGTAATGGCGCGCAACCATGCCGGCGTACTCCCTATCGTTCAGCAGCCCCAGCTCGGTGAGGCGGTCGGCTACGGCCTCCGCCTGCTCCCGCAGGGCTTCCCGCCGGGCCTGCAAAACCGACCGGTCGGGGATGTCGTCCAGCTTATCATAGGGATATTTTTCTCTTTTCTGCCGGGGCGGGGCGCACAGCTTATCCAGCAGCTCTTTCCGCGACATGGGCCGCAGGGACAACAGTCCCACTGCCCGCTCCATGAGCTTGGAATGGGCCCCGGCGGCGGCCAGGGCCTTGCCCTCGGCGGCGGACAGCTCCTTCCCGACATAGAGGCCCAGGGACACCACGTCCCCCTCGCCCACCCGCACGATGGAGGCGTCCTCCAACCACACCAGCCAGCGGCCCTGCTTGTGCCGGGAGGGCTCTAATTTTTCAATTTTCATAGCGCCTCATTTTGCCCGTCTCCGTATGACAGTAGAGATCATACAGGGAACGCCAGTCACAATCATAGATAATACCGCCGCCGTCCGCACCTTCTCCTGCTGTTCCTCCGTCGGCATGGTCTCAAGAGAACCCGTTGTATACCAGAGTAGCGACAGGATAAAACCAACGAGGAAAATGATAATCAGCACATCCCCAATAAACCGCACAATCACTCTTTTATTCATCAATCATTCTCTCTGTTTCAAGCAACATGGCCGGAAAAGAACCCTATCCCTCGAAGTCGTCAGCGGACACATCCACCGCCCGGCCCGCGGCCTTGGCGGCGATCTGGGACTGGCGGCTCATCAGCTTGTAGGAGTTGGCGCGGACCTCCTCCTCTACCTTTTCGGCGACCTCCGGGTTGTCCTGGAAATACTTCTTCACCGCGTCCCGGCCCTGCCCTACGCGGGTGTCCCCCATAGAGAACCAGGAGCCGGACTTCTGCACAATATCCAGCTTCACGGCCAGGTCCACCAGTTCGCCCAGTTTGGAAATGCCCTCGCCATACATGATTTCAAACTCCGCCTCCCGGAAGGGTGGCGCTACCTTATTCTTCACGATCTTCGCCCGGGTGCGGTTGCCCACCACCTCGGTGCCGTTCTTGATGGCTTCAATCCGGCGCACCTCCATGCGCACAGAGGAGTAGAACTTCAGCGCCCGGCCGCCGGTGGTCACCTCCGGGTTGCCGTACACCACGCCCACCTTTTCCCGGAGCTGGTTGATGAAAATGACAATGCAGTTGGTCTTGGAGATGGAGCCAGCCAGCTTGCGCAGGGCCTGGCTCATCAGCCGGGCCAGCAAACCCACGTGGCTGTCGCCCATGTCGCCCTCGATCTCCGCCCGGGGGGTCAGGGCCGCGACGGAGTCCACCACCACCACGTCGATGGCGCCGGAGCGCACCAGGGCCTCGCAGATTTCCAGCCCCTGCTCACCGGTATCCGGCTGGGAGATCAGCATGGAGTCGATATCCACCCCCAGGGCCCGGGCGTAGGTGGGGTCCAGGGCGTGCTCAGCGTCAATAAAGGCTACCTCGCCCCCCCGCTTCTGGGCTTCGGCCACAATGTGAAGAGCCAAGGTGGTCTTGCCGGAAGACTCGGGGCCGTAAATCTCAATGATGCGCCCCTTGGGTACGCCGCCAATCCCCAGGGCGATATCCAGCGACAGCGACCCGGTTGGGATGGCCTCCACCACAATGTGGGAGTTCTCCCCCAGGCGCATGATGGAGCCCTTGCCGAAGTCCTTCTCGATCTGCGCGATGCAGGTGTCCAGCGCCTTCTTCTTGTCCGCAGCGGGGGCGGCAGACTCCACCTGCTTCTTCTTCTCAGCCATGTACGATCATCCTTTCCCGCCGGCGCGTTTTGTTCCCGCCAGCTTCTTTCCATCCCATATGATACGCCTCTATATGTCCCATAAAACGGACTTTAACTGCAATTTCTCATTCCGCGTCGGCCTCCAGCGCCTCCAGCAGAAAACTGACGGGGCGGAACCCGTCATTACAGGAGATCATGGCGGACTTTTTGTCTTTCATCCAGCCGCCGTAAAAATTCCCACCGCCGTGGGCCAGAGTCATCACAAAGGCGGACATGCTGTCCCAGGCGCTGACGCAGAAGCCCTCCGGCCGCTCCCAGCCGTTGGCGATAAATACCTGACCTTCCCGCATATCGCAGGTGTGCTGGATGGGATTTTCATATTGCTCGATCAAGTCCGGATAGGACGCAGTTTTCATCACCGTGATCTTTACTTTTTTCATTCTGATTTCTCCTCTATGGTTCCCTCCACCACCCGCCAGTGCAGACCGGGGTCCATGGTAGTCCGGATATCCTGGAACCCCTGTTCCTCCATGATGGCCCGCACCTGCGAAGCCTGGTCATACCCCACTTCAAAGGCCAGCTTTCCGCCGGGTTTCAGGGCACGCTTCCATTTCTTTGCGATGGCCCGGTAAAATTTCAGTCCGTCCTCGCCGCCGTCCAACGCCATCCGGGGCTCGTAGTCCCGGACAGAGGGGTCCAGCCGGGTTACCTCCAGGGTCGGGATATAAGGGGGATTGCACAGGATCAGGTCAAAGTCCCGCAGCAGCCGGGGCGGCGGCTCCAGCGCATCCACCTGGGCGGCGCTGACTTGCTGGGAAAGTCCGCAACGCAGGATATTCTGCCGGGCCACCCGCAAGGCGTCCGGCCACCACTCCGCCAGGACCACGTATGTATTGGGGCAGCTCTCCGCCACCGCCAGCCCCACGCAGCCGCTGCCCGCGCACAGGTCCAATACCCGCGTGCCCTCAGGCAGGTCCCGGACGTGTAGGATGCCGCGGTCCACCAGGGTTTCGGTATCCGCCCGGGGGATGAGCACGTCCTGGCACACATCCAGCGTCAAACCGTAGAACTCCCACTCACCGATCAGATAAGCCACCGGTTCCCCCTTCAAGCGCCGGACCAGCAGGGAGCGGAAGCGGCCCTCCACCCCGTCGGAGGCGTAGAGGGTCAGGTCCCGCAGAAACTCCTCCCGGCTCTTGCCGGAAGCAAAACACAGCAGTTCCCTGGCCTCCAGTTGGGCCTGCTCCACCCCCGCGCCCTTCAGCGACTTTCTGGCGTCTAAATATAGGTCATTATAAGTAGCGGGCACGGGCTCTCACCCCCTCAGGTTCCATGTTGTTACGCTACAAAGCGGTCAGGCCCCTCGGTCACTTTCGCTGTGACTCGGGCTAACCTCTGGGGCCTGTAGCCCCATCGCTCGGGTCTCGCCTTCGGCCCGGCCGGCGCTGGACGTGTGCCACTGGCACAGCGCTCCTCGCTGTCCGCTTCTCCGCGCTTCTGATTACCCCTGGTCCGCGCCTTTTTCCTCAGGCAGGACGCGCTTCAACGCCTCAATCCCCACCTCGATCATGGAGTCGTCCGGCTCAAAGGTAGTGAAGTTCTGCATCCACATACCGGGGGTCCGCAGGGCCCGGCACACCGGGCCGTCGTGGCCACCCACAAAGCGGTTGAACTCATAGGTTACCCCTACAATGACGGGCAGCATCAACAGGTGCAGCGCCATGCGCAAAAAGGTATTCTTAATCTCCAGCGGGGTGAACACCACAATGGATAAAAAGATGGACACCGCAATGACCACAAACAGGAAGCTGGTGCCGCACCGGGGGTGGTGCCGGGGCTGTTTGCGGACGTTTTCCACCGTCAGCTCCAGACCGTTCTCGTAACAGTAAATCGTCTTATGCTCCGCCCCGTGGTACTCGAACACCCGGTGAATTTCCTTCATTCTGGAGCACATGTAGAGATAGGCCATGAAGATGACCACCTTCAGTACGCCCTCAATCACCGAGCGCACCCACAGCGGCATGGTGGTCCACGCCAGCCCGATCAGCCCCGTCAGGGCGGTGGGCAGCAGGATGAACAGCCCAATGGAAAAGGCGATACCGATCACCGCCGCCAAGGTGATGATGATGCTCATGGCCTTGTCCTGCTCAAAGTGGTCGCTGATCCACTTGTCAATGCCGGTCAGTTCTTCCTCCTCCATGGTCCCGTCGTCAGATACCTCGGCGGAATGCATCAGCGCCTTCATCCCGTGAACCATGGAGCCGCCGAAGATAAACAGCCCCCGGATCAAGGGCAGCTTGGCCAGCCCGGATCTGGGCTTGAGCGCCTCCTCCGTGATATCCAGCTCCCCGTCCGCCTTGCGCACCACAATGGCCCGCTTGCCAGGGCCCTGCATCATGATGCCCTCGATCAGCGCCTGCCCGCCGCAGGTTGTTTTGAATGGGGTGCAGGTTTTTTCCTCTTGTTTCGCCATGAATCTTTCTCCTTTGAATGCGGGCCTCCCGGCCCTTGAAGCGCAGTATATCAGAATCCGCCGGAAAATGCAAGCGAATCTTAGAACCTTCGTTCGACTGTCCGGATCTCTCAGGCCCCCTCCACCTTGATGGGCAGGCGGACGGTGACCACGCATCCGCCGCCGGGGGCGTTGCCGATGTCCAGGGAGCCGCCGTGGCTGTTGACGATCTCGTCGCACACCGCCAGGCCGATGCCGGACCCACGGGCCTTGGAGGAGCCCTTATAAAATTTATACTTAATGAAAGGCAATTCCTCCCCGGGCACGCCGGGGCCGTGGTCCCGGATGCGGATGGCCACATAATCCCCGTCCCGCCCCACAGACACCTCAATAACACCGCCGGACCCGCCGTGTTTGTCCGCGTTGTCCAGCAGATTGCAGAACACCTGGCGAAGACGCTCCGGGTCGCCGCTGATGATAGGCAGCTCCTCCTCGCACCCGGTATAGATGAGCTCCAGCCCCTTCCGGCGGAAAAACTCACGATAGGTGTATACCGCGTCCTCCAGCTCCGCCAGAATGTCGATGGGCTCCACCGACAGGTTGAACCGGCCTGTCTCCATCCGGGAGAATTCCAACAACTCCTCCACCATGCGGGTCAGGCGCTGGGCCTCGGACACGATGATCCCCATGCCCTTCTTCACATCGGCGGCATCCCGGACCTCTCCGTTGCATAGCGTTTCCGCCCAGCCATTGATGGCAGTCAAGGGCGTGCGCAGCTCATGGGATACGGAGGAGATAAACTCCGACTGGGTCCGCTCCGCCTGGTCGATCTTCATGGACATGTCGTTGATGCTGTCCACCAACTCGCCCATCTCGTCGTCGGATTTTTTCTCCATCTGCACGCCGTAGCTGCCCGCAGCGATGCGCTTGGCGGTCTCGGTCACCCGGATCACCGGGTCCAGCACCGATTTGATAAAATAGGAGGCAATGGCTCCCATAATAATCATGATACCCAGCCCGATGGCGGAGGTAACCGTCACAATGCGCAGCATCTGGGCCTGAACCTTCTGGAGGGAGGTGACCATGCGCACCACCCCAACCACCGCACCGTTGTAGACCACGGGAGCGGAGGCGGAGACCACGTGGTCCTCAGTGTCCGGATCCACCCCGATGTTGGTCCGCACCCGCTTCTCGTTGATGGCGGCGGCCACGTCGGGCGAGTGGGCACTGGTGCCGGAGATATCCATCATAGACGACATGAGCACTCGGCCGCTGGAATTGAGTATCTGTACCTCAATCCTGGTCTTGTCCTCAAACTGATTGACGAACTGCCGGGCGGTGGACAGGTAGGTGGTTTCGGTGTAGTTACGGAACATGCCGGCTGCGGTCTGCGCCTTGCTCTCCAGGGTGGCCAGGATGGTGGAGGTATAATAGCTGTACATGGCCAGGGAGAAGGCGCTCACCGCGATGGCCACCACCACCAGCGTGACGGCCAGGGTGTTCATCAACCAGCGGCGGCGCAGCCGCCCCCGGGGACGGACCTTGACGGTAACTTCCGCCTGGGCCTCCTCCACCGGATCGTCCTCCCGCTTGGGCTTAATCGGCTGGCTTTTTTTTCGTCTCCGGCGGCTTTCCTGATCCATCCTAGGTCCCCCCCTTCTGTTCAGCGTCTCACAAGGCCGGTTTATATCTCCCACTCATACCCGTAGCCCCACACTGTGCTGATGTGGGCCGGGTTTTGGGGGTCGTCCTCCAGCTTGATGCGCAGGCGCCGGATGTTCACATCCACAATCTTCAACTCGCCCAAGTATTCCTTGCCCCAGACAGCCTCCAGAATCTCTTCCCGTGCCAGGGCCTTTCCCGGATTTTCCATGAACAGCTTCACGATGGAGTATTCCACCTGGGTCAGCTTTACCCGCTTGCCGCTTTTCTCCAGGGTACGGTTGCGGGTATTCAGCAGGAAGGGGGGCTGGTTGATCTCGTCCGTGTCGTGGACGGGCACGCCGCCGGTGCGGCGAAACAGCGCGTCCACCCGGGCGGTGAGCTCCGCCGGGGAGAAGGGCTTGGTCACATAGTCGTCCGCCCCGGTCATCAGGCCGCTGACCTTGTCCATCTCCTGGGTACGGGCAGTGAGCATGATGATGCCCATCTGGGCGTTTCCCGCCCGGATGCGGCGGCACACCTCAAAGCCGTCTATCTCCCCTGGGAGCATGATGTCCAGCAGGGCCACCTGGACGTCGGGATTTTTCTGGATCAGGGCCAGAGCCTCCTCGCCGGTTCCGGCCTCAATGGTGTCATAGCCCGCCCGCTTCAGGTTGATGACCACAAAGCTGCGGATGTTCGTCTCGTCCTCCAAAACCAATACCTTGCGCATATTTCAAACCTTCCCCGCTTTCTTCCTGTCCAAAAATATCGTATCGCTGCGCCTGTGTTGTTCTGCCCCGCCTATCCGTTGCGGCTCCGCGCTCACCGGTTGTTCGTAGACCACACCGCCATGATGGGATTGAACCGCTGGCCCAATCCGGCCTCGTCCAGGCCACAGTCCCAAACCCTGGTATCCAGGCTGGCGCAATAGATGGCGTTGCTGTCGCTGTGCAATATCGAACGGCCGGGCATCTTGGACCGGGCGGTGCGGTTGCTGCCGGTGAGACGGTAAATGGTCAAAAACCGCTTCGGCTCCTCCTCCTGGTCGGGCCAGTAGTAGAACACCACCGACCGCTCGCCCCGGCCGCTGAGGCTGTCGTCCCTGGCCACGGTGATGTTGTTGATGTCCCAGCCGTTGGGCAGGGTGAGATACCACCCGTCGGTAAAGGAGTGGTAGGTGATACCGCTGGTGGCGCCGCGCCCGTTGGAATCCATCTGCTGCCAGTAGATGAGATACTGGGCGGCGGCCCCGCTCTCCGGGTCCGGCGGGGCGAGCAGTTGGGGCCGGGGAATCTCCGGCACGCCGTCGCTGTTGATGTCGGTGGTGACCGCCTCGGTGTTGGTCCAGGAGGTGAGCAGGCTCACGCCGCTCTCCTCGTCCCGCGTGACGTTTCTCAGGCCCGACCGCTCCAGAACCAGGACGTC
>CANOYV010000033.1:0-29158 GCA_947571605.1 uncultured bacterium | reverse complement strand
CGGCTTGATCAAGGAGGGAGCGCGGGCAAAGGAGTACGAACTGGCCATGCTTTGGCTTACGGATTGCGGGCTTGTCCACAAAGTGTACCGGGTCAATGCGCCAAGCCTGCCACTGAAAGCGTATGAGGATTTGAAGGCGTTCAAGCTGTTTCTGGTAGACGTGGGGCTGCTGTCTTGCATGGTGGGACTCCGGCAAGATGTACTGTTGGATGGTAATGCTCTGTTCAATGAGTTCAAAGGCGCGCTGACGGAGCAATATTTGCTGCAACAGCTAAAGACACTCAAAGGCCTCAATATCTACTATTGGACTGCGGAGCGCGGAACGGCGGAAGTTGATTTCGTCATTGACAACGGCAAAGATGTGATTCCTATAGAGGTGAAAGCAGAGACGAATCTCCAGGCCAAGAGCTTAAAGGTATATCACGAGAAGTTTCATCCAAAGCTGTCGATCCGAACCTCCATGGCAGATTATAAGAGGGGGGACTGGCTGCTAAACCTGCCGTTGTGGGCAATTGGAGCCATACAGGAATCCATGCGATTTAGATGATCGCATTCCAATATACGGTCACTTTCCTCGAATATCCCCGGAAAAAGTTCGCACCTGTGATACACCACAGACTTTTTCCTTTTGCTTCACCCATTGTTAACTATGTGCGCCACCAACCGCAGGTTGTGCTCAATCAACATGTCCCGGGCGTCCTCGTCTCCCTTGGCCATCCGCTCCAGACAGTCTTGCTCTTCCTCACGGGTGAGCGCCCGGGGGAAAGATCCTGTATTTCCTGCAAGCCGCAAGGTAAAAAAAAGTCCGTTCAGCGTCAGTAAAAGCCATGCAGTCCACATGGAAACCACCTCCAACTAAAATGTATGCGGCGGCGGCGTGTCCCTATTAAAAAGAGGGCGGGAGTGGTACGCCGGAAAAAATCGGGCGGAAGATATTGCGTGTTTTGTCGGATAGTGGTATAATGTCAAAAATTATCCGTAGCGCCCCGTAGGACGCCGGGCTTTTGGGAGTTCGGAAAATGAAAAAGGATCATGTGCAGGCGCTGGCGGCGATCGCGCTGTTTTACCTGTTTATTGAGGCCTTGGGCGTCACCTGCCCGATCCGTTTTTTAACAGGGGTTTCCTGCGCGGGCTGCGGCATGAGCCGGGCGTGGCTGTCCCTGCTGCGATTGGATTTGTCGGCGGCCTTTGCGTATCATCCGCTGTTTTTGCTACCGGTACCTGCGGCGGCGGTACTAATGTTCCGGCGGCGGATACCGGAATGGCTCTGGAAAAGCTTTTTGGGCACGGTGTGCGGGCTGTTTGTGCTGGTGTATCTATTTCGTCTGTTTTCTCCAGAAGATCAAATTGTGGTATTTCAGCCCTCTCAGGGGCTGTTTGCCAGGTTGCTGTCCATCCTTCTGCGGACAGGCGGGTGGAAATAGATAAAGAAAGAAGCAAGGGAGAGATCAAAGTTGAAATGTTGGAATTGCGGCGCTGAACTGGAAGACGGTGTTTCGTTTTGCAGCAGGTGCGGCAGAAATCAGCTCCACGAGGGGCGTGAGCCGGTTATGAACGACAGCGCCCCCGAACAGGGTGGCCAGACGCCTCCGCCTTCGTCTCAGCCCCCCAGCTTTGGCGGCGTCGGCGGCGGGAACAGCGCAGTTATCCTCACCGTTTTTGCCGTGATCTGCCTGGTGGTTTACGGCTACCGCACGATTACCAGGGTGTTTACGTTTATCACGTCGGTGTTTGGCTGGTTGATGTCCTTTACCGGCCTGTTCTACCTGGTGGCAAATCTGCTTCTGGTAGTAGGCGGCGTGTGGATGTGCCTGATGCTGCTGATGGTGGCGTTCCGGCGAAATCCGGCGAACTCCAACGGTCTGATTCTCTGCTTGGCAGGGGGCGGACTGGTCAATATTGTGGCCCGCGTACTTCTTCTGCTGGTCACTTTGATATTTGTGCGCTATCCTGGCAGCGCAGTTGCCGTCTTCCAGAATCTGCTGGTCACGGTGATGGGCGCGGTGGTCACGGTGGGCGGCGTTTACGCCATCATTCGCTTTGTGCTGGGGGAAAGCGTTCTGGAAAGCCTGGACGGTGAGGCGCTGTCCAGGGACATGAATCAGGCGTTTGCCTCCTTTAGCCAGACAGCGGGTGAGGTGGGGGCTCAGGCATCCCAGGCGGCGCAGGAGGCCCAGGCCCGGCGGGCCGCGCAGCAAGCCCAGCAAGAGGCTCAGCGGCAGGCCGCCTATAGCCAGAACAATTCCTTCGAGCAGCAGCCTGGTCCCGTTCCGCCCCAACCGGGTTATGCACCCTTCCACCTGAAGACGGACCGAAGCATTTTGGCCTATATTCTGTTGAATTTGGTCACCTGCGGTATTTACGGCTGGTATTTTATCTATGCCCTGGCCAGAGATGTAAACGTGGTGTGCGATGGTGACGGCAGGCGTACCGCCGGCTTGGTTAAGCTGATCCTGCTGAGTATGATTACCTGCGGATTTTACCAAATCTACTGGATGTACAGCCTGGGCAACCGACTGGCGTCGAACGCCCCCCGGTACGGTCAGAACTTCCAGGAGAACGGGACCACCGTTCTGCTGTGGTATTTGGTGGGCGCTCTGTTGTGCGGGATTGGTCCCTTAGTGGCGATGAATATCATCATCAAGAACACCAACACCCTGTGCGGTGCCTATAACTTCCGTCACGGGATCTGAGACAAAATCAAGGAAAAAGCATGGCTGGAAGGCCATGCTTTTTCCTTATAGAAGCGCAACGGTTCAGCTTTCCCATGCGGCTTGGAGTGCGGCGCAGATGGCTTGGCAGTCGATTCCGTCGTCGACCCAGTTTAGAAACACCGTGTAGGCCACCATATCCCCTCTGACCGCTACCATCTCGTATCTGGTGGCCCAGACGGCATCGAAACCCTCGACCTCGACGGGAGAAAACGACTCCGGCCCGTGGGCAAGCGTGTCGGTTTCCATCAACGACTGGGTCAGGGTGCCCGCCATGCCCGGGAACCGCAGGCGGTAAATATTCTGGCGCAGCCATACGGTTGTGTCCTCTTGGGTGCGGATGTATTCCACTGTTTCCCAGTAGTCCGCCAGCAGGGAAGTAGTGTGGGTCACGCCGCTGCTTCGATCCATGAACTCGGTGCGCTCGCCCTCCCAGCCTATGTCGGTGAGCATGATATACGGTCCGTCTGGTTTGGCGGGCATATCCTCGGAATGGGTGGTAATGAGCTGGACCGTCAGCAGCAGGAAGGACAGGATGACAAACCCCAGCAAAACGCCGTCCACCAAGCGGCGGCCCAGCCGCCGCTTGGGTGTGTGGTCCAGGGGAACGCCCTTTTTCAGATGGAGGTAGGTGCGATTGATCTTCCAGGTGTCCCATACCATTTGGCAGATGCCGCGAAACAGCGCGCACCCATAGACGAGGTAGAAGGGCGGTACTTGTATGAAACGCTTGAACATCTCGGCAAACACATTGCCCCATGGCTTACCCGCCAGCATGATAAACCAGGCCGCGAATGCCAGCGCGGCGAGGGTGACGATCCATCCCGTCCACAGGCTGCGCCGGACCTTTTTCAATGTCTGGGCCTGTTGGCGGGGGTCCGTGTAAAACTCTGGCGTGTCGCTGCCCTCGGGAGCCCGGAAAATGTGTAGAAATCCCCGGCTGGCGGCATGCTCCCAACCGCAGTCCTCAAATACCGCGAGCTGTCCCTCGGAGAGCCCCTCTTCCCCTAAAAAGGCCGGGGAGGAGACCTCGATCCGATATTTGGTGCGGCTTGGCTCCACAGGGATGAACTTGCTGAAATGGAGGCCCCGCTTTATGATCCGCCAGCCCTTGGCCTCCATATCGCTGTAGAATTTCTCGTTCTCCCCCAGATCGTACTCACTGGGGTGTAATTTGTATGTTACACGGTTCATCTCTGATCCTCCTCCAAGATGCTCCCGTCGGCCACCATGCGTTTCAGCCGACCATATTCCGTCAGCAGGGCGGCTTTTCCCGTTTCGGTGATGGCATAGTTTTTTCGCCGTCCCTCTTCGCCGGTGAGGACGATGAGCCCCTCCTTGCTCATGCGGCTGAGAACGCCGTAGAGGGTTCCCGGACCCATCACCAGCCGCCCGCCGGACAGCTCGCGGATGCGCTGCATCATGCCGTAGCCGTGGCCGGGTTTCAGCAGCGCCAGCAAAATGTAATAGGCGGCCTCAGTCATAGGGCCCTGGTCCATGAAGTATCCCCTCTCTATATATATTATGCTTCGCGATATATCGGATAACATAATAATAACATAACATAAACCACCTGTCAAGAAGGAGAGGCCTCTTTTGCCGTCCGATTGCTTTTGGAAGCTGGAAAATGTTCCCGGCACGCAAAAAGCTCCGCTCAAAGAAACTTGAGCGGAGCTTTTTGGAGCTGGTAATGTGACTCGAACACACGACCTGCTGATTACGAATCAGCTGCTCTACCGACTGAGCTATACCAGCATGGGTACGACCTATAACAACGGTTATTTTAGCACAGGCCTCCGGTCCGCGTCAAGAGCGGAAAAGAAAATATCTGTGAAATTGTGCTACAACCCAAGGACTGAAAAGGAGAAGATAGGGAAATCCATGGATTGCATTTTCCACGATACTGTGTTAAACTAACATAACATAATATTGCTTTGAAGCGTGAAAGGATATTGTACTATGATCGACAGTTGGAACATCACCATTCCCGAGCTCACCGGGGATGAACCCCGCCGGGCGTACATCTACCTGCCCGATTCCTGGGAGATGGACCCTGATTTGCGTTACCCCGTGCTCTACATGTTTGATGGGCACAATGTGTTTTTTGACGAGGACGCCACCTATGGCAAGAGCTGGGGCATGGGTGAGTACTTGGATGCCACCCAGACCCAGATCATCGTGGCCGCAGTGGAGTGCAACCACCATCCGGATAACGGACGGCTGTCCGAATATTCGCCTTGGTCTTTCTACACCGGCGGCTTTGGCCGGGTGGTAGGGCGGGGGAGGACCACCATGGAGTGGCTGGTCCATGCCTTTAAGCCGGAGATCGACCGGGAGTTCCCCACCCTCCCGGAGCGGGAGAACACCTTTATCGCGGGCAGTTCCATGGGCGGACTTATGGCTCTGTACGCCGTGCTGGAGTACAACCGCTGGTTCTCCCGGGGGGCGGCGCTGTCCCCGTCGCTGTGGGTGGCGCCGGGGAAGGTGGATACCCTGATCCGCACGGCGAGGATTAGCCCGAATACGGTGTTGTATATGGACTACGGTTCCCGGGAGCTGACCAACCACGCCCAGACCTTTAAGCTGCTGGGCCGGACGGCGGCAGCGCTGCTGGACAGGCACGTTTTGCTGGACTTCCGTATGGTGCCCGGCGGCGACCACAGCGAGGCCAGTTGGGAACGGCAAATCCCATTTTTCATGAATACCCTGCTCTACGGGCGGGAGGATTGACGAAGGAGAGAGTATGGAGACACAATATTTTAAGGACTACAGTCCAGCGCTGGGCCGGGATATGGAGTGCAAGGTGTACGGCCACGCGGGCCGTCCAGTGCTGTTCATTCCCTGCCAGGACGGTCGGTTCTTTGACTTCGAGAACTTTCGTATGACCGATGCCTGGGCCCCCTGGATCGAGTCCGGCCAGGTGATGGTGTTCTCCATCGACACCATGGACGCGGAAAGCTGGTCCGACAAGGGCGGCGACCCCTATTGGCGCATCCGCCGGTATGAGCAGTGGATCGCCTACATCACCGATGAGCTGGTGCCCTTCATGCGGGCCATGGTGAACAAGCGCAACGGCTGGGACGGCGAGGCCGGCGTGCTGGTGTTCGGGTGCAGCTTGGGGGCCACCCACGCCGCCAACCTGTTCTTCCGCCGCCCGGACCTGTTTGATCGGGTTCTGGCCCTCAGCGGGATATACAGCGCAGATTACGGTTTTGACAACTATGTGGACGAGGTAGTCTACCGCAATTCTCCCGTCCACTACCTATCCGATATGCCCAAGGGTCATCCCTTCATTGATCTGTACAACCAGAAGAAGGGCGTTGTCTGTGTGGGCCGGGGGCCCTGGGAGATTCCGGGGACGACCATGTGGTTGGCGGACATTTTCCGCGAAAAGGATATCCACATTTGGGTGGATATCTGGGGCTACGATGTGGCCCACGACTGGGACTGGTGGTACAAGCAAGTGGCCTATTTTGTGCCCTATCTGCTGGATCAAACCTGAGCACCAAAAGAGAGAGAAGGAAAAACAATGAAAAACGTGATCTTCATTTCCCCCAATTTCCCCACCAACTACTGGCAGTTCTGCCGGGAGCTGAAAAACAACGGACTCAACGTGCTGGGCATCGGCGACGCGCCCTACGGCGAGCTGACCAATGAGCTGCGGGACAGCCTCAACGAGTATTACAAGGTGAGCAGCCTGGAGAACTACGACGAGGTATACCGCGCTGTGGCCTACTTCATTTTCAAGCATGGTCGGGTGGATTGGCTGGAGTCCAACAACGAATACTGGCTGGAGCGGGACGCCAAGCTGCGCACTGATTTCCACATCACCTCCGGTTTCCAGACCGAGGATATCCCCCGCATCAAGTACAAGTCCAAGATGAAGGAATTTTACGAAAAGGCGGGGATACCCGTGGCCCGCTATCACTTGGTGGACGATCTCAAGGGCTGTTTGGCCTTCATCAAGAAGGTGGGCTGGCCGGTGGTGGTCAAGCCGGACAACGGGGTGGGCGCTTCCGACACCCACAAGCTGTCCAGTGAGGAGGATTTGAAGGAGTTTCTGGAGACCAAGCGCGACGTTGCTTACATTATGGAGGAGTTTATCCACGCCGAGGTCAATTCCTATGACGCCATCATCGACTCCGCCGGAAACCCCATTTTTGAGACGGGGAATGTCACCCCCATGTCCATCATGGACATTGTGAACGAGGCGGACAACTCTATCTACTATATCGTGAAGGATCTGCCCGCCGATACCAAAAAGGCGGGCCGGGCTACGGTGAAGAGTTTCGGGGTCAAGAGCCGTTTCGTCCATTTTGAATTCTTCCGCCTCACTCAGGATCAGGAGGGCATGGGCAAAAAGGGAGACGTGGTGGCGCTGGAGGTCAATATGCGCCCCTGCGGCGGGTTCAGCCCCGATATGATGAACTTTGCCAACTCCACCAATGTGTACAAAATCTGGGCGGACATGATAGCTTTTGACCGTTCCACGCTGGAGGCGGGGGAGCACTTCTTCTGTGCCTATGCCGGTCTCCGGGACGGCAAGCCCTTTGCCATGGACCACGAGGCTATTATGAAAAAGTATGGCAAGCACATGAAGATGGTGGGGCGTATTCCCGACGTTCTGGCGGATGCCATGGGCAACCAGATGTATGTGGCTGCCTTCCCCGCCAAGAAGGAGCTGGACACCTTCTATAAGGATGTGTTGAAGCTCAAGCCGGCGAAGCAGAAAAAAGCGTCTGTCCCCGGGCAGGGGAACACCCAGTGATCTGGCTGGAACCTGTCGGCCCGGACAACTGGCGTCTGGGCTTGAAGGTGTCGGAGGCACAGCAGAGGTTTGTGTCCAGCGATATGCGGCTGCTGGCCAGGGCCTACGCTTATCGGGAGCACGGCAGCCGGGCCTTTGTCGTCCTAGACGGCGAAATCCCCGTGGGCATGGCCATGTACCATGACTGCGCCGAGCTGGGTGCCTACGATTTCAGTCAGCTTTTTATCGACGCCCGGTATCAGGGCCAGGGCTTCGGACGCCGGGCCGCGCAGCTTGTCCTGGAGCAGATGGAGGCCGAGGGCCGCTTTGACAAGGTGGTGCTCTGCTATATTGAGGGAAATGATGCGGCCAGGAAGCTGTACAGCGGGCTGGGCTTCACCCACACCGGTCAGCAAGACGAGGACGAAATCATCATGGAAAGGACGATCCGCTGAGGCGGGTCAAACGCGGGGACGGCGGGGTAAATATTCCGCTGTCCCCGCGCCTGCATATATTTTCCTTCTTTGGGCATACTAAGGCCACCAATGTTAAGGAGGGAACCACCCGTGTCGAATCTGAGCACCAAAGAGCTGGCCGCCCTGGAGGACCAGTTGGGATTCGAGGGTATGCTGTGCTGCAAATATCAGGACGCAGCCAAAGCGACCCAGGAGACCGAACTAAAAAACACCTATGACCAATACGCCGCCCAGCACAAGCGGAATTATGACACCCTGCTGGGATTCTTACGCTGAGGAGGACAGACTATGAAGGAATCTGAGATCATCACCGACCTGCTGCTCACCGAGAAGAAGATGAGCACCAACTACAACCTGTTCGCCTCCGAGTGCACCAACGTGCAGCTCCGGGACACCTTTGTCAGCCTGCTCACCCAAGGCCACAAAACCCAGACTCAACTGTTTGAAACCGCCAAGCAGAAGGGATGGTACAAGGTGGAACAGGCCCAGCCACAGCAGATTGCCCAGGCGGAGCAGAAGTTCACCAACCAGGTTCCCACCATCACCGCTTAAAATCTTAAAAAAGGTTAAAGTATGCCCCCGGCGACTGGAAACGCCGGGGGCATTTATGATATACTAGACATTAAATAAAAATAAGAAATTGGAGGGAATACCGATGGACACCGCCAACATTCTCGTCGTGGAGGACGACGCGGACATCAACCGCCTACTGTGTACCGTTTTGGAGGGCGCAGGCTATACCTGCCGGGCTGCTTTTTCCGGCAGCGAGGCCTTGTTGTGGGCGGAAAAATACGACTACGACCTCATTGTGCTGGACTTGATGCTCCCCGGTGTGACAGGGGAGGAGCTCATCACCCGCATCCGCCGGGGCAGAACCATGCCCATCATCGTGGCCTCGGCCAAAGTGGGGATATCCGACCGGGTGAATGTGCTTAAACTTGGGGCGGACGACTTCATCCCCAAGCCCTTTGACAATGCCGAGGTGCTGGCGAGGGTGGAGGCGCAGCTTCGCCGCAGCCGGGAGTTCTCCACCGCCAAAGCGGATATATTGTCGGCGGGGCCTCTCACCTTGGACCGGGACAGCCACACCGCAGCGCTGGATGGGGAGGAACTGTCCCTCACCGGCCGGGAGTTCGACATTTTGGCCCTGCTCATGGAAAACCCCCGGCGGGCCTTTTCCCGGGCGCAGATTTATGAGGCTGTGTGGGGCGAGGACTTTCTGGGAGACGAAAACACGGTGAACGTCCACGTGAGCAACCTGCGTTCCAAGCTGTCCAGGGCGGACCCGGGCCGGAGTTATATCAAAACGGTGTGGGGCATCGGGTTTAAGCTGGCCGATATTTAGGATTTCTTTAGACTTCCTTTGAAGAGTTTTGGCCTTTCTGCGATAAGCTATAGCCACAACGAAGAGAAAGGCGGGAACGCTATGAACGAAAATACAGCGGTGATGGCAACCTATGGGCTGCAAAAAGCCTATGGTTCCTGTAAGGCGCTGGACGGCGTGAATATGCTGGTGCGCCGGGGGGACGTATATGGTTTGGTGGGCCGCAACGGGGCGGGGAAGACCACTCTCATGCGGATGATTACAGGCCAATCCGAGCCCAGCGGGGGCGAAATGGAGCTGTTTGGCGCGTCGGGAAAGAACATGCGGTCCCAGCGCACCCGCACGGGCGCCATGATTGAAATCCCCTCCTTTTCCCCTTTCCTCACCGCTCAGGAGAACCTGGAGTATTACCGCCTCCAGCGGGGGATTCCCGGCAGGCATGTGGTAGATGAGGTGCTGGAGCAGGTGGATTTGGCGAATACGGGGAAGAAAAAGTTCAAATCCTTTTCTCTTGGCATGAAGCAGCGGCTGGGGCTGGCTTTGGCTCTGATGAACCATCCGGACTTCCTCGTCCTGGACGAACCCATCAACGGCCTGGACCCGGAGGGGGTGGCGGAGTTCCGGCAGATTCTGCGTCAGCTCAACCAGGAGCGGCAGACCACTATCCTGATTTCCAGCCACATCCTGTCAGAGCTGTCCAACGTGGCCACCCGCTACGGTTTTATGGAGCAGGGCAAGCTGCTGGAGGAGATTTCCGCCGAAACCCTCCATGACAAATGCCGCACCTGCCTGCGGCTGGAGGTGGACGACGCCGCCAAGGCCGCCGCTGTTCTCCAAAGTGAGCTGGGTACGGACAAGTTTGAGGTCCTGCCCAACAATGTGGTCCAGCTCTACGCCTGCCTGGACGACCCCAAGCGGGCGTCCTACGCCCTGGCCCGGAACGGGGTGGCTTTGCTGGCTATGGAGCAGAAGGGCGCGGACCTGGAAGCGTATTTCCTCGACCTGATCGGAGGTGGGCGCCATGTTTAACTATATCCGCGCTGAGATTTACAAGCTGCTCCATCGGCCCTATACCTATATCGCCCTTGGGGTTATGATGGCATTGGAGGCACTTTATGCGTCCATGTTTGCTTTCCACAACGCCCATTCCATGGCCACCCCTTTCGGCGGGGCCATTATCACCATCATAGAGATGGGAGCCATCGGCTTTTGTACCTGCCTGCTCACCGGGGATATCGTGTTTGCCGGGCAGTACAAGAACTCCACGCTGAAAAATGAGGTGTCCTTCGGCTTAAGCCGCACTCAGATTTACCTGGGCAAATTCCTGGCCCAGACCCTGCTGTCCATCGTGTATCTGGTGGTCATGATGGCTTTCTTCCTGGGGCTTTGCGCGGTCTGTCTGCCCATGGAGTCGGAGTCCGCCGCGTTCTACGCCACATCGGAGGCGCTGGCTATCGTGGGCTACTTCCTGTCAGTAGGGCTTCCGCTGTGGATTGGCGCTCAGGCGGCGCTATGTATGTGTCTGTTTTTGGTGAATGGGGAAATGGCCAGCTCTTTCCTCTATGTGGGCATTGTGTTCGTGCTGGAGTCTTTCATCGATCTGGCGGGACTGCTTATCCAGGGACCGGTGGGAAATGCGCTGCTCAAGGCGGTCCCGTATTTCCCCGTGCGAATGTTGAATGGAGCCAAAAGCGTGGTGGGCGACGTGAGCTATCTGGGCAGGGCGTGGCTGGTGGGGGCATTTTGGGTCATCGTCTGCACCGTCGTGGGCCTGTATGGATTCAACCGAAAGGAGATCAAATAAACCATGAAACGGAGAAAACGGATGGAAGCGGTGCTTTGGGCCGTCATCGCGGCGGCAATGATAGGTGGACTCAGCCTGATTCTTCAGAAGCCAAAAAAATGAGCCGGTTTCCGCCGGGCCGAAAGGCCCGGCAAAAGCCGTTTGATGGGGTGTTCTAATGAAAATTCCTGTAATCGTGTTCTTCCTGCTCCTCATGGTTCTGTTCGGATGGAATGGTTTTTGATCATTGCCGGGGGACCTATGGGCATTCTCGGCCCTATCCTGCTGGTGCTGCTGGGGCTTTGGATGGGCCGGGGCGAACGTTCCCCCTGGTACATCAAGGTGATCCTTGTCGTTTTGCTCACGCTGCTGGTTTTGATTACGCTGGGGGTTATTTGACGAAAGGGGGCGCGGCGTTCCATGAAAACCGCTATGATCATTGTCTTGCTGTTGGTGATTGCTGTCCAAGCGGTCCGTCGGTACACCCTGGAGCGTGGGCTGTGTCGGGCTGCCAGCCAGATGAGAGCCCAGATGGCCGACGAGACTACGGCCCGCCTGTCCCTGCCATGTCCCAGCGCCGGGGCGGAGGAGCTGCTGGTCTGCCTCAACGACCTGCTGGAGCTGCGCCAGGAGGAGCGGGCGGGCTACCGCCGCAAGGAGCAGGAGCTGCGCCAGCAGATTGCCAACGTGTCCCACGACCTGCGCACGCCGCTGACCTCTATCCTGGGCTATTTGCAGCTTTTGGAGCAGAAGGAGCTGCCCCCGGAAAAACGGCAAGAGTACTTCCAGGTCATCGAGGGGAGAGCGCGGACGCTTCAAGTTTTTATCGCCACATTTTATGATCTGTCCCGCATCGAAGGGGGAGAACTGCCTTTGGAGCGGGAAAAGGTGGACCTGGGCCGCGCCCTGTCCGACCAACTGGCGGCAGCTTATGAGCAAATCGAGGAAACAGGGCTTGCCATGGAGGTGGATATTGCGCCGGACCTGCCCCCGGTCTGGGCGGACAGGGGAGCGGTGACCCGCATTTTCTCCAATCTGTTGACCAATGCCCTGCGCCACGGAATGGATATGCTGTCGATTAAATTGTATCGGTCCGGGGGATATGTCATCTCCTCCTTCTCAAACCGTGCGGATGATATGACAGAGGAAGATGCCGCCCATGTGTTCGAGCGTTTTTATACTGCGGATAAAATGCGTACAGGCCAATCCACAGGCTTAGGCTTGGCCATCGTCAAGGCGCTGACGGAGCGCATGGGCCACACTGCCCGGGCCCGCTGGGAGGATGGGATATTTACCATTGAGGTGCGGTGGAGCGTTTGACATATCTTGTCTAATTTAACAAAACGTTAAAGGGCCGGCGCTTTACGCCGGTTCTTTTTTATAGTATAATGTCAACGATCTGAAAAATTTGGAAGAACTCAGACAAATAAAAAGCAAAGGGGCCGATACTATGGCTCAACAGGCACAATTCCAACAAGCTCCGCCGCCCAAGCGCCGCCGGGACAACGACCACTTAAAGCGCCGGACGGACCGTGCTTCCCGCTCTGCTCGAGAGCCAGAGCGTGTATTCCCCGACCCCAAGTTGGGTCTGACCACAGCTCAGGCGTCGGACTTTCTGGAGCAGGGTCTGGGCAACGAGATGGTAGAGAGCAACGCCAAGTCCACCGGTCAAATCATCCGGGAAAACACGCTGACTTTTTTCAACCTGGTGTTTGTGGTCCTGGCCGCTTTGCTGGTGTTAGCCGGAGACTTCAAGGACATGATGTTTCTGGGGATCGCGGCGGTAAACTCCATCATTGGCATTGTCCAGCAGCTCCGTTCCCGGGCCACTCTGGAAAAGCTATCCCTGATTAGTGAGTCGCGGGTAAAAGTGGTGCGGGACGGCCAGCTTGGCACCGTCCCTGTCCATAAGCTGGTACGGGAGGACATTGTGGAGCTAGGGGCCGGAGATCAGATCCCGGCCGACGGCCCGGTCATGTCCGGCCAGGTGACGGTAAACGAGGCCCTTATCACCGGTGAGGCTGATCCCATCACCAAGGACGTGGGGGATGAGCTGCTGAGCGGCAGCTTTGTGGTGTCGGGCAAGTGCCGGGCACGGCTGGACCGGGTGGGAAAATCCAGCTATGCCGCCCGGCTGTCTTTGGAGGCCAAGTCCGACCAGGGAGTAGGCCGTTCAGAGATGATGAAGTCGTTGGACCGACTGATCCGGTTTATCGGGTTTGCCCTGATTCCCATCGGCGCGGCCTTGTTTTACAATGAACTGGTGGTTCAGGAGAGCGCCTTTTCCGATGCGGTCCCCGCTGTGGTGGCCGCCCTCATCGGTATGATTCCCGAGGGGCTGTATCTGCTCACCAGTGTGGCGCTGGCGGTGTCCGTCATGCGGCTGGCCCAGCGGCAAACGTTGGTGCATGAGTTATCCGCCGTGGAGACTTTGGCCCACGTAGATGTGCTGTGTGTGGACAAGACAGGGACGATCACCCAGCCGGAGATGACCGTGCGGGAGGTGGTGCCCCTGGACGAGGAGCGCTGCTCCGCTGCCAAGGTGGAAGAGATTTTCAATGCCTATTACCGGGCGATCGACGCCGACAATGACACCGCCCGGGCCATGGCGGAGCGCTTCAACAAGTCTTCCGTATGGCAGGTGGAGCGTACAATACCATTCACCTCCGCCAACAAATGGTCGGCGGTAATCTTCAAATCTTACGGCGCGTATGTGGTGGGCGCGCCGGAGTTTATCATGGGGGCCCGGTACGCCGATTTGCAGCATATGGTCGCGCCTTATCAGGAGCAGGGGTGCCGGGTACTGCTGCTGGCAAAGTGCGCCAACGCTCCGACGATGGACGGAGGACTGACCGGCGCGGTAGAGCCGCTGGCCTTGGCGGTCATCAACAACCCCATCCGGGAGGAGGCCCCGCAGACCTTCCAGTATTTTGCCCAGCAAGGGGTCACGGTGAAGGTGATCTCCGGTGATAACCCGTCCACGGTATCCAGCGTGGCCGTCCAGGCGGGCATCGCCGGGGCGGACCGTTTTGTGGACGCCGCCACGCTGAAGGAGCCTGCCGACTACGCCCGGGCCGTGCGGGAGTACAATGTGTTTGGTCGGGTGACGCCTGACCAGAAGCGCAAGCTGGTGAAGGCCCTGCAAAAGGCGGGGCACACGGTGGCTATGACCGGCGACGGCGTCAACGACGTGCTGGCTTTGAAGGACGCCGACTGCGGCATTGCTATGGCCTCCGGCTCGGAGGCGGCCTGTCAGGTGGCCCAGGTGGTGCTGCTAGACTCGAACTTTGCTTCCATGCCCGAGGTGGTGCAGGAGGGGCGGCGGGTCATCAACAACATCCAGCGGGCGGCGGCGCTGTATCTGGTGAAGAATATCATGTCCCTGTTTTTGTCCATCATCAATCTGTTTGCCGGGTTTCCCTATCCTTTCATCCCCATCCAGCTCACTCTTATCAGCGCACTCACCATCGGCGCGCCCTCTTTTGTGCTGGCGCTGGAGCCCAATCACGAGATTGTGAAGGGGCGGTTTATGACCAACGTGCTCCGGCGGGCCCTGCCGGGGGGGTTGGCCAACATCGTGCTGATGATTTTTATCGAATTGTTTACCCTGGCCTTTGACTTTGAGCGGGTTACCCTGTCCACTCTGGCCACCGTCATCATGGGCGAGGTAGGCCTGCTGGTGTTGTACTACATTTCCCGGCCGCTGGATTGGAAACGGTGGACCCTGCTGGGCGCTATGGCGGCAGCCTTTGCCACTGCGGTTCTTGGGTTCGGCGGCCTGTTTGAGCTGACCGCGCTGGATTTCCAGGCGGGGCTGGTCATTGTAGTATTCCTCATGCTTACCCCCTCGGTGATCTTCGTGTTTGAACGGGGAGTGGACCTGATGGAGGTGCTGGCGATTGCGTGCAAAAAGAGATTCGGTAAACAGCGGTCGAAACGCCCCGCAGTTCGGAACCGATAAGTTTGAACAGACAAAAGCGAGGGCCCACCGATCCCGGCGGGCCCTCGCTTTTGTACTGCGAAGATGGATTATTCCTCGTGTTCCTGGTGGTCGTGCTCGTGGCAGCAGGAGCAGTCGCCGTCGCAGAACTGCTCGGGCTCATAGGCGATGCCGTTTTTGTCGTAGTAATCCTTGATGGCGGCGCGCACCGCTTCCTCGGCCAGCACGGAGCAGTGGATTTTATGGGCGGGCAGACCGTCCAGCGCCTCCACCACTGCCTGATTGGTGAGGGACAGGGCGTCCTCCACCTTCTTGCCCTTGATGAGCTCGGTGGCCATGGAGCTGGTGGCGATGGCGCTGCCGCAGCCGAAGGTCTCGAACTTCACGTCTATGATGATGCCGTCCTCAATTTTGAGGTACATCTTCATAATGTCTCCACACTTGGCGTTGCCCACCTCGCCCACGCCGTCGGCGTTCTCGATCTCACCCACATTGCGGGGGTTGCGGAAATGATCCATCACTTTTTCACTGTATAACATAGTTGCGCTCTCCTCTCTGTAATGCTTTCCAAACGGGGGACATATCCCGGAGATAATTCACAACCTCGGTGGTCGCCTTGACGATGGCTTTCACGTCCTCCATGGTGTTGTCCTGGTCTAAGGTGAGGCGCAGGGAGCCGTGGGCCACCTCATGGGGCCGTCCGATGGCCAGCAGCACGTGGCTGGGGTCCAGGGAACCAGAGGTACACGCCGATCCGGAGGAAGCGGCGATGCCTTTATCGTCCAGCAGCAGCAGCAGGGACTCGCCCTCAATGCCCTCAAAGCAGAAGTTTACGTTGCCGGAAAGGCGGTGTTCTCGGTCGCCGTTGAGGGCGGAGTGGGGGATTTTAGACAGACCGTCAATAAGGGCGTCCCGCAGTTTGGCTGCATGGGCGTTGTTCTCCGCCATGTGGGCAATGGAGTCGTCCAGAGCGGCGGTCATACCTAGAATAGCGGGGAGGTTTTCCGTGCCCGCCCGGCGGCCGGACTCCTGGGCCCCGCCGTGGATGAAGGTGAGCAGGGGAGTGCCCCGGCGGACGTACAGCGCACCCACGCCCCGGGGGCCGTGGAACTTGTGGCCGGACAGGGAAAGCATGTCGATGTTCTGGGCGTTCACGTCGATGGGCAGGTGGCCCACGGCCTGGACAGCGTCCACATGGAAGGGGACATTCTTCTCCCGGCACAGCGCCCCGATTTCAGCGACAGGCTGGATGGTGCCGATCTCGTTGTTGGCGAACATGACGGACACCAAGGCGGTGTCCTCACGGATGGCGGCGGCCACGTCGGACACCTTCACAATGCCGCTCTCGTCCACGGGGATCAAAGTGACCTCAAACCCCTCTTTTGCCAGTTGGTCCATGGTGTGGAGGACGGCGTGGTGCTCAATGGCGGTGGTGATGAGGTGCTTTTTGCCCTTGTGTGCGCCTGTTTTGGCGGCGCTGACGATGGCCTGATTGTCCGCCTCACTGCCGCCGGAGGTGAAATAAATCTCCCGGGGCTGGGCACCGATGGCCCTGGCCACCGCCTCCCGGGCAGATTGGAGGGCCTCCTTGGCCTGCTGGCCGGGGGAGTGGAGGCTGGAGGGATTGCCCCAGAAATGCTCCATGGCGTCCAGCATGGCCTGCTGGGCGGCGGCACTGGTTTTTGTTGTCGCGGCATTGTCCGCGTATATCATGGTTTGTTCCATCTCCTTAAAAGTCCGTGAATGGGGGGACCTATTTTGTTTCGCCCAAATCATACCGTAAAAAGCATACCTTGTCAATAGGAATTGTAGAAATTATTACGGCGCGTGTGGAGAATGCTGTGAATAAGAATTGAGATTATACATTGAAAGTATGAATATTTATCCGAATATGTGGAATATTGCCCAGAAATGCCAGGATAAAATCGGATAACTATGCAAAAAAGCACTTGCCAATCAGGGGACAGGGTAGTATACTGCTTACAAGCAGAGCAAGAATGTTGCCTATAATTAAGGATAAACGGAGGGAATCACCGTGACTGACGTAAAAAAAGTAGTGCTTGCATATTCCGGTGGATTAGATACATCTATCATTATCCCCTGGCTGAAGGAAAATTACAACAACCCGGAGATCATCGCCGTGTCCGCCGACGTAGGGCAGGGGGACGAGTTGGATGGCCTGGAGGAAAAGGCCATCAAGACCGGCGCATCCAAGCTGTACATCGAGGACCTGACTGACATCATGGTGGACGAGGTCATCATTCCGTCCATGATGATGGGGGCCAAGTACGAGGACTATCTGCTGGGGACAGCTTTTGCCCGTCCCATCATTGCTCGCCGTTTAGTGGAGATCGCCAAGAAGGAGAGGGCCGACGCCATCTGCCACGGCTGCACTGGTAAGGGCAACGATCAGGTGCGCTTTGAGCTGGCCATCAAGCGCTTTGCCCCCGAGATGCGCATTATCGCCCCCTGGCGTGAGTGGGATATCAAAGGCCGTGACGAGGAGATCGACTACGCCGAGGCCCACAACGTGCCCTTGAAGATTTCCCGGGAAACCAACTACTCTAAGGATAAGAACCTGTGGCACCTGTCCCATGAGGGGCTGGACCTGGAGGATCCTGCCAACGAGCCGCTGTATGACAAGCCGGGTTTCCTGGAAATGGGCGTGTCCCCAGCTATGGCTCCCGACGTACCCACCTATGTTACCCTGGATTTTGAGAAGGGCTGGCCCGTGGCCGTCGATGGGGAGAAGCTGAAGACGTCCGACATCATCCGCAAGCTAAACAAGCTGGGTGGGGACAACGGCATCGGACTGCTGGACATCGTGGAAAACCGATTGGTGGGCATGAAGGACCGGGGCGTGTATGAGACGCCGGGCGGTTCCATCCTCTACCGGGCCCACGAGGTGCTGGAAATGATCACCGTGGATAAGGACACCAAGCACATGAAGTCCAAGCTGGCAGTGGATTTCGCCGACCTTGTGTACAACGGCAAATGGTTTACGCCTCTGCGGGAGGCGCTCCAGGCTTTTGCGGTGGACACCCAGAAGCATGTCACGGGCCAGGTGAAGTTGAAGCTGTACAAGGGTAATATTATCACCTCCTCCGTCACCTCTCCCGAGACGTTGTATTCCGAGAACCTGGTCACGTTCGAGGAAAGTGATTACAATCAGGATGATGCTACCGGCTTCATCAATCTGTGGGGCCTGCCGGACAAGGTCCAGGCGCTACGGGAGCAGGGAAAGCTATAAGCGTCCGAGCCGTCGTGAGCAGCACGGATGGAACGGAGAGAAGGCAAAAGCCCTGCCGCCGCGCAGTTGGGGCGGGTTTTGCCTGAATCGAAGTGAAGCCGCGCGTCGCGAACAGGCGAGGCGTGATAACAGATAAGCGAGGTAATCATTATGAAACTCTGGGCGGGCCGTTTCCAGAAGGAGACCGACACCCTGGTCAACGACTTCAACTCGTCTATCGGCTTTGATGCCCGGCTGTACGAGCAGGATATCCGGGGCTCTATGGCCCACGCCGCCATGCTGGGCAAGACCGGCGTCATCGAGGCGCACGAGGCGGAGAAAATCGTGGAGGGCCTCCGGGCTATTTTGGCGGATATCGACGGCGATCAGGTGGAGTTCTCCCTGGATAATGAGGACATCCACATGAATATCGAGGCCTTGCTGACCGAGCGCATCGGACAGACGGGCAAACGATTGCATACCGCCCGGTCCCGTAACGACCAGGTGGCCACCGATTTCCGGCTGTACGTAAAGGAAGAAATCCCCCATATCATCGGCTTGGTGCTGGGCCTGGAAAAGGTTCTGGTAAAGAAGGCCAAGGCGAACCTGTCCACCGTCATGCCCGGCTACACCCATTTACAGCGGGCCCAACCCACTACTTTTGGGCACTATATGATGGCCTACGCCAACATGCTCAAGCGGGACGTGACCCGGCTGGAGGACTGTATGGAGCGCATGGACGAGTGTCCCCTGGGTTCCGGCGCACTGGCCACCTCTACCTATCCCGTGGACCGGTTCCAGACTGCCGCCGCCTTGGGGTTTGCCAAGCCAACCGACAACTCCATGGACTCGGTGGCGGACCGGGATTACGCCATTGAGCTGCTGTCTACACTGTCCATCCTCATGATGCACCTGTCCCGGTTCTCGGAGGAGATTATCCTGTGGTGTTCCTGGGAGTTTAAGTTTGTGGAGTTGGACGACGCCTATTCCACCGGCTCGTCTATCATGCCCCAGAAAAAGAACCCCGACGTGGCCGAGCTGGTCCGGGGCAAGACCGGACGGGTGTACGGCTCCCTCATCACCCTGCTGACGGTGATGAAGGGGCTGCCGCTGGCCTATAACAAGGATATGCAGGAGGACAAGGAGCCGGTAGTTGACGCGATCGACACGGTGGAGCTGTGCGTTCCCGTGTTCACGGCCATGCTGGATACCCTGACGGTGAAGGATAAGAACATGGCCCGGGCGGCGTCGGTGGGCTTCATCAATGCCACCGACTGCGCCGACTACCTGGTGAAGAAGGGGATGCCCTTCCGGGAGGCGTACATGATCGTGGGCCGTCTGGTCCACATGTGTATCCGGACTGGGGAGAGCCTTGATACCCTGCCGCTGAAAGACTTCCGAGCCATCTCGGGTCTGTTTGACGAGAGCGTGTACGACGCCCTTCAGCTCAAGACCTGCGTCAATGAGCGCAAGGTATACGGTGGTCCGTCCGAGGAGAGCGTGAAGAAGCAGATCGAGCTGATTGAGGAATTCGTGGCCCAGCGCAAAGTAGAGCCGTGATATGGCGGTATAGGACGTGACGAACATGAAAAAACCAAAAATTTATATTGACGGCAAGGAGGGCACCACCGGTCTCCAAATCTATGAACGGCTGGGGGAGCGGGATGATATCGAACTGCTCCTGATTGATGAGGAAAAACGCAAAGATGTGGAGGAGCGGCGCAAGCTGCTCAATGCCGCCGATCTGGTATTCCTGTGCCTACCGGATGCCGCTGCCCGTGAAGCGTTTTCCCTTGTCACTAACGAGCATACCAGGATCATTGACTGCTCCACAGCCCACCGCACGGCGGATGGGTGGGCGTACGGTTTTCCCGAGCTCCACGGCCAACGGGAGCAAATTAAGACTGCCGGACGGGTGGCCAATCCAGGCTGTTACGCCACTGGTTTTTTGTCTCTGATTCGTCCGCTGGTGGAGATGGGCGCGCTGGCCTCGGAATCATTCGTGACCTGCCACGCCCTGTCCGGTTACACAGGGGCGGGGAAGAAGGCCATTGCGCAGTATACCGATGCGGAACGGGAAGCGGAGTTGGATTCTCCCCGGCATTACGCCGTCACGCTGGCCCATAAGCACATCCCGGAGATGATGGCGGTGAGCGGCCTGTCTCGCAAGCCCATTTTCATGCCCATGATCTGTGATTTTCCCCAGGGTATGACGGTGACCGTTGCCCTGTTTGCCGAGCAGTTGAATGGAGACGCATCGATTGAGGCCCTGCGTGAGCTGTATGCGGGCTATTACGCGGGCAGTCCAATTGTGGAGCTGCGTCCCGCCGACGCACCCAGTTGTGGCTTTATCGGTTCCAATAATTTGGTGGGGAAGGACAACCTCCAGATATTCGTCAATGGAAACCAGGAGCAGTTGATGCTGACCGCCCGGCTGGACAACCTGGGTAAGGGCGCATCGGGCGCGGCAGTGCAGAACATGAATTTGATGTTAGGCTTTGAGGAGACGAAAGGCTTAAACATTTAAAAGATTAGGCGAAACGCAGTTTTGCAATTGTAAAGTTTCTTTTTGGTTCTTTTTCTTTTCAAGGAAAAGAACACACCGAAAAGGAGTTGCGATCATGTTAAAAGAGATACCCGGCGGCGTGTGCGCCGCGAAAGGTTTCACCGCCTCCGGCGTCCACTGTGGTGTGAAAGCGGGGAGTAGCCCGGACAAAAACGACCTGGCCATGATCCTGTCGGAGCGGGAGTGTTCCGCCGCTGCCGTCTATACCCTGAACCGGGTGAAGGCCGCCCCCATCTACGTAACCATGGGCAATCTGGAGGACGGGGTGTGCCGGGGAATCATTGCCAACAGCGGCAACGCCAACGCCTGCGCTCCGCTGAGTCACGAGAACGCAGAGCGGATGTGCGCCCTGGCGGCCAAGGCTACTGGGCTGAAATCCAATGACTTTGTGGTGGCGTCCACCGGCGTTATCGGCCAGGAGTTGAACATTTCCTCCATTGAGAAGGGGATGCCTGCCCTGGTTTCCGCGCTGAGCAGAGATGGCTCAGACGCCGCCGCCCACGCCGTCATGACCACCGACACGGTGAAAAAGGAGACCGCCGTGGCCGTCACGATCAGCGGAAAGACCGTCACCATCGGAGCCATTGCCAAGGGCTCTGGCATGATTCATCCTAATATGGGCACCATGCTGTGCTTCATTACTACCGACTGCGCCATCACCCATGGGGTGCTTCAGGATGCCCTGCACGACATCGTTCCCCGCACCTTTAACCGGGTGACCGTGGACGGCGACACTTCCACCAATGACATGTGCGTGGTGCTGGCTAATGGCATGGCGGACAATGAGCAGATCGAATGGAAGGACGACAACTACACTGTGTTCTACAAGGCGCTCCATCAGGTGTGCGAGAGGATGGCCCGCTCCATTGCGGCGGACGGCGAGGGCGCGTCCAGGCTTGTGACTTGTGCCGTCCGGTCCGCCCGCAGTGAGGAGAGCGCCGAGCGGCTGGCCAAGGCGGTGGTGGGTTCCTCTCTGGTGAAGGCGGCGCTCTTTGGCGCGGACGCCAACTGGGGCCGGGTACTGTGCGCTTTGGGCTACTCTAAGGCCCCTTTCCGTCCGGAATATGTGGACATCGGCTTCTCTTCCATTCAGGGGAGTATCGTGGTGTGCGAAAAGGGCACCGGCTTAGATTTTGATGAAGAGCTGGCGAAAAAGATACTCACTCAGGACGAAGTAATCATCGACGTGTCCCTCAACGAGGGGGAGTACGAAGCTACCTGCTGGGGCTGTGACCTCACTTACGAATATGTGAAAATTAACGGCGATTACAGGACCTGATATGAGTTTTCCATCGCACCGCTGGAAGGGGGGCGATGGAAAACCATGATTATCATACGAAGGTGGTTGGAACCATGTCACTGATTGACCGTGCGCAGGTGCTGGCCGAGGCCATGCCCTATATCCAGAAGTACAACGGTAAAACTGTGGTGGTAAAATACGGCGGCAACGCCATGATCTCAGAGGAGCTGCGTCAGGCGGTGATTTCCGACCTCATCCTGCTCTCCTTGGTGGGAGTCCGGGTGGTGGTGGTCCACGGCGGTGGTCCGGAGATCAGCGATATGCTGAAACGGCTTGGACACGAGTCCAAATTCGTGGACGGCCTGCGCTACACGGACGAGGTGACCATGGAGGTGGTCCAACAGGTACTGTGTGGTAAGGTAAACAAGGACCTGGTTGCCCTCATCAACGGTCAAGGAGGCCGGGCCATCGGCCTGTGCGGTATGGACGCCGACCTATTCCAGGCCGTCCGGCTGGACGAGAAATACGGCCTGGTGGGTTCCATCCAAAAAGTAGTCCCCGATGTGGTGGAGGATTCGCTCCATAATGGTTACATCCCCGTGGTGTCCACCGTGGCTATGGGCATCGACGGCCCCACCGCCTACAACGTGAACGCAGATACCGCTGCCGCCAAACTGGCCATCGCCATGGGAGCGGAAAAGCTGTTGCTGCTCACGGATGTGCGGGGGTTGCTCACCAATCCTGATGATGAGAATACTTTGATTTCCTTGGCCAGGGCCTCCGAGGTGCCTGGCCTGGTAAAGGACGGCGTCATCAAGGGCGGCATGATCCCCAAAATCGACTGCGCGGTGGAGGCGGTTCGCTCCGGTGTGAAGAGCACCGTCATTCTGGACGGGCGCATTCCTCACTCCATCCTCATTGAGCTTTTGAGTGACGCGGGCGTGGGCACCATGATTACGGTGTAAAGGGGGGGAACGTTGACATGACGTTTGAGGAACTGAGAGAGCTGGACAGCCAATATGTGGTACAAAGCTATGGGCGCAATTCCATTGCCATTGATCACGGACAGGGCGCCACGCTGTACGGTGTGGACGGCAAGGAGTATATCGACTTCGCCTCCGGCATTGGCGTACTGTCGGTGGGCACCGCTCATCCCAAATGGCAGGCAGCGGTGGCGGAGCAGGCGGGTAAGCTGGCCCACGTCTCCAACCTGTACTACTCCGAGCCCTATGTCAAGCTGGCGGAAAAGCTGTGTACCCGGTCCGGCATGGCGGCGGCGTTTTTCGGAAACTCCGGCGCGGAGGGCAACGAGGGTGTGATCAAGTTGGCCCGGAAGTATTCCTGGGAGAAGTACGGCGAGGGGAGGGGCACCATCATCACGCTGAACCGCTCCTTCCACGGCCGCACCATCACCACCCTGGCTGCTACCGGACAGGACGTGTTTCACAAGTATTTCTTCCCCTTCACGGAGGGGTTCCGCCGGGCGGAACCCAACATCGACTCTGTTCAGCAGGCGGCGGGCCACGATGTATGTGCCGTGCTGGTGGAGCTGGTCCAGGGCGAGGGAGGCGTGCTGCCTTTGGCCCCTGGGTTTGTGAACGAACTGGTGAAGCTGTGCGCCGACCGGGACTGGCTGTTCCTGGTGGACGAAGTGCAGACCGGCGTGGGCCGCACCGGCTCTCTGTTCTGTTTTCAGCAGTACGGCGTGCAGCCCGACGCGGCGTCCTTTGCAAAGGGAGTCGCAGGAGGTCTGCCCATGGGCGGTTTCCTGGTGAACGAGCGGTGCCGGAAGGTGTTTGGTCCTGGTGACCACGCTTCCACCTTTGGTGGGAACCCGGTGTCCGCCGCCGCAGCCTGTGCGGTGCTGGATATCCTGGACGAAGAGGCCATTGCCCAGGTCAAGGAGAAGGGAGCGTATCTGCGAAACGCCATTGAGTCTATGGACCTGCCCTGTCTGGGTAAGACCCGGGGTATGGGGCTGATGATCGGCGTGGAGGTGGCGGAGGGCTTCTCCAACAAGGAGCTGTGCGCCAAGCTGAACAAGGAGGGGCTTTTGAGCCTGACCGCAGGGGCTGGCCTTCGGTTCCTGCCGCCGCTGACCATCACGAAAGAGGAGATGGACAGGGGGCTGGCAATTCTGAAAGCAACGCTTTCCTGAGTGGAGGGGATTATGGCAAGACTTTATGATAGAGCGGATATCTATGACCTGCTGGAAACCGAGGAGCGGTATCAAATTACCAAACGGCATTGGGAAACGGTCCTGCCCGGCAGGAGCATCGGGACGCTGTTGGACGTGAGCATTGGCTCCGGCAATCTGACCCTGCCCCTGGCGGAGCTGGGGGTGCGGCTGTACGGTTCCGACTTGAGCGGGGAAATGCTGAAACGGTGCGAGGAAAAGGCGAGGAAGAAGGGCTTTGCCGTTGATCTGCGGCTCAGTGACTTCCGGCGGCTGGATGAACACTTTGATACAGCATTTGACTGTGTGGCCAGCACGGGGAATTCCCTCCCTTACGTCACCAACGGGGAGGTTCTGGACGTACTTGGCCAAATGGACAGGCTGGTCAAGCCAGGAGGGTATTTGTACGTTGATATCCGGAACTGGGACAAGATACTGGAGACGAAACAGCGTTTTTACCTGTATAACCCCACCTTCCTTGACGATGTGAGGATGAATTTGGTCCAGGTCTGGGACCACCACGGGGACGGTTCTATGACATTCAACCTGCTCTACACCTTTGAGCGGGGAAACAAAATCATTCAAAAGGAAATCTTCGAGGAGCGCTATTTCCCCTTGAAGCGCCGCCTGCTGCTGGACGGGCTGAAGCGGCTGGGGTATGGGGAGATGGAACTGGTGTGCCTACCCGCATTTCTGGAAACCGTAAAGCCGGAAGACGCCGATTGGTACTGTGTGCTTGCTCGAAAACAGGAGGCACCGGCATGAAAAAAGACTTACTTAAGCTTCTGGACTTGACCAGGGAGGATATTCACGAGATTCTGGACACAGCGGATCAGATGAAATTCAGCCAAAAGCACGGTATCGCTCACGACCATCTCCGGGGCAAGACCTTGGCCATGATTTTCGAGAAGAATTCCACCCGCACCCGTGTGTCCTTCGAGGTGGGGATGTATCAGTTGGGGGGTCACGCTCTGTTCCTGTCCGGCAAGGAGAGCCAGATTGGCCGGGGAGAACCGGTGGAAGACACTGCCCGCGTACTGGCCCGGTACTGCGACGGCATTATGATCCGCACCTTTGCCCAGGCTGAGGTGGAGGAGCTGGCGCGGAAAGCCTCGATTCCCGTAATCAACGGGCTGACAGACTTTGCCCATCCCTGCCAGGTGCTGGCGGACCTGATGACCGTCCGGGAGAAAATGACCCGGCTGGAAGGGTTGAAGCTGGCCTTTATCGGGGACGGCAACAATATGGCCAACTCCCTGATCGTGGGCGGGCTGAAGTGCGGCATGGATGTGTCGGTGGCGTGTCCCGAGGGGTATGATCCCGACCCGGTGGTGCTGGATTTTGCCAAGACGGTGACGGGCAATCAATTTGAGCTGGTGCGGATCCCTGCCGACGCGGTGAGGAACGCCGACGTAGTCATCACCGACGTGTGGGCGTCCATGGGCCAGGAGGAAGAGCGGGCCGTCCGGGCCAAGGCTTTCGCGGGATATTGTGTGGATGAAGAGCTAATGAAACTGACAAATCCCGGTTGCATGGTGCAACACTGCCTCCCTGCCCACAAAGGCGAAGAAATCAGCGCCGGGGTGTTTGAGGCCCACGCCGATGAAATTTTTGAGGAAGCGGAAAACCGCCTTCACGCCCAAAAGGCTGTGCTCTATTTGCTGATGAAGGATTGAACAAAGCCCCCTTGCAGCGCAAGGGGGCTTTTCTTTTCAAAACCGGTGTGATATAATGGAAGAAAAGGAGGGAAGCAGGATGACTCCTCAGGAACAGTTACAGCAATGGATTCAAAACAGCGGCAATATTGTCTTTTTTGGCGGGGCGGGTGTGTCCACCGAGAGCGGGATTCCGGATTTCCGCAGTGTGGACGGGTTGTACAATCAGAAGTATGACCAGCCGCCGGAGACCATTTTGAGCCATACCTATTTTGCCCGCCACACCAAGGATTTTTACTGCTTCTATCGGGATAAGATGCTCTGCCTGGATGCCAAGCCCAACGCCGTGCACCTCAAGCTGGCGGAGCTGGAGCGGGCTGGAAAGCTGAAAGCGGTAGTAACCCAGAATATCGACGGACTCCACCAGCAGGCGGGCAGCCGGACGGTATATGAGCTCCACGGATCCGTCCATCGAAACTACTGTACCAAGTGCCGGACCTTCTATGGTGTGGACTTTATTGCAAAGGGAGAGGATGTGCCTTGCTGCCCCGTGTGCGGAGGATTGGTGAAACCGGATGTGGTGCTCTACGAGGAGGGACTGGATCAGGATACGGTGGAGGGCGCCGTGCGGGCCATTGCCCAGGCGGATGTGCTTATCATCGGCGGGACTTCTCTGGTGGTGTACCCTGCCGCGGGGCTCATCAACTATTACCGGGGAAATAAGCTGGTGCTCATCAACCGGGACCCCACCCCTTATGACGGGCAGGCGGATTTGGTCATCCACGACTCTATCGGGAAAGTATTGGGAGGGATCGAGCTGTGAAACCGGGCAAAGGAGAGCGAGCGGTTCAGGTTTTGCTTGCAGTGCTGAAATCCTCCTGCTATCTGGCCCTGTTTTTGGGAATGCAAATTGCGGTTATGCTGCCGATGGCTGTCATTGCGGGAATCCAGGCAGCCATCAGCGGGGGAACGGTGGACGAAGATTTGACCTATCAATTTTTGATGGACAACAGTATGATCTTCTCCCTGATCTCTGGGGTGCTTACCCTGATGGCGGTCCTGATTTTCTACTGTATCCGCAGAAAGCGGCCCAGTGAGGCCCTGTGGCTTCGACGGGTGCCCGCCCCAACGCTGTGGGTGGGGGCAGCCTTGGCCCCAGGGCTGTATTTGGTAGTTACCTTGGTGCTGGCTGTCCTGCCTGAGTCTTGGATGGAGAGCTATAGCGAGGCATCCGCCGGGCTGGATACCGGCGGGGCGCTGGGGGTGCTGGCGGTAGTGCTAGTCGCTCCAGTAGTGGAGGAATTCATCTTCCGGGGGCTGATTATGACCCGGCTGAGTAGGGCCATGCCGGGATGGCTGGCCATTGTGCTGTCCGCCGCTATATTTGGGATATGCCATGGCAACCCGGTGTGGTTCGGCTATGCTTTTGTACTGGGGGTAGTGTTTGGGCTGATGGACTGGAAGGCGGGTTCCATCCTGCCGTCTATCCTGGGGCATGTGACTTTTAACGGCATCGGGCAGATGATTACTTTTTTACCGGAGACGGAGAGCGGAGCGGGAGAGGGGATTATGCTGCTGACACTATTGGCGGTTGGCATCATTGCTCCCGTTGTGGACCGCAAGGCTGTGGCGGCACTGTTCCGGCCCGCACCGAAACCCATTTTACGTCCGATTCAAATGCTGCCCACGGCTCCGGCAGTGTACGATTTTGACCCCTGGTATGAATAGCGTGTAAACGATCCCCGTCGCTTGTTGCGGCGGGGATCGTTTGTATGATAGTTTTATTGAAAAACAATAAAAAATACTTGACAAACGATATGGACGATGATATACTCGTTTACAAGAGGTGGTTGCAATGGAACAAACTTCCGTGCAGAAGCTGGCCCGTGTACTGCGGGTGCTGGTTTTCATCACATTTGTGTGTAATCTTGTGGCGCTGCTTATGGTCCCTATGCTGGTATCTCTGTATGGGGAGTTGTCTGTCGCGGAAATGATTGACTGGGGAGTGGACGGCCTGTCCTATCTGTTTGGGATGGAGAGCACGCCAAGAGACTATTTTCCCTTTACCATGATGTTTATTTGGTCCTGGATTGTGGTGTGGACAGATGCGTTTATGGCTGTGCTTACGATATTTCTCTGGGTCTGCGGCGTGTGTACTGCCGTGATCCTATGGCAGGGGAAGCGGGTGCTGAACACGATATTAAAGGGAGAATCCTTTACACTGGATAATGCAGTCAGCTTAAAGCGGGCGGCGGTGTGCTGCTTCCTCATCTCCGGCGCAGCGCTGGTCCGGGTGGTGTGGGGGATCGCTTATTTCCAAAGCATCGCCCCTCTGCTCACCTACAATGCTCTGTTCGTCCCTATCTTCCTGATGGGCGGGCTGCTGCTCATGGTCATGTCCACCCTGTTCCGGCAGGCCGCCGAGTTGAAGGCGGAAAATGATCTGACCATATAGGGAGGCGGCATATGGCGATCATTGTAAATTTGGACGTGATGATGGCGAAGCGGAAGATGTCCCTGGGGGAACTGTCCCAAAAGGTGGACGTCACCATGGCCAATCTTTCCATTTTAAAGAACAACAAAGCCAAGGCTGTGCGCTTTTCCACGCTGGAGGCAATCTGTAAGGCGCTGAATTGCCAGCCGGGGGATATTTTAGAGTTTGTCTCCGATGAAGAAGAAAAAGGAGGAAATTGACATGGTAATTTCAATCGCAGGGCTTGCTCTGATCCTGGGGCTGGCCGCATGGGGGCTTGGTTTTGCGGCGCTGCCTCTGCACAGGAAAAAGGACGCGGCCCGGCTATGTGGAATGGGAAGCCTGACCTGCTGTGCCGCCTCCCTGTGTACGGTGGTGTTTGAACTGGCCCGCTATGCAGATATTGAGGACATCTCCGCTTTTCTGGACACAGCCAACGCCTTCCGGCTCTGTTCGGGGGTGCTTCTGGCGGGGACCCTGGTGTTGAACGCCCTAGCTCTGGTATTCCGTTTCCGGAAGCAGAGGGCCGTGTAAAGCCTGCAACAAAACAAAAAATTGACCGTATGGCCGCCCCAGGCCATGGGGCGGTCTTTTGCGGCCAATTTTGAAGGAGGAACGGCATGAAAAAGCCTATCAAATTGGAGTTGATTCTTTTGTTGTTCTGCGCTCTCGTATGCATCTCACTGTTTGCCTGTTCGACAAAGGGCGCGGCTGCGGCCTTTGCTTTGAACCGTGCGGCGTTTGTCCAAACGGCCCAGGACGCCCTCGTCATCGGAAGTGGTGCGGAGTCTAATGGTATGAAGTCAAGAGGAAAATAAGAGGAAATTTCGGGGAAATC
>CANOYV010000032.1:0-29932 GCA_947571605.1 uncultured bacterium | reverse complement strand
TCCAGAACTCGGCGGCGTGGCGCTGGGTGTTGGAGTTCTCCGCCCGGAAGGTGGGACCGAAGGTGTACACGTTGCCGAAGGCCATGGCGAAGTTCTCCGCATTGAGCTGGCCGGACACGGTCAGGTTGGCCGGCTTGCCGAAAAAGTCCTGTGACCAGTCCACGCCGCCGTCCTCTGTGCGGGGCGGGTTGTTTACGTCCAAAGTGGTCACCTGGAACATCTCCCCCGCGCCCTCGCAGTCGCTGGCGGTGATAATGGGGGTGTGGATATAGACGAAGCCCCGGTCCTGGAAAAAGCAGTGGATGGCGTGGGCGGCCACCGAGCGCACCCGGAAGGCGGCGGAGAACAGGTTGGTCCGGGGCCGCAGGTGCTGGATGGTGCGCAGGTACTCCACGCTGTGGCGCTTTTTTTGCAGAGGGTAGTCCGGGGAGGACGCGCCTTCCACAGCCACGCTGGAGGCCTTGATCTCCAGGGGCTGTTTAGCCTCCGGGGTGAGCGCCACCGTGCCGGTGACGATGAGGGCCGCGCCCACGTTCTGCCCGGAGATCTCCTTATAATTATCCAGGGCGTTGGCGTCCATGACCACCTGGAGATTCTTGAAGCAGGAGCCGTCGTTGAGCTCGATGAAGCCGAACCCCTTCATGTCCCGGATGGTGCGGGCCCAGCCCATGACGGTGACCGTCCGTCCGCCGAGCCGCTCCCCGTCGGCAAAGACGGAGGCGATGGTGATGCGTTCCATATGCGTTCCCTCTATTCTAAAAAAGTTGTGGGCTATAGTATATCACTTTTTTTCGTTTTTGCACGGGGGAGCGGAAGGGTTACGTTTATTTTTGCGCCGCGCCTGAAGAGCGGTAGAATCTCAAACCTATGTAGTGGAAAATTTTCCGGATGAGGGAAGTTCGCGCTTGCGGCGGCTCCGCGCTTCCGCTTTGAGGGGCCGGACAGAGAGGACGTGATCCCCGCCGGACAGACTAAGCAGGAGCTGGCCCGGCTGCTGCTGACGGTGAACGCGTCGGCAAATCATCGGCTGAACAAGCTGGCTCCCAAGGACAAGGGAAAGCCCTCGGCGGGGGAGGGACCGCCCTCAATGCGGAGGAAGGGGACACCATTTGCCGCATCGTCGCCCCAACCAAGGGGGAGGGGGGTATGACGGTGCTGGGCCAGGATCTGGCCGCCCGGGACGGCAAGGCTGCCACGGTCCCCAAGGGCCGCAATACCGCCCTTACCGAGGATGGAACCGCCCTGGTAGCCACCAGGACGGGGCATGTGGAGTTCAACGGGCGCGCCTTCCAGGTGAAGTCCGTGATGGACATTGACGGCAACGTGGATTATTCCACCGGCCATATCAATTTCCTGGGGGACGTCCATGTTCACGGGGACGTGTGCACCGGTTTCACCGTCCGGGCCATGGGGAATATCACCGTGGACGGCGTGGTGGAGGCGGCCACGGTGGAGGCCGGCGGCGACCTCATCATGGTCAAGGGCGCCCAGGGGGACAACCGGGCGGTGCTCCGGGCCAGCCACAGCGTCTTTGCCAAGTACCTGGAAAACTGCTGCGTCTACGCCATGGAGGACCTTCACGCCGATTGCGTCATCAACTGCAACGTGTACTGCGATGGCCTGGTGGAGGTGCGCTCCGGCCGGGGCACCATTATCGGGGGCAGCATCCGGGCCGCCCACGAGGTCAGCGCCGGGGTGCTGGGTTCCCGGGCCGAGACCCACACCGACGTGGTGCTGGGAGGGCTGCCCTGCCAGGAGTTTGACCGCGAGGTGCTGGCCCAGGAGATCGCCGGCCTGGAGGAGGAGCTGGAGAAGCTGGAGCGCCAGCCGGAGAGTCCGGCCAAATTTACCTGCATGGGCAAGCTGCGTATGCAATTGTCCCTGAACAAAGGCAAGCTGGAGCAGTTTGAACGGGACCTGGAAGAGCTGCGGGAGAACCAGGGGGAACCCGGCGTCCGCCGCCTGACCTGCTCGGTGGCCTACCCCGGCGCGTCGGTGGCCATCGGTCCGGCCTTCTATCGGTTCAATCAGGAGACCCGGCCCGTCGTGGCCAGCCTGACGGAGGGGGAAATCTGCATTATTTGACGTCTGAAAGGAAGTGAAGCTGTGGACAAAGCCATACCGGAGGAAAAGCTGCGGGAGGGCCTTGACCGGATCATCCGGGAGGTGACGGAGGCCTCGGCGGGTATTTCGCTGGTCCGGGGCGAGGCGGAGCCGGGAGAGCATATCTGCACGGTACATATCGGTTTTCGCCGGGGCTTCCAGTCAAGCCTGTCCCTGCGGGCGGACGCCGCCCTGTTTGCCCGGCTGTCCCGGTCTATGCTGCATCAGGAGCAGATTACCGCACAAGACCTGGAGGATGTGGCCAAGGAGTATTTCAACGTGCTGTGCGGGCACATTGCCGCCGCGCTGTACGAGGCCACCCATGTCTCGGCCCGGTTCAGCGTGCCCACCTTCCACTGGGGAAGCTACAGCCCGAAGGGGCATAAAGAGCAGTTTGTAATCCGCTATTCCGGCGACCGGAACGAGGCCGCCGAACTGGTCCACCACGTCCCCGTCTCCCAGGAGGGGGATGGGACGGGCGCGACCTGAATCAACTCAATCTTAACAGAAAGAGGGAATAACAGTCATGGCAAAACGAGTAATGGTGGTAGACGACTCCCGGGTTCAGGAGGTCCAGATCCGCAGCCTGCTGGAGGGGACGGACTACGAAGTGGTCCACTACTGCCGTAGCGGAGAGGACGCCTTGGCGGTGTACGACGAGGTAAAGCCGGACGTGGTAACCATGGACATCATCATGCCGGGGATGGACGGCCTGGAGACCGCCCAGGCCATTTTGGAGGAGTACCCGGAGGCGAAGACCGTTATGGTATCTTCCCTGGCTTACGACGACACCTTTGAAGAGGCCAAAGCCATCGGCGCCAAGGGATTCATCGACAAACCCTTTGACAAGGAGAAGCTGTTGGGGGCGCTGGACAAGGCGTTGGCAGGGGATTGAGCGGCGTGTACCAAGAAAAAAACACCGTTTTTCGGGGACGGCCTCGAAAAACGGTGCTTTTTTAGGTTGAGGCCAGCTCCAGCGCGGCCACGTCGCCGACTACAATCACCGCCGGGGAGCGGATGTTGGCGGCGCGGGTCTTTTCCGCGATGTCCTCCAGCGTGCCCCGCACCGTAGCGGGATGGGGGGCATTCCCACCGGACAGGACGGCGGCGGGGGTGTCCACCCGTTTGCCTGCGGACAGCAGACGGGCGGCGATGTCCTCCAGCCGGGACAGGCCCATGAGGAATACCAGCGTGCCGGACAGTTGGGCCAGACGGTCCAGGTCGGGGGGCAGTCCGTCCGGGGCGTCCGCGGTGTGGGCGGTGACGATGTGGACGCTCCGGCTCAGGCCCCGGTGGGTGACGGGGACGCCCGCCAGGGCGGGGATGGCGATGGCGGAGGTGACGCCGGGCACCACCTCGAAGGGAACCCCGGCGGCTTGCAGGGCGATAGCCTCCTCGCCGCCCCGGCCGAACACAAAGGGGTCGCCGCCCTTGAGCCGAACTACCGCCTTGCCCGAGCGGGCCCGTTGGATGAGCAGGGCGCAGATATCCTCCTGGGAGGCGGAATGCCTACCCTCCCGCTTGCCCATATAGACCCGTTCCGCCCCGGTTGGAGCGGCGTCCGGCAGGTCCGGGGCGATGAGGTCGTCGTACACCACCACGTCGCAGCGCTCCAGCAGCCGCAGCCCCCGCACGGTGATGAGGTCCGCCTCTCCGCAGCCCGCGCCCACCAGGTAGACGGTCCCGGGAGCGGCGCTCATGGCAATTCCTCCTTCAACCCGCCCAGCTTCAGCCCACTCAGCAGGCTGTCCAGCCACTCATCGCTCAGCGGCCAGCCATTCTCCAGGCAGGTGTGGAACAGGATGGAGAACACCTCAGCCCGCGCCATCCCATCGGGAACAGCCTCCTTGACCGCCCCCCGCAGGCCGTCCAGATAGTCCAGCAGCTCCCCGGCGTCCTGGGGGATGAGCCGGTCGATCTCCTGTTTCCAATGCACCGCCCCGCTGGGGCTGGCCCCGCCGGTGGAGACGCCGACGGACAGCGGCCCCCGTTTCACCAGGGCGGGGAACAGGAAGGTGCAGGCATCCCGGTCATCCACCGCGTTGACGGGGATGTGCTTCGCCCGGCACAGGGCGGCGATTTGGCGGTTCAGGGCACGGTCGCCGGTGGCGGCGATGACGAACAGCTTTTCCTCCACCAAGGAGGAGTCGAAGGGACGGCGCAGCAGGACCAGCCCGGGTATCGCCTCAAGCTCCGGCAGGAAGGAGGGGGCGCACACTGTCAGCCTCGGCCCGTAGGGGAGGAGCTTTTCCACCTTCCGCAGGGCCACCGCCCCGCCGCCCACGATGAGGCCGTCCCCCTGGGAGACGTCCATGAAAAACGGAAACCAGGCCATACCGTCCCTCCTAATCGTAGTAATACTGCCAGCCGGATTCCGTTTCCACCCGGCGCAGGGCCACCCCAAACACCCGGTCCAGCCGGCCGGAGGCGTACACCTCCTCCGCCGTGCCGTAGGCCGCCAGCCGCCCAACCGACAGCAGGGCGATGTCGTCCGCCCACCGCAGGGCCAGGGGCAGGTCGTGGAGCACCATCACCACCGCCCGGCCCTCCTCCGCCAGCCGCCGGGCCATGGCCGTTACCTCCAACTGGTGGCCCACGTCCAGGAAGGTGGTGGGCTCGTCCATCAGGAGGGTGGGGGCGTCTTGGGCCAGGGCCATGGCCAGGTAAACCTTCTGACGCTGGCCGCCGCTGAGTTCGCCCATAGGGCGGTTGGCCAGGTCGGACGCGTCCGCCCACGCCAGGGCGCGGCTGACCGCCTGGTTGTCCTCCTGACGGTAGCGGCGGGGATAGGACAGGTGGGGGAACCGCCCGTGGAGTACCATCCGCCGGGCGGTGATGTTGGGCGCCGGCCGGGATTGGGGCAGATAGGCGGCCTTCAGCGCCCGCTGCCGGGGGGAGAGGGACTCCAGCGGCGCGCCGTCCAGGAGGATTTCGCCGCCGCTTTTTGGGGTGAGGCCCAGAACGGTACGCAGCAGGGTGCTCTTGCCGCAGCCGTTGGGACCCAGCAGGGCCAGCACCCGGCCGGGCGGGAAGGCCAGGGTCACGCCGTGGAGCACGTCGTGCCCGCCGTATCCGGCGGAGACGTTTTTCAGCTCAATCATGCACGCGCCCTCCCCTCTGCCGCAGGAGCAGCCAGAGGAAGAACGGCCCCCCCGCCAGGCTCAATACGACGCCCACCGGCAGTTCGTAGGGGGCGAGGAGCAGCCGGGCCAGCAGATCGCACAGGGTGAGCAGCGCCGCGCCCCCCAGGGCGCAGCCCGCCAGCAGGGGGCGGCTGTCCTCGCCGATAAGGCGGCGCATGATGTGGGGAACAATGAGGCCTACGAAGCCCAGCAGTCCGGAAAAGCTGACCGCGGCCCCGGCCAGGGCGGCGGCCAATGCCAGCAGCCCCAGCCGCAGGGGCCTGACCCGCAGTCCCAGGCTTTGGGCGGTGTCCGCGCCCAGCAACAGCACGTCCAGCTCCCCGGCCAGGGAGAAGACCAGCAGCATGGCGGGCAGGATCACCCAGAGCGCCGGGACAATCCGGGCCATGGTCAGGTTGGACAGCCCGCCGATGCGGAAGTCGGAGTAGCCGGCCAGCGCGTCCGGGACGAAGGTGACCACTGCGTCCACCCCGGCGCTGAACATGCCGGACACCGCTACCCCCGCCAGCACCAGGGTGAGCCTGGACGCGCCGGTTCTCTCCGCGATGAACAGCACCAGCAGCACGCCCCCCAGCGCCCCGGCAAAGGCCGCGACAGGGGTCAATGCCGCCGCCGTGGGGACCAGCGCCCCGCACAGGGCCACCGCCAACCCCGCCCCGGAGCTGACGCCGATGATGTTGGGGGCGGCCAGGGGGTTGCCCAGAACGCCCTGGATCACCGCCCCGGACACCGCCAGCGCCGACCCCGCCAGCAGGCAGGCGCAGGTGCGGGGCAGGCGGGCGTAGCGCACGATCTGCGCCGCCGTGTCCCGGCCGCCGCCCAGCAGGGCGGCGACCACCTCGCCGGGAGTGAGGGACGCCGCTCCCAGGCACATGCTCAGCAGGGCGGAGAGCAGCGCCAAGGCGCACAAAACGCCCAGCAGGGGGGCGTTACCCTGCCGGATAGAGGATGTCCGCCAGCGTTTCATAGGCTTCCCCCCAGCGCGCGTTGGGCTTCAGGTTGTAAAGGGTGGGGTCCATGGTGTAGAACCGCCCCTCCTCCACCGCCCGGAGGCCGTTCCAGGCGGGGTTGGACAGCAGCGTGGCCTCCAGCACGGCCTGGGCCTTGTCCTTGTCCGTCCCTTGCAGGACGGCGAAAATGTAGTCCGGGTCGGCGGCGATGATCCCCTCCAGGCTCAGGCTTTCCAGCAGGGCGCCGTCCCGGTCGGCCACGTTGACGCAGCCCAGCGCCGAGAGCATCTCCCCCAGCACGCTGCCCTGGCCGCCCTTTACCTTGCAGGAGGAGCCGGAGGCGCGGATATACAGCACCGTGGGGGCGGAGCCGTCCTGGCGGGCCACGGCGGCGTCCACCTGGTTCCGTACCTGGAGGCCGTAGGCGTCGTAACGGTCCTCACAGCCGGTGAGGCGGGCGCAAATCTCCAGCATCCGCAGGTAGTCGCCGAAATTGTCCACCTCAAAATAGGCGGCGGGGATGCCCGCGTCCTCAAAGGCGTCCAGCAGGTCCAGGTTGGCCTGGGTGTTGCAGCTTGCCAGGACCAGATCCGGTCGGGCGTCCAGCAGAAGCTCCAGGTTGGGCGCCGCTACCGAGCCCAGGTTGATGGTTTTCTCCCCCAGGTCCAGGCCCAGGGAGGTCCAGGCGTCCCCGGCGGCGGCAACCAGCGAGTCCTCCCCACCCGCCAGCAACCACACGTCGGCAAAGCTGCCGATGAGGGCGGCTACCCGCCGGGGCGGGTTCACCGTCAGCTCCCGGCCCAGGTCGTCGGTGAAGGTCACCGCGCTGGCGGGGGAGGGGGACGGAGCGGACGGGGAAGAGGGTTGGGGCCGCTCCCGGCTACAGGCCGGCAGCAGCAGGGCCAGCAGGAGGAAACAAGCGCAGATTTTTCTCATCAAATATAGCCTCCGATGCAGGACGCTCACGGCGCCAGCCCCCGCAGGGGGCAGTCGGACAGGGACGCCCGCTCCGCCAGGGAGGGCAGGCCGTTGTCCCGGAGATAGTCCTGGAAAATGGACAGCGATTGGGTGGAGTCCGGGCCGATGATGATCTCCTCCACCAGGTCCTCCAGGCCCACGCCGATATTTTGGCACATGGATTTCAAATCCAGGGGGTAGTATTTCTTAATGCGCTCCTTGGACACGTGGTAACAGGGCCGCACGCCGAATTCGGCGTGGTCGAAGGGGGAGACCACCAGCCGCATCTCATACTCCGTGGCAAAGGAGGGGTGCTTGAAGGACACCGAGCAGGCCCACGCCTCCCGCAGGGCGTGGCGCACGGCGGGGTTTTCCAGCGTGAGCGGCCCGATCCCGGCGTGCGCCAGGGCGCAGAACGTATCCACCATAGGATGGCCTGCCATGTCGTCCAGGTAGTAGACCGCCTGGAGGGACAGGGGGCCGGTGGCAATATTCTGTAAGTATTCCCGCCGGAAAGCGATGCATACGCCCCGGCCCCGGTTTCCGTACCGTTCCCATTGGGCGGCGTCGTCCCGGTGGAACGAGAAGCAGGCGGCAAAAGCGGAATACTCCTTGTGCATCTCACGGGCGAACAGGGCCGCTATTTGAAGGGCCTGTTCGGGCCGTCCTTCCCGCCTCAGCCGGTCTACGATGGCGGCGGACAGGCGGTTCATGAAGTGGCGCATCTCGGCGGAGTCGTTCATGTTCAGCACGTTGTTTACCCGGAGCTGGGCGCAGCGGAGGATGCCGTCCAGGGCCTGGAAATCGGTGTAGTGGTAGAGAATTTTCCGGCGTTTCTGATCCATGAGCGCCCCTCCCAAAATCATTTTCCCACAGTATACCACAAATATGGCCGGGATGGAAGGGCGGAAAAGGATTGACATTTTTCCCCCGGTCCGATACAATGAGGAAACTTGCGAGAGGAGAGAGGCAGTTGAAACGAGAAAATTTCCGCTCCCGGCTGGGCTTCCTGCTGGTAAGCGCCGGGTGCGCCATCGGCATCGGCAACGTGTGGAAATTCCCCTATGTCACCGGGGAAAACGGCGGCGGGGTGTTCGTGCTGTTCTACCTGCTGTTTCTGGTGATTATGGGCGTGCCCGTGCTGACCATGGAGCTGGCGGTGGGCCGGGCCAGCCGCAAGAGCGCGGTGCTGGGCTACAAGGCGCTGGAGCCTGACCGGTCCAAGTGGCACATTCACGGTTGGTTTTGCCTGATCGGGTGCTACCTGCTGATGATGTATTACACCACCGTGTCCGGTTGGATGCTGGGCTATTTCTTCAAGTTCGCCGGGGGCGCCTTCGCCGGCCTGACCAGCGAGGCGGTGGACGGAGTGTTTTCCGCCATGCGGGCCAACCCCGCCGAGATGACGGTATGGATGGCGGTCACCGTGCTGGCGGGCTTCCTGGTGTGCTCCCTGGGCCTCCAGGGGGGGCTGGAGCGGGTGACCAAGGTGATGATGATGGGGCTGCTGGGCCTCATTGTGGTGCTGGCGGTACACAGCCTGACCCTCCCCGGGGCGGGAGAGGGCGTGAAATTCTACCTCTTGCCCGACTTTGGCCGGGCGGTGGAGCAGGGCCTGGGCAAGGTGGTCACCGCCGCCATGAACCAGGCGTTCTTCACCCTGAGCCTGGGCATCGCCGCCATGGAGATTTTCGGCAGCTACATGAGCCGGGACAATACCCTGGCCGGGGAGGCGGTGCGCATCTGCGGCCTGGACACCTTTGTGGCGCTGATGAGCGGCCTTATCATTTTCCCCGCCTGCTTTTCTTTTGGGGTGACGCCGGACGCGGGGCCGTCCCTCATTTTCATCACCCTGCCCAAGGTGTTCACCGGCATGGCCGGGGGGCGGCTGTGGGGGTCGCTGTTCTTCCTGTTCATGTCCTTTGCCAGCTTCTCCACCGTCATCGCCGTGTTCGAGAATTTGCTGGCCGGGTGCATCGACAACTTCGGCTGGAGCCGGAAAAAGGCGGCGCTGGTGAACGGGGCGTTCGTCCTCCTTGCCAGTATGCCCTGTGTGCTGGGGTATAACCTGTGGTACTTTGAGGCCACGCTTCCCAACGGCAGCGTAGGGCAGGTGCTGGACATCGAGGACTTTTTGGTGTCCAACCTGCTGCTGCCCCTGGGGTCGCTGGTGTACCTGCTGTTCTGCGTCACCAAATGGGGCTGGGGCTTCGACCGGTATCTGGAGGAGGCCAACACCGGAAAGGGGGTCAAAATGCCCCGTGCGTTGAAGCCCTACTTTCAGTTTGTGCTGCCGGCGCTGATTCTGGTGATTTTGATTCAGGGGTTGTTGAAATAGGGAAAGGGCTGCTCCTGACGGAGAAAAGCCGCCGCGGGGCAGGGATTCGATTCCTGCCCCGCGGCGGCTTTGTCCATCAGCTCAGCACGCCTCCACGTTCGCTTTCAGCTTTTCCAGCGCCGCCCGGCCCTTCTCATAGCCCAGGAGGGGCCGGAACTCCTCCCCCTCCTCAAGCTCTTTGACCAGCAGGAACCGGACCTCCGGCGAGGAGGCGGGCTTTTTCTCCGTCTCCACCCCCGGCGCAAACAGCTCCGGTCTGGGGACCGTCACCGTGCCCAGTGTGGCTTCCACGTAGCGCTCCAGCCGGTCCGCTGCCTCTTCCCACCGGCCCGCCTTGGTGTAGACCTCCAAAAACAGCCCGTCATATAGCCCGCCCAGCCCGAACAGCCGGTCTATTTCCTGATAGACCCGGCACACCTCCAGCGCCCGTTCCGTGTCCAGCACGCCGGGGAACACCATGGCGCTCAAACAGCTCTGGACCAGCCACGCCAGGGTGTGCAGGCGCTTCTGCGTGACCTTCAGCGCCTCCTCCGGCTCCCCCTTCTTGAGAAAGATTTGAGCCTTGACCACCGTGGGGTCGATGGCCTGTTCGGGAAGCTCCGCCAGCAGGGCTTCCGCCTCCTGGAACCGGTCCTCCATGGCGGCGGACTGGGCCAGCATGAGGGTGGCGGACTCCCAATAGGAACCCGTCCCGGCGGCGTGAAGCTCCTCCAGCAGCTCCACTTTCCGGGCGCTCCACTGCCGCTGAAGCTCTGGGGCCGCCCCTGGGTCCAGCATCAGAAAGACGTTCTGGGCTAAGGCGGCATTGTATTTCAGCGCGTCCGAGCTGGGGTACTGGTGTAACAGCTCGTCCAAGATACGCTGGCTCGCCTCCCAGCCCTCCTGCCGGGCCGTGTCCATGGCGGCGTTCACCCGCTCCACCGCCTCCTGGGGGGAAATCTGCTCCTCAAACTGCAACAGCGTGTCCACATTGACCCCCAGCGCCCGGGCCAGCGGACACAGCAGGGTGATGTCGGGATAGGAGCTGTCCGACTCCCATTTGCTCACCGCCGGGGCGGACACCCCCAGGCGCTGGGCCAGTTGTTCCTGAGTCAAGCCCTTTTTCCTGCGAAGCTGGGCTATCCTTGCTCCAATTTTCAGTTCCATGTTATGCGCCTCCTGTACGGGTTTCATGAGGATAGTATAAAGGATGGAGCGGGACGTTTCAATGGAGGCGAAATTAAGAACGGAGCAGCGTTTGATAACCGCTGGTTAATTGCCAAGCGGAGGTTCGGCAGTCAAGAGGCCCGGTTTCCCACGGAAACCGGGCCCTTTTTTACTCCAGTTTGCGCTTCTTCATTTGGCCTTCGTAGTCCCGGAGGGAGGCGAGGGCCTGTCCCGACATGGGGATGATGACGATGATGTTGAACACGGTCATCAGCCCAACTCCCACGTCGCCCAGGTCCCACACAAAGGTGTACGCCGCCAGCCCGCCCACAAACAGCATGGCCAGGGCCAGCACCTTGTACAAGGTCTGGGACAGCCAGTTGTCCCCGAACAGGTAGGCTACGTTGGACCGGGCGTAGAACAAAATTCCTACGAAGGTGGAGAAGCTGAACAGCCACAAGATCAGCGCGATGAACACCACCCCGAACTGCCCCAGATGGTGCTGCATGGAGGTCTGGAGCAAGTCCATGCCCTCCAGCCCGGCCACCTTTTCCGCCGGGGTCACCAGGATGATGAAAGCGGTGCAGCTACAGATGACGATGGTGTCGATGAACACGCCCAGAGCCTGGAGCAGGCCGGTCTTGGCGGGGTGGGAGGTGTCCCCCGCCGCAGCGGCGCAGGGGGCGGAGCCGGACCCCGCCTCGTTGGAGAACAGCCCCCGCTTCACGCCGTTCATGATGACGGCGCCAAAGCCCCCCGCCACCGCCTGGCGGATGCCGAAAGCCTCCTCAAAGATGCGCCGGAACACGTCAGGCAGCACAGTGATGTTCATGCCGATGAGGATGAGGGTGATGATGAAGTAGCAGGCCGCCATGATGGGCACCAGCACGTCCAGCACCCGCACGGTGGCATTTTTCCTCAGCACAATGACGGCGGACAGGGCCACCAGGATGGCGGCGGTGTAGATGGGTTCGATGTGGAAGGCGTTCTGGAAGGCGGAGGATACGGAGTTGGCGATTACCTGGCTGATGCCGCACCAGCAGATGAGGCCGGAGATGGCAAACAACACGGCGGTCACGGAATACCGCCCGATTTTCCCGCCCCGCTTCTCCTTGGCGAAGTTGTGAATATAGTAGGCCGGGCCGCCCCGCCAGCCGCCGTAGAGGGGGTCCTCCTCCTTGTGGAGCTGGGCAAGGGTGGCCTCGATGAAAGCGGTGGACGAGCCGATCAGGGCGGTGATCCACATCCAGAACACGGCTCCCGCGCCGCCCCCGGAGATGGCCGCCACCACGCCGATGAGGTTGCCCATGCCCACCCGGGTGGCGGTGGACACGATGAGGGCTTGTACCCCGGAGATGGCATTCCCCTCCCGGTTGGTCCGTTTCTCCGCCGTCACCCGCAGCATCTCCGGAAAGAGACGGATGGGGAGGAACCGGGTGCGGATGGTGAAAAAGATGCCGGTGGGGATGAGCAGCAGCACCAGCAGAGAAATCCCCAGCGAGCCTCCTCCGGGCAGGGGAATGGCGAACAGGTCGCCCCACAGCAGGTTGTAGACGGCGGTAATGGTGTTGACGATGAGCTTCATGGCCGGGCCCTCCTTTGGGCGCCGGGGGGCGATGGAGCTTACGGCCCGTCCCGGAAGTTTAAATAATTTGCCAGATAAATTAGTATATAGCAGGGATGGCCGTTTGTAAATTAAAATATTTCCGGGGTGATAAAAACCGAGGATTTTATGAAAAAGCGGGTTCATCCCAGGCCAGCAGCCGTTTATGCCGGAGCAGGTAGTAGGCCAGTCCCACGGCGTCCGCCAGGAACCATCCAATGGGCACCGACCACCAGATGCCCGCCACGCCTACGGTGGGGAGGGCGGAGAGAATATGGGCCAGCGCCACCCGCGTGCCCAGGGAGACCACCGTCAGCACCACCGACATACCCGGCCGGCTCACCGCCCGGTACAGGCCGTACAGCAGGAACAGGCAGCCGATGCCGCAGTAGAACGCGCCCTCAATGCGCAGGTAGCGCACGCCCTCCGCGATGGTTTCCACCTCCGAGGCCTCCACAAACAGGCCCATGAGGGGCCGGGCAAACGCGAATACCAGCGCGGACACCGCCAGGCAAAAGAGGATGGAAGCGGCCGCCGCGCCTTTCAGCCCCGCCTGGATGCGCTCCTCTTTTTTCGCGCCGTAGTTCTGAGCGATGAAGGTGGAGAAGGCGTTGCCGAAGTCCTGGACAGGCATATAGGCAAAGGCGTCGATTTTTACCGCTGCGGCGAAGGCGGCCATCACCGTGGGCCCGAAGCTGTTTACCAGCCCCTGGACCAGCAGGATACCCAGGTTCATCACCGATTGCTGGACGCAGGTGAGGATGGAGGATCCGGCGATTTCCCGCACCCGGGAGAGCTTGATCCGGAAGCCCTTTGCGGGGCGGAGGCGGGGATATTTGACCAGCGTATAGGCCGCAATGCCAAGGCCCGCGACGTACTGGGCGATGACGGTGGCCTCCGCCGCGCCGGGTACGCCCCGCTTCAGCCCCAGCACGAACCACAGGTCCAGCGCGATGTTCAGCCCCGCGGACGCCGCCAGGAAGAGGAGGGGCGCCATGGAATTGCCCACCGCCCGGAGGAAGGAGGCGAAGTAATTGTACAAAAAGGTGGCGGCGATGCCGCAGAAGATGACCAGCAGGTACTCCCGCATCATCCCCCACACCTCCTCCGGCACCCGGAGGAAACCCTGGATCAGGTCCAGGCAGGCGAAGGCGGCGGCGTTCAGCGCCAGGGTCAGGGCGGCAATGAGGGCGAAAGCGGCGTGGGCCCCCTCTTGGAGGCCGTCGGCGTCCCGCTGGCCGAAGCGGATGGAGAACACCGCCCCGCTGCCCATACACAGGCCCAGCAGGATGGAGGTGAGAAAGGTCATGAGCGTAAAGGAGGAGCCCACGGCGGCCAGGGCGTTTCGACCCAGATACCGGCCCACGATGAGGGTGTCGGCCACGTTATAGCACTGCTGGAGCAGGTCGCCCAAAATCATGGGGACGGCGAAGCGCAGCATGGAGCGCATCACCGGCCCCTTTGTCAGATCTTGATCCACATTGTTCCCTCCCTGTATATCATCCCAAACTATTTTAGCGGGGGCGGGCCGATCTGTCAATGTCTGCGTCCGCTCTTGCTTTTTTGGCGAAAATTGGGTAAAGTATAGGGAACGAAACCGAACGAGAGAGAAAGGCTGTGACCATCCATGTACAGCATAACTGATTTAGGGCTCTATCTGCTGATCTATTCCTTCCTGGGGTGGGTCGCGGAGGCGGGATACTACACCGTCACCCGGCGGCAGTTCTGCAACCGGGGCGTCCTGAGCCTGCCGCTGATTTTGGCCTACGGCGTCACCTTCGACCTGCTGATCCTGGTGCTGCCCACCCTGGCGGACCGTCATATCTTGTCCTTCCTGACCGTTATGGTGGCCGCCGCCGTGGTGGAGAGCGTGGCCGACCACTTTTTCCGCCGGGTAGGGCCAAAAATCGAGTGGAATCAGGAGCGCAGCCGCCTGCTGTCCGGCACCGGGAAGGGGGTGCTGGCCTCCGTCGCCGTGGCGGCGGTCTACTATCTGGTATACCTCATGATCCACCCGGTGCTGATGGCGGGGGTGATGCTGACGCCCGAGCCGGCCAAGCGGGTTGTGGTCGTCGTTGTGCTGACGCTGACGGCGCTGGACTTTTCTGCGGTGTTTTACGCCGTGCGTACCGGGGACGCATCCCCCTATGAGGAGCGGTTGGCGGAGGGAAAGCAGGGGAGGCTGGCCGCCTGGCTCTACAACATGGTGTGGAAGCGCCTGCAAAAGGCCTATCCGGGGATACAGCAGGCGGACGGGCAGGAGCAGGGGGCGTATACCTTTGCCAAGGGCCTGTGCTGGGACAAACTGGTGTGGGTGTTCCTGGTGTCCGCTCTGTTGGGGGACGTCATCGAGACCTTCTGGTGCGGCCTGGTGGACGGCCAGTGGATGAACCGCTCCAGCGTGCTCTATGGCCCGTTCAGCTTTGTCTGGGGACTGGGGGCGGTGGTGCTGACGGTGACCCTCCGGCGGCTGGCGGACAAGGACGACCGCTATGTGTTTGCTGCGGGCTTCGTCATCGGCGGGTCCTATGAGTACATGTGCAGCGTGTTTACCGAGCTGGTGTTCGGTACGGTGTTTTGGGACTACAGCGATATGCCGCTGAACATCGGCGGGCGGACCAACGTGCTGTTTTGCTTCTTCTGGGGCGTGCTGGCGGTGGTGTGGATCAAGGTCATCTATCCGCCCATGTCCAGGGGGATTGAGTCCGTTCCGCCCCTGGCGGGAAAAATCGCAACCTGGATTGTGCTGCTGTTTATGGCTTGCAACACCATATTGACCAGCGCGGCCATGGTGCGCTACAACGTCCGGGCAGTGTACCCGGAGCCGGCCAACAGCTTTGAGCAGTTTCTGGACCGGCAGTACGGCGACGAGCGCATAGAGGCGCGCTGGCCCAATATGACCGTCACCCAGGACCAGTGACGGCCTGGAGGCTGTCGTCATAGACCCGGGAGATTTCCTCCACTTGGCCGGACACGATCAGCGAGACGGTCAGCCCGTCCCGCCGGACTACCCCGGCCTGGAGCATGGGCTGGTATTCCGTCAGGTAGAGCGTGCCCGCTTCCCGCTTATCATCCAGCCGCTTTTCCAGAAGCTCCTGGATCTTGTCCGTGTCCCCGGCGGAATTGGCCCGGACGATGATGAGCTCGTCCGGGGCCGTGCCCTCGCATAGCCGATAGCATACCGCACTGTCGTAGCTGTCCGGTCCGATGCCGGTCAGGGCTTCCAAGTCTGTCTCGGCGGTGTTTATCATTTCCGGCAATTCCACCTCGGCCTGAATCTCGGCGAACAGCTCCGCGGGTGCCGGGAGTTCTTTTGCCTCTCCCCGGCACCCGGACAGCAGCAGGGCCACGACCGCCAGGACAATCAGATACCTGCGCATACCCGTCACCGCCCCCCGGCAAAGGCTTCCAGCGCGTCCACCACCACCGACGCGCCCCGGTGGTTCAGATGGAGGAAGCCGTCCCGGCAGTAGTCGTCGGGTAGCGCGCCGTTTTCGTCTTTGAGCGCCTCGTACGCGTCCACATACTCGATGTTCCACTCCGGGCATATCGCCTTGAGTTCGTCCACAAATTCACCGATCAGCGCGTTGCCGAAATTCCGGTTGGCGGTGTAGTCCGGCAGCCATTGGGAGGCCACCTTGGGCGGATTTGTGATGACGATGAACTCCACCCCGGGGCAGGCCGAGCGGAGGTTCAAAATCAGCCGGGTGTAACGGCTCACCACATCCTCTACCACCGGGTCCGGGTCGGAGGCCAGGTCATTCAGCCCCAGCAGCAGGAATACCCGCCGGGGGCCGATGTCCGCCACAATGTCCTCCAGGGGCCGCGCCTCACCCTTGTAGCTGAATTGGACGCCCGGCTCCCGGTCCCCGGTTAAATCAGCCAGGGAGATTCCCGTGGTGGAGGTGAGAAATTGGGCCGTGCCCAATGCCTCGCCCTCCTGCCGCCGGGCGGCTACGTACTGGCGGACGCCCTCCATGATGGAGTCGCCCACGAACAGGGCGTTGTCGAAGTAGTCGCCCTCTTCGGGCTCTTGGGACGGCTCGGCCTGGGAGGGGGTGGGCGCTTCGGCCGGGACGGGAACGGGGGCTTTGGCGGGGGGTGGGGCGGACTCCGCCGCCGGGGGGGGGGACGGCTCCGGCGGCTGGGCGGGCATTGCCGCGTCCGCCGCGCAGCCGGTGAGGATCAGGGCCAGGACCAGCCCTGGAACAAGCAGACAGAATGGTTTCATTTTGCAAATCCTCCCGTTTAGAATTCGTAGACGCACAGGTAATATTCGCTGGTGGAATAGGAGTCATAGGGTTCGCCGGTGTGGAGGTCCATCATGACCGCCACCCGGTTGTCCCCCATCCAGAAGGTCACATCGTTATACTGGATGTCCAGGTTCTCCCGGGCGAAGGCGGTGAACACCCCGCGCTCCAGATCGACCACGCCCAGCCGGCTTAGGTTGGCCCCGCCGTCCCATTCCGCCCACAGCAGCTTGGTCTGGGAGGGGTTGGCCTTGAGATAGCAGCGCTGCCCCTGGGCGACGGTGATGCCCTCCAGCTTCACCCGGCCCCCGGTGTGCAGGTCCAGGATGGTGACGCAGCCGTCCTCATCCACCTGCTGGGCCAGGAACTGACCATAGGGGTCTCCGGACCAAATCTCCTCCAGTTCCGCCTCCTTCTGCACCGTAGGCGCGGTCATGCCGCTGGGGATGTGGTAGGCCCACACGCTGGTGGGCTCGGGCCGCCACAGGGGGGCCATGGCCAGCACCACCGTGTCGCTGCCGCAGAAGGTGGCCTCATAGCGGCCGAAGGTGGTTTCGATGTCCAGGCCCATCAGCTCACTGAGCGGGGTATAGGTCTTTTCCTCCAGGTCTGCCAGGTAAGGGGTCAGCCCGGAGCCGGGGACGCCGTCCCACGCCCGGACCAGGGCGTGCTTCAAATCCTCGGCGAACAGGACCGGGCCGAGCGCGCTGTCCTCGGCGAAGCCGCACTCCGCCAGCACGTCCCAAACCTGGCCGGTTTTCAGGTCGCAGATCCAGGCCCGGCTGGTGTCCACCGGCTGGTAGCATTCCCCCCGGAGCACCGCCATGTCGGTGCGGGAGCCCAGGCGCTCGGCGTATACCGTTCCGGCGGGGAGGTCGGGGCCGCCGAAGCCCGTGACGGCCTGGTCATAGACGTAGAGCCGATCGTTGTGGGGGAAGGAGCGGAAGCGGATGTCGATCTCCCAGCCCAGCCAGCTCAGATGGGCGGTGGTTTCCGGGGCGTCCGCCCCCACCTCCACCAATTCGCCGCCGACCAGGTCGTAGAAATGCTCCGGCTGGCGGTCCCAGACGCTCTCCGGCTCCGCATCCCACCGCAGGAGGAGTTCCTGCCCGTCGTCGGTGTACCAGGCTCCCTCCAGCTTCACATACTGGGCGGACACCTTGCCGCCGATGGTGATTTGCTTTACCTCGTTGGCGTCCTCTGGGACGCCGGGTATCCGCTCCACCTCGCCGAGCTGGAACAGGGAGATCACGGCCTGACGGAATTCCGGGCTCACCGCCATGGCCGCGGCCACGGTGCACAGCAGCGCCAGCGCCGCCGCCAGGGCCACGGTGAAGGCCCGCCTGACGGGAAGGCCCCGGCGCTTGCCCTTGGCCGGAATATAGCCGAGGCGGGCCTGGGCGCTGAGGATGTATTCGTCCTGGATGCCCTCCATGGCGTCCAAAAACAGTTTGCCGTTCAAAGGAACCCCTCCTTTTCCAAATGGGCCTTCAGCTTGCTGCGCGTGCGGAGCAGGGCGGATTTTGTTTTACTCTGGCTGAAGCCGAATTTCCCGCCGAGCTCCGCGATAGGGGCCAGAAACCAGTAGCGGCAGACGAACAGATCCCGCTCCGTCTGCGGCAGGGAGGCCAGAAAGCGGTCGATGGACTCTGCCAGCTCCCCGGCGGCCACGGCGTGCTCCGGCGTGTCTCGGGACGGGACGGCCTCCGCCAGCTCGTCCAGGGCCAGCGGGATTTCCCCGTTTCCCCGCTTGCCCGCTTTTTTCCCGTTCCAGCGGTTGATGGAAATGCGCCGGGTGATTTTCCCAAGAAACGTGGACAGCACGGACGGTCGGTGGGGCGGCATGGCGTTCCAGGCCCCCAGATAGGTGTCGTTGACGGCTTCGTCCGCGTCCCCGCCGTCGGCCAGGATATGGTATGCGATGGAATAGCAGTATTTCCCGTATTTGTCCGCCGTGTGGACAATGGCGTCCTCCGAGCGGGACCAGTAAAGCTCCACAATACGGCTGTCTTCCATCCAAAACACCTCCTCAAAGTTTGATTGGGCCCTTCACCCATCTACTCAGGAAAAATCAAGGGTGGTTGCATGTGGCTGCATATTTTTTTATTTTGTTATCATACACCCTGAAGGCGCTTCCGGCAAGACGGCGGCGGGCGCGGCAAAACCGGACAGGCGGAGCTCCGCCTGTCCGGTTCGATTATCGGCGGGCTGTGCCCAGCCGCGGCCCCAACCGGGACAGCAGCTCGTTGGGGATTGTGCCGCACCGCCGGGCCGCCTCCTCCGCACGGATGGTCAGCGCCCCGTCCTGGCCGATGAGGGTGGCGGCGTCGCCGGGGCGGACCTGGGGAAAGCCGGTAACATCCACGAAAAGCTGGTCCATACACATGCGCCCCACCATGGGGCAGGATTGCCCGTGGAGCAACACCCGCCCGCCGTTCCGGGCCAGCTCCCGGGGCAGGCCGTCGGCGTAGCCGATGGACACCACCGCCAGCAGGGTGTCCCGCTCCGCCTGGAAGTCCAGCCCGTAGCCCGCCCTCTCTCCGGGCCGCAGCCGCCGGACGCACGCCACCCGCGCCCGCAGGGACAGCACGGGCCGCAGCCCGGCGTCCAGGGCGGGGGAAGCGCCGCCGCCGGCGGCGCCGTAGAGGGCGATGCCGGCACGGGCGTAGGCGCAGGGCTGGGGCGGGAGGTTCAGGATGCCGCCGCTGGCCTGGATGTGGATTTTGCCGGGGTCCAGGCCGTCTCTGCGCAGGCGGTCCACCGCGCCGTAAAAGCGGGCGAGCTGGGCTTGGGTGTAGTCCAAAGCCTCCCGGTCCAGGTGGTCGGAGACGCACAGGTGGGAGAAAATCCCGTCAATGCGGAGGTTTTTCATCCCGTACAGGCGGGCCAGGGCGTCGGCGTCCTCCGCTGGAACCCCCAGGCGGCGCATTCCGGTGTCCACGGCCAGGTGAACGTGGACGGGAGCCCCTGTAGCGTTCAACGCCCTGCCGTGGGCCTCGTCGGCTACGGCCTGGGTCAGCCGCCAGCGACGCAGCAGAGGCGCTTGCTCCGCCGGGGTATAGCCCAGAACCAGGACCAGCCCCCGGATTCCCGCCCGCCGCAGGGCGATTCCCTCGGCAGGGCAGGCCACGGCAAAGGCGCGAACGCCGCTTGTTTGCAGCCGCCGGGCCACGGCAGCGGCGCCGTGGCCGTAGCCGTCCGCCTTCACTACCGCCATCAGCTCACATCCGGGGGCCAGACGGGCCTGCAAAACCCTGGCGTTGTGCGACAGGGCGTCCAGGTCGATCTCCCGCCACGCACGCGCCGTGGGGTTCAGGCGGATGGGCCGCAGCGCGTCCAGAACCAGGGCGGCGGCGAGGGTGAGGAGCAGGACGGAGGCGAAGTGGCCCAGGCTGTTTTCCACCAGCCACGGGGTGAGTTTCAACGCCCTGGCCCCGCCCCGCACCAGGACGATGGACCAGGGGTGGAGCAGGTAGATCAGCAGGGACAACCGCCGGGCCCGGCGGTTCTCTCCCTGATTGCGGGCGAGCAGGAGGGAGAAGAGAAACGCCATGCACAGGGGCAGGGTCAGGAACATGCTGTCGTGCCGGGGCCACTCCAGATGCCGGAGCAGGAAGCCCTCGGCGGTCATGGCCGCCAGCGAGAGGGCCGCGCCGGTCAGGGAAGCCTGGGTGCTCCACCGTTTTCCCGCCGCCCCCAGCAGTAGAAACAGCGGGGCGAAAAAAAGGCCGTTCCGGGTGTAGTCGAACAGGGCGAACACCGCCCCGTAGAACGCCGCCGGACCGGGCAGGGAGGCGGCCAGGCCGTAATAGCTGTCCCCGCCCAGGCCGATGAGGTACAAAAGCGCCGCAATGATAAGGGCGGCGGGCTGTCCCAGCCGGGAGAGGCCCCGCACGATGGGCGCCCCCAGCAGCACCGCGGGGAAATACCACAGATGGTACAGCGTGCCGTCTGCCAGCAGCTTTTTCACCCACTCCAGCGGCCCATAGCCGCCGACGTACAGATTCAGGGGAAGGTAGAGGATTGCCGCCGCCAGATAGGTGAGGGCGGTCTTTTTCAGAAAACGCCCCGTGTTTTTCCAATCGCTCCGGGCCAGGAAATATCCGCTGACCATGAAAAAGAAGGGCACCGCGATCCGGGCCAGCACGCCGGTGAGCCAGAAATCCCAGCCGGGGCTGACGCCGGACAGCGGTCCGGTGTGGATGCATACCACCAATGCCGCCGCGATCAGCCGAAAGCGGTCCAGGACGGGGCGGTTCGGGCGGACGATCATGATACCGCCTCCCACACCGTGACGATAAATCCGCCGTCGTTGTGGCCGGAGATTTGGAGACAGGCGTTGTCCGGCGCGGACAGCTCTGTCTCTTCATTGGGACAGGGCAGGTAGGAGACCGTCACCCGCCTGCCGTTGGACAGGGTACAGGTTTTTGGTCCGCCGCGCAGGAAATCGCCGTACTCCTCCAGGCACAGGCCGTTTTCCTCCATAAGCCGGGCGTGGGGCACGCCCACATAGCGGAAGTGCCAGGGTTCCTCGGCGATGCCGGTGACGGATTCCTTTTCCCGGCGGTAACGCCGGAGAAAGCCGTAATCCGCTGCCAGACGGCCAAACCGGCCGCAGGGGCCTTCCTCCGGGAAACGGGGGCGGATGAAGTCGATGTGCTCCGCCTGTTCCCCCAGGTCGATGGCAAGGCCGGTCTGGTGCTCGCTGCACCGGGGCAGGGCCACGTATTTGCGGGTGAAGTCCGCGCCCTCTTTATCCCAGGTGTCGGCCCAGAGGAAGCGCTGTTCAGTCAGGCTCCGCCAGCCGGACACAGGGACGATGGCCTGCCAGCCCCCGGCGGCCCGGACACAGGCGTCCAGCAGCCCGGCGGCCTGCCGTTCCAACAGAATGTTTGGGTGAAGAGGGTCCGGCGGGGCCAGTTGGGGGGCGGGGGCCTCCGCCAGGGGATGGTCGGCGTTCACCAGGATCAGCGGCCCCCGGACGGTCTGATCCCGGCGCAGCTTTACCGACCTCATGGCCGGGTCCCCAGCTCCACCAGCCGGTCCAGCAGGGCGGTGAAGTCCAGGCCCACGCCCTTCATCATGGTGGGGTAGCGGCTGTGGGAGGTGAAGCCGGGGATGGTGTTCACCTCGTTGAACACCACCCGCCCGTCCGGGGTGAGGAAGAAGTCTACCCGGGCGAACACCCGGCAGTCCAGCGCCCGGTACACCGTTTTCGCGGCCCGCTGGATTTCCGCCGCCTTTTCCCGGGAAACGCGGGCGGGGCAGTGGATGGCGGAGGTTTTGAGGGTGTATTTTTCGTCAAAGTCGAAGAAGCCGCCGGACAGCTCGATTTCGTCTAACAGGCCCACAGTGAGCGTCTCGTTGCCCAGCACGGCGCAGCCCACCTCGAAGCCGGGGACGGCTTGCTCCAGGATGATTTCCCGGTCGTGGCGGAAGGCCTCGGCCACTGCGGCGGGCAATTGGTCCGGTCGGTTGGCTTTGGCAATGCCGCAGGATGATCCCGCCCGCACCGGCTTGACGAACAGGGGGAAGCCCAGCTCCCGCGCCGCCTCGTCCAATTCCGCCTGGGACGCGCCGCGCCGGAAAACTGTCCCGCGGGGCACGTCGATCCCCGCCAGCGCGGCCAGCTTGTGGGCTCTATCCTTGTCCATACAAAGGGCGCTGGACAGGGCGCCGCAGCCGACGACGGGGATACCCGCCAGCTCAAGCAGGCCCTGTACCGTGCCGTCCTCGCCGTTTTTGCCGTGGAGGACGGGGAAGGCCGCGTCAAAGCTCAAACGGCTGACCCGGTCGCCCAGCAGGAGCAGTTGATGGCGGTCACGGTCCGGGGCCAGGGCGCAGGGGGTCAGGCCGTCCCCGCTTTGTTCCCAGCTCCCGTCGCCGATGGCGGACGCCGGCCCGCGATAGCAAAGCCACTGCCCCGTCCGGGTGATGCCGACCGTCAGAGGCTGATATTTGCTCCGGTCCAGGCGCTCCAGCACCGCCTGGGCGGACTGGAGGGACACGCCGTGCTCGGAGGAGCAGCCGCCGAACAGCACAAGAATTGTCTTTCGCATGATAAAAACTCCTTTCAGAGGCGGAAGAGCGCCCCGTTCTGTCACTTCAAACGATAACAGAACGGGGTGGTTTATGTTTGAAGGGTTTTCTGCGGCGGACTTGCAAAGCTGTTATAAAATTCTTGCGATTTTCTTGCGGCGGGATGGGAAGGCAGCGGTTCTCTTGGGAGGGCGGCATTAACGTGGGCGTGTGGCATGGCGACGTGGCCGTATCCATCTTCACGTATGGCGTGGACGCGGAAACCGCGTTTGCGATTTTGAGCTCCGCGGGATAACTCCGTTTTTGCACAAACCAAAACCGCCCCCTGCCGCGTTCATTGCGGCGGGGAGCGGTTTTGACTTCTTCTACAGGACCGATTTCATCATGGCGGCGATCTCGGCCATCAGGTCTTCCCCCTGAAGGAGGACGCCGATCTGGTCGGCAAACCCGTGCCCCAGCCCCCGGTAGACGATGGTGTTCAGCTCCACCCCCGCCTTGACGGCGTGGCGGGCATAGGCAAAGTCCTCAAAGGCCAGGAAATCGTGTTCGCCAAAGGCCAGCAGCGTGGGCGGCAGCGCGTGGAAATCGTCCAGAAGCGGCGACACATAGATGTGCTCCGGCGTTTCATAGCCCTGCAAATACACGTCGCGCCGCAGCTCTTCACGACCAGCCATCATCAGGTACATGGCGCCCGTCAGCTTGGCATGGCGTTTGCTTCTGTGATATTGGGCGGGGTCGGCCCCGTGATAAAATTCCGTGTGCCGCCCGGAGAGGTTCACCGGGGGATAGATAAGGGCCTGCATGCCCACCATGCCCGTCCCCTCCTCCCGGTCCCGGAGGGTGACCGCCGCCGCCAGGTTGCCCCCGGCGGAGTCGCCGGAAACGGCCAGCTTTTTCTTTGCCGCGCCCAGCTCCCCGGCGTGGTCAAAGGCCCATCGGGTCACGGCCCAGCAGTCGTCCAGCGGCTGGGGGTAGTGGGCCTCGGGGCACAGGCGGTAGTCCACGCTGAGCACCACGCAGTCCAGCTCCCGCACCAGCACCCGGCACATCTGGTCCACAATATGTACGCCGCCGCCCAAAAACGCGCCGCCGTGGAAGTAGACCAGCGTGGGCAGCTCCCGCCCGGCGCTGACGCGTTTGTAAACGCCCACAGGGACCGGATAGCCGTCGGCGCTCTCCACCGATATTTCCCGTGCGTCCACCCCCTCCGTGACCACCTGGGCGCCCTTGTACGTTCCGAAGGCGTCCCGCAGCGCGGCGACCTGCTCCGGTATGGCGGTGTTGCCCTCCTGCCTGGGCGCGGCACGGGCCTGCCGGGGCCTGGGGCGGATGGATTGGATCAGCCTGGGGTCCATGTCCCCATCCTCGCCGCCCTCCGGAATGGGCTTGACCAGGATGGGCACCCCGTCTTTCTCCGCCGCGTACTGCCCCTGCCGGAGGGTGTCCAGCAGGGCGGCGTCATAGTTCCTCCCCATGTCAAAACCCCCGGCGCTTCAAATCCGCCACCAGCTTGACATAGAACTCCCGCACGTCGAAGCCCCGGATGTTCTCACGGTTCAGGTCTACTACGTCGCCGTGGGAGATGCCCCGCGTTCCCTGGGGTTCCAGCAGGGTGAACTGCTCGCCCCATTTGGCGGACTCCACGGATACCAGCCCGTCGTTGAGGCCGTCGAAGTGTTTGACGATGGGATAGGTCATGTTCAGCGGGAATTTGCCGTGCCGTGCCTTCTTGCAGTAGGACATGACGCTCTCATACACCACGCCGGGGTTGTCCGGCGTGATCTTGTTTCGATTCAGGCAGGCGCTCTCCGTCAGGTCCGTCACCGCCGCCAGGAAGTCCGGGTTGGGGTCGCCCACCTGCCGCAAGGTGGCGTTATAGGCCGAGGCGATGGTCTGTCGGGCGGCCTCCGGCACCTTGCCCAGCAGGTGCTCGGCGAAGATACAGCCCCGGTGGGGGGTGTTGATGGTGGTCAGGGTGGCCACATAGGGGGCCATGCCGCAGTGGGCGATGGCGGCCCGGCTGTCCAGGCCACCCTTGGAGTGGGCGATGATGTTCACCTTTTCGCAGCCGGTCTCCGCCACGATCTGCCGGATGCGGTCGGCCAGCTCCCTGCCGCTGTCCTCCACTGCGGCGGCGGATTGCTGCTGTCCATAGTAGACCGTGGCGCCGTTGCGGATCAGTTCCCTGGGAATCCGGCCCCAGTAGTTGAGGTAACGGAAATCCCGGAAGAACACGCCGTGGACCATCAGGAGGGGGTATCTGGTCTTACAGATTTCGCTCTCCGCCCGGACCTCGTCCAGCTCCCACTTCTCCGTCTCGAATTCCACCTCGGCCCGGCAGATGCGGATGATCTTCACCAGATACCAGAGATTGACCAGGGGAATCCAGCCGCACAGGGCGGCCAGCACCCGGTGCTTGATCCCCAACTGGACGGAGGTGAGGTATACCCGGATCATACCGTTCCAGAAGACGACGGCCTCCAGCACCACCACGCCGAACAGGTCAAACGCCACCGCCAGCACCATCAACACGTTGCCGTAGCCGGCGTCGCACCAGGCCAGCAGCCAGACAAACTGGAACACGACCGTTACCGTCACCGTCACCCCGAACAGCCACAGCAGCTCGCAGCCCTCTGCCAGGCGTTGGATGCGTTTTGTGGGTCCACGTTTGGGAAGGGGGCGGGTATTTACATAGAGGAACACCGCCAGCAGCGGCAGGTACAACCATCCCGAGTTAGGGGACGCCTGGGCAACGGAGTAGAAAAACCAGACCAGTGGCAGGGCGTTCACCGCCGCCAATAAGAGCAGGACGTTTACCGCTCTCCCGACGTATTTCATAAAAACACCTTATTTCTATGGACCGGTCCCGTTTTGGCCGCCCGCCGCCATAATGCGGGCAGGCGGGGCGGTCAGATCAGGCCGTGGGTTTCCATGGCCCGCAGGACGCCGTCCTGGTCATAGGGCGGGCATACCTCGTCCGCCAGGACTTTCAATTCGTCGCTGCCGTTGCCCATGCAGATGCCGAGGCCCGCCGTGGCGAGCATGGAGGCATCGTTCATGCTGTCTCCAAAGGCCACGGAGGCGGACAGGGGAAGCCCCCAGTGCCCGCACAAAACCCGGATTGCCGCCCCTTTGCCGTGGGTGCGGTGGATCAACTCCCCATTGGTGGTTCCGAACTGGTCGGTGCCCATGACGCAGCACTCGAACTCGTCCTCCAGGGCGGCGATGGGGCCTTGGAGCTGCTGCGGGGAGCGGGCGAGGAAGATGAACTTTTGGACGGGTTCCTCCCGGTAGTTGGCCAGAGTGACATCCTCCTCGTTTTCAAAAAACTTGATCCAGCGGGACAGCTCGCTGTTGGAGCCACGGTGGGCGCTTTGTATAATCAGGTCCCGGTAGCCGGGGGAGTTGTAGAAGCCGTTGCGGCACATAATGCTGTACAGGATTTCCGCCTCCTCCAGCAGGTCCCGTGTCCGCCGGACGGTCTCGGGGGAGAGGGCGTAATCCACCAGCGCCTGCCCGTCACAGATGATGTAAGCCCCGGCGTTGGCCACCACCGCGTCATAGCCGAAGTCCAGCATGGGACGGAGCGCGTTGTACCCCCGCCCAGAGCAGAGCACCAGCTTGTGTCCCCTGGCCTTGGCCCGCTCCATGGCCTCCAGGGCGGAGGGGACGGGAGCCATGCCGCCGGGCTCGGCGATGGTGCCGTCAATATCCAGGAAAATAATCCTCTGTTCCATAGACGCCTCCCGAAAAGTTTGTCGTAAGTCAGGCCATCATATCATAAAAAATCCTGACGGGCAAGGAGGGCGCGGAAAATTTTCCATGGGCCCGCTTGTGGGGCGGGAGCCGGCGTGGTAAAATGATTTCACTTTTTTAAAAATGAAATTGAGCGCTTGGGGCCCCAAGCGCCGTCCATTTTCTTAAAATGGACGATGTACTATTGAGGAGGAGGGCATATGAATAACCGTCAGAGAGGAATTTTTTTGCAATTGGTGGCGGTGGAGGAGCCGATGACCTCGGAACAACTGGCCCGAGAGCTGGGGGTGAGCAGCCGCACCATCAAAACGGATATGGCGGCCATAGCCCCCGAGCTGGCGGACAACGGGGTGGAGCTGCTGTCCCGGAGGAACCGGGGGTACAGCCTGCAAATTGTGGATGAGACCCGGTTTAAGAAGTTTTACAATGTCCTGAGCCTGGAATTTGGCACCAACCTGCCCAGAGACGAGGAGGGGCGGCAGTTCCATATCGCCCGGAAGCTGGTGGCGTCAGGAAGGGGAGTGCTGGTAGACGAACTGGCGGAGGGCCTGTATCTCAGCCGCGGAGGACTCCGGGAACCGCTTCAGGCCGCCCTGCGCTTTTGCGAGAGCTTCCGGTTGAAGGTCGTCTCCACGCCCGGACAGGGGCTCCAGGTCACGGGGGAGGAGCACCGCGTCCGGCTGGCGATGACGGAGCTGTTCGGCATCCACTTCCATCAGGTGGAGCCGGACCCCAGGGACCGGGAGTATCTGGTGTGGATCGGCTGTGAGGGGCAGGAGCGGCAGGATATCCGCCATGCGTTTTTAAAGCTCCTGCGGGAGAGCCCTTACGCCGTACGGGACAGCGTTTCCCAGCGGGCGTCCATGTACCTCATTATCGCCCGGAACCGGAGGCGGGCGGGGCTGGAGATATCCCTGCCCGACGACTGGGTTCGGGAGATACGGACCACCCCCCTGTATCAACTGGCCCAAAGCATATACGGCGCGCTGGGATCGCGGTTTTCCGGCTACCGGATGGACCAGGCGGAGACCGCCTTCCTGGCCATCTACCTGCTGGCCAACCTGGACCCGGTGCTTGGCCGGAGCCCGGCGGCGACCGCCCCCTATATGGCCACCGGCGTGGCGGAAACCGCCCGGTCTATGCTGGAGGCGGTGAAACGGAGCACAGGGACCGACCTGGCCGCCTTGCCCGACGCGCAGCCCCTGCTGGAGCAGGTGATTCTGCCCATTCTGGCCCGGCTGCGGTACGGCCTGGACGGCTATCAGCAGTTTGATTGGGGCATTGAGAGCAGCTATCTGCGGCTTCCTGTAGAGACGAGATACGCCTGGCTGCTGGGAGAGGAGCTTTGCCGGAGGACCCGGTGCCGGCTGTCTCCCTTTGACTATTCCTCGCTCTCCTGCTATGTGACCGCCCTGCTGCGGCAGGTGGAATATCCCGTCCACCCCTTGCGGCTGGTGGTCACCAACGCGATAGGAGGGCAATTTGCCGCCATCACCGCCGCGGAGCTAAAACGGCGTTGGCCCGAGCTCATCGAGAGCATCCGGCCCATGGAGCTCTATGAGATCAGGAGACTGGACAGGGATGAGTACGACGCGGTGCTGTTGGGCCACATCAGCGACCATTCGGAGACTTTATACGGCTATAACTATGACGCGCCCGCCGCCACGGTCCTGCTCACCCGGCGGGGGCAGGACTTCCGCCGGGTATACAACCGCATCCTGACCGGGGCGTACCGGTTTGCGGAATTGCTGCCCCCGGATGAGGCCCTTCACTATTATGAGGACTTTCACTACTATGATGTGAGGCAGGCCCTGCAATATCTCTGCGCCCGGTACGCCAGGGACCCGGAGAGCGAAAACCGGCTGCTGGAGCGGCTCAGCCGCCGGGAGGAGCGGTTGACCATGGTATGCCACGACTGCGCCGTGGTGATTGGGGAATATGGCCTTTGCAAGGGCGAACGGTTGGACCTGTACCGTCTGGCGAAGCCGGGGCACTGGGGAGCGCACCGGATTCAGTGGATTGTATTTGCCAGCATACCCGGGGACCAGTTGCCCGTCCTTCGGGCGATGGGAGTGGCGCTGGCGGATTTGACAAAAAACCAGAAAAATATTGAGCAGTTTGCACAAAGCCCGAGGAAAACATTGGAAGATTTACTCCGGGAAAGTGTGCAATTATTATAAAAATAGCGTGCAATAATTGTGTAATTACAACAATTGCATCACGTAATTTCACTTATTTAATGATGAATATTGTTAATTTCATTTATTGTTATCGAGAAAATGTGTGGAGCCTTCCGCCATTTTGTGCAAGAATATGAACATAAAATGAACGAGGGGGAACACACTGTGTTGAAGATCTTTTTGGCCTCTCATGGCAGATTTGCCAGCGGCCTCCAGAGCTCCTGCGGGATTTTGCTGGGCGCGTGCGACAACCTGACCGTGTTTGACGCTTACGTGGACCAGTCCACCGTACAGGAGCATCTGGACGCGTTCTACGCCACCGTGGAGCCGGAGGACGAGGTGCTTTTGTGCAGTGATATGTATGGGGGCAGCGTCAACCAGGTGATGTTCACCTATCTGGACCGGCCCAACACCCGGTTGGTGGCGGGGGTGAACATGTCCTTTATGATGACGGTGCTGGGCGAGGACGCTCCCCTCAGCGACCAGACGCTGGACGAGATCATCCAAGACGCCCGGGAGTGCCTGCGCCGGGTGGACCCGGAGGGGGGCGGCGCCTCTTCGGAGGAGGATTTCTTTTAATGTGATCTATGATCGTCAGGATCAGAAAAAGTTTGCGGAAGGAAGGAAAGCGTATGATTAAAATGGTACGGCTGGACGAGCGCATGATCCACGGGCAGATCGCCATCAAGTGGAGCCGTCATCTGGGTGTGGACCGCATTATTGTGGCGGACGACACGGCGGCGGCAAGCGAAATCATGCAGAAGTCCTTGATGATGGCGGCCCCCGCCACCTGCAAGACGGCCATCGTCACGGTGGAGAAGGCGGTCGCCCTGTGCAATGATCCCCGGGCGGAGAACCTGAAAATCCTGCTCATCGTCAGCACCCCTGAAAACCTTTTGAAAGTGGCCAGGGAGGTCAAGGGCATCCCCGTCATCAACGTGGGCAATTATGGCCGTATCGCCGCCAAGCAGGGGACCGAGATGCGCAAGACCTACGACGCGAACTTGTATGCGTACGACAACGAGGTTGCGGTTTTCAAGCAGGTCATTGATACCGGCGTCCACTGCATCATGCAGACCACGCCGGAGCACACGCCCCAGGACTTGGCGAAGGTCCTCAAGCTGTAACTCCCCCGGAGAGGGAAACAATAAGGAGGAATTTGTATGTCAGTATCCGCCGGCATTATCTGTGCAGTAGCGTACTGGGTCTTCCTGATGGTGGACCAGAACCTGCTCTCCTGGCAATGCCTCAGCCGTCCCATCGTGGTGGCTCCCATCGTGGGATTGCTCCTGGGTGATTTCAATACCGGAATCATCATGGGCGCGCAGTTGGAGGCCCTTTACATGGGTATCTCCGCTATTGGAGGCGCCATCCCGTCCGACGCCCTGTCGGGCTCTATCATCGCCGTGGCTTACACGTGCGCCCATAAGCCCGGGCGCGTCAAACAATAAATCCGGGCGCGGTTTC
>CANOYV010000031.1:0-30444 GCA_947571605.1 uncultured bacterium | reverse complement strand
CGAGGCACAAGACGGAGATCGGGGCCACCAAGCGGAAGAAAGTCCGAACCGTGGATTTCTGCGACACGCTGGCGGCGATCCTGCGGAGGGCCAAGAAAGAGCAAATTGGGAACCGTCTGCGCTATGGGGAGCTTTACATCCTGAACTACTGCACGGAGGTCAGGGAGAAAGACCGGGCCTATTACGAGGTCTATACCCTGCCCAGGACGGCGGAGGTACCGGAGGGATACAGGGAGTTGTCCTTTGTTTGCCTGCGGTCTGACGGGGCCATTGAAACGCCGGGGACGATAGGTATCATGTGCCGTCAGGCAAAGAAGAAAGTAAAGGGCTTAGAGGACTTCCATTTCCATATGCTCAGGCACACGTTCACCAGCAACCTCCTGTCCAACGGGGCGGCTCCCAAGGACGTGCAGGAGCTGCTGGGCCACGCCGACGTCAGTACCACGATGAACATTTACGCCCACGCCACAAGGGAGGCCAAGCGTACCTCCGCACGACTGCTGGATAAGGTAGTCTGCGGGGAGTAAAAACTTTCCCTTGTTTCAGCCCATAAGGGCAAAAACAAGGGAAATTACATAAGATTTGAACATTTAATCAGGGAAAAGCCTTGACGTATCAGGGTTCTAAGAGGATTTGACAGATAAACTGGAATTTACAGCGGCAATCATAAACTGGTATCCACTGATTTTGACCTCAAATGCCGTATCGCCCCACGGCTGAACCATCAGCGCAGTTGGTTTCAGCACCAAATGGTTCTCATATATCTGCTTGAGCTGTCCACCAGGTACGGTCATGTAGATTTCAACTCCACATCCAATTTGTGAAAGCTGATTGTCAGGAACATATCCCTCCGTGATACCAAGCAGGACAGAGTTGCCGCAAAGTGATACCCCCACCAAAGGGTCACCACTCTCCCAAGGCTGCGAAAAATCAATATTCCACCCAACAGCAGCAAATTCCTCTGCTGCTTTATAGGGGTCTATACAAGCAAGAACTGGCCGAATCATTTTTACTCCCTGCCTTTACGCATACATGTAAAATTTGATTTGTTGATTTGTCGATTTGTCATGAGCCAAGCATACCACCAATACTGGAAACTTTCAACCCTCATTTATAGGCACTGATAGTAGTGGCAAGCAATGCACAGGTATATACCCTGTGCCGCTTGTTGGTGGCCAAAGGCCCCCAAGCCCCCGGTGATCGGCGCAGTTGCGTCCGATGCACAAGCAACCGTTGGCGTCTGCTGGTATACCAGCAGGGAAGGCCCCCCCGGCGGAGCCACCCCGGAGGGCGCACGACTGCCGGAGGCAGTACCACCGCCCGCTTGCGGGCGGTGAGTAAGTGCGCTCTTCGCAGAGGGCCGACAAAGAGAACGGAGCGCCCAGGTCATCCCCAGACGCTCCCCTCCTGTTGATCGATCACCGCCTTTCCAGCCTGTGTCATTTTGCCACAAATGAACCGCCAGCTAATGTGTATTTGGATGGTGAAACCACCCTTTACACAATACATCTCAAAAGAAGATATTAGAGGACTATGCGGAAAAAAACGGTTACGCCAACCTCTCCCACTATACTGATGACGGTTGGAGCGGGGCGAGTTTTGACCGCCCGAACTGGAAACGTCTGATTGAAGATGTGGAACAGGGCAAAATCGGCACAGTGATTGTAAAGGACATGAGCCGAGTGGGGCGTGACTACTTGCAGGTAGGATTTTATACCGACGTTGTGTTTCCCAGCCTGGGATGCCGGTTTGTTTCTGTTCTGGACTGTTTGGACAGCGAGGGCGATAACACGGATATGCTCCACTTCCGCAGTCTGATGAACGATTACCATTTGCGGGACCTGAGCAGTAAAATCAAATCAGTGCTGCACAGCAAAAAGGCCAGCGGTCAATTCATTTCCGCATACGCTCCCTACGGCTACCGCAAGAGCGACGGGGACAAGCACAAGCTGGTCATTGATGAGTATGCTGCCGGTATCGTGCGCCGGATATATGATATGCGGCTGGCGGGTACGGCCTACGGCCAGATCGCCGCCGCCCTCAACCGGGATGGCATTACCTCGCCGCGTGTCTACTGGAGCCAGATCAACGGCAAGGACGGCTGCAAAGCCGCCCAGCTCTGGACCTATGCAACAGTAAAAACAATTCTCCACAATGAGGTCTATAAAGGGACGCTGGTAATGAATCACACCGGCACCCGTTCCTATAAGGATCATGCACAGATCAGCAAGCCGGAAACTGAGTGGATTCGCCATGAGGCGCTGCATGAGGCCATTGTTACCGCAGAGGAGTGGGAGGCCGTTCAGAAGATCAACGAGGCGGCAAGCCTTCATTCTGTTGGCAGGCAGGAGCCTACTGCGAAATTGTTTACTGGCAAGCTGGTATGCGCCGATTGCAAAACTCCTTTATGTGCCAATGCGGAAACACAGCATCGCAAGAACGGCACGAAAAAACGCTATGTTTCCTATTTCTGTGGGACATACGGCAAGTCGGGCCGGAGCGTATGTTCATGGCACAGGATTTATGAGCAGACGCTGACGCAAATCGTGATTGCGGAAATCAGGACCCAGGCCCAGGCGGTGATACTGGATGAGGCCGCTGTGGTGGACAAGCTCAAACGCAAGATCGCGGATTATGACGAGCAGCGTCTGGCCGATGCCAAGCAGGAGATCAGCAAGCTGCGCCGCAGGGTGCAGGAGTTGGAGACCATGACCGCGAAACTTTATGAGGACAAGTACAGCGGCGCGGTCAGCGAAAGCACATTCATGGTGCTGACGCAAAAAAACGAACAGGAGCGGCTTGCCAAGGCGGAACGCCTGGATGCGCTTCTGTCCAAGGTAGATAAGGCACAGCAGAAAACCGCCGCCATTCAAAACTGGTCGGCGATCATCCGAAAGTATTTGAACTTGCAGGACCTTGATCGGACCACCATTGATGAACTGATAGACCATATTGAGGTCGGTGAGCGCACCGTTGTAGACGGGCAACGCAGGCAGGACATCAAAGTGTTTTACCGCTTTGTCGGTCTGGTCGAGTAAAAGCAGTATGTAGTAGAACCTGGAGTTTATCCATTTGAAAATTCATAAAGCCACCTTTCGTTGTTCCCCCTCCCAAACAGCGTTTGTTCTTAAATAGGTTTTTGATCGGGGCCAGCTCGTTCTCACCCTCGTCGGTGTCGATGGCGTCAGACACCGCCACCAGCCGGATGTCGTGTTCCGGGAAAAATTCCTCAGTCAGACGGCCCACCTCAATGTAGTTTCGCCCCAGGCGGGAGAGGTCTTTGACGAACACCGCCGCGGCCTTGCCCTTCTCGATCTCCTGGAGCATGGACTGGAAGCCGGGACGATCCATGGTGACGCCGGAGATCCCATCGTCAAAAAAAGGACAAGATTGGTGTAGCCTTTTTCCTTTGCGACCTTGGTGAGCAGCTTCTTTTGGTACAGAGGCTTGAATGAATTCAAGATAGCGTTCTATTGATAAAAAACAGCCCGGACGGAGAGTAAAAAATCTCCGCCTGGGCTATTCTGTTAGCGCCTCCCGCAGCTTTGCCACTGCCCGGCGCTCAATGCGGGACACCTGCACCTGGCTTACCCCCAGCACCTTGGACACCCGGTCCTGGGTCAGGTTTTTGTAAAACCGCAGCAGAATCACCATCCGCTCCCGCTCCGGCAAAGCGTCGATGGCCTGGCGCAGGGTGAGCTTTTCCACCAGCTCCTCCTCAATGCCCTCGTCCCCCAGCACCGTCTCCAAAGAAAAGCCGTCCTCGCCGCTTTCCCCTTGCAGGGATGCCACCGTCAGTACGGCGGTGTCGGCGGCGGCGATCTCCTCCGGTTCTAAACCCGTAGCCTCTGCCAGCTCGCCCACCGTGGGTTCCCGGCCCAGCCGCTGGGACAGCTCCTGCCGCTTCAGCCGCAGGGACATGGCCCGCTCCTTGGTGCCCCGGCTGACCTTTACCGCCCCGTCGTCCCGGAGGAACCGGCGAATCTCTCCGGCGATTTTGGGCACGGCGTAGGTGGAGAACTGGGTGCCATATTCAGTGTCGAATCCCCGGATGGCCTTCAAAAACCCCAGACAGCCCAGCTGATACAGGTCCTCCGGGTCCACCCCTCGCCCGTAATACCGCCGGGCCACCGACCAGATCAGTCCGCTGTTGTCGATGAGGAGGCGTTCGCAGGCGTCGTTGTCCCCGGCCTGGGCGGCCTCCAGCAGGGCGGGGGCGTCCAGGCCCCTCACCGGGTGGCGCCCGCCCGGCGGGCAATCCGCTTGCGCATGGTCACCGTGGTGCCTTTATCCGGCTTGGAGCGCACCTTGAGCCCGTCCATGAAGCTCTCCATGATGGTGAAGCCCATGCCGGAGCGCTCCTCGCCGCCGGTGGTGAAGAGCGGCGTCCGGGCCTGGTCCACGTCGGGAATGCCCACGCCGGAGTCCTTCACCTGGATTTCCAGCACGCCGCCGTCAAACAGCCGCAGGCGCATGACAATCGTCCCCAGACAGTCCGGGTAGGCGTGGACGATGGCGTTGGTCACCGCCTCGGACACGGCGGTCTTGATGTCCGCCACCTCGTCCAGGGTGGGGTCCAGTTGGGCGGCGAAGCAGGCCGCCGCCGAGCGGGCAAAGCCTTCGTTGGTGGAGCGGGAGGTGAAGGTAATCGTCACCTGGTCAATGGCTTTCATCTTATGTAGCCCTCCTCAATCTAAGGTAATAAGCCGGCCCACTCCGGCGGCGTCCAATACGCGACGCGCCTGGGCGGGTATGTCCGTCACGCGCAGGGTACCGCCGATCTGCTGTACCTGACGCAATGCCCGCAGCAGTACGGCGATTCCGGAGCTGTCCATAAAGGTGACGCCGGACATATCCAGCACCAGACGGGCGGGCAGACGTTCGGCGACGGCGTCGGTGATGGCGTCCATCATATTCCGGGCAACCTGGTGATCGATCTCGCCGGACAGGGCGATGGTGAGTGCGCTGTCCCGGCTGGTCACTGTGATGGGCATGGCTTGTCCCCTCCTGTGGTGGGTATAAAAAATGGGCGCGGCGTGAGGTTCACGTCGTGCCCATTATACTGGATTTGGCTGGTCACAATTTGCCGAAGGGGCAATTGGATTTGGAAAAAATTACAAATAGTGGCTGCGCACAGTTTGCGTTGTCCCAATACCACTTACATGGCGGAAAGCTGCTCCTCAATCTTGGCAATCAGCGTCTTGAGCTTCTCAGCCCGCTCCTTCTCGGCGGCTACCACCTCGGCGGGGGCCTTGTTCAGGAAGCCGGGGTTGGACAGCTTGCCCTCCAGACCCTTGAGCTCGCCCTGCTTCTTGCCCAGGTCCTTGGTGAGCCGGGCCTTTTCCTTTTCGACGTCCACCAGCTCCGCCAGGGGCATATACACCTTGGCGTCATGGGTCACGTCCGCCACCAAGCCGGTGAGGTCGGACGGCTCGTCCTGGCGCACCTCAATAGAGGAGGCCCAGGCTAACCGGGTGAGGAAGCCCTTGCCCGCGTTGAACACGTCCGCCTTGGGAGTGACGATGGTCAGCGCAGCCTTTTTGGAGGGGGGCACATTCATCTCGGCACGGCGGGTACGAATGGCGCGGATCACATCCATGACGGACTCCATGGCGGTCTCCGCCTCCTGGAAGTTCAGGGAATCGCTGTACTCCGGCCAGCTCTGGAGCATCAGGAAGCCGCCGTCGGTGCCGGGGGCGTGGGGCAGGGCCTGCCAGATTTCCTCGGTAATAAAGGGCATGAAGGGGTGGAGCAGCTTCAGCGTCTCGGTGAGGACGTACACCAGTACCTGCTGGGCCTGGACCTTGGCCGCCTCGTCGCCGCCCTGGAGGCGGGCCTTGGTCAGCTCGATATACCAGTCGCAGTAGTCGCTCCAGATGAAGTCGTACACCTTGGCGGAGGCCACGCCCAGCTCGTAGGCGTCCATGTTCTCGGTGACTTCCTTGACCACCCGGTTCAGCCGGGAGAGAATCCACTTGTCCTCCTGCTCCAGCTTGTCCGGCAGGACGCATTGGTCAATGGTCAGGTTCATCATCACGAACCGGCTGGCGTTCCAGATCTTGTTGGCGAAGTTGCGCATGGCCTCGCACTTCTCCACGAAGAAGCGGGTGTCGTTGCCGGGGGTGTTGCCGGTGATCAGATTGAAGCGCAGGGCGTCCGCGCCGTATTTCTCCGTCATCTCCAGCGGGTCGATGCCGTTGCCCAAGGACTTGGACATCTTGCGGCCCTTGTCATCCCGGACCAGGCCGTGGATGAGCACCGTGTGGAAGGGGGGCTGCTTGGTGTGCTCGCAGCCGGAGAAGATCATCCGGGCCACCCAGAAGAAAATGATGTCGTAGGCCGTCACCAGCACGTCGGTGGGATAGAAATAGTCCAAATCCTCCGTCTGTTCCGGCCAGCCCAGGGTGGAGAAGGGCCACAGCGCGGAAGAGAACCAGGTGTCCAACACGTCGGGGTCCTGCTCGATGTTCTTGGAACCGCACTTCTCACAGCACGCGGGGTCCTTCCGGGTGACGGTCATGTGGCCGCAGTCCGCGCAGTACCAAACGGGAATCTGGTGGCCCCACCAGAGTTGGCGGGAGATGCACCAGTCGCGAACGTTTTCCATCCAGTTGGTGTAGATTTTGGCGAAGCGGTCGGGGACGAACTTGGTTTCGCCCTCATAGACCACGCGGAGCGCCTCCTTGGACAGCGGCTCCATCTTGACAAACCACTGGGCGGAAATGATGGGCTCCACGTCGCTGCCGCAGCGGTAGCAGGTGCCCACGTTGTGCTGGTGGTCCTCGATCTTCTCCAGCAGGCCCAGCTCCTCCAGGTCGGCGATAACGGCCTTCCGGGCCTCGTAGCGGTCCATGCCCTGGTACTTGCCGCCGTTTTCGTTGACCACGCCGTGGTCGTCCAGCACCCGGATGGTGTCCAAATTGTGGCGCAGGCCCACCTCGAAGTCATTGGGGTCGTGGGCGGGGGTCATTTTCACGCAGCCGGTGCCGAATTCCAGGTCCACGTACTCGTCGGCCACGATGGGGATTTCCCGGTCCATCAGAGGCAGCAGGCACTTCTTGCCGATGATATCCTGATACCGCTCATCGGCGGGGTTGACCGCCACGCCGGTGTCGCCCAGCATGGTCTCGGGCCGGGTGGTGGCCACGATGACGTACCGCCCCGGCTCGCCCACAATGGGGTACTTGATGTGCCACAGATGGCCCGGCTTGTCCTGGTACTCCACTTCCGCGTCGGACAGGGCGGTGACGCAGTGAGGACACCAGTTGACGATGCGGGAGCCCTTGTAAATCAGCCCCTTTTCGTACAGAGAGACGAACACGTGGCGCACCGCCTTGGACAGCCCCTCGTCCATGGTGAAGCGGGAGCGCTCCCAGTCGGCGGACACGCCCAGCTTCTTCTGCTGCTCCACAATGCGGTTGCCGTACTTGTGCTTCCACTCCCACACCCGCTCCAGGAACTTCTCCCGGCCCAGGTCGTGGCGGGTGAGGCCCTCCTTTTCCCGCAACTCCTCCTCCACCTTGATCTGGGTGGCGATGCCCGCGTGGTCGGTGCCGGGGAGGTACAGGGCGGCATATCCCTGCATCCGCTTGTAGCGGGTCAGCATGTCCTGCATGGCGTCATCCATGGCATGGCCGATGTGGAGCTGTCCGGTGACGTTGGGGGGCGGCATGACAATGGTGAAGGGCTTCTTCTTGGGATCGCGGATGCCCCGGAAGCAGCCGTTTTCCTCCCAGGCCCGGTAGATGCGGCCCTCCACCTCCTGGGGCTCGTAGACCTTTGGCAGTTCTTTGCTCATTTGATTCCACTCCTTTTCGGGGCGCAAAAAAGTTCGCCCCAAGCAGTTTGCTCAGGGCGAACTTGAAAAAGTCCGCGGTACCACCTGAATTTCCCCGCCAACGGGGACGCTCATTGCCTCTGTAACGGGAGGACCCGCCAGTCTCTACTGAGGTTCAAGACCGGGGCTCGGGGACGACTTCGCCCTGTCTCCGTTGCGGCCTCGCACCAAAACAGCCGCTCTCTGAAACGGAGGGGGAGGGGTACTGCTTCCCTTCCTTGCCTTTACCACAAACAGTATAGGCGAAAGGAGACGGTTTGTCAAGGTCGGGTTTTTGTCAGCGGTTTCCAAAATATATGTTGTATTTTCCACCGAAATCGTGTACACTAGACATATCCATATGAGGAGGGACCGCTTATGAAAATCGCGACCTTTATTTTGAGGACCTCGGCCATCGGCCTGGCGGCGGCTTCTGTGGCCTGCCTGGTGGTGGCCCGCCTGTGCGCGTCCCTCCAGGACGCCGACTGACAAGGAGGAATAGAAATGAAACTTGCCCGCTTTATTTTGAAGATCGTAGCGACGGCCATGGCGGTGGCCGCGGTGGTGTGCGCCATCTTTGCGTTCTGGGATCAGATCATGGACCTGTTCGACACCATCATTGACAAGGTGGAGGAGAAGCGCGCCGACCGCTGCTTCGAGCCCGAGGAGTTCGACGACTTCGCCGATTACGACGACAGCATTATGTGACTGTGACAGGAAAACCCCTCCCGGCCAGCCGGGAGGGGTTTTTGCCGCTATTTTCTGTCGGGGGAAAAGACCAGCAGCGCGCCGACCGCACCGACCGCAAGGCCGATGAAGGTCCACCCGGCGGCTATGTTCAAGGCAACGGTGAGAATCCATGCAATGCCGCGCAGATGCTGTCGCATCGGAGTTCCTCCTATCGTATTTTCCGCGCCTCCAGATAGAAGCGCTTGTCATGGGCCTCGCCCATGGAGAAGGTCTTGCGGGGGAGCGCCCCGCCGTGGATGACGGAGGGGAACAGCTCCTCCTTGTCCATGGGGGGCAGGAGGAAGGCGATGTTGCCAGGCCGGGCGGCGAACTCCCGGGCCACGTCCTCGCCGTGGATGTAGTCCACCCGGCCCTCGTGGACCATGAGCCAGTTGTCCAGGAAGTTCTGGAGGGCCCCCACAGGCAGACGGGCGGCGGAGGCGGGCACGGTGACCACGCCCTCGCTCCCGGCGGACAAGTAGCGCAGGGGCAGGCCGTCTCCGCCCGGTTCCTTGCCCCTGCGGGCGCCGGGGTAGGCCCGCACCAGGGCGTCCAGCAGGGCCTCTGGGTCGGTGTGGAACACCACCCGGTGGATGGGTTCGAACTCCAGGCTGTCGCTGTGGAGGTTTACCAGCTCGCACAGGGCGTACCGGGCGGGCAGGGCGTCCCATTTCTCCGGTGGCATGAGCCGCTTCTGCCGCTCGTAGCACTCCTTGGCGGTAGCCAGGGAGTGGTTTCCGTCGCCCACGGCGAAGAGCATGACGGGCTCGTTTTCGGTGGCATATTTGGCGTTGAAGGCGGCGGGGTCCGCCAGGGCGGACAGGGCCTGGGATACTTGCATGAGCTGGGCCTGGGTCAGCAGCCAGCCCTTTACATGCCCGCCCTGCTCCATCAGATCGAAGTCGTAGAGCAGCTCCATGGCGCCGGTCTGGGCGGCCAGGGGTTCGATGACCGTGTGGTCCGGGTCGTCGGCGAGGAGCATGGCGTGGGGCAGCTCAATGGGGGCGTTTTTGCGCACCGCCACCCGGGGCGGGATGCGGGACATGACCACGCCCTCCGTGGCCCGGATCAGCGCGTCCGACCCCGGCTCGTAGTCGTAGGCGGTCAAATCCGCCATGCCCACCAGTCCCCGGCGGACGCGGCCGTTGTGCAGGGTGCGCTCCACGTAGATCATGGCACCGGGCAGGGGTTTAAATCGGCCCTCCCGGACATACCGGGACATGGTGGCGTTGATGTCCATGATGTCGATCTCCACCTGGGGGCCGTCCAGGCTGCTCTCGGGCAGGATCAGCCTCAGGGCGGAGGGGGCGCGGCCCACCCGCTCCTCCACCCGCTGCCAGTACTCGGGCTGGGAGGTGTACTGGTCGCAGGCCACCACCGACCACTTGTCGTAGTCACAGTCCTGAGGCAGCAGGATGTCGGCGGGACGGAAGGGGAGGTTGGTGAAATCAGCTTTCATGGCGAAAACCTCTTTTCAATGGAAGATGTGCGTTACTGCTTTTTTGTTTTGCGCGTTTCGAGGAACAGGGTGAGCAGGAGGTGGAAAACAAAGGCGAAAACAAACTCAAGTCCGAGAAATTGGCTCAGGTCCGCTCCTTGGTAAACCCCCTTGACGAGGCGCGCCAATATGGCTCCAATGGTGGTCAGGAGAGCGAACAGCAAGGAGCTTTTGACGCGGTCAAGCATGGTGCGGCCTTCTTTCCGTTACAGCGCGGCCTTGATGGCGCGGAGCAGGTCGCCGAACTCGTCGTAGGCGGGGATATCGGGGTAGTCGGCCTTGATGGCCTCGGTGGACTTGAACAGGAAGCCCGCCTTGCTGGCCTGGATCATGGCCAGGTCGTTGAAGCTGTCCCCGGCGGCGATGGTGTCGAAGCCGCAGGACTGGAGGGCTTTTACCGTGGTCAGCTTGGATTTCTCACAGCGCATCTTGTACCCGGTGATCTCGCCGTTTTCCGCCACCTCCAGCGTGTTGCAGAACAGGGAGGGCCAGCCCAGCTTGGCCATGAGGGGCTTGGCAAACTGCTCGAAGGTGTCGCTCAAAATCACCACCTGGGTGAGGGAGCGCAGCTCGTCCAGAAACTCCTTTGCCCCGGGGAGCGGGTCGATCTTGGCGATGGTGGCCTGGATTTCCTTCAGGCCCAGTCCGCGCTCTTTCAAAATCCCCAACCGCCAGGTCATGAGCTTGTCGTAATCCGGCTCGTCCCGGGTGGTGCGGCGCAGCTCGGGGATGCCGCTAGCCTCGGAAAAGGCGATCCAGATCTCAGGAACCAGCACGCCCTCCATATCCAAACAGACGATATTCATAATGCAAAGCTTCCTTTCTCAGCGCAGACTGCTCAAAAATTTCTCCAGCCGTTTCAGCGCCTCGTCCAGATCGTGCATGGACGCGGCGTAGCAGGCCCGGACGTACCCCTCGCCGCCGGGGCCGAAGGCGGTGCCGGGGATGACCGCCACCCGCTGCTCCGCCAGGAAGCGGTCGCAAAATTCCTCGCTGGACAGCCCCGTGGACTTGATGCAGGGGAAGGTGTAAAACGCGCCCAGCGGCTCAAAGCAGCTCAGACCCAGCTTGCGGAAGCCGTCCACCAGAAACCGGCGGCGGCCGTCGTACTCGTCCCGCATGGCCTCGATGTCGCCGTCGCCGTGGTCCAGCGCCTCGATGGCGGCGTACTGGCTGGTGGTGGGGGCGGACATGATGGCGTACTGGTGGAGCTTGGTCATGGCGGCAATCAACGGCTTGGGGCCGCACACGTAGCCCAGCCGCCAGCCCGTCATGGAATACGCCTTGGAGAAGCCGTTGACCACGATGGTGCGCTCGTACATGTCCGGGAGGTTGGCCATGGACACGTGGCGCCGGCTATAGGTCAGCTCGGCGTAGATTTCGTCGGACACCACCATGATGCCGGTGCCCCGGAGTACGTCCGCCAGCGCCTCCAGATCCTCCCGGCCCATGATGCCGCCGGTGGGATTGTTGGGGAAGGGGAGCACCAGCGCCTTGGTCCGGGAGGTGATGGCGGTGCGCAGCTCCTCCGGCGTCAGGCGGAAATCGTTCTCGGCCTTGGTCTCCACCATCACGGGCACGCCGTGCATCATGGACACCAGCGGCCCGTAGCACACGAAGGAAGGGGCGGGGATAATGACCTCGTCCCCCGGCTCCAGCAGGCAGCGGAAGGTCAAATCCAACCCCTCGCTGCCGCCCACGGTGACCAGAGTCTGGCCCACGGGGGCATACTCCAAATCGAACCGGCGCTTTAAATACCGGGAGATGGCGGCGCGCAGGTCGCTGAGGCCCGCGTTGGGGGTGTACTTGGTGAAGCCCTTTTCCAGGGAGTAGATGCCCGCGTCCCGGATGTGCCAGGGGGTGGGGAAGTCGGGCTCCCCGATGCCCAGGGAGATGCCCCCCTCCAGGCCCTGGAGCAGGTCAAAATATTTTCGGATGCCGGAGGGCTGGATGTCCCGCACCCGACCGCACATCAGTTTGTCGTAGTCCATTATTCAAACACGAACCTTTCCTCCTGGACCTCCTGTACAGGGAAGATCAGGTGTTTTTCTTTATATTTTTTCAAAATGAAGTGGGTGGCGGTGCCGGTGACCCCCTCAATGGGGGCCAGTTTTTCGCCCACGAACTGGGCCACCTCTTTCAGGGTGCGGCCGGAGATGGTGACCGTCATGTCATAGGCCCCGCCGGACATGAGGTAGAGGGATTCCACTTCCTCGTACTGGTAGATGCGCTGGGCCACGCGGTCAAAGCCCTCGCCCCGCTGGGGGGTGACGCTCACCTCAATCAGGGCGGTGACGGACTCCTGCTGGGTGCGGTCCCAGTCCACGATGGTTTTATAGCCCAGGATGATGCGGTCCTTCTCATATTGTGTCACCGTTGCCGACACCTCTGCCTCGGACATGCCGGTCATGGCGGCCAGTTGGGCGTGGGTCAGGGTGGAGTCGTCTTCCAGAAGCTGTAGCAGGTCTTTCATAGCGGGTTTCCTCCTCAAGTGACTACGGAAAATTGATTTTATCATTATATACTGAATTGGAGCAAATAGCAATCCTTTGCTCCCTTTTCAAAATTCGTGTTGTCAGCGCCGCTTATTTACAGATATCCTTTCAGATTCCGGACCTTCATTCAATTGTATCATGGGCGCATACCTTGTTCAACTCATTTCGAAAGAACCGGCGGAGCGTTATCCGGCAACACTGGGCTTGAACAGGGACTTTATTTGTGATAGAGCTGGCTGCCCTGGTACCGGGGGGTGCAGGTCAGGCGCAGGCCCAGCTTGGCATAGGTCCCGCTGTCAGCGGCAGTGAGGATGACGGAGGAGTGGGCCTCGCAGTCCCGCAGCTTGTCCAGGCTGTCCAGGGCGCGGGCTGCCAAGGGCACCGTGGCGGTGGAGATAGCCAGGGCGATGAGCACCTCGTCGCTGTGCAGCCTCGGGTTACGGCTGCCCAAGTGGCCGATCTTCAGCGCCTGGATGGGCTCGATGGCCTCCCGGGAGATGAGATGAACCTTGTCCTCAATGCCCGCCAGCATTTTCAGCGCGTCCAGCAGGGCGGCGGCGGCCGCGCCCATCAGGTCGGAGGTCTTGCCCGCCACCACCGTGCCGTCGGGGAGCTGGATGGCGGCGGCTGGCTCCCCCGTCTCCTCCGCCTTCTCCTCGGAGGCGGCGATGACGGGCCGCAGCTCCGGCCCCGCCTGGGCCTGCTTCATCAACAGCTCCAGCTTGTAGACAATCTCGTCGCTGCCCTGGCCCCGGCGGCGGTCGCACAGGGCGGCGTAGTACCGCCGGACGATCTCCCGCTTGGCGGCGGCGCATACCACCTCGTCGTCCGAAATGCAGTTGCCCACCATATTGACCCCCATGTCGGTGGGCGACTTGTAGGGGCTCTCCCCCATGATCCGTTCAAAGATAGCCTGGAGCACCGGGAACACCTCCACGTCCCGGTTGTAGTTCACGGTGGTCTCCCCGTAGGCCTGGAGATGGAAGGGGTCGATCATGTTCACGTCGTTCAGGTTGGCGGTGGCCGCCTCGTAGGCCAGGTTCACCGGGTGCTTTAAGGGCAGATTCCAGGTGGGGAAGGTCTCGAACTTGGCGTAGCCCGCCCGCTCGCCCCGGATGTGGTGGTGGTAGAGCTGGGACAGGCAGGTGGCCATCTTCCCGGAGCCGGGGCCGGGAGCGGTGACCACCACCAGGGGCCGGGTGGTCTCGATGTAATCGTTGCGGCCAAAGCCCTCCTCGGACACGATCCTCGCCACGTCGTGGGGGTAGCCGGGAATGGGGTAGTGGAGGTACACCTTTACCCCCAGGCCCTCCAGGCGGCGCTTGAACGCGTCCGCCGCGGGCTGGGCGGCGTACCGGGTGACGGCCACGCTGCCCACGTACAGCCCCTCCCCCCGGAAGGTGTCGATGAGCCGCAGCACATCCTCGCCGTAGGTGATGCCCAGGTCCCCCCGGACCTTGTTCTGCTCGATGTCGGCAGCGTTGATGACCACCACGATCTCCACGCTGTCACGCAGCTCCAGCAGCATCCGGATCTTGCTGTCCGGGGCGAAACCGGGCAGCACCCGGGCGGCATGGTAGTCGTCGAACAGCTTGCCGCCGAATTCCAGGTACAGCTTCCCCCCGAACCGGGCGATGCGCTCCCGGATGCGGGCGGACTGAGTCTCCACATAGCGCCGGTTGTCAAATCCGATCTTGGACATATGATGTTGGGGCCGCATCCCATCCGGTACGGCCCCGTTCCCCCTCTCGTTTCTCGTTGCGTTCACTTACCAGAGTTTAGCACAATTCGGCGGATTGGGCAAGGGCGATTTCCCGCGCCGCCACCCTTGACAGACTCTTCCCTCCCCTGTAAAATAGGGGGACAACAAAAGAAAGCAAGGGATATTATGCAAGAGATCATCCTGCTCAAGCAGGGAGAAATGGTGCTCAAGGGCCTGAACCGCCGGGGCTTTGAGGAAAAGATGATGGGCAACGTCAAACGGCGGCTGAAAAAATACGGTTCCTTCAAAGTATACACCCGCCAGTCCACCACCTACGTGGAGCCGCTGGACGCCGCCGCCGACTTCGAGGGCGCGTGGGAGGCCATGGGCAAGGTGTTCGGCGCGGTGGGCGTGTGCCGGGCGCGGGCCTGTTCCAAGGACAAGGACGCCATCGTGGCGTGCGCCGTGGAATACCTGGGGGACAAGCTCAGCGCGGTGAAATCGTTCAAGGTGGAGTCCAAGCGGGCGGACAAGGCCTTCCCCATGACCTCCATCCAGTTGTCCCAGTACGTGGGGGGCGAGCTCCATGACCGCTATCCCCACCTGACGGCGGACATGCACCACCCGGAGCTGACGGTCCACGTGGAGGTCCGGGACTTCGACGCCTACATCCATGCCGACCCGGAGCCGGGGGCGGGCGGCCTGCCCGTGGGTATGGGGGGACGGGCGCTGTCCCTGCTGTCCGGGGGGATCGACTCCCCCGTGGCCTCTTGGATGATCGCCAAGCGGGGGGTCATCGTGGACATGATCCACTATTACTCTTACCCCTATACCTCCCCGGAGGCCAAGGAGAAGGTGCTGGACCTTGCCCGTCTGCTGGTGCCTTACACGGGCAAGCAGTGCGTCCATGTGGTGCCGTTCACGAAAATCCAGGAGGAGCTGCGCCGGTCCTGCCCGGAAGAGCTGTTCACCATCCTCATGCGGCGGTTCATGATGCGCATTGCCTGCCAGGTAGCGGAGAAAAACGGTATCCAGGTCCTGGTCACCGGCGAGTCGGTGGGCCAGGTGGCCAGCCAGACCTTGGACGCGCTGGCGTGTACCGACGCGGTGTGTACGGTGCCCGTCCTGCGGCCTGTGATTGGAATGGATAAGGAGGAGATCGTCCGGGTGTCCCGGAAGATCGGCACCTTTGAAACCTCTATCCTGCCTTACGAGGATTGCTGCACGGTGTTCACGCCTAAGCATCCCAGAACCAAACCCAAGCTCGAAGAACTGGAGGAAGCCGAGAAGGTCCTCGATATTGACGGCCTCGTGGACGAGGCCGTCCGGAATATCGAGCGGGTGATGCTCGATCTTTGACCCGCCGCGTCCACAATTTGCGCCTGGGTGGGAGATAATTTTTACCGCAGCAGCTCCACCGCCACCTGAAACCCGGCGCGGAACATGGCCTGTCCCTCGTAAAACGACATCATCCTCCGCTCCTCCAGCAACCCCTCCAGAGACTCCTTGTTTTCTTCGGCCACCAGTTCCCGCAGAACCCGCTCCTGGCGGTCCGCACAGCGACACATATTCGCGTACTCAGGCTCCCGGTCCAATATCCCCCGTAGCATATAATCTTGGGCATAGGAATAGAGAACTTCCATTAAATCAGTCATTACGCTCCACTCCTTTCACAAATAAAAGCGGCTCAATTCGAGTATATTATATACCCTCAGATTGAGCCTGTCAATAGGTTTGAGGTGTTTTTATGGTTCCGATTGCATTACGGTTAAAAGAAGCGCGAAAGCAGAAAGGTTTGAAGCAAAAAGAAGTGGCGGCGCATATACAAATGGCCGCACATTCCTATCAACAATATGAGGGGGGACAACGCCGCCCTGATTTTGAGACTTTGGTTGCCCTGGCGGACCTTTTTGACGTGACTACCGACTACCTGCTGGGCCGGACAGACGAACCGAGATAGGGAAGCGCACAAACCGCACCGGGGGGAACACCTTGACCGCCCAGGCGCGGGTGGTGGACCCTGCCCCGGGGCAGGATTCAGACACGGGAGCGGCTGAGCGAAAAAGGGCGCCGGCGCGTCCGAAAGCCGCACGCGCCGGTAGTTTACCATCAATTATCCATTCGTGCGCCCCCGTAAAAAGGGGGTTCTTAGGGGGAAGACGCCTGAGAGCGAGGGCCGCCGCGGCGGCCTGAAGCGAACCGGCGGGCTCCCCCCAAAGTGTGTCTTTGCCTACTTTCTGCACAAGCAGAAAGCAGGTCGCCGAAGGCCCGACGGCCTTCAAGCGAGCGCCGGGGCGGTGCCCTGGTAAACCTGGCAGTTCCCCTCCTCCATGGCGCCCAACGCATCGCGCAGAAACGCCGCGCCGCCGGAGCCGCACGCAATCTCCACAAAATTGACCCGATGAGAGTCCAGCCCCCGCACCATGGCGGAGCCGGTGGAGAAATCTTCCCCCAGCGTTGTGGCAGTCCACACCACATACCCCTCCCCGGCCAAGGCCCGCCGCCCCGCCTCGTCCAAGTTGGGGGCGCTGACCACCAGGGCGTTGTACCGGGCGGCCACGGCCAGCAACCTGCGCCCCGCCGCCCCTTGCGCCAGGCAATCCTCCACAGTTTCTCCGTCCAAAACCAGCCCCAGTGTATGGCCCGCCCCCACCAGGCGGCGGACCAAATCATCCTGCCCGGCAATCTCCTCCAGAGCGAAGAGGAACAGCGCCCGCTGTTCTCCGCCCTCCACCAGCCGGGCGCACTCCCCGGCCTCTTCGCCCCAGCGGAAGGCCAGGTACAGCTCCGCCCCGCTGAGCGGCTCGGAGGGCTCCACTTCGCCGGAGGGGACGGCGTCCACGCCCTCCCCCAGGCCGCCGGACTCCAGATAACGGTTCCGGGCGCTGGCCAGGTTGTTGGCGGCCGCGTCGGCAAAATCCTGGTCGCTGAGAATAGCGGAGGCGCTGGTCACCCGGATCAGCGTCCCGTAAGGGGTCTGTGTCCGGGTACAGTTGATGGTGCCGAAATACTCGCAAAGCCAGTCGATGGGCAAAAATACCGTGGAATTGCGCACCATGGCCCGGACCGGCGCGGAATTGCCCTCCAAATCCACAGCGGTGTTGGCCTGGGTGTCGAAAATGACGCCCTTTTGCCCGCCGTCGGTGACCAGCACCGTGCGCCGGGTGTTGCTGTACAGGGCGCTCACCCCCAGGCTGAAGCCGTTCACCTGGTTGGACAGCATGGTGTAGGGCACGTATAGCACCCCGTTCACGGTGCGGGGCATGTTCTCCACGGTGAGGTCCATCAGCACGCGCTCGTTCACCGCCATCAGGTTCACATTGCCCACCGCGCCGGCGGCCGGGACCAGCAGTCCCAGCAGCAGCGCCGCGCAGAGCACCGGTAAAAGAACCTGTTTCCAACGCCTCACCCCTCCGCCTCCTTTGCCCGTTCACTATCCGGCGCCAGCCCGGCCAGCCACCGCCGGGCCATGTCCAGGGCGTGGTTGGCCGCCAGGTTCCGGATGCGGTCCCGTCGCGCCCGGGGGCCGGACAGGTTCAGCCGCTTCACCCACAGGCCGTCGGGAGCCGCCAGGGCGGTATACACCAGCCCCACCGGGTTGCCCCGCTCGTCGGGATCCGGGCCCGCCACCCCGGTGACGGCCACCGCCAGGTCGCAGCCCAGAATCTTCCGGGCCCCCCGGGCCATCTCCCCGGCCACTTCCGCGCACACCGCGCTCTTCTCGTCCAGCAGGGCCTGGGACACCCCCAGCGCCCCTGCCTTTACCTCGCAGTGGTAGCTGACCACGCCGCCTTTGAACACCGACGCCGCCCCCGGCACGTCGGTGATCCGCTTGGCAATCAGGCCGCCGGTGCAGCTCTCCGCCGTGCCCAGGGTCAGGCCCCGCGCCCGGGCCCCGTCCAGCACCACCTGCTCCAGGCCGGACACATCCGCGCCGTAAACCAGGTCGCCAAACAGGCCGCGTACCTCCGCCTCGATGGGGGCGATGAGCCCGTCCGCCTCCGCTTCCGTTTCCGCCTTGGCGGTGATGCGCAGCTCCACCTCGCCCTCCTTGGCGTAGGGGGCCAGGGTTGGATTGGTCAACTCGTTCATCCGGTCCCGGAGCCTGTCCTCCACCGCCGACTCCCCCATGCCGAATATGCGCAGCGTGCGGGAGCGGATGACCCCCTCGCTCAAGCGGGCCAGCCAAGACGCGGCCCGCTCCCGGAACATGGGCAGGCACTCGCTTGGCGGTCCGGGGAGCATAACCACGCAGGTCCCGTCCGCCTCAAAGGCGCAGCCGGGGGCGGTGCCCCAGGCGTTGTCCAGCACGTCGCAGCCCTCGGGGAGATACGCCTGCTGAAGGTTGTTCTCCGTCATCTCCTTGCCCATCCGGGCAAAGAAGCGCTTGATGCCCTCGGCGCACTCGGGGTGGTAAATCAGATGCTTGCCAAAGCACTCCGCCAGGGTCTGCTTGGTCAGATCGTCGCAGGTGGGACCCAGACCGCCGGTGGTGATGAGCACGTCCGCCCGGCTCCGGGCCAGCTCCACAGCGGCCTTCAGCCGGCCCGGATTGTCCCCCACCACGGAGTGGTACAGCACGTTCAGCCCCAATCCCGACAGCTCCCGGCTCAGCGCCTGGGCGTCGGAATTGACGATATTGCCCAGCAGCAGCTCGGTGCCCACGCTCAGCAGTTCCACGGTATGGCTCATAAACGACGGCCTCCTTGAATCCTTGAAGTTTCTTCTCATTCTATCCCCGCAGCCCCCGGCCTGTCAAGGGAAAAGAGCAGCGCGGTGACCGGCCCCCAGGGGACGCGGCAAAAAAGTTCTTGCATTTCACTTGATTAAAGTATATAATAGCTCAAGTTCCTATCACAATGGCGCTGTGCGCCTGTGAAAGGGGCCCCAAAATCCAAATCAGCGAGGTATCCCCTCATGTCTCTCCCCCACGCCAACAGCTTCACCTTTACCTATGGCTGGACCCGATTTAACGTGTCCGGCTATTTTGGCGTGTTCCAGCGCGGCGCGTGAGTGAGGGGCGGCAGGCCCCGCCTGAGTTTGTGCATCATCGGGAAGCTCATGGACCGCGCGCGGTCTGTGGGCTTCTTTATTTTTCAAAGAAAAGGGAGCTTTTATTATGGTTATTGTCATGAAACCCGGTGTCAGCCAGGAAAAGATTCAGGCTCTTGTGTCCCAGTTGGAACACGACCACGGCGTCACCGTGGGTATTACCAACGGCGTGGGCTGCTCCATCCTGGGGCTGGTGGGCGACACTGCCCATATCGACCTGGACAAGCTGTCCTGGAACGACGACGTGGACCGGGTCATGCGGGTACAGGAGCCTTACAAGAAGGCCAACCGCAAGTTCCACCCCGAGGACACTGTGGTGGACGTGTCCGGGGTCCCCATCGGCGGCGGGGACAGGTTCACCGTCATCGCCGGACCCTGCTCGGTGGAGAGCGAGGAGCAGATCATCGGCGTGGCCCGGGACGTGAAAGACGCCGGGGCCGCCCTGTTGCGGGGCGGGGCGTTCAAGCCCCGTACCTCCCCCTACTCCTTCCAGGGCATGGGCACCGACGGGCTGGAGCTGCTGTTGGAGGCCAAGGCCGCCACCGGCCTGCCCATCGTGTCCGAGATCATGGCCCCCCGGTATTGCGAGCTGTTCGAGGAGAAGGTGGACCTGGTGCAGGTGGGCGCCCGGAATATGCAGAACTTCGACCTTTTGAAAGAGGTGGGTAAGCTGTCCAAGCCGGTGCTGCTCAAGCGGGGGCTGTCCAACACCTATGAGGAGTGGATCATGTCGGCGGAGTATATCATGGCCGCGGGCAATGAGAACGTAATTCTATGCGAGCGGGGCGTGCGTACCTTCGAGACCTACACCCGCAACACCCTGGACCTGTCCGCCATCCCGGCCATCCGAAAGATGAGCCACCTGCCCATCGTGGTGGACCCCTCCCATGCCGCGGGCATGTACTGGATGGTGGAGCCGCTGGCCATGGCCGCCGTGGCCGTGGGGGCGGACGGCCTGATGGTGGAGGTCCACAACGACCCCCCTCATGCCAAGTGTGATGGGGCCCAGTCCCTGACGCCGGAGAAGTTCCGGCATCTGATGGGCAAATTGAACCCGCTGATCGAGCTGATGGGAAAGAAGCTGGTGTAATATGAAAACTCTCACTGTGGCCCTGCCGGGCCGTGAGTATGACATTTTGATTGAACGCGGTCTGCTCTCCCAGACCGGGCAGCACGTCCGGGCGGTCCTGCCGAAGGCCGCCAAGCTGGCCGTGGTCACCGACAGTAACGTGGAACCCCTTTACGGCAAGCATGTGCTGGACAGCTTAACCGCCGCCGGGTTTGAGGCGGAGCTCTTCCCCATCCCCGCCGGGGAGGAGAGCAAAAATCCTTCCCAGTTGGCACGGCTCTGGGAGGGCTTCATGAACTTCGGCCTCACCCGCACCGACGGCGTGGTCGCCCTGGGCGGCGGCGTGGTGGGGGACCTGGCGGGCTTTGCCGCCGCCACCGTGCTGCGGGGGGTTGCCCTCGTCCAGATCCCTACCACCCTGCTGGCCCAAGTGGACTCCTCCGTGGGCGGCAAGGTGGCCGTGGACCTGAAAGCAGGGAAAAATCTGGCCGGGGCCTTCTACCAGCCCAAGTTGGTGCTCATGGACCCGGATGTACTGAACACCCTGAACCTGCCCCGGTTCATGGACGGCATGGCGGAGGTAATCAAATACGGCTGCATCTGGGACGCCGAGTTCTTCGATTTCCTCACCGCCCGCCCCTCCCGGGAATCACTGATGGCGGACATCGAACACATTCTGTATACTTCGTGCGATATTAAACGTAAAGTGGTCATAGAGGACGAGCTGGACACCGGCCTACGGATGATTTTGAACTTCGGCCACACCCTGGGCCACGCCTACGAGCTGGCGGGGCACTACGTGGAGTGGAGCCACGGCGAGGCGGTGGCGGCGGGTATGTGCGCCGCGGCCAAGCTGGGCGTATCGCTGGGGACCACCCCGCCGGAGCTGCCCGGCCGGCTGGAAGATGCCTTGGCAAGCCTGGGACTGCCCACGCTGATTCACTGCACCGCCGAGGAGTACGCCGCCGCCATCGGCTTGGATAAAAAGGGGGCGGGCTCAGACATCACCCTCATCCTGCTGGACCAAATGGGCCATGCCGTCCCCCATAAAATGCCCAAGGCGCGGCTGATGCGTCTGCTCAATTCTTTCAATCAGGTTCCCTGACCTGTATGTTCCGGGAGGTAGTTTCATGGACATCACGATCACGCCGTCCAAGCTGAAGGGGCAGGTCGCCCCGCCGCCCTCCAAGTCCCAGGCCCACCGGGCCCTCATCGCCGCCGCCCTGGCGGAGGGGGAGAGCGTCATCTCCAACGTGGCCTTCTCCCAGGACATTGAGGCAACCATAAACTGCCTGGAAAACCTGGGCGCACACTTTGTCCTGGACGGGTCCGCCGTCACCGTCCAGGGTATGGGGGCAAACCCCATGTCTCCCCTGCGGCGCATGGCTTATCCAAGGCTGGACTGCGGGGAAAGCGGTTCTACGCTGCGGTTCCTCATTCCTGTGGCTCTGGCGGTGCGGGGCGGCGGCATTTTTTCGGGCCGGGGGCGGCTAATGGAACGGCCCCAGAAGCCCTATTTCGACCTATTCGATGAAAAGGGCATCTTTTACGAGCAGCAGGACGGCATGCTCACCGTCAGCGGAATGCTTACGCCGGGAACCTACCGGCTCCCCGGCGACGTGTCCTCCCAGTTCGTCACCGGGCTGCTGTACGCCCTGCCCCTGCTGGATGGGGATTCTGAAATTGTCCTTACCTCCGATTTAGAGAGCCGGGAGTATGTAAACATGACGCTGAACGTACTGAGCAAATTCGGTATTACCGTAGAGGAGAAAGAAAACGGCTTTTCTATCCCCGGCGGACAGGCTTACCGCCCCCACGATATGGTCATTGAGGCCGACTGGTCCCAGGCAGGATTCTGGTATGCGGCTGAATTTTTAGGGAATCCGGTGGAAATTACCGGCTTAGATACCCGTTCCGCCCAGGGGGACCGGGCCATCGACGGCTTTGCCCGGCAACTGGGCCAGTCCCTGGACCCGAAGCCAGGCATAAAGCTGGACGTGTCGGGCTGTCCCGACCTGGTGCCGCCGCTGGCGGCTATGGCCGCGCTGCGGGCAGGAGAGATCACCCGTCTGGTCAACGCCGCCCGCCTGCGCATCAAGGAAAGCGACCGGCTGGCCTCCGTCACGGCGGCGCTCAGCGCCCTGGGCGCGGACGTGGCCGAGGGGCCGGATTCCCTCACCATCCGGGGAAAGGAAGCGCTGCATGGCGGGGTGACGGTGGACAGCTTCAACGACCACCGCATCGCCATGATGGCCGCCATCGCCGCCACCCGATGCGTAAAGCCTATTACCATTACAGGCGCTCAGTGCGTGGCCAAGTCCTACCCCGATTTCTGGGAGGTATATGAGCGGCTGGGCGGAAAAATCCAGAAAAGCGAGTGAAGATAATGGATACCATCAAATTAGTTCTCCCCACGGAGGAATACTTGGATCAGGTGTGGGCCTACCGCCAGGAGTGTATTGACGCGGGCAGCTCCATGGACGGCTGCGGCCCCCTGCGGCCCAGCGAAAGCAAGGAGCAGTGGCTGGCGCACGTCCGCGCGTATATGGACCCCGCCACCGTTCCGGAGGGGAAGGTGCAGGCCACACAGTTCCTTGCTATCCGGAAATCGGACGGCAAAGTGGTGGCCATGATCCAGATCCGGCACTATTTCAATGAGTATCTGGAGAAGTACGCTGGACACATCGGCTACTCCACCCGCCCGTCCGAGCGCCGGAAAGGTTACGCCAAGGAGATGCTCCGGCTGGCCCTGCCCTTCTGTCAAGAGATCGGCCTTGATAGGGTGCTCATCTCCTGCGAGCCGGACAACCCCGGCAGCCGCCGCACCATTATAGCCAACGGCGGCGTGTACGAGAACACCGTCCACGAGCCCGGCGAGGACATCGACCTGGAACGGTATTGGATCACCCTCTAACCATATACGAGGAGTTATAACACCATGAAATATTCCATATTCGGTGAATCCCACGGCCCCGCCATCGGCATAGTGCTGGAGGGCATCCCCGCCGGGCTGGAGCTGGACCTGGACGCCGTCCGCTTCGACCTGGCCCGCCGCGCTCCGGGCAAGAGCGTCCTGTCCACCGCCCGGAGGGAGGCCGACGAGCCCCGCATCCTCTCCGGCGTGTTTGAAGGCAAAACCACCGGGGCGCCCCTGTGCGCCGTCATTGAGAACACGGACACCCGCTCGAAAGACTACTCCCGGACCAAGGACCTGGCCCGTCCCGGCCACGCCGACTACGCCGCCCATGTGCGCTACGATGGGTTCAACGACTACCGGGGCGGCGGGCACTTCTCCGGGCGGCTCACCGCACCCCTGGTGTTCGCGGGCGGGGTCGCCAAGCAGATTCTGGCCCGGAAGGGCGTGCGGGTGGGGGCCCACATCGCAACCATCTACGGCGTCAACGACGACTCCTTGGAGGACTGGGACAGTCTGAAAGCGGCCTCGGAAAAAGAGTTCCCCGTCCTCAACGACCGGGCCGGGGAGGAAATGCAGGCCGCGATTTTAGAGGCAAAAAACGACCAGGACTCCGTGGGCGGCTCCATCGAGTGCGGGGTGTTCGGCCTGCCTCCCGGGCTGGGGGCCCCCGGCTTCGGCCAAAACGCCGAGGGCATCTTCTCCCAGTACCTGTTCGCCGTCCCGGCGGTGAAGGCGGTGGCCTTTGGGGCCGGGGTGGCTTTCGCCCTCATGCGGGGCTCCGAGGCCAACGACCCGCTGTATGTGGACGACGACGGCTCCGTCAAGGCCGAGCAGAACTGCGCCGGGGGAATCAACGGTGGCATCACCAACGGCATGCCCCTCACCTTCGAGGTGACCATGCGGCCCACCCCCTCCATCGCCCGGACGCAGTTCACCGTGGACATGGCAAAAAATGAAAACGCCGTGCTGGAGCTTCAGGGCCGTCACGACCCCTGCGTGGTCCACCGGGCGGTGCCCGTTATCGAGGCGGCGGCAGCGCTCGCCGCGTGTGAACTGATGGGAATTTGAATACTGTGAGGAATTGATTATGGATTTAAAAACGTTACGTCAAACAGATGACGACGCCGTCATCCTCCCCGGCGCGGCCGTGGTGGGCGACGTCACCCTGAGCCAGGGCTGCTCGGTATGGTTCAACGCCGTCCTCCGGGGCGACGGCAAACCCATCGTCCTGGGCAAGGGCTGCAACGTCCAGGACTGCTGTGTCCTCCACTCGGAAAAGCACGCCACCGTGCTGGGCAATTATGTCTCCGTGGGCCATGGGGCCATCGTCCACGGGGCCGTGGTGGGGGACAACACCATCGTGGGCATGGGAGCCACCCTGCTGGACTTTGCGAAAATCGGAAAAAACTGCATGGTGGGCGGGGGATCGGTGGTCACGGGCAAAATGGACGCCCCTGACGGCTCCCTGATATTGGGCAATCCGGCCAAAGTGGTCCGCCCCCTCACCGAGGCAGAGATCGCCGCACTGCGCCACAACGCGGAGCACTACGCCGAGCTGAAGGAGAGATACCGCTGATGGACGAGCTTCAAAATCTGCGCCGGGACATCGATGCCATCGACCGCCGGATGGTGGAGCTGTTCCGGCAGCGCATGGACGTGACCCAAAAAGTGGGCGAATACAAATGCACCCAGGGCATTCCCGTGCTGGACCAGGAGCGGGAACGCCAGGTGCTGCAAAATAAGGGCGAGCTGGCCGGGGACGAGCTGCGCCCCGCCGTCATCACCCTGTACCAGACCATCATGGCCCTGTCCCGGCGGCAGCAGCGGGATTTGATGGGCCAGGGGGCGGACAACCCCGGCGTCCGCCGCTGGCTGGACGCCCAGTCCGCCCAGCGCCGGCCCGTGGCCGCCCCCCGGGTGGTATATCAGGGCGTGCCGGGGGCCTACAGCGAACAGGCAGCCGTCAACTTCTTCGGGGCCGGCGTGGACGCCGACGGCCTGGAACAGTTCGAGGACTGCTTCCAGGCCCTGCGGGAGGGCCGGGCGGATTACGCCGTGCTGCCCATCGAAAACAGCTCCACCGGGGCCATCCGGCAGATCTACGACCTGCTGACCCAGTACGAGTGCTACATGGTGGGGGAGACCACCGTGCGGGTGGAGCACTGCCTGATGGCCCTGCCCGACGCCACCCTGGACACCGTTACCCACGTCTATTCCCACGAGCAGGGGCTGTTCCAGTGCGAACGCTATCTCAACAGCCACCCGGACTGGAAGCAGGTGCCCCAGGCGGACACCGCCGGGTCGGCCCAGATGGTGGCCTCCAGCGGAGACATCACCAAGGCCGCCATCTGCTCGGAACGGGCAGCGGCGCTGTACGGGCTTACAATTTTGGCAAAGGGCATCAACCACAACACTCAGAACACCACCCGGTTCGTGGTGGTGTCCCCCCGGCTGGAGTTGCGCCCCGGCGCGGATAAGGTCAGCACCCTCTTCGTCCTGCCCCACGAGGCGGGGTCGCTCCACGAGGTGCTGACGGTGTTTGCCATCCACGGGTTGAACATGGTCAAGCTGGAGTCCCGCCCCCTGCCCCAGCGGAGCTGGCAGTACATGTTCTTCCTGGAGTTCGCCGGGGCCCCCGACGACCCCGCGGTGAACGACGCCCTCCACGAGCTGGCCCAGACCACCGGGGAGTTCCGGGTACTGGGATGGTTCTCCTCCAATCTGGGCTAGTTCCTTTTTCTTGAAAGAAAAAGGAACCAAAAAGAACTTTAGCCCGCTGACGATCCAGGCATAACTTGATTTGACTTTCGCCCGGCAACCGCATGTTCTCTGACTTGGAGAGATGATAATGGAAAAAAATATTGTTTTAATCGGCATGATGGGCTGCGGCAAGACCACTGTGGGCGGGCTGCTGGCCCGGCGGCTTGGCCGCCCCCTGGCGGACACCGACGTTCTCATTGAGCGGCGCCAGGGCCGCTCCATCCCGGATATTTTCGCCCAAGACGGCGAGGAGCGCTTTCGCGCGCTGGAGCTGGAGCTGGGCCGGGAGCTGGGCAGGCGGTCGGGCCTGGTCGTGGCCTGCGGCGGCGGCCTGCCCCTGCGGGACGGGGCCATTGCCGCCCTAAAGGAAAGCGGCCTGGTGTTCTGGCTGGACCGGGACCCGGTTGAGACCTACGACGGCCTGGACGTGTCCGGCCGTCCCCTGGCCCAGGCGGGGCGGGAGGATTTTATCCGGCGGTATCAGGACCGGGCCCCCGTCTACCGCCGCTGGGCGGACTATGCCATCCCCTGCGGGGACGGGCCCCAGGCCGCGGAGCGGCTGATTTCCACCATTTATCAGGAGGTGTCTAAACCATGAAGTTTCTCATCATCAACGGCCCCAACCTGAACCTGCTGGGCAAGCGGGAGCCGGGCATCTACGGCGATCAGACCTATGAGGCCCTGTGCACCCTCATCCAGGACCACGCCGCCGCCCACGGCTCCACGGCCCGCTGCTTCCAGTCCAACCACGAGGGGGCCATTATCGACGAAATTCACGCCGCCGACGGCGTATACGACGCCATCGTCATCAACCCCGGCGCTTACACCCACTACAGCTACGCCATCCTGGACGCGCTGAAGGCGGTGGACGTGCCCGCCTACGAGGTGCATATCAGCCACATCGACCAGCGGGAGCCCTTCCGGGCAGTGTCCGTCACCGCCCCCGCCTGCGTGGGCCAGCTCTACGGCCACGGGTTTGACGGCTACCTTATGGCCATGAACTGGTTTTTGGAGGGCGGAACATGAAACTGCAAGTGATCGGCGACCCGGTGCTCCACTCAAAGTCTCCCGTGATCCAGGGGGCCATGCTGGGGGCGCTGGGGCTGGACATTCAATACACCGCCCATGTAGTGCGCCGGGGCGAGCTGCCGGACTATCTGCGCCGGGCCCGGGAAAACGGCGTCACCGGCTTCAACGCCACCATGCCCCACAAGGAGGACCTGATTCCCCTGCTGGATGAGATCGACCCGGCGGCAAAAGCCCTGGGCGCGGCAAACACCGTCTGCCTCCGGAATGGCAAATGGGTGGGCTTCAATACCGACGGAGGCGGGGCCGTGGCGGCGTTGAAAAACGCAAACATGGACCCAGACGGCCTCACCGTCGCCCTGCTGGGCGCGGGGGGCGCGGCCAAGGCCGTGGCCCTGGCGCTGTCCCAGGCAGGGGCGGAGCGGGTGTTTGTGTGCAACCGCACCCTCAGCCGGGCGGAGGAGCTTTGCGCGCACGCCCCCCCAGGACGGCTGTCCCCTGCCGGGTTTGATATCGGCACGCTGTGCCGCATGGCGGAACGGTCCCAGCTCCTGGTGAACTGCACCAACCTGGGGATGGCGGGCTGCCCCAGCCAGTTTGAGGACTTCTCCTTCCTGGACGCCCTGCCGTCCGGGGCAGGGGTGTTCGACGCCATCTATCACCCTGCTGAGACCCAGCTTCTGGCCCAGGCCCGCCGCCGGGGTCTGCGGACGCTGAACGGCCTGCCCATGCTGGTGAACCAGGCGGTGCTGGCCCTGGAGCATTTTTTGAATGAGCCGCTGGACCGCAAGGCCATGGCCCGTGCGGCAACTGCCGCGTTAAATGAAATTTGAGGTGATATCCATGTTAAAACCACAACGCCTGCGCCCCGGCGACAAAGTTGCCATCGTCTCCCTGTCCAGGGGAATGCTGGGGGAGGAGCAGTTTATCCACAAATACCATCTGGCCCGTGAGCGGCTGGAGCGGGACTACGGCCTGCGTGTGGTGGCCATGCCCAACGCCCTGAAGGGCAAGGACTACCTGTACCGCCACCCGGAGGCCCGGGCCCAGGACCTGATGGACGCCTTCCGCGACCCCGAAATCCGCGCGGTGTTCAACGCCATCGGCGGGGACGATACCATCCGCCTGCTGCCCTACATCGACTTCGACGTGCTGAAAAACAACCCCAAGATTTTCACCGGCTTTTCCGACACCACCACCAACCACTTCATGATGCACAAGGCGGGGCTGGCGTCCTACTACGGCGGGGCCATTATGAACAACTGGGCGGAATACGGGGCCATCAACGAGTACACGGCGGACGCCTTTGACAAGACCCTGTTCCACCCCCAGGAGCGCTGGACCATCCCGGCCAGCGATTTTTGCAGCTATGAAACGGATAAGGTGTGGTGGGACGAGGCCAATATCAACCGAACCATCCCCCGGTTCCCCAACACGGGCTACGAGATTTTGCAGGGGCACGGCAAGGCGTCCGGCCCCCTGCTGGGAGGCTGCATAGATGTATTCGAGATGCTGTTCGGCACGCCCCTGTGGCCCGACCCCGAGGAGTGGCGGGGCAAGCTGCTCCTGCTGGAGACCAGCGAGGACGATATCGGGCCGGACTGGCTGACCTGGCTCCTCCGGGGCCTCCAGGCCCAGGGGGTGCTCCACGCCGTCAACGGCATTGTGGTGGGCAGGCCCGCCTTTGCGGACAAGCTGGAACCGTATAAAGAGGTCTACCGGCAGGTGGTAGGCTTTGAGGCCGGACTGCCCGATCTGCCCATCCTGTACAACGTGAACGTGGGCCACGCCTACCCCATCGGGCTGTTCCCCCTGGGGCTGGAATACGAGATCGACTGCGGCGCGAAGACCCTGACCCTGCTGGAGCCCGCCACCCGGTGAGGAGGAAGGCGGTATGAAAAAAGCGGCAAAGACCGCGCTGATCGTGTTCGGGGCGCTGCTCCTGCTCCTTCTCCTCTGTTTCATCCACCACCGGATTCAGCTCAGCCGGGAGAGCGGGTTGTTTGTCCCCCTGGGAACCGTGGTAGAGGTGGACGGCCATCAGATGAGCGTCTATACAGAGGGCGAGGGAGCGCAGACCCTGGTATTTCTGTCCGGCAGCGGCACCTGCTCCCCCATCCTGGACTTCAAGGCCCTCTATTCCCAGCTCAGCGGCAGCTATCGGATCGCGGTGCCGGAGCGGTTTGGCTACGGGTTCAGCGATGTGACGGGCCTTCCGCGGGACCTGGATACCGTATTGGAGCAGACCCGCGCCGCCCTGCAAAAGGCCGGCCTGACCCCGCCCTACGTCCTGTGCCCCCACTCCATGTCCGGGCTGGAGGCGCTGTACTGGGCGCATCGTTATCCGGACGAGGTGTCCGCCATCATTGGCTTGGACATGTCCGTGCCCGCCGCCTATGAGGCGATGGCCATCCGCGAACCTCTCCTGCGGCTGCTGCAATTTGGAAGCGCCGTCGGGCTCACCCGTTTCCTCCCCATCGCTTCGGACAGCGCCGCCATCCGGAGCGGGGCGCTGTCCCAGGAGGAACAAGACCTCTACCGCGCCGTATTCTACCGCCGCACCATGACCGGGGACATGGTGAACGAGGCCTTGTGCGTCAAAGAAAACGTTGAGCGGGTGGCCCAGGACGGCACGCCGGACGTGCCCATCCTGATGTTCTGCTCCGACGGCAGCGGCGGCGCCGGGTTTTCCAAGGAGGACTGGCGCACCATCCAGACCGGGTTTGCCCAGGCCTGCTATGACGCGCAGATCATTTACTTAGACTGCGGTCACTATGTCCACGATTTTGAGTATGAACGCATCGCGGCGGAAATCAAGGAATTTTTCAACAGATAAGGAGACGGCTATGGAGCTTTCAGCCAACGCGAAAATCAACCTCACCTTAGACATCCTCCGCAAGCGGGAGGACGGCTACCACGAGATGCAGATGGTGATGCAGGCCGTCACCCTGGCGGACACCCTCACCGTCGCCCCCGCCCGGGGGTCGGAGGGGCAGGCGGTGTCCGACCTCCACTTCCTGCCCACCGGGGACAAAAACCTGGCCCAGATGGCCGCCGCCGCCTTCCGCCGGGCCACGGGATTGGGGGGCGAGGTGGACGTGTCCATCCAAAAGCGCGTCCCCGTGTGCGCGGGGCTGGCGGGGGGCAGCGCCGACGCCGCCGCCGTGCTCACCGCCATGAACGAACTGACCGGGGTGGGGCTGTCCCGGTTGGAGCTGGCAAAAATCGGGGAGCCGGTGGGTTCCGACGTGCCGTTTTGCGTGCTGGGGGGCACCGCCCTGGCCGAGGGACGCGGCGAGGTCCTCACCCCGCTGCCTCCACTGCCCCCCTGCGCCCGGGGGGTGTGCCGGGGCCCCGGGGGGGGGGGGGCGGGCCGGGGG
>CANOYV010000030.1:0-30493 GCA_947571605.1 uncultured bacterium | reverse complement strand
TTTCGGTGTCTGGACATGAAAAAACGCCGCAGACTTTTTCAAAATCTGCGGCGTTTGCCTGTCCATACGCTATTCAGTTTTTGTGTTCCCACACTCCATATCAATGACGACCGAAACCGTGATATAGTCCTCAATGCGCTTATTGCGGAGTTTGTCGCCCTCGGCGTCGAACACCACATGGCGGGCAAAGTGTTGGAAACGCAGGATTTCTACGAGTTTTCTCTTTGTAGCAACACAATAGTCTCCACATGGGCGGTACGGGGGAACAGGTCCACAGCCTCCGCCCTAACCGGACGGTAACCCCGCTCCTCGAACCGCTTTACGTCCCTTGCCAGGGTGGCCGGGTCACAGGAGACGTACACCACCCGGTCCGGCGTCATGCGGGCAATGGTGTCCACCACCTCGGGGGCCAACCCCTTCCGGGGCGGGTCCACTGCCACCACGTGGGGGCGAATCCCCTCCGCCTCCAGCTTCGCCGCCAGCTCGGCGGCGTCGCCGCACTCAAAGCGGGTCCTGTCCGCCAAACCGTTCCGGTGGGCGTTCTCCTTCGCGTCGTCCACCGCCTGGGGCGCCACCTCCACCCCGATGACCTGCTTCGCCTGCTCCGCCAGGGTCAGGCTGATGGTGCCGATGCCGCAGTACAGCTCCACCACCGTCTCGGTGCCGGTAAGGGCCGCAAACTCCGCCGCCCGGCGGTACAGTACCTCCGTCTGCGCCCGGTTCACCTGGAAGAAGGAGGGCGCCGACAGCCGGAAGCTGTGCCCGCACAGCTCCTCCTCCAGCCAATCCCGGCCCCACAGGGTACGGTATTCCTTGCCCAAAATTACGTTGGTTTTCCCGGTGTTCACCGACAGCACCACCCCTGCCACCGTGGGCGCGGCGGCGCGCAGGGCGCCCACCAGCTCGTCCTCATGGGGCAGCGACTTCCCGTTGGCCACCAGGCAGCACAGCGCCTCTCCCGCGGAGTTGGTGCGCAGAAACAGGTGCCGGACCAGCCCCTTCCCCGCCCGCTCGTCGTAGGCGGGGATATGAAACCGCCCCATCCAACCCTTGACGGCGGCGCGGCACACCGTGTCCAGCCCTGGCTGGAGCAGGCAGTCCTCAACATCCACCACCTTGTGGGTACGGCCCTGGTAGTAGCCGATGCCCCCCTTCCCCACAGGGAACTGCACCTTGTTCCGGTAGCGCCGGGTCTCCTCCGCCCCGTGGATCACCGGGACCGCCAGGTCCGCTCCGCCGATGCGCCGCAGGGCGTCCTCCACCCGCTGCCGCTTGGCCTCCAGTTCCTCGGCATAGGTCATGTGGCGGAACTGGCACCCGCCGCAGCGCCCGTAATAGGGACAGTCCGGCTCCACCCGGGCCCGGGAGGGCTCCAGCAGCTTCTCCACCCGTCCCCAGGCGGCGCTGTGGCCGATGTGCTCGATGAACACCTCCACCCGCTCCCCCCGGAGCGCACCCTTGACGAATACCGCCATGCCCTCGATCCGGGCCACCCCCTCGCCGCCGCTGGCATAGCCCTCGACAGCCGCGGGATAGACCCCGCCCTCTCTCAGCACTGGCGCTCCCCCCTTCCCTGGGCCTTGTGGAGCTTGTGAAGCTCCTTCTTCCGACGGTTGGAGAAACGGTCCTCCTCACTGTACACGCAACCACAGTATTTCTGCATGTAAAGCCCCAGAGCCCGGGCCTCCTCCTGTCCCTCCCGGAAGCGGGGGCGGAAATCATAGGGGACGAACTCCACGCCGTACCGCTCCCCCATCCTCGCCCCGGTGGCACAGATCAGCTCCCGGTCCTGGTAGGGGGACACCAGCAGGGTGGTGGAAAAGCGGTCAAAGCCATTTTCGGCGGCATACTGCGCCGTGCGCTCCATCCGGCAGGCGTAGCAGTACCCACAGCGGTGGTCGCTGTCCTGGGCCACGGCGGCGGTAAAGGGACGCAGGCCGTAGAAGTCCTCCTCCCGCAGCTCCAAGCCGATATCCCGGGCGTATTGCCGCAGGGTGTCCCGCCGGGCCTTGTACTCCTGGAAGGGGTGGATGTTGGGGTTGTACCAGAAGCCGGTGGGCTCCGTCCCCTCCTCCCGCAGCATTTTGACGCAGGCCACGGAGCAGGGCGCACAGCAGATATGGAGCAGGGTGCCCATGGGCACGCCTCCTTTCTATCACAGAGTGAGACAGCCAAGACCGGGCGGGTCTTGGCTGTCAAACGCGTTTAGGGAAGGATGTCCAGCCCCTTCAGCACCGCGTACATCCCCGCGGCGGCCTCCTCCCGGAGGATGGGGGCGGAGGGGTCGATGTTTTTCAGGGCGGTGTACAGCATGTCCCCCCTGGCGTCCATGGTGTCCTGCAGCCCCCAGGCCAGCACGGACACGTCGCTTTTCGCCCAGTCGGAGAAGGAGGCCAGGCCCTGCCGCATGTCCATAGGCAGACTGTTCGCGTGCTCCTCCACCTGCAGGCCATAGGCGTCCAAGGCGAAGTTGATATACCGGGCCGTCCGGCCCATGATGGCCAGGAACTGCTCCTGGGTAACGGGGCTGTCCGGGTCAAATTTCCCGCCGCCCACGCCGTTGACCAGGCCCAGCTCCGCCATGGCGTTCACACCCCCGGCGTACCAGGCGCGGCCGTCCACGTCGCTGAACCGGTCGAAGCCGGCGGAGGTCACGTTGAGCACCCGGGCCAGCATGACGCAAAGCTGGGCGCGGGTGAGCTGCCCCTCAGGGCCGAACACGCCGGAGGAGGTGCCGTTGAGCAGCCGGTAGGCCCCCATGGCGTTGATGGCAAAGGCGTAGGGGCTGTCCTCCACGTCGGAGAACCAGCGGCTTTCCAACTCCAGGCCCAGCTTTTCGGCGATCTCAGCAGGGGTGTACTGGTTAAAGACCGCGCCGGGCGCGGCGCTGTAGAACACCGGCATCTGGGGCGGAATGGCCTCCAGCAGTACCCGCAGCACGTCGTCCGGCGTGTCCGGGTCCACATAAAAGGGTACGGAGTCGGGGATCAGGCACAGCTTCGCGTTATTCCGGTCGCCGCCGGTGAGGGCCAGGGCCACCGCCTCGGTATAGCCGTCGTCCACCAGCAGGGTGGGGATGACGCCGATCTTGTCGGTGGTGTTCCCCTTGGCGGAGTAGAAACGGCCGGTGGTGATCTTCAGACAGTCGCCGTCAAAGTACGTGGGATCGGAGCTCTCGTCAAAGACATTCTGCCCCACGCCCTTGCCAAAGGTGCGGCTGCCGATGACGATGCCGCGCTCCAGGTCCCGGACGCCGGCGGCCAGGGCCTCGGAGGCGCTGGCGCTGCTATCGTTCACCAGCAGGAGCACCGGCTTATCGCTGACGGTCTGGGTGGTGCGGCCATAGTAGCCCACCTGTCCGTCCTTATACTCGAAATAGATGTACCGGCCCGGCCCGCTCAGCGCGGCCAGCATGTCGGCGGCGGCGTCCGCGTAGCCGCCCACGTTGTCCCGCAGGTCCACCAGCCAGTAATCCACCTGGTCGTCATACTCTTTCAGGCCCTGGGTAAAGAGTTCGCCGGTGTCGGTGCCGAAGCTGTTGCAGTCCACATAGCCCACGCCGCCCTCCAACAGGGTGATCTCGGTGTTTGGGATGTGCACCGGGCGGCGGGTGAGGGTATAGTCATGGGTTTCGCCGTCCCGCAGCACGGTGACGGTGACTTTCGTCCCCTCCTCGCCCAGCATGAGGTCGCGCTGCTCCTCCCCGGCGGGGACGCAGGAGGTCCCGTCAATGGCCACGATCAGGTCGCCGGGCTGAAGCCCCGCCTCCAGGGCGCTGCCGCCGGACAGCACCTCCCGGATCAGTATCCCCTGGTCGGTGAAGTTGATGACCACGCCCACGCCCACCATGTCCACGGTGGACTCCACCAGGTCCACAAAGGCGGCGTACTGCTCCGCGCTCATGTATTCGGTGTAGGGGTCGCCCAGGAACTGCAACAGTTCCTCCAGCGTAGCGGCCTCATAGGCCTGCTCCGGGATGTCGAAGTAGTAGTTTTCCTCCAGCAGCTCCAGCGCCTGATCCACCGTAAGGGCGGAGGCGGGGGTGGCCAGCAACGTCAGCGCCAGAAAGGCGGCGATGACACGGGACAGGTATTTTTTCATAGCGGTTCTCCTTTTTGCGCCCAGGGGCGTTTCGTCAATTGACAAATAGGCCAGAGCATATTAAACTAATGATACCACAAAACAACACAGTTAGGGTGAACAAATTATGACGGATTTTACGGAATTTTCCTTCCCCTCCAAAGACGGCGTTCACAACTGCAACGTCAGCCTGTGGACGCCCGAGGGCAAACCGAAGGGCGTGGTACAGATCATTCACGGCGTGGCGGAGTACGCCGGGCGGTACGACCACTTCGCCCGCTACCTGGCGGACCACGGCTTCGTGGTGTGTGGGGAGGACCATCTGGGCCACGGCAAGACGGTGGACGACGGCAAATACGGCTATTTCGGCAAGAAAAACGGCTGGACCCTGGTCACCTCCGACGTGCGGAAGCTGCGGGTACTGATGGGGGAGAAATACCCCGGCGTCCCCTATTTCCTGCTGGGCCACTCCATGGGCTCCTTCCTGGCCCGGACCTACCTGTGCGCCTATCCCGGCACGGTGGACGGCTGCATCCTGTCCGGCACCGGCCAGGAAAAACCCGCCTTGGTGTCTGCGGGCAAGGCAGTGGCCTCCACTGTCTGCGCGCTCCGGGGCCCGGAGGCCGTCAGCGCCCTGGTTTATAAGCTGTCTCTGGGGGCGTACAACGAGCAGTTCAAGCCCAACCGCACCAGCGCCGATTGGATCTGCCGGGACGAGGCGGTGGTGGACGCCTATTTGAAGGACCCCTTCTGCACCTTCCAGCCCACCGCCGGGATGTTCCGGGACATGATGGGGGGCTTGCAGTACATCTCCAGCGGGGAAGCCCTGTCCCAGATGGACCCCCGCACCCCCATCTACCTGTTCTCCGGCGACCACGATCCGGTGGGTTCCAACGGCGAGGGGGTCAAAAAGGTGTACGGCTTTTTCAAGGACCACGGCACCGCCGACCTGACCATAAAGCTCTATCCCGGCGGGCGGCACGAGATGCTCAATGAGATCAATAAGGGCGAGGTCTACGCCGACGTGCTGGCCTGGCTGGAGAAGAGAAGCGCGGAGCCGTCGTGAGCAGCGCGGATGGACCGGAGCGAAGGCAAGAGCCCAAGACCCGCAAAGCGGGACTGGGTTTTGCCTGAGACGGAGGGAAGCCGCGCGTTGCGAACAGGCGAAGCGTGACGGCAAGAACCGAAAAGAACTTTTAGACTATTTCTATTGAAAGGCTGTGCTGAAATAGAAGTAGTCTGAAAGTTTCTTTTTTCGCTTCCTTTTTCCCCTTTCAGGGACGCACTCCACTAAGCTTTTGCTGCGCAAAAGCAAGTGTCGTTGCAGTCTTTTCAAAGAAAAAAGGAAGGCCCTTATCCCCGGCGCAGGAACTTGAACTGGGTCTCGGAGCACACCACCGCCAGGAAGATGAGGAAGAAGCCCAGGTACATCAGCGGCGCGGGCTGCTCCGAACCGAACAGCACCGAGAAGGCCACGCCGAAGGGGGCCTCCAGGCTGAGCAGCAGGGCGGCGGAGGAGGGGTCTGTGTACTTCTGCCCCACGTTCTGAAACAGCAGGGCAATGGAGGTGGCGGCAATCGCCAGGTAGAGCAGCACCCACCAGGCCCGCTGGGGCAGACCGTCCGCCGGAATGCCATGGGTGACGAAAAGGGCCCCCGCCCAGCAGCACAAAGCGGTGGCGGCAAATTGGAGCACTGTGAGGATAAAGATATCCCGGCCCTGGGAGAACTTGGCAACCGCCACGATGTGGCAGGCGTAGATGAACCCGGACAGCAGGGTGAGCAAATCACCCCTCGTCATGGACAGTCCCCCGTCCCAGGACACGAAGCCGATTCCCGCCACGCACAGCAGCGCGGCGAGGACGTTCCAGCGGCTGGGGCGGAGCTGATCGACGGCCCAGTACAGGAACGGCACAATGACGCAGTACACGGCGGTGAAAAAAGCGTTCTTCCCCGGGGTGGTGTCCATCAGGCCGTAGTTCTGCACCGTGTAGGCGGCGGCCAGCAGCACCCCCAGCACCCCGCCCTGCCACAGGTAGCGCAGGTCCATCGCCTTCCACCGCTTCCAGAACACCAGGGCCAGAATCCCCGCCGCCAGGGTAAAGCGGAAGGCCAGCAGGAACATCAGGTCCACGTCGTCCAGGGTATCCTTCAGGATGAAAAAGGTGGATCCCCAGATGAGGGTGGCCAGCACAATCATCGGCTTGGCCAGTTTTTTCAGCGTATTTTCGTTCATGAGAAGTTCAACTCCGGGTTTTCAAAAAAGGTAAGGAATGGTATACTAAAAGAAAAGAGGAAAGGAGCGGGAACATGCTCCCTCAGACATTTTTCAACGGCGACACGGTGGAAATCGCCCGGGCCCTGGTGGGCAAATACCTGGTGCGGCAGTACGGCGGCGTCACCCTGTGCGCCCGCGTCACCGAGACGGAGGCCTACGTCGGCCGCATCGACAAGGCGTGCCACGCCTACAACTACCGCAAGACAGAGCGCACCAAAACCCTCTATGCCCCGCCGGGGACGGCCTATGTATATCTGATCTACGGGATGCACTGCTGCCTCAACTTCGTCACTGAGCCCGAAGGGGAACCGGCGGCCGTACTCATCCGGGGCCTGTCCCCCCGGTACAACCAAGATATCATAGCAGAAAACCGCTTCCATTGCAAGTATGGGGATATGACGGCGTACCAAAAAAAGAATTTTCTCAACGGTCCGGGCAAGCTGTGCGCGGGAATGAACATCGACCGGCGGCTCAACGGCCTGCCCCACGGGTCACAGGGACTGTTTTTGTGCCAGCGCCTGGAGGAGCTGGGGCTGGCCACTCCCGCCGAGGACCTGGAACCCCTGGACATCAAAGCGGGCAAGCGCATCGGCATCGACTACGCCGAGGAGGCCATCGACTTTCCCTGGCGGTTCTATGTGTGAACCCCTTACTTGACGGGCGCACACTTTTTTGGTAAGATGATGAGACGCTGTCAACAAACACCAAGGAAAAGCCCAAAGCTTTGGGAGGTCAATACCATGCGCGGCAACACCCTGTACATTGTGGTCCCCTGCTACAACGAGGAGGAGGTCCTCCCCGAAACCGCCCGACGGCTGGGGGACAAGCTGAAAGCCCTCATGAACGCCGGAAAAATCAGCCCCCGGAGCCGGGTGCTGTTCGTCAACGACGGCTCCAAGGACAAAACCTGGGAGGTCATCGCCCGCCTCCACCGCGAAAACCACCTGCTGTGCGGCGCGGACCTGTCCCGAAACCGGGGCCATCAGAACGCCCTGCTGGCCGGCCTGATGACCGCCAGGGACAAAGCGGACATGGTGATCTCCATGGACGCCGACCTTCAGGACGACGTGGACGCGGCGGACGCCATGGTGGACAAGTACCTGGCCGGGGCGGATATCGTCTACGGCGTGCGCTCCTCCCGGAAGAAGGACACCTTCTTCAAACGCACCACCGCCGAGGCGTTCTACCGCCTGATGGACCTGCTGGGGGCCGAGACGGTATTCAACCATGCCGACTACCGCCTGATGTCCAAGCGGGCCCTGGAGGCCCTGGCCCAGTTCACCGAGGTCAACCTGTTCCTCCGGGGCATCGTGCCCATGATCGGCTACCCCACCGACACGGTGGAGTACGAGCGGGGCGAGCGCTTTGCCGGGGAGAGCAAATATCCGCTGAAAAAGATGATCTCATTTGCCTTGGAGGGGGTCACCTCCCTGTCCACCAAACCTTTGCGGATGATTACAGGGCTGGGCTTCCTGGTGTTCCTTGTGTCCCTGGTGATGATCGTGTACAACGTGGCCCGCTGGGCCACGGGGAACACCGTGGCCGGCTGGGCCAGCCTGGCCTGCTCGGTGTGGTTCATCGGGGGGCTGATCCTGCTGTCCCTGGGGGTCATCGGGGAGTACCTGGGTAAGCTCTACCTGGAGAGCAAGGCCCGGCCCCGGTTCCTCATCCGAGAAGTGCTGGACGGCGAGGAGGAGAAAGATGGGCGCTGAGTCCAAAACATGGCCGGTTTTTTGACAAAGTCTTAAACCTTTCTAAACAATGACCAAATCCCCTTGCATTTTTTGCCCTAGGCGCATAAAATAGCATCAGTGGAAATGAAGCGGCGGGTTGGACGCCGCCGCTGGGCGGCCCACATTATATCAGGAGGTAAATTTACCATGAGCATTGATTACGAAAGCCTGAAGGACAAGGCGGTGGTTGCGGCCCAGAACGGCGTAACCCGCGTGAAGGAGCTGACCGAGACCGGCATCGCCAAGGCCAAGGAGTTGGCGGACACCGGCGCGGCGAAGGCCAAGGAGATCGCCGAGATCGGCAAGCTGAAGGTGAACAACTCCGCCGAGCAGGAGGCCATCCGCAAGGCCTACTCCGAGCTGGGCAAGCTGTACTACGCCGAGCGGGGCTCCGCCCCCGAGGCGGCCTACGCCGACGCCTGCCAGCGCATCACCGACGCGATGGCCCGCATCTCCTACAACAACGAGCGCATCGCCGACATCAAGGCGGCGGGCCAGATCACGGACGAGGAGATCGACGCCGTCGAGACCGAGGAAGTCCCCGGAGAAACCGGGTCCTGCTGCTGCGGCGGGGAGGCCTCCACGGAGGACGCTTCCGCCGGGGACGGGGACAAAACCGAGGAATAACCCCAACACCCAAAAAGCGGCCCCGGCGCGTAAGCGCCGGGGCCGCTTTGTCCATTCATTTGGCGTTACATCATCTTCACCGTGAAGAACACCGCCTGGGCAAACAGCCAGCCCACCAACGCATACAGCAGGTAGTGGGACAGGGACACGCCCAGTACCAGGCCCAGCACCATGGCGGCGGCGGTGACGCCGCAGGTGAGCCAGGTCATGGTATAGTTGGAACTGGGGGGAAGAATCCGGACGCCGCCCAGCTTGCCGTCGCTCTTCTTGATCTGGAAGGCCAGCGCCGCGGCTGCGGCCAGCACCACCACGCCGCCCACCACACAGGCGGTGATGATCGTTGGATGGTTCATATAGTATTTCCCGTGGAGCCACAGGGCCAACAGCCCGCCGCTGGTGAGAATGGCGTTGTAGAAGAAAGGCCGCTGATAGAGGAAGAAGATGATAATCAGCACGGCTCCCGCCGCAGGGAACATCATCAGAATGCGCACTCCGTCGGGATAGACGAAACGGCACACCAACGAGATCGCCCACAGCCCGACCGCCGCCGCCCCGATGCTCACGGGCAGCAGGATATTTTTTCCGCCCCGGGCGCTGATTACCGCCCACGCCGCGCAGCCCACAACGAGTACCAGCCCGGCGATGTTGTAGATTTTGAAGAACGTAAGCAGCCACTTGGCGATCATGCCGTTCCACACGATCTCCACATATGCCTTTTGTAGCAGCAGCAGCAGCAACTCCACCGCCACCGCGCCGGCCAGCCACAGGAGCATCCGGTTAAAGACCTTATCGTCCTCGCTCTGGCGCTGTGCGCGTTTACCCTTTTCAAACATCATTCAATCAGTCCTTTATCTAATATCTATCGTTGCCGGCCCGACCGGAGCGTTCCCCGGTGGCCTCCCTCTTCTCTTTTGTCATTCAGATGCGGAACAGCCTGTCCTGACATCGAACAGCTAATAGTATAGCAGAAACTTCCCCGCTTTGCAACACCAAAAATCGAGCCGCACCCTAAGTTTTCCCCCTTCCAACCGGGGCAGAAACCTGCTATACTGTAAAAAAGGGGCCTTCTGCCCCGGTTAGCCAAAAAAACCCATTTAGAAAGGAGTTTTAAACATGACTGATCAAGCTCTGGTGGACCTGGCCTTCTCCATGCTGGAGCGTTCCTATGTCCCTTACTCCCACTTCCCCGTGGGCGCGGCCCTGTTGTGTCCCGACGGCACGGTGTTCACCGGCTGTAACATCGAAAACGCCGCCTATGGCCCCACCATCTGCGCCGAGCGCACCGCCCTGTCCAAGGCGGTCAGCGAGGGATACCGCGAGTTCACCACCATCGCCGTGGCGGGCAAGAGCACGGATTACTGCTGGCCTTGCGGCATCTGCCGCCAGGCGCTCTACGAGTTCGCCCCGGACCTCACCGTGCTGGTAGCCCGGGGGGACGGGGACTATGTGAAGCTCCCGCTCAAGGAACTGCTGCCCTACGGCTTCGGCCCCAGCTCGCTGAACTGAATCGGAAAACGGAAGGGCCCGCGTGGGTTGCGCGGGTCCTTCCCTTTTTCCGTTCTAGAGGAAACGCTTCATTTCCTCAATATTGGCCTGCTCGGTTTTGAGCAGACGGTCTGCCAGGCGGCGGACCTCGCCCTCCTTCACGTTGCAGTCCCGGATGGTGCGCAGGCTCTTGGTCACCCCCATGGTGGAGCCCTGGATCATCATCTCCGCGATGTTGGCGGGAGAGCGGTCCGTCATGGCCTTCATGGTGCTCATCACCTCGGAGGAGGCCTTGGCCACCGGGTTCAGGCCGTGGGGCCGCTCCCCCCGGGCGTGGAGCAGCGCCCCGGCGGCGTTTTGCAGCTTCTCGTATTCGGTATACTGGCTGTTCAGCGCATCCGCCAGACCGGGCTCCTCGGTGTATTTCAGCACCGACTGGATGCCCTCCCGGCCCATCTCGGCAGTCTGGTAGATGTGGTTGAGCAGTTCCTTCTCGTTGAGCAATGTCATCACCTCTCCCTTAGTATGCCCGAAATGTCCCGGGCAAACCGCGGGAGAAGACGATCGTCATTTGTCCAACCGGATGGGAACGGGGGGCTGGTTTTTCTTCCGGGCGCTGGTCTTGCCCTCCTCGTGGATTTCGCCGGCGGCCACCAGGGAGCGCTTGGTCAGCGCCGGGCCCACCAGCTCGTACACCAGCACGGAGAACAGCACCACGTTGCGTACCATCAGGCCGTCCGACAACTGCTGAGCGGTGAGGGCCATGCCCAGGGCCACCCCCGCCTGGGGCAGCAGGGTGACGCCCAGGTGCTTTTGGATGCTCTCGCTGCATCCGGTCAAAGCGCAGCTCCCGTAAGCGCCTATATACTTGCCCAGGGAGCGGAAGACGATATACACCGCGCCGATCAGCAGCACTGGAGGGTTGGCCAGGATGTTCAGGTCCAGCTCCGCGCCGCTGAGCACAAAGAACAGCACAAACAGCGGCGTGGTCCAGCCGTCTACGCGGCCCATCAGCTCCTCGGAGAAGTCACAGATGTTGCAGAAAACGGTGCCCGTCATCATGCACACCAGCAGCAGGCTGAAGCCGCAGTGCATCCCGCCTACCTCGAACTCCACCATGGACAAACCCACCGTGAGCAGCACGAAGCCAATGGAGATGGATAAACGCTTGCTCCGGGAGTGGAAATATTTCTCCACCCGGTACAGCACCCAGCCCGCCATGCCGCCCAGCAGCAGGGACAGCACGATCTCCACCACCGGCTCCACCAGCACCGTGACCACGTTCACCGATCCGCTTTCCAGGGCGGTTGCCACCCCGAAGGAGGCGGAGAACAGCACCAGGCCCACCGCGTCGTCAATGGCCACCACCAGCAACAGCAGCCGGGTCAAGGGGCCGTCGGCCTTGTACTGCCGGACCACCATCAAGGTGGCGGCGGGGGCGGTGGCGGCGGCGATGGCTCCCAGGGTGATGGCGGAGGACACGGAAATGAGGTCCGGGTTGATGAAGTGCAGCCCCACCAGGGCCGCATCCACCAGGGCGGTGGTAACCACAGCCTGAAGGATGCCCACCGTGATGGCCTGCTTGCCCATGCTCTTGAGCTGCGCCAGACGGAACTCGTTGCCGATGGTGAAGGCGATGAAGCCCAAGGCCACCTGGGAGATCATGTTCAGGTTGCTCACCGCCTCCGGCGTGGCGAAGCCCAGTTGGGAGACGCCCAGCGCCCCCAGGCAATAGGGCCCCAGAATCAGGCCGGTCACCAGATAGGCGGTGACGGCGGGGAGGTTCAGTTTTTTGGCCAGACGGGACATGAGCAGCCCGCCCACCAGGGAAAAGGACAGTTGCAGAAGGATTTGCATGATGGGACACCTCGATTCTCGGATAGCAAAGAAGCGGGCCCATATCTCTGCGAACGGGCCCGCATGTCTTTAAAACGGTTCAAATCATAACACTTAATACCTAAAAACGCAAGAACGAATCGTGAAAAAATAAACAAAGATGCGTTTGTTTTCCCGCCCGATTTTGGCAGGCCCAATTTTGTCCGCGCCCAAGCGCCGCCCCTTTGGTGAATATTTTAATACAATCTAAAGATTTGCCGGAGGGAAAACAGCTTGCCGCCTATTCTTCCGTGTGGTATAATAATATGCTCAAAATTTCAGCTTATCCAGCGAATATTTGATCCAATAACAGGGTTGACATATTAAAACTTATGTTCTATCATAGAAACACAGTGTTGAGGGAGGCGCGGCTATGCCCAAATTTGAAGTGGTATCCGAATACACGCCCAGCGGAGACCAGCCGGAGGCCATCGCCGCCCTGGCGGCGGGCATTGAAAACGGCCTGGACGAGCAGACCCTGCTGGGCGTTACCGGCTCGGGCAAGACCTATACCATGGCCAAGGTGATCGAAGCCGTCCAGCGGCCCACCCTGGTCCTGGCCCATAACAAGACGTTGGCGGCCCAGCTCTGCGCCGAATTCAAGGAGTTCTTCCCCAATAACGCGGTGGAGTATTTCGTCTCCTACTACGACTACTACCAGCCGGAGGCGTATATTCCCCACACCGATACCTTTATTGAAAAGGACTCCTCGGTAAATGACGAAATCGACCGGCTGCGCCTGTCCGCCACCGCGTCGCTGCTGGAGCGGCGGGACGTGATTGTGGTGTCCTCGGTGTCCTGCATCTACGGCCTGGGCGAGCCGGAGGACTACGGCAAGATGATGGTGGCCCTCCGGGTGGGGACGGTCATGAAAATCGAAGATTTGCTCAAGAAGCTGGTGTCCATCCGCTACGAACGCAACGACATCGCCTTCGAGCGCAACATGTTCCGGGTCCGGGGGGACACGGTGGAGATCTGGCCCGCCTACTGGAAGGATACCGCCATCCGGGTGGAGTTTTTCGGCGACGAGATCGACCGGCTCAGCGAGATCAACGTGGTGACGGGCACGCCTATCCGGCGGCTGAACAATATCCCTGTCTGGCCTGCCACCCACTACGTCACCCCCAAGGAGAAAATGGACGCCGCCATCCAGGACATCTATAAAGAGATGGAGGATCGGGTGGCCTTCTTTGAAAGCGAAAACAAACTCATTGAGGCCCAGCGCATCAAACAGCGCACCATGTACGACATTGAGATGATGCAGGAGCTGGGCTACTGCTCCGGCATTGAGAACTACTCCCGGGTGATCGAAGGCCGCCCCGTGGGCTCGCCCCCCCACACCCTGCTGGACTACTTCCCCAAGGATTTTGTCCTGTTCATCGACGAGAGCCACGCCACCCTGCCCCAGGTCCGGGCCATGTTCAACGGCGACCGGGCCAGAAAAACCACCCTGGTGGAGTACGGCTTCCGCCTGCCCTGCGCCTTCGACAACCGGCCCTTGAAGTTTGACGAGTTTGAGAAACGGCTGAACCAGGTGGTGTACGTCTCCGCCACCCCCGGCGAGTATGAGCGGGAGCGGTCCGGGCAGATTGTGGAGCAGGTGATCCGTCCCACCGGCCTGCTGGACCCCAGGGTGGAGGTGCGCCCGGTGGACGGGCAGATCGACGACCTGATCGGGGAGATCACGGAGCGGACGGCAAGGGACGAGCGGGTGCTGGTGACCACCCTCACCAAGAAGATGGCGGAGAGCCTCACCGACTACCTGAAAAACGCGGGCATCCGGGTGCGGTACATGCACCATGACATCGACACCATCGAGCGCATGGAGATCATCCGGGACCTGCGTCTGGGCGAGTTCGACGTGCTGGTGGGCATCAACCTGCTCCGGGAGGGCCTGGACCTGCCGGAGGTGTCGCTGGTGGCCATCCTGGACGCGGACAAGGAGGGCTTTTTGCGCTCGGAGACGTCGCTGATCCAGACCATCGGCCGGGCTGCGCGCAACGCCGACGGCATCGTGATTTTGTACGCCGACTCCATCACCCCCTCTATGCGGCGGGCCATGGACGAGACGGAGCGCCGCCGGGAAAAGCAGGACGCCTTCAACAAAGCCCACGGCATCGTCCCCAAGACGGTGAAAAAGGCGGTGCGGGAGCTGATGGCGCTGTCCGCCGACGAAAAGCCGGACTACAACGACAAGAACCTGTCCCAGATGACCAAGCTCCAGCGGATGGAGGCCATCGCCAGCCTGGAGAAGCAGATGAAGGAGGCGGCCAAGATGCTGGAGTTTGAGGTGGCCGCCGCATTGCGGGATCAGATCATCAAACTACGTGGGGAGGGGAAATAAATGCCGGACGACTTTTTGGCCCGGTTTTACCAGACCATCTCCTTCGGACCGGGCGAGCCCTTCCCTGCCGCGGCTTTTCGGGCGCTGTTCCGCCCGGACGCGCTGCTGCTAGAGCGGACGGGAGCCAGATACGTTTCCAAAACGGTAGATGAGCACATTCGGGAGTTTGAGGAAACGGTGCGGAATCATCCGCATCTGTTCACAGCGGGCTTTTCCGAACGGCAAACCTCCCTGGATTGGACAGAACGGGACGGGGTGTATCTGATCCACAGCGGCTATGAAAAGCGCTATGCCCGGGAAGGCTTACCCGTGACAGAATATGGGACAAACCATTTTACCATCCTCATGGGACAAGACGGCCCATGCATTGCCTGCGCGGTATGGGAGTGATACCATGTCCAAACAAAAAGAGGAAAAAACCAACGTCATGCGGGTCTTAGACCAGAAAAAGGTACCCTACGCCCCCCACAGCTATCCCCATGACGGCGAAACCGCCCCTGACGGAGCGGGCGTGGCCCGGCTGCTGGGCCAGGACCCGGCAGCGGTGTTCAAGACCCTGGTGGTCAAGGGAGCCTCCGGCGGGTATTACGTGTTCGACATCCCGGTGGCGGACACGCTGGATTTGAAGAAGGCGGCCAAAGCGGTGGGGGAGAAGTCCGTCGCCATGCTCCCGGCCAGGGAGCTGCTGCCCCTGACGGGCTACGTCCACGGCGGCTGCTCCCCCGTGGGGATGAAAAAGCGGTTCCCTACCGTGTTCCATGAGAGCTGCCTGGAGCAGGACACCATCTGCGTGTCCGCCGGGAAAATCGGCTTCCAGGTGGAGGCACGCCCCGCCGATCTCATCGCCCTGGTGGGAGGAACCACCGCTGACGTGATTGTGGAGGGGTAGAGAGATGACGAAGCAGTCCAACCGGATCATGGCCGAAACGCAGGTGCGCAAATCCAGGCGGCGGAAGGAGGACTTCCTCGTCTGGCTGTGCGGCGAATTGGAGGCGGCGGGGTACGCCCCCGCAGTGGAAGAAGGCTTTGCCGCCCGGAATATCCTGTTCTACGTGCTGTATCAGCTTGTCATTGTCCTGCCGATGTTCGCCGCCATCGCCCCGCTGCGGGACGGCTGCCTGCGGTACGCCGCCGCTCTGGACTGATATGGCCAACTGGAATCCCTGGCACGGCTGCCACAAGACCTCCCCCGGCTGCGCCAACTGCTACGTCTACCGGGGGGATAAGCGCCGGGGCCTGGACGCGTCGCAGGTCTACCGCACCAAGAGCTTCGACCTGCCCCTCCGGCAGAAGCGGGACGGAAGCTGGACGGTGCCCCCCGGCGACATGGTGTGGACCTGCTTCTCCTCCGACTTCCTGCTGGAGGACGCGGACGAATGGCGGCCCTGGGCCTGGGCCATGATGAAAATGCGGCAGGACCTGAATTTTTTCTTCATCACCAAGCGCATCCACCGGCTGGCGGATTGCCTCCCCCCGGACTGGGGAGAGGGCTATGACAATGTGGCCATCTGCTCCACGGCTGAGGACCAGCGGCGGGCCGATGTTCGCCTGCCCATCCTGAAAGCCGCCCCCATTCGGCACAAATCCATCACCTGCGAGCCGCTGCTGGGCCCCATCGACCTGACCCCCTGGCTGGGGCCGGACGTCACCCAGGTGGTGGTTGGGGGGGAGTCGGGACCGGAAGCCCGGCCTTGCCGGTACGAATGGGTGCTGGACCTGCACCGCCAGTGCGTGGAGGCAGACGTGCCCTTCCTCTTCAAGCAAACGGGGGCGAAGCTGGCGAAGGGCGGAACGCTGTACCGGATTCCCCGAAAGCTTCAGCACAGCCAGGCCCGCAAGGCGGGCATCAACTACCGCTGCCGGACCTTCCGGCCCCGCCACGACGGGCGGGAGTGGTCGGTGTCCCATGGGGAAGTATTTTGAAAGGGGAACAAACCTATGAAATATGAGTGGTTGGACGAATACCTGCTGGACAAGCCCGGTACGGAAAAGGATTTCAAGCTGGAGTGGGGCTGGCACCGCTACATGGTACGGGGCAAGCTGTTCGCCGCGGTGTGCTCCCCCAGGGGGATGAAGGACGAGCGGTACAACGGCCACGACCTGGCGAATTTGAAGTGCGACCCCCGGCTGGCCGAGGCGTTCCGGGAGCAGTACCCAGAGATACTCCCCGGCTTCTACTGCGACAAGAAGCTGTGGATCGCCGCCCTGCTGGACGCAGACCTGCCCGACGCGGTGCTGAAGGACCTGTGCGACATGTCCTACGAGCTGGTGGTGTCCAAGCTGCCCAAATACGTGCAGCGGGAGCTGGCGGACGGCTGAACGCCCCGGCATTTGATCATTCTTTCAAAAAAATTCATCAAAACGGGGCTTGACATTAAAAAATGTTTTGTTATGCTGTTTTCCAGACTCAAATCTTGAACAGACAAGGAGAACCATACCCATGCAGGATAAGATCGTCATCAAAGGCGCGAGAGAGAACAACCTGAAAAACATCGACGTCACCATCCCACGGGACAAGCTGGTGGTGCTCACGGGGCTGTCCGGGTCAGGAAAGTCGTCCCTGGCCTTTGAGACGCTGTACGCCGAGGGCCAGCGGCGGTATGTGGAGTCCCTGTCCTCCTACGCCCGGATGTTTCTGGGCCAGATGGAGAAGCCGGATGTGGACTACATCGAGGGCCTGTCCCCCGCCATTTCCATCGACCAGAAGACCACGTCAAAAAATCCCCGGTCCACCGTGGGCACGGTGACGGAAATTTACGACTACCTCCGTCTGCTCTGGGCGAGAGTGGGCACCCCCCACTGCCCCAACTGCGGCAAGGAGATCAAGCAGCAAACCATCGACCAGATCATCGACCAGGTGATGACGCTGCCCGAGGCCACCCGCATCCAGGTGCTGGCCCCCGTCATCCGGGGGAAAAAGGGCGAGCATAACAAGGTGTTTGAGGACGCGCGAAAATCCGGCTACGTCCGGGTGCGGGCGGACGGGTCGCTGTACGACCTGACGGAAGAGATCAAACTGGACAAGAACCGCAAGCACTCCATCGAGATCGTGGTGGACCGCCTGGTCATCCGGGAGGACGTGGCCCGCCGCCTCACCGACAGCGTGGAGACCGCCTCCAACCTGTCCGGCGGCATCGTCATCATCAACGTCCTGGGGGACGAGGAGCGGGACATCCTGTTCTCCCAGAACTACGCCTGCGAGGACTGCGGCGTGTCCATCGAGGAGCTCACCCCCCGGATGTTCTCCTTCAACAACCCCTTCGGGGCCTGCCCCACCTGCACCGGCCTGGGCAGCCAGATGAAGATCGACCCAGAGCACATCATCCCCAACCGCTCCCTGTCCATTCTGGAGGGGGCCATCACCGCCTCCGGCTGGAACCACATTAAATCCGACGGCATCTCCCGGATGTATTTTGACGCGCTGGCGAAAAAATACCGCTTCAAGCTCACCGACCCGGTAGAAAAGCTGTCCGACGAGGTGATGGACATCATCCTCTACGGCACCAAGGGGGAAAAGCTCACCCTGAACTACGACCAGCCCCGGGGCAAGGGCACCCTGTACCAGCCCTTCGAGGGCATCGTGAACAACCTGGAGCGCCGCTACCGGGAGACCCAGTCCGACGCCATGAAGCGGGAGATTGAGGAGTGCATGAGCGAATGCCCCTGCCCCACCTGCCAGGGCAAGCGGCTCAAGCGGGAGGCCTTGGCCGTCACAGTGGGGGGCAGCTCCATCCACGACTTTTGCGAAAAGCCGGTGGACGAAGCGCTGGCTTTTTTGGACACCATCACCCTCACCGAAACGCAGTCCATGATCGCCGACCAGATCTTGAAGGAGATCCGCTCCCGGCTGGGCTTCCTGCGGTCGGTGGGTCTGCAATACCTGACCCTCACCCGCCAGGCGGGCACTCTGTCCGGCGGCGAAAGCCAACGCATCCGCCTGGCCACACAGATCGGCTCCTCCCTGATGGGCGTGCTGTATATCCTGGACGAGCCCTCCATCGGCCTGCACCAGCGGGACAACGATCTGTTGCTGGGGACGCTGAAGCACCTGCGGGACTTGGGCAACACACTCATCGTGGTGGAGCACGACGAGGACACCATGCGGGCGGCGGACTACATCGTGGACATTGGCCCCGGCGCGGGGGTTCACGGCGGGCAGGTGGTGGCCTGCGGCACCGCCCAGCAGGTGATGGACACCCCCGGCTCCGTCACCGGCGACTACCTGGCGGGGCGGCGGAAGGTGCCCGTCCCGGCTGAGCGCCGGAAGGGCAGCGGCCGCACCCTCACCGTGCGCGGCGCGGCGGAGAACAACCTGCGGCACATCGACGTGAACTTCCCCCTGGGGACGTTCATCGCCGTTACCGGCGTGTCCGGGTCGGGCAAATCTTCCCTGGTCAACGAGATCCTTTACAAGCGCCTGGGCGCGGAGCTGAACCGCACCAAGGCCCGCCCCGGCAGGCACGACGGCATGGACGGCATCGAGTTCTTGGACAAGGTGATCGCCATCGACCAATCCCCCATCGGGCGCACTCCCCGGTCCAACCCCGCCACCTACACGGGGCTGTTCAACGACATCCGGGAGCTGTTCGCCTCCACCCAGGACGCAAAAACCCGGGGCTACGGCCCGGGCCGGTTCTCCTTCAACGTCCGGGGCGGACGGTGCGAGGCCTGCTCCGGCGACGGCCTGCTGAAAATTGAGATGCACTTCCTGCCCGATATCTATGTGCCCTGCGAGGTCTGTAAAGGCAAGCGGTACAACCGGGAGACCCTGGAGGTGCGCTACAAGGGCAAGAACATCCACGAGGTGCTGGAAATGACCGTGGAAGAAGCCCTTCCCTTCTTCGAGAACCTGCCCAAGCTGTACAACCGGGTCAAGACCCTGAAAGAGGTTGGCTTAGGCTATGTGAAGCTGGGCCAGCCCTCCACCACCCTGTCCGGCGGCGAGGCCCAGCGGGTGAAGCTGGCCACCGAGCTGTCCAAGCAGTCCACCGGGTCCACCATCTACATTTTGGACGAGCCCACCACCGGGCTGCACACCGCAGACGTACACCAGCTTGTGGAGGTGCTCCAGCGGTTCGTGGACAAGGGAAACACCGTGGTGGTCATAGAGCACAACCTGGACGTCATCAAGACGGCGGACCATATCATCGACCTGGGCCCGGAGGGCGGCTCCGGCGGCGGCAGCGTGGTATGCACCGGCACGCCGGAGGAGGTTGCCAAGCACCCCGAGAGCTACACGGGCAAGTACCTGAAACCGGTGCTGGCGTAAAAAGGAGCGAACCATGGAATTGAGTTTGCAGTGGCTGACGGAGACCATGGCCGGGGAATTCACCCTCACCATGCTGTTTTCGATGATCCCGGTGGTGGAGCTGCGGGGGGGCATCCCCTTCGGCGTGACCCTGGGGCTTCCGGTGTGGGTGGCGTTTATCGCCGCCGTCATCGGCAACCTGATCCCCGTCCCCTTCATCATCGTCTATATCCGGCGCATCTTCCAGTGGATGCGCCGGAGGATGCCCCGGCTGAACAGCCTGGTGGACAAGCTGGAGCGCAAAGCCCATCTGAAGGGCCAGCGGGTAACCAAATACAAATATCTGGGGCTGGCCGTCTTTGTGGCCATCCCCCTGCCCGGCACCGGGGCGTGGACGGGATCGCTGGCGGCGGCGTTCCTGGATATGCCGCTGCGCAAGGCCATCCCCTCGGTGATCGCAGGCGTGCTCATCGCCGGCATGGCCATCAGCATCCTGACCTACGGCGTGGCCAGCCTGTTCTGACCATCTCCCAGTGGCAAACCCCCGTTTGACCTCATAGAATGCCTCAGTTTTAACAAGGAGGCGGCGGATATGAGGTCGGTTTTTGAGTTTCTGGCGGTGCTGCTGGCGGCCTTCGGCCTGGTGAGCCTGGTGTGGCTGGCGGTGGGCTGGCTGCTGTTGCCGGGGGTGTGCCCCGTCCGGGCGGTGATACAAGCCCGGGCGGACGGCGACGGCCTGGAGCAGACCGTCAAGGCCCTGCTGTGGCTGCGGCGAACGGGGCTGTGGCGGGGGGCCGTTGTCATCGACGACCACGGCCTGGATGAACGGGGCGCGGCCCTGGCCCGGACGCTGGCGGGGCAACGGGGCGTCTACTTCACCGGGGACGACCCGGACCGCATCGGGCCGCCCTGGTAAAACCAGACGTTTCACGCAAAACGTCCGTTCTAATTTTGACTACAAAAGAAACGAGGAATTGGATATGGAATTGAACGAGGCCCTGGCCAGCCTGGCCGAGCTGGAAGAGAAACTGTACGCCTACCAGGCGGCGGACTCCGCGCTGTACCTGGACGGCACCACCGTGGCCCCCAAGGGCTCCAGCCAGGGCCGGGGCGTGGCGCTGGGCATTCTGGCCGGGGAGCGGCACAAGCTGTTCTCCGCCCCAGAGGTGGGGGAGCTGCTGGATTACCTGTGGAGTGAAAAAGACGGGCTGGACCGGCTCCACCGCCGTCAGGTGGAAGAGCTGCGCCGGTCCTATACCCAGCTCACCCGCATTCCCGCAGACGAGTATATGGAATACGCCGTGCTCACCAATGAGGCCGGCGACGTGTGGCGCCGGGCCAAGGAGCAAAACGACTTTGAACTGTTCCGCCCCCTGCTGGAAAAGCTGGTGGCTTTCAACATCAAGTTCGCCGGATACTACGACAGCGCCAAGGCCCCCTATGACGCCCTGCTCAACGAGTATGAGCGCGGGGTGGATATGGAATATCTGGACGGATTTTTCTCAGCCCTCCGGGAGCGCATCGTCCCCCTGATCCACGCCATCGGGGCGAAAGAGCAGCCCGACGACTCCTTCCTGTGTCGTCATTACCCCATCGAGGCCCAGCGGAGGTTCTCCGACTACCTGATGGAGGTGCTGGGCCTGGACCGGGCCCACTGCACCATCGGCGAGACGGAGCACCCCTATACTCTGGAGTTTAACAATAAGGACGTGCGCATCACCACCAACTATGACGAGAACAATCTGGCCTTCTCCATGTACTCCGTCATCCACGAGGGGGGGCACGCCAAGTATGAGCTGAACATCTGCGACGAGGTCCAATACACCTGTCTGGCGGGCGGCGTGTCCATGGGGGTCCACGAGAGCCAGTCCCGGTTCTATGAAAACCTGATCGGGCGGTCCCTGCCCTTTATCCAGGCTATCTTCCCCAAGATGCAAGAGTTTTTCCCGGAGCAGCTTGCCGGCGTGGCGGTGGAGCAGTTCTACCGGGCGGTGAACAGGGCCCAGCCCTCCCTGATCCGCACCGAGGCGGACGAGCTGACCTACTGCCTGCACATCATGGTGCGCTACGAGATCGAAAAGCAGCTCATTGGCGGCACGCTGGCCGTCAAGGATGTGCCGGAGACCTGGAACCGCCTGTACAAGGAGTACTTGGGCATCGACGTGCCCGACGACCGGCAGGGCTGCCTCCAGGACTCCCACTGGTCCGGCGGGGCCTTCGGTTACTTCCCCTCCTATGCCCTGGGCAGCGCCTACGGCGCGCAGATGCTGAAAAACATGGAACAGGACATGGACGTGTGGGGCCCTGTCTCCAAGGGCGACCTGTCCCAGGTGTCCCGGTGGCTGGGGGAGAAGGTCCACCAATTCGGCGGCCTGCTGGAGCCCGCTGACGTGGTGAAAAACGCCTGCGGCCGGTTTGATCCCACCGTGTTTGCGGATTATCTGGAGAAAAAATACTCCGAGCTGTACGATTTGTGAGGGAGCAATATGAAATTGGATTTTGAACCGATCACGGCCCAAGCCCGGACAGCGGTGACGGAGCTGCTGGACGCCGCCGGGCTGAGAGCCGGAGACCTCTTCGTGGTGGGCTGCTCCTCCTCCGAAGTGCTGGGCGGACACATCGGCAAGGCGTCCAGCCGGGAGGCGGCGGAGGCGGTGTTCGCCGGTATTTACCCCGCCCTGCGGGAGCGGGGCGTGTACCTGGCAGCCCAGTGCTGCGAGCATTTGAACCGGGCGCTCATCGTGGAGGCGGAGTGCGCCCGGCGGTACGGCTATGAGCCGGTGTGCGTGGTGCCCCATCCCAAGGCCGGGGGTTCCTTCGCTACCCAGGCGTGGCAGACCTTTGAGCGCCCCACCGCTGTGGAACACGTCCGCGCCCACGCCGGGCTGGACGTGGGCGGTACCTTGATCGGCATGCACCTGCGGGAGGTGGCGGTACCCGTGCGGCTCAGCGTGGACCGCATCGGTCAGGCCATCCTGCTGTGCGCCCGCACCCGACCCAAGTTCATCGGGGGAAGCCGGGCGGTATACGAATAGGACGCGAAAAAGAGCGGCGCGTAGCGCCGCTCTTTTCACATTCCCGGTTTACCAGTACGGGTCCCAGTCCCCGGCCAGCCGGGTCAGGGCCTCCAGATAGAAATAGTCCCCCCAGGAAGTACACTCGTCCACGCCCTCCGGGGTGCAGGTGTTGTAGGGGCTCTTTTTGCTGTAGGTGCCGTGGAGGATCAGGCCCGTGCCCTCCACAGGCGTCTCCACGGCGTAATTTGCCGCCAGGCTGCCCACCATCTCCCGGGCCAGCGTTTCGTATTCGCCGACTTCCTCCTGGGGGAGAACCCGGGCCGCCTCCAACAAGCCACAGGCCACGATAGCGGCGGAGGAAGAGTCCCGGGGCTCGCCACTGTCCGGCTGGAAGAGCATGTCCCAGCAGGGCACCAGGTCCTCCGGCAGACGGGTGAGGTAGAACGCCAGCGCATGCCGGAACGTGTCCAGCGCGGAGGGATCCCCGGTGTACCGCCAGCTCAGAATGGAGCCGTACACCCCCCACGCCTGCCCCCGGGCCCAGAAGCTGTCGTCCCGGTAGCCCTGGCAGGTGCGGCCATAGCCGGGGCTGCCGTCGGGATTCATGTAGAAGGTGTGGAAGGTGGAGCCGTCTGGCCGGAAGGAGTTGGCCATACAGGTGGCCGTGTGGCGGTTTGCAATGTCCGCGTACTTCCCGTCCCCCGTCTCATCGCTCGCCCAGTACAGCAGGGGCAGATTCAGCAGACAGTCGATAATATAGCGGTAGTTCTCCGCCGCCCCCATCTCCCCCCAGGCCTGGATGAACTCCCCCTTGGGCTGGAAGCGGCTGATTAGCTGGTCCGCCGCCAGGATCGCGGCCTCCCTGGCCTTACGGTCCCCGGTGAACCGGTATGCCGCCACACAGGAAGGGGTATATAAAAATCCCATGTCGTGGTGGTCCACCTGGATTTTTTCCCGGATGCGGTGGAGGAAGCTGTCCACCATGGTCATGCCCGCCTGCCGGAAGGCGTCGTCCCCCGTGCGCTGGTAGGCCAGCCACACTTCCCCCGGCCAGAAGCCGCAGGTCCAATCGGTGTTGTCGCAGGGGGGATAGATGCCGTTTACGCTGGAGTGGTGCTGGCACTGCCGGGTATACTTGGGCAGGTTGAGCCGCACCTGCTCCACCGCCTTGTCCAGCGCGGCGTTTACCTGCCCGTCGGTGATGGGAAGGTATCTGCTCATCAAAGCACCTCTTTCTTCGCAGTCGTCACAGAGGGCCCGGCCCCACAGGAGCCGGGCCCTTCTGAGTATGTCGGTTTACAGGCCGAAGTACCGGGCGGCGTTGTTGTAGCAGACGCCCTCCACGATCCTCTTCAGAGATGCGTCAAAGTTGGGATACTCGCCGTTCTCCACCCAGTCTCCGATCAGGTTGCACAGGATGCGGCGGAAATAGTCGTGTCGGGCATAGCTGAGGAAGGAGCGGGAGTCGGTGAGCATACCCACGAAGTTGCCCAGCAGGCCCAGGTTGGCCAGGGACTTCATCTGGGCCTCCATGCCGCTCTTGGTGTCGTTGAACCACCAGGCGGAGCCGTGCTGGATCTTGCCGGGGATCTCGTCGGTCTGGAAGCAGCCCAGCAGGGTGCCGAGCTGCTCGTTGTCGGCGGGATTCAGGGAATACAGGATGGTCTTGGGGCACTTGCCCTCGGCGTCCAGGGCGGACAGCAGCCGGGCGATGTCCGCGCCGCAGGTGTTCTGGGCGATGGCGTCGAAGCCGGTGTCCGGGCCCATCTTGGCGAACATCCGCTCGTTGTTGTTGCGCACGCAGGAGTAGTGGAGCTGCATGGCGATGTCCAGGCGCTGATACTCCCGGCCCAGGTGGAGCAGGATGGCGGTCTGGTAGCGCTCCGCCTCCTTGGCGCTGATCTCCTCGCCTTTCATGGCCTTCTCAAAGGCCTCGTTGGCCTTTTTGGAGGAACAGGGGCGGAAGGGGATATAATCCAGACCGTGGTCGCTGGCCCGGCAGCCCAGCTTCTTAAAGAACTCCAGGCGCTGGGTCAGGGCGGCGCACACGTCCTCTACGCTGTCCAGGCTGGTTTTGCCCACGCTGGCGGCCAGTTTGCCGATATACTCCACGAAACCGGCCTTGTTGATGTTGATGGCCTTGTCCGGGCGGAAGGAGGGGCACACCTTCACGTCGATGGTGGGGTCGGCGGCGATCTTCTCGTGCCACTCCAGAGAGTCGATGGGGTCGTCGGTGGTTCCGATCATGGCCACGTTGGCCTTCTTGATGATGCCACGGGCGGTGAGGTCGGGATCGTTACGCAGCTTTTCGTTGCAGAAGTCCCAGCACTCCTGGGCGGTTTCGGGGGTCAGGGGCTTGTCGTAGCCGAAGAACTGGCGCAGCTCCAGGTTGCACCAGTGGTACATGGGGTTGCCGATGGCCATTTCCAGGGTCTCGGCGAACTTCATGAACCGCTCAAAGGCGGGCTTGTTGCCGGACACGTACTCCTCGGGGACGCCGTTGGAACGCATGAGGCGCCACTTGTAGTGGTCGCCGAAATAGCTGCCGTCGGGGTTCTCGCCGCCCAGCCAGACCTCCACCAGGTTGTCAAACCGGCGGTCCTCATAAATCTCCCGGGGGGGAATGTGGCAGTGGTAGTCCACCAGGGGCATACTCTTGGCGTAGTCGTGGTAGAGGTGCCGGGCGGTCTCGGTGCCCAGCAGGAAATCCTTGTCCATAAAGTCTTTCATGGCGTTTCCTCCTGTCTTAAAATGTGGGAAAACCCCGCCCTGTCAGAAACGGATGGTCTCCCAAGCAAAATTTTCGTTGATTCGAAGGCCCGGATTATGGACCTTGTCACGCTCGCTTTGGGCGCGCTACGGGCCGGCTTCCCTCCGACTCGGCCTGGTCTCCGGGGCCGCTGGCCCCTGCGCTTGGCCTCGCTCCGGTCCATCCGGCCCTGCGCGCCTAAGCTCGCGCTTCTCACCTCTTGATGTCGTAATTCATGTTCATCAGGTTGCGGATGACCTCCGCATCGTCGGTGATGTTGCCGTCGCCGTGGATGGTGTGCTTGATGACGCTGCTGGCCACGGCAAAGTTCACCATATCCATGGGCCTGTAATTGTTCATCATGGCATAGATCAAGCCGCTGGCGAAGGCATCGCCGCCTCCCACCCGGTCCAGGATATTAAAGGTAAAGCGCTTGCTCTCAAAGGTATGCCCCTGATACCACATATAGGCCATCAGGCTGTTCTCGCTGCCGCTGTGGGCAAAGCGGACGTGCCGGGCAATGCACTCCAGGTTGGGGTAGCGCTCCACGAACCGCTGGAAAATCTCATCCTGCTGCTCATAGCTGGGCTGGAGGGGCACGCCGTCTTTCCAGTCCCCCTTGGAGCGGTCGCCCTCGTCCCTCCACAGGTGGTAGGGCTCGATACCCAGCAACACATTCACATAGGGCAGGCACAGGGTACAGAAGTCCCGGGCTTCCTCCCAGCTCCACAGCGCGGAGCGGAAGTTGCCGTCAAAGCTGATGGTCATCCCCTTCTCCCGGCCCACCTTGAGACAGTCCAGGATGAGCTGGGCGCAGCTCGGGGACAGCGCCGGGGTGATGCCGCTGAGATGCAGCCAGTCAAACCCGTCAAGCAGCGCCCCCAAATCCACCTTGCCGAAGTCATACTCGGTGATGGCGGAATGCTTCCGGTCGTAGGTCACCTTGCTGGCCCGGATGCCATAGCCCGTCTCCAGATAATAGGTGCCCAGGCGGTGGGTGGGGGTCTCCTCGGTTGTGGATAAAATCACCGGGGTGCAGTGCACATCGTTGGAGCGCAGGGCTCGGACGGCGCTCTTGCCCAGGCTGTTGTTGGGCACCACGCTGAAAAACGTGCTGTCAATGCCCAAATTCGCCAGGGCCAGGGCGATGTTCGCCTCGCTGCCGCCGTAGCTGGCCTCGAAGTTGTTGCTTACCCGGATCTTGCCGTAGTTGGGCGGGGTCAGCCGGAGCATGATCTCGCCGATGGTGATAAATTTCTGGGAGCTGTTTCCTTGGAGCAGAGGGTTGTGGTGTTCCATATCCGTACCTCCCAAATTAGAATCGTTCGTTCCCGTTTTTAAGGGCACACACAGCGGTACCGGCTGCTGGCCGGTTCACTCTTTGTATACAGAGTGAAACCGTTCCCTGTTGATGGGGATCATTTCATTTTCGCACGCGTCCACATAGCTGTCATACAAGGGGCTGGGCGCATCGTCCCCGCCGCTGGAAACGGCCTGGGACGCATTTTCAAGCGGCAGGTTTGAGTTCGGCCCGGAAACCAGAAGCGAACCGTCCGATTGGGCAAACGCCAAAAAGATATAGCTTTGTCCCTCCCGGGGGAGCAGATCGTCCTCGTATAAAAAAATGACCGCCTGGTCCTGCGTGACGCCCCCATGCTTCAGAACCGGGATTGGGGTATCCGTCCGCAGATTTCCCTTGATATTCGAGCGCACCTGAATTGTGTAGGGCGTATATGGCGCGCCGACCTCCTTCAATTCCCCGTTTTCATCTTCCATGAGGACTGCATTTTTATACAGCGTCTCATCCCTGCCGGTGACCTCACCCACGAACACATAGTCCACCATGCCGACCAGCTCCCTCACATTGTACGGATCACACACGAAGGAGGCCTGTATGGTTTTGACGGGCAACGCGTCAACGTCTGCCTGGCCCGCCGCCGCGCGAAAAGGCCCACCCTTGAACGCATACGCAATCACGCAGACAAGCAGTGCCATAACAGCGGCAGTCATCGCTATTTTTTTGCTATGCATAATAACCGTCCTCCTTCTTGTCAATAACGTGCATATGATACGTCATATGATTCTTCATCATTTCTGGATAATATAGGGAATCCGACCATAGACGCATACATAACATCGGACGGAGAGGGACCATGAGCTAATCCCAATGCATGCCCTAACTCATGTGTTGCTTATCATAAAAAGCAGTCTAGAAGTTTTCTTTCGGTACCTGTCTTTTCAAAAGAAAGGTACGCCCTTGACCTTGAAGGGTTACCGCTGGATTCTCCCGGAGCCGTCGCCGCCGGCCAGCTTCTCCACCTCGGCCACGGTGACCATGTTGTAGTCGCCCTCAATGGTGTGCTTCAGCGCGGAGGCCGCCACCGCGAACTCCACCGCAGCCTGGGTGGACTTGCCGGTGAGCAGGGAGTAGATCAGCCCGCCGCCGAAGCTGTCGCCGCCGCCCACGCGGTCGATGATGCGCAGCTCGTACTTCTTGGAGAAGCAATACTCGTTGGAGGCCACGTTGTACAGCATGGCGCTCCAGCCGTTGTCGGAGGCGGAGTGGGACTCGCGCAGGGTGATGGCCACCTTCTCAAAGCCGAACTTGTCCGCCAACTGCTTGGCCACGGACTTGTAGCCCTCGTGGTTGATTTCGCCGCCGTAAATGTCGGTGTTCTCCGCCTCGATGCCGAACACATCCTTGGCGTCCTCCTCGTTGGAGATGCACACGTCCACGTACTGGCACAGGTCGGTCATGGCGGCGCGGGCCTGGTCACGGGTCCACAGCTTGCCGCGGTAGTTCAGGTCGCAGGAGATCTTGATGCCCTTGGCCTTGGCGGCCTTGCAGGCCTCCCGGCAGATGTCCACCACGTTGGGGCCCAGGGCCGGGGTAATGCCGGTGAAGTGGAACCAGTCCACGCCCTCGAAGATGGCGTCCCAGTCGAAATCGGCGGTGGAAGCCTCCTGGATGGCGGAGTGGGCGCGGTCATAGATGCACACGCTGCCGCGCTGGGAAGCGCCCTTCTCGTTGAAGTAGATGCCCACCCGGTCGCCGCCGCGGACGATCTTAGAGGTGTCCACACCGTAGCGGCGCAGGGAGTTCACCGCACACTGGCCGATGGCGTGGGCGGGGAGCTTGGTGACAAAGGCGGCGTCTAGGCCGTAGTTGGCCAAAGACACGGCCACGTTGGCCTCGCCGCCGCCGAAGGTGAACTCCAGATGGTCGGCCTGGACAAAGCGCTCGTAGTTGTAGGGCTGGAGACGGACCATGATTTCACCGAAGGTTACCACTTTAGACATTTTAATTCCTCCTAAAATTTGTAATGGGGCTTGTCACGCTGCGAAGCGGCCAGGACGCTCGGTCGCTTTCCCTACGGCTCGGGCAAAATACAGATTTGCTTCGCAAATCTTGGTTTTTGCCCGAGCTCCAGTCCAGGCTCCCTCACTGTCCGCTTCTCCGCGCTTCTTACTTCTGTACCAGATGAATGGCGAAGCCGGACAGCTCCTGCTTGATATAAATGGCCTTGGTCTTGCCCTTGGCGTCCACCACACGGCTCTCCTCGATGAACTCCACGCCCTGGCGCCCCAGGTGGTACACGGCGCGGTCCACGTTGTTGGTGCCGATGGCAATGTGGCCGTGGGCGCCGCGGCCGGGCTTCTTCATGCATTCCACGCCTGTGCCCGCGAAGTTGGAGGAGTTGCCCGCCTTGTAGTCAAACCCAAACAGGGCGCACAAGGTCTTGGCGGTCTGCTCGGCCTCCCCGGCATCCCCACAGTTGACGCCCACATGGCGCACCTCAAAGCCCAGCATGGTCTTGACCGCCTCCTTGCTGATGGCGGTGATTTCATCCCACTTGCCGGCCTTAATCAGGTCGCTCTTGCACATCCAGGTGCCGCCCACGGCCACGATTTGGTCATAGCCCAGGTAGTCGTTCACGTTCTTGGCGTTGACGCCGCCGGTACACATCCACTTGGCGGTCTTGAGGGCCGCGCCGATGTTCTTCAGCATTGCTACGCCACCGTTGGCCTCGGCGGGGAAGAACTTCACCATCTCACAGCCCTGGTTCATGGCCTGCTGCATCTCACCGGCGGTGGCGGTGCCTGGCATCATGATGCCGCCCTTGTCGATGACATGCTGGGTCACGTTGGGGTCGTAGCCGGGGGCCACGATGAAGGTGGCGCCGGCGGCCATGGCCCGGTCGGCCTGCTCACAGGTCAGCACGGTGCCCGCGCCCACCAGCATATCGGGGACCTCTTTGACGATAGCACGGATGGCGTCCTCCGCTGCGGCGGTGCGGAAGGTCACCTCGGCGGCGGGCAGGCCGCCGGCCACCAGGGCCTTGGCCAGGGGGACCGCCTGAGCGGCGTCCTCGATGGCGATGACAGGGATGATGCCGATCTCATAGACTCTTTGCAACGTTGTGTTCATACCTAATCCCTCCAATATTTTTTGCGGGTTCCTCGGGCGACGGGCGGTGCTTTGCGGTTGCTTTGCTCTGGTCTTGCCTCTATTATACAACTTGTATACTAGAATTCAATTAGAAAAATCGAAAAAATTTAACCCACTTTTTTGTGCATTTCCACAAATTCACATCGTGCGCCACCGGCAAAAATCCCCAGGTCCATTTTGGGCCTGGGGATTGTCCGCTGTTTGATTGAGATTGCCGTCCGCTCAAGGTGCGGCGCGCACCAAGTTATATTTTCACGCTCATTTAAAATTATCATAAAATATTTTCATCATACTGCCCATTTTCTTGCTGACATTGCACATTGGAATTTGGTATAATTTTCTTGTTCAATAGGAGAGTTGTTTTCAATGGATCACTGTCACACGAAGGAGGATTTGTCATGAAAAAATTTTTAGCGCTTATCCTATCCCTTTCTATGATCTGCTCCATGACACCTGTTGCTTTTGCCGCAAGCCCCCCACTGGAAAGACAAGAACAGGCATAGTCGGAGTCATCGTCCATGAGGAAGCGACGCAGCTTTCCCAAGAGCATCAATTACTTAGGGCTTGCTGAAAAAAGCACATAAGGGAACAAGGACAGAATGGAACGG
>CANOYV010000029.1:0-30864 GCA_947571605.1 uncultured bacterium | reverse complement strand
CTACGTCCAGCAGGAGAACTTTCTTTCCTTCCAGCGCAAGACCGGCCCCCAGGTTGTAGACGGTGGTGCTTTTGCCAACTCCGCCCTTTTGATTTGCTACGCTTATCACTTTCGGTTTCGCCATTATGGGGATTCCTCCTTTCATGGATTTAGCCGCCTGCGGCGAAACAGACGGCTATGTAAAGTGGGCCAGCGGCCCACCTGGGGCCTACTGCCCCTCGTCCATGAGAAGTGCCAGAACGTCCTCCATGCCAGCGTCAAAGATGAAGTCCTCGCTCTCCGCCAGAAACTCCTCCATGAACATCTGCGCCAGGGCGGGGTACTGCTGGCAGTCGGTGAAGTCCTCCGACGGCGCAATCTCCACCAGGGCATAGACGCCCTCCAGCACCTTCATGGCCCCGGTGCAGTCGCCGTGGCTCACCATGAGCCGCAGGGCCTTCTCCGTAGCCCGCACCATGTCCAGCTCGCCCACCTCCAGGAAGGCGCTCCACAGGGCCTCCATACTCTGCTGGGCGGTGCTGCGAACCTCGTCGGCCAGCTTCTCAACGCGGGCCTCGCTGTTCTGCGCCTCATTCTTCTTCCACTTCATGACTTGTCCTCCTACTGTAAAATTCACAGCCGTCAGCGGGATTTAGACGGCTATGTAGGGTCGGGGCAGGGGGAGGTAATTACGTCTGCCAACTGGGACAAAAAAAGAGCGCCGTTTCATTCAGGGAATGATTCGGCGCTCTATGTATGGCTGAAATATAAACAGTATTCAGTTATGACAAAGCAAGTCAAATCAGGAGAAAAATACAGATTGATTTTTCGGCATCGGGGGCCTTTAGAGAGGGAGATAGCCGCCCATGACGACCTGCCCTAAGACCAGGCCCAAATCGACTTCTTTCGCTCTGTCAGTTAGCCCATTTTTTAACCCAAAAGGGCCGGTTAGCCCATATTTAACCCAAAAAAACAGGGTCAAATCGGGTCAAATCAGGCCAAATTTGGGCAAAGGCTATCAAAGGTTTTCAAAAGAAAAAACCCCGGAAAATCGAACTTTCCGGGGTTTTTGAGCGTTTTCGGATATAAAATCAGCGCTTGGAGAACTGAGGCGCGCGGCGGGCTGCTTTGAGGCCGTACTTCTTGCGCTCCTTCATACGAGGGTCGCGGGTCAGGAACCCGGCGGCCTTCAGGGCGGGGCGGAACTCGGGGTCCATCTCCAGCAGGGCGCGGGAGATGCCGTGACGCAGGGCGCCGGCCTGGCCGGTGACGCCGCCGCCGGTGACGGTGGCGGTGATGTCCACCTTGCCGACAACGCCGGTGGTGTTCAGGGGCTGGCGGACCACCATCTTCAGGGTTTCCAGGCCGAAATACTCCTCGATATCGCGGCCGTTGATGGTGATGGCTCCGGTGCCGCTGGGGAACAGGTGGACGCGGGCCACGGAGGACTTCCGGCGGCCGGTACCATAATGATAAGGCTTCTTGCTCTTGTACATGTTCGCTTACCTCCTTATTCCACGGTCCAGGTCTCGGGCTTCTGGGCGGCGTGGGGGTGGCTGTCGCCGCGGTAGATCTTCAGCCGGGTGAGGGAGTCCTTGGTGACGATGTTGCGGGGCATCATGCCGCGCACCGCCAGCCGGACGGCCAACTCGGGTTTGCTCTGCATCAGCAGGCGGTACTTGGTCTCTTTCAAGCCTCCCACGTAGCCGGAGTGGGTGCGGTAGTACTTCTGCTCCAGCTTCTTGCCGGTGAGTACGGCCTTCTCCGCATTGATGACAATGACGAAGTCGCCGCAGTCGGCGTGGGGAGTGTACTCGGGCTTGTGCTTGCCCCGCAGGATGGTGGCGGCGGCGACAGCGGTCTTGCCCAGAGGCTTGCCGGCAGCGTCCAGCACGTACCACTTGCGCTGGATGTTACCCTTGTTTGCCATAAAGGTAGACATTTCAGGTTTCCTCCATTTATGTTCAATTTGTTTAAAACATGGGAACGCTCCCCTTTACAACGGGGAGCATGGTGTATTATAATGCCAAAAAGCGGGTATGTCAACTGAAAAACGGGATTTTTTTAAAATGATCTCGAAATACTCGCTCAAACGGAGAAATCCTAACAAATTCTCATTTTTTCTCGTTTTGATATTTTCCTTTTTGCGAAGGGAGGCTCCGCCTATGCGCCTGATTTTGTCCCACATGCGCCGGTGTGTGGAGGACTATAACATGATCTTGTCCGGCGACAGAATCGCCGTGGGGGTGTCCGGCGGCAAGGACTCGCTGGTGCTGCTGTACGCCATGGCGAAATTAAAGGAGTTCTATCCCGTGCCCTTTGAGCTCCACGCCGTCACCGTCCACCCAGGCCCGGAGGAGATGGACTTCAGCCCGGTGGCGGAGCTTTGCAGGGAGCTGGGGGTGGAGTATCACCTGGTGCAGACGGAGATTTTCCGTATCATCTTCGACTACCGCAAGGAGAAAAACCCCTGCTCCATGTGCGCCAAAATGCGCCGGGGCGCCATGCACAATGCCCTCAAAGAGCTGGGCATCAACAAGGTGGCCCTGGGCCACCACTTCGACGATGCGGTGGAGACCTTTTTTCTGTCCCTGTTCTACGAGGGCCGTCTGTCCTGCTTCCAGCCGGTGACCTACCTGGACCGCACCGGCATCACCCAAATCCGCCCGCTTCTGTACTGCGGGGAAGGGGTGCTGCGAAACGCCGCACAGCGCTTTGACCTGCCTGTGGTCCACAACCCCTGCCCCGCCGACGGCAACACCCGGCGGCAGGAGGTGAAGGAACTGGTGGCCACGCTGTCCAAGGATTACCCCAAGCTGAAGGACTATGTGTTCGGGGCCATGCAGCGTCTGCCCCTGCCCGAATGGGGCCCGGTGGAGCACGGCATCAAGCGTTACGGGGCGGACCATGAGGACGGCCATGTGAGGTAACGCCCGGACGCGTTATTTGAAAACCCCCGCCGGGGCGCATGATGCGCACCCCGGCGGGGGTTCTGATTGCCATGTTTCCTGAGCGGAGCGCCGCCCTCAGTCCAGCTCGAATTGTCCGGTGTAGAGCTGGTAGTACCTGCCCTGTTCCTCCATGAGCTGGGCATGGCTGCCCTTCTCCATGATCTCGCCGTGCTCAATGACCACGATGCAGTCCGCGTTGCGCACAGTGGACAGCCGATGGGCGATGACGAACACGGTGCGTCCTTCCATGAGGGTGTCCATGCCCTGCTGGATGTGCCGCTCGGTGCGGGTGTCGATGGAGGAAGTGGCCTCGTCCAGCACCATGATGGGCGGGTCCTTGACGGCGGCGCGGGCGATGGCCAGAAGCTGCCGCTGGCCCTGGGACAGGTTGGCCCCGTCCCCGGTGAGCTGCGTCTGATACCCCTCCGGCAGACGGCGGATGAAGCTGTCCGCGTTGGCGGCCTTCGCAGCGTTGACGCACTCCTCGTCGGTGGCGTCCAGACGGCCGTAGCGGATGTTGTCCATCACTGTGCCGGTGAACAGGTGGGTGTCCTGGAGAACCGCGCCCTGGCTGAGGCGCAGGGAGTCTTTCTCAATGTCCCTCACGTTGATGCCGTCACAGGTAATCATGCCGCTCTGGATCTCATAGAAGCGGTTGATGAGGTTGGTGACGGTGGTTTTGCCCGCGCCGGTGGAGCCCACAAAGGCGATCTTCTGCCCCGGATTGGCGTACACCGAGACCTCTTTCAGCACCGGCTTGCCCTCCACATAGGAGAAATCCACCTGGTTGAGCCGTACCGCCCCGCGCAGCTCGGCGTAGCAGAACTCCTCGCCGGGGACGTTGCGCACCGTGCCCCGGATGAGGTGCAGGCCCATGGTCCCGTCTGGATCGGGGTACTTCCACGCCCAGCCGTGGCTCGCCATCTCCTCTGGGGTCAGGGGGGTGAGGGCGCCGTCGTCCTCAACACGGACCCACAGCCCGGTTCGGGAGTCCTGGCCCGGGGGCAGCAACTTGAGCCCGCCGTTTTCCTCGTCGGCCTGGCCCAGCTCCCACAGCGCCTCGTCCTCGCCCACGGTCACGGGAACCAGGGCGATGCCGCAGGCGCGGGGCACCTTCCAGGCCCATGCTTTGGGCCTGCCCTGGCCGCCGAATTTGGACAGGGAGCCGTTGGCGTCCTTTTCCACCGGCACCAACGTCACCTTGCCCTGGTCCGCCTCGGGCTGGGTGTCCATTACCTGGAAGATGCGCTCCGCGCCCGCCAGGGCGGACAGCAGGGTGGTCATCTGCATGGATATCTGGTTGACGGGCTGGGTGACCTGCTGATTGTACTGGAGGTAAATGACCAGCGAGCCCAGGGTGAACCCCGTGTGGATGCCGGTACTCATGGCCAGCAGGGCCCCCAGCACGGCGGTGACGGCATAGCCGATGTTGGTCAGGTTGCCCGCGATGGGCATGATGGCGGAGGAATAGAACCCGGCGTCGCTGGCGGCGGCGCGGAAGTCCTTGTTGAGCCGGCCGAACTGATCCTTGGCCTGCTCCTCATGGTTGAAGGCCTTGACCACCTTCAAGCCCTCGATCATCTCCTGGATATTGCCGTTCATTGCGCCCAGGGCGGCCTGCTGCTTGGCGTAATATTTCCTGCTGCGTTTGCCGAATACGGCGAACACCGCTGTCACGGCGCCCAGCATGACCAGGGACGCCAGGAACAGCATGGGAGACAGCGTAATCATCATGAACACCACGCTCACGAAGGTGATGGCGCTGGACAGCAGTTGGATCACCGACTGCTGGAGGGCCATCTGCACGTTGTCCGCGTCGTTGGTGAAGCGGCTCATCAGCTCGCCGTGGGTGTGGGCGTCGAAGTAGCTCAGGGGGAGCTGCTGGAGCTTGTCGAACAGCTCCTGTCTCAGTTTGTTGCACCCCTTCTGGGCCAACTGGGCCATGAGGTTTGCCTGGACATAGATGCAGGCCGAAACCGCCAGATAAATAAGGGCAAGCTGGGCGCAGCTAGTTGCCAGGCCGGGCCAGTCGGGCCGGCCCGCGGCCAGGGCGGAGGTGATGCCGTCAATGATGGGCTTTTGCATATAGGTGGCCCGGACGCTCAGCACGGCCTCCGCCGCCACGCACAGCAGGGCGGCGGCGAGCAGCCCCGGTCTGGCGGCGATATATTTCACCGTGCGCAGGGCGGTGCCCTTCAAGTCCTTGGGCTTGCCGTAGCCGCCCCGGGGGCCGCCGGGGCCATGGGGTCCTCTGGGCCGGTTGTTCTCAGCCATTTTCGCCGCCTCCTTCCTGCTGGGAATCGTAAATTTCCCGATAGATTTTGCTGTTCTCCATCAGCTCGTCGTGGGTGCCCACGTCGGCCACGGTGCCCTCGTCCAGCACCACGATCTTGTCGGCGTACTGCACCGAGCTGATGCGCTGGGCGATGATGATAACGGTGGTGTCCTTCAAATTTTCCCGGAAGGACTCCCGGATTTTGCCTTCGGTGGCGGAGTCCACGGCGGAGGTGGAGTCGTCCAGGATGAGCACCGCAGGCTTGCGCACCATGGCCCGGGCGATACACAGCCGCTGCTTTTGCCCGCCGGATACGTTGACGCCGCCCTGGTCCAGGTTGGTCTCGAAGCCATCGGGGAAGGACATGATAAAGTCGTAGGCCTGGGCGTCCTTGGCGGCGCGGATCAGCTCCTCCTCGGTGGCGTTCTCGTTGCCCCAGAGCAGGTTCTCCCGGATGGTGCCGGAGAACAGCACGTTATTTTGCAGCACCATGCCGATGCGGTTTCTCAGGCTGTCCAAGGGGTAATCCCGCACGTCCAGCCCGTCCACCAGCACGTTCCCCTTGTGTACGTCATAGAACCGGGGGATCAGGTTCACCAAAGAGGACTTGCCCGTACCGGTGCCGCCCACAATGGCCACAAACTCGCCGGGCTCCACATTCAGGTTGACGTGATGCAGCACGTCCTCCCCCGCGCCCTCGGTCTGGTAGCGGAAGGACACGTCCCGGAATTCCACCCGGCCCCGGGAGGCGGGCAGATTGGTTTCACCGCCGTCGGTGATGGAGGGCTGGGCGTCAATGACCTCGAATACCCGGCGGGTGGAGGCCTGGGCGCGGCTGTATTGGAGCAGGGCCATGCCCACCATCATCAGGGACATGAGAATCTGCATGATATAGCCCACCACGGTCTGGAGATAGGCCACGTCCAGCTCGCCGCCCAGCACCATGGAGCCGCCGTTATACAGCACCAGCACGATGGCGGCCGCCATGCAGATCGTCATCATCGGCTGCATAGCCACCATGCGCAGCATGGCCCGCAGGGCGGCGGAGGTGAAGTTGTCGTTGGCGTCTTTGAATTTAGCCCGCTCCCGGTCCTCCCGGACGTAGGACTTCACCACCCGCACGGCGATCAGGTTTTCCTGCACGGTTTCGTTGAGCTGGTCCAAGGCCTGTTGCATCTTTTCAAACAGGGGCATGCACACCTTCATCAGAAGCAGCAGGGCCGCCGCCATGATGGGCAGGATGACCACCACCACCAAGGTCAGCTTGGGGCTGATGGACAGGGTGAGGATTACGCTGGCCACCAGCATGGTCACCGCCCGGATGAGGATGCGCAGGCACATCATGGCCACGTTCTGTATGTTGGTCACGTCGTTGGTCATGCGGGTGATGAGGGAGGAGGAGGAGAACCGGTCGATGTCCGCGAAGGAGAAGGAGGAAATCTTCTCAAACTCCGCACTGCGCAGATTGGCCCCCAGGCCCTGGGCAGCGTAGGCGGCGCACTTGGCGGCCAGTCCGCCGGTGATGGTGGCGACAATGGCCGCCACCACCATCAGGGCCCCGTACTTCCAGACGGCCGTCATGTTTTCCACCTCGATGCCTTCGGCGATGATCTGGGCCATGAACAGGGGGATGGAAAGCTGGCAGAGCGTCTCCAGCGTGACGAGCACAGGGGAGGCCACGGCGTAGTTGACGTAGCCGTTCAGGTAAGACGCGATGCGTCTCAGCATGGGTCGCACTTCCTTTCATTGGGGATTGGAGGCGGGGGAGGCGGAGGGCATCTAGCCTCCTTGTCGCCACCGATTTGATAGAGATTTTCCAGCATGCGCCGGTGGAATGCCTGGACCTGCGCCCGCTCCCCGGGGGTGAAGCCCCGGAACAGGGCGTCGTCCACCTGCTGGAAGGCCCGCATCCCGGACTCCAGGGCGTCGCGGCCCTTCCGGGTGATGGAGATGCGGTTGCGGCGGGAGTCCTTTTCATCGGTGCGCCGGGCCACGTAGCCCTGCCGCTCCAGGCATTTCAGCGACGCGGCGATGGTGGGCGGGGCGATGTGGAGCAGGACGGCCAGCTCCTTCTGGGTCGGGGCCTGGGCCGGGTCGTCCGGGTAGTGGGACAGCGCGATCAGCAGGTGGGGCGAGCTGATGTCCCCCACGCCCAGTTCTGTCAGCGCGGCCATATGAGCGTTGTGATGGGCCCGGAGCAATTGATGGAAAATGATCCCCGAGCGTTCATCCATGGTGGTCCCTCCTTTTCGTTCGTGGGCTAATCATTAGCGCGCGTATTATTTTACTCCGCCGCCTCAAAATGTCAATAGGGTATCCGTGAACGATTTGTAAACGCTGGCGCGGCGCATGTTTTCCCCGAGGGCGCGCGCCAGGGGAGGAAACTCCGGGGCAAAATAGAAGCCCGGTGCAATGGCACCGGGCGCAGGTTACTCAAGCGGTTTTTGATAATCCGTTAAGCATTGCTCTATCATGCTTACAACAACAGCATTAAAACTAGTTTCATTTTCCGCCGCGATCTGCTCAATCTGTTCAATCAATCGTTGGCGCAGATATATCGTTTTGTATGCGGCCTCGCCTTTCCGCTGGATATTATCTGGTCCGAACGGCATACTCATCACCTCATTAGATATTCTAATTTAATTTCTATTGTGTTTATAACAGAAAATTAAATCTTAAATACCATGTAAATAACTTGTATTTACCTGGAAGATATTGTATAATACAGTCGAGGTGATAGAGAATGGCAGACTACAAAGCGATGTACAAGCACCTGTTCCAACAGGCTGAACGGGCGGTGCGTATCATCCAACAGGCCCAATTTGACTGCGAAGAGATTTACATCAACACCCCCGAGCCGAAATTCAGGCTGCTCAGGCCCTCTGAATCTGGCTCTGGGCCGGAACCCGACACTGAACCCGGTCCGGAGGAGGAACAATGAAAACCGGCGCATGGCAGGCCATGCGCCGGTTTTCGTCGGGGATGCGGATACTCAGAACACGGCTACCACGCCGCCGCCATAGGTCTCGTCGATGAAGCTCTTGACCTGGTCGGACTTCAGGGCGTCCACCAGAGCCTGGAGGGCCGCGTCATTCTCGCGGCCCTCCTTGATGGCCAGCACGTTCACATAGGCGGTGCCCGCGATGCCGTCGGCAGCTTCGATGGCCAAGGCCTCGCTGGCCTTCAGTCCCGCGCCGATGGCATAGTTGCCATTGATGACGGCGATGTCCACATCCTGGAGGGTGGTGGTCAGCAGGTTGGCGGTGAGCTCGGTGATTTGATAGTTGTGGGGGTTCTCCGCGATGTCGGACACGGAGGGCTCCAGGCCCACGCCGTCCGCCAGCTTAATCAGCCCCTGCTCCTGGAGCAGCAGCAGCGCGCGGCCACCGTTGGTGGGGTCGTTGGGGATGGCGATGGCCGCGCCGTCGGGCAGGTCGGCCAGAGAGGTGGTCTTGCCCGCGTAGATGCCGAAGGGCTCGTAGTGCAGTTCGGCCACGCTGACCAGGTGGGTGCCCACGTCCCGGTTATAGCCGTTCATATAGGTAATGTGCTGGAAGTAGTTGGCGTCGAGCTGGCCGTCCTCCACGTTGTCGTTGGGAAGGTTGTAGTCGTCGTACTTCACGATCTCCAGAGTGATGTTCTGTTCGGCCAGGATCTCCTTGGCAATCTCAAGGATCTCGGCGTGGGGCGTGGGGGACGCGCCTACCTTCAGGGTGACGGGGTCGCCGGAGGGCTGGCTGGTCTCGGCGGGGGTGCTTTCGGCTGGGGTGCTTTCGGCTGGGGTGCTTTCGGCTGGGGTGCTTTCGGCGGGCTGGCTTTCGGCGGAGTCGCCGTTGGAGCAGGCCGCCAGGGTCAGGGCGAGGGCCAGGGCCAGCGCCAGCGCAAGAAACTTGCTGATCTTTTTCATGGTAATCTCTCCTTTTTGATTTTGCGTGGAACAGTATGTGAGCCGCTTTTGCGGGCGTCACCGGGAATAGGGACCGGGCACAAAAAAACGCCCCTGACAAAATTGTCAAGGACGAGAACGGCCCGGCCGCTTCGTGGTACCACCTTGCTTCACCCGGACCTCGCGGCACGGGCCTTACCGGGTACTAACATACCCTGGCGCTGTGACGGGCGCTCCCGTCGTGGCCTAAAGACTGCCGTCTCTCGGTCACGCGGCTCCGAGGCCATGTTCGGCGCGGCCTTCCGTACCCGTTTCCAGCTCCCCGGGCTCTCTGTGCCGTATCTCCGCGCTTACTCTCCCCATCATTGCCTTTAAAACATATTTGATTGATTGGTTGATGGTGTTAGTTTAACGCAGCAAAGCGTTTTTGTCAATGGGACAATTTACACAGAGAAGGAGTGGACAAAACCCGCGGCTTTGTCCACTCCCACAAAGGGCTGAGATATCACATGGCATCCGGAGGGCCCATGCCCTTGTCCTTCTGCGTCTGCTTGTTCCTGTCTCCGGCAGAGGCTTTCCGTACCTTTTGACTGACCCGCTTGTCCACCCGCGCCGACAGGTGGGAGCCCACGGACTGGAAAATCTGCACCAGGATGACCAGCACCACCACGGCGGTGTACAGCACCGCTTTCTGGCGCTGGGTCCAGCCGTCCATCATGGCCATGGCGCCCAGGCCGCCGCCGCCGATGGCACCCGCCATGGCGCCGTAGCCCAGGATGGTGATGAAAGCGGTGGTAAAGCTGGACAGCAGGGAGGGCAGGCTCTCGGGAAGCATCACCTTCCACACGATCTGGAGGGTGGAGCAGCCCATGGCCTGGGCAGCCTCAATGAGGCCCCGGTCCATCTCCCGCAGGGAGCTCTCCACCAGCCGGGCCACGAAGGGGGCGGCAGCGACGGTGAGGGGGACGAGAATGCCCGGCGTGCCGATGGTGGTGCCCAGGATGATCCGGGACAGAGGCATGACCATGACCATTAAAATCAGGAAGGGCACGGAGCGCAGCAGGTTGACCACCACGTTGAGCATCTGCATCAGGGGCCGGGGAAGGGGGCGGACGCCGTCCTGGGCCCCGGTGACCAGGAGGATGCCCAGGGGCAGGCCGATAAGGTGGGCCATCAGGGTGGCGATCAGGGTGGAGTACAGGGTCTCCCAGATGGCGTAGGGGATGCTGTTCACCAGGTATGTAATCTGCTTGACCATTTTGGGGTCAGCGATGGAGAAAAAAGAGACGATCCAGTCAGCCATGGTAATCCCGCACCTCCTCCATGGTCACGTTGGGTTGGTTTTTGATGTACGTGATGGCCTTTTCGGCCTCCAGACGGTCCCCGGGGAGGCCCAGCAGCATGGTGCCGAAGGCCTGGCCGTTGACGTTGCGGGTGTCCGCCCCCAGGATATTTACCTTCACGCCGCAGTCGATGGCCAGCGACGCGATGAGGGGTTCGTATGACGAGCCGCCGTTGAAGGCGATGCGGATGACGTTGGCGGTGGGCAGCTCGTCGATGCGCACGCCGTCGGGGTAGACCAGGCGGCGGCCCGCCTCGGTCTGGGGGTTGGAGAACACCTGCTCCACCGTGCCCGTCTCCATGACGCGGCCGTGGTCCAGAATGGCCACGTGGGTGCAGATTTCCTCCACCACCGCCATCTCGTGGGTGATGACCACCACGGTGATGCCCAAACGCCGGTTGATGTCCTTCACAAGCCGGAGGATGTCCCGGGTGGTTTTGGGGTCCAGGGCGGAGGTGGCCTCGTCGCACAGCAGGATTTTCGGGTCGCTGGCCAGGGCCCGGGCGATGGCAATGCGCTGCTTCTGCCCGCCGGAGAGCTGGGCGGGGTAGGCGTCCGCCTTGTCGGGCAGGCCCACCACCTCCAACAGCTCACGGGCACGCTTCTCCGCCTCCGGCCTCTTCACCCTGGCGATCTCCATCGGGAAGCAGATGTTTTTTAAACACGTGCGCTGCATGAGCAGATTGAACTGCTGGAAGATCATGCTGATGGACCGCCGCTGGGCGATGAGCTCCTTCCGGCTCATGGCGCACAGGTCTGCCCCGTCGATGACCACCTGGCCGGAGGTAGGCCGCTCCAGCAGGTTGATGCACCGCACCAGAGTGGATTTGCCCGCGCCGCTCATGCCCACAATGCCGTAAACTTCGCCGTCGCCGATGGTCAGGGACACGTCGGCGAGGGCGCGGAGCTGGCCCTCGGCGGTGGGAAACACCTTGGATACGTTTTTTAATTCGATCATATGCTGTTTGCTCCCCTCTCTACTTATGGGGTGGATTGAGGGTTTTATTTTATTCCCAAACCGGCATATTGTCAAGGCGGCTTTGCAGGATGCGCAAAGCCGCCTTGCAGATTTATTTCTCCGGCGCGTACCAGCGCAGTACCTCCGTGCTCCCCGTCCGGCGCAGGGCCACGCAGGACACCAGGACGTCCGCGCCCAGCACGATGAGGGCGGGCGGCCCCAGCCAGGCCGGGATGAGGGCGGTCAGCGCCGCAGTCAGGGGATGGACGGCGTATACCAACAGCAGGGACAGCGCCGTCCAGCACAGGGAGAACACCGGGCACACCAGCCCGCCCAGACTGCCGGGCATCCCGGAGTAGTCCCAGAACTCCACCCCCAGCGCGAAGCGGTAGAACGCCCCCATGATGAGCTCCGCCCCGGTGGCCGCCAGCCCCCCCGCCAGCGCCACCCATAACGGGCCGCTCCCCATGGGTGCCAGCCACAGGATGAGGCAAGCCCCCAGCCCGTACACCGGGCACAGGGGGAGCAGAAGCAGGCATTTCCGGTCCCGCTTAGGGTGGCGGATGGCCCGGGCAAAGGCCACCTCCAATAAGAAGCCCGCAAAGCTGTAAATGATGAAATACCAGAGCCAGCGCATAAAATTCCCCACCCAATTTTCGTTTTGGGTTCCCGCCCCGGAAAAGGACGGGAACCCGTATTCTGAAAATTAGGATGGGGAGGCGGGGGCGGTTTGATACAGGGAAGTTTTTCAGTTTTTTGCGGCCATGCGGCGGCGCAGGACAAGCAGAGCCGCCGTTGTTGACGCGCAGATCAGTACGTAAAGCAGGACGCAGAAAAGAAACAGATGCGAAGGCCGGTACGACCAGCCGCTCAGCATTAAAAATCCGCGTATAAGAAGGGGCAGAGGGATGAACAGCACCAGCCAGCAGGCGATGGAGTAAAAATTCAGCCGGGCTGTGATCTTGTAGTTTCCTATGCGCGGGGCGGCCAGCTCGAAAATCAGGATACCGCCCAATTGAATGATGAACGCGATTGCAGACAGGCCGCTTTGCTTGCGAAGCTGCTGCAATTTTTCTCCTAATTTCACGATGATATACCTCCTGGTTCCGGCGGCAAGCCGGGTTCGCTAGCGTGCTCTTATGATAGCCGTTTTCCCTTTTGCGGTCAACCAAATCTGGCTGGAACTTCCGCAACTACAGGTTGCGCGATACATGTTACCGTTACCCGAATTTTCTTTTCACCTCGCTTGAGCTTTAAGTTTGCTATAACAGATGGAATATGAAACTTCACGCGTTTTTTGTGCAAAATTCGGGAAACATCTTGACAACGGCAGGGAATAAGCATATGCTTAATAAAAAAAGAGAAGTTTAGAGGTGGTGGCCATGACCCAGCGGGAACGTCAAATCCTCCGGTGGATTGAGGAGAATCCCCTGATTTCCCAGCAAGAGCTGGCGGACAAGGCGGGCATCGCCCGGTCGTCGGTGGCGGTGCATATCTCCAACCTGATGAAAAAAGGCCACATCGCCGGAAAGGGCTATATCGTCTCCACCGCGCCCTATGCCGTGGTGGTGGGGGGCGTGAACATGGACATCGGCGGCGTATCCGCCGCCCCGCTGGTGCCCGCCGACTCCAATCCCGGCGTGGTGCGCATGAGCCTGGGAGGGGTGGGGCGGAACATCGCCCACAACATGGCCCTTTTGGGACTGGATACCCGCCTGCTCACCGCTTTCGGGGACGACGGACACGCCCAGCGCATTGCCGCCTCCTGCGCTGAGCTGGGGATCGACGTGAGCCGGGCGTTGCAGATTCCCGGCGAGCGCACCTCCACCTATCTGTTTATTGCCGACGAAAAGGGTGAGATGTCCCTGGCCCTGTCGGACATGGACATCTATCGCCACATCACCCCGGCCTATCTGGCCTCCCGGGCACAGTTGCTGCAAAACGCCCAATTGGTTATTGTGGACGCCAACATCCCCGCCGATGCTATCGCGTGGCTGGCCCATCATGTCAAGCCCCCCATCTTTGCCGATCCGGTCTCTACCGCCAAGGCGGACAAGCTGCGGCCGGTGCTGGGGGAGCTCCACACCCTCAAGCCCAACCGCATTGAGGCCGAGCTGCTGTCCGGGGTGACAATCACCGATGAGGACAGCCTGAACCGGGCTGCGGACACGCTTTTGGAGACGGGCCTGCGTCGTGTGTTCATTTCTCTGGGCGGGGACGGGGTCCTTGCCGCCGACCACAGCGGCCGGGTGCGCTTGCCCTGTATGAAGGGAAGCATGGTAAACACCACCGGCTGCGGGGACGCGTTCATGGCGGCGCTGGCCTGGGCCTACCTGGAGGGCACCGCTTTGGAGGATACCGCCCGGGCGGGGCTTGCCGCCGCGTCCATCGCCATGGAGAGCGGCGAGACCATCAACGACGCCATGAGCGCGGAATTGCTGGCGGAGCGGGCGTCTTCTTTTCCTTGCACAGATCGCCCCATGGTATTGGACTGACATAGAGCGAGACTGAAAATCGTAGCAATTATGAGTTTATGATCGGTTCGGAAATATTGAAATTCAGCAGATTTACAACTGGGGATATATCATCAATCATATTTTTAGGAGGAAGCTGCAATGAACAAGTATCTTGACCTTTCGCCCGAGGTTGCCGAGGCCCTGGCCGGCGGGAAGCCCGTGGTGGCCCTGGAGTCCACCATCATCTCCCACGGCATGCCCTACCCCCAGAACGTGGAGACCGCTCTGGCGGTGGAGAATATCATCCGGGAGAACGGGGCGACTCCTGCCACCATCGCGGTCATCGGCGGGCGGCTGAAAGCCGGCTGTACCAGGGAGGAGATCGAGTACCTGGGCAAGACCGGCACCGCTGTCACAAAGGCCAGCCGCCGGGATCTGGCCATGCTGTGCGCCCGGGGACAGGACGGGGCCACCACCGTGACCACCACCATGATTATTGCCCACATGGCGGGTATCAAGGTGTTCGCCACCGGCGGCATTGGAGGAGTGCACCGGGGCGCGGAGACCACCATGGACATCTCCGCCGACCTGGAGGAGCTGGCCCACACGCCGGTCATGGTGGTGTGCGCCGGAGCCAAGTCCATCCTGGACCTGGGGCTGACGCTGGAGTACCTGGAGACCCACGGCGTGCCCGTGCTGGGCTACGGCACGAAGGAACTGCCCGCCTTCTACACCCGCCACAGCGGCTTTGCCGTGGACTATCAGGTGGATACCCCCGAGGAGCTGGCCGCGACCTTCCGGGCCAGCCTGGAGCTGGGCTTTCAGGGCGGTATGCTGGTGACCAACCCCATCCCGGAGGAGTATTCCATGGACCCGGCGGTCATCAACGCCGCCATCGACGAGGCGCTCCGGCAGGCCAAGGCCAACGGCATTCACGGCAAGGAGACCACCCCCTTCCTGCTGGCGAAGGTGAAGGAGCTCACCGGAGGCGACAGCCTGGACTCCAATATCCAGCTTGTATTCAACAACGCTAAGGTGGCGGCCCAGACCGCCGTGTGCCTGGCGAGATAAGGAGAAGGCCCCCGGCGCGGTGCGCCGGGGGCTTTTTCACCCATTCAAAATATGCCTTTGTTGTATTTGAACTGGGCGTAAATCAGAATGACTAATCCGATAGCCGCTCCGGCTGCCGTCAGATAGAAAATGGATTCCATGTCGAAAATCATTTGAAGGATTGCGGTTAGAACGATAGATATACCTATGATAGAAGTGCCAAGCCCCATAGCCTTCCCATATTTAGGGGCGTCTGCTTTGCTGACTTTACGGCGGTTATACCGGTGGACTGTGGAGATGTTTCCCTTAAAATTCGGAACGCTGACGGCAATGAGGACAATTCCCAAGAGCAATAAAAATATATAATCCATTTCGCAACTCCCCGTTTAAAAATAGAACAGCTCCTCAAACTTCTTATCCAGCGCCACGCACAAAATCAGCGCCAGCTTGGCGGTGGGGTTGAACTGCCCCGTTTCAATGGAACTGATGGTGTTGCGGGACACGCCCACCAGCTCCGCCAGCGCCGCCTGGGACAGTCCCTGTTCCGAGCGGGCCTCCTTCAGGCGGTTTTTCAGTACCAGGGCCTCATCCATTACGCCATCTCCAGCAGGTCATGTAGGTAAAATACGAAGAACGTGACACAGAAAGCCAGGTAGAGCAGGCCCAGCAGCAGCTCATGGCGGCGGCGCAGCTTGGCGAATTTCACCAGCATGACCGTGGACAGCATGCCGAACTGCACGATCCATACGGCGTAGTCCGGGCTGTCCCGGAAGACGGCGTGGAGCACGCTGATGAGCGCGCAGATCAGCATGCTCACGCTGAGAGCTATGTTGTTGGCCCTGTGGAGAACCTCCAGATCCACCAGATCCTGGTCTTTATTTTCCTCCCGGCTCCTTTTCAAAATTTCGTCCCTGTCCATAGGGCGGACCTCCCAAATCGCATTGCCAAGTTTACTTGGTACTGCGATCATAGTACTGCCAAGTGTACTTGTCAATAGGCCGGAAGAAAATTCGCCAAGTTTTCTTGGCAAAGCGCACCGTGCCAGCGGGGGCGGAGTACCCTTTCCCTGAGGGGACGACGGTTTATACCGCTGCGTTTGACAGGGCCGGAGAACCTTTCCTCCGTGGGGACAGTTCAGACCAGGTCGGGCAGAAACCTGATTCTTTCTGCATGTCCTGTTCGAGTCGTCCCCACGGAGGAAAGGTTCTCCGGCCCGTTCTATCGCCCCGCAAAGAAAGGGCACTCCGCCCCTGCTAAATGCGGCAGCATAGATTGCCCTCGCGGGGGAAGAGGGCTATTTCAGCCCGTCCAGGTACGCCCCCACGTCGAAGGGGTCGAGCGGGCTGTCCTTGCGCAGGTACAGCGGATGGTGCGGGTGGCCCGCCTTGGTGCGCTTCCCGGCAGAGAACCACCGGGCGCCCCAACCCTCCCCCACCGCGATCATATCCCGGACGCACTGGGGCAGATAGTCCCTCTTTTCGATAACCGCCCCCCAGGCCGCCCACACCGCCGGATTCCAGTCTTTGCTCAGCGACAGGGCGTAATCGAAGGCCCGCAGGTTCTCCACGTGAAGGGCGGCGTTGCAGGACTGATCCATGTCCTCGGGCCGGGTGGCCCGTTGGGCGTAGACGTTGAACATGATGAAGCTGTCGTACCCGTTGTGATGGGCCACCCGTTCCACGGATTTCAGCGTGTTGTCCAGGTCGCCGGGGGCGGCGGTGGAGGGGTTGACCCCCACGCAGATCAGGGGCCGTTCCCCGCGGGTGCCCAGGATGTAACGATACTCTCCGTAATGATTGGGCACATAAAGCCATTTCGTAATATCGTAGTCGGGGGAAGGCTCCAGCGCCGCTGCCAGGGCGTCGTCAAACCGGACCAGCTCCAGCAGGGCGGTATCGCTGCTTGGAATGTGCATCATATCACCTCAAACGATATTCTACCATAAAAGTCAGGGGATAGGAAGGCCGGTTTGAGGGCAAAACACGGTTGCGGGGAGGTTCGAGTTGTGATATGATACTAAAATCAAATTGATGGAGGTGGGGCGATGGAGCAGCGGAATAATCAGACCCTGGCTCCGGAGCATCGGCGGCGCATCGGTATGCGCATCATCAAGACGGTGGTCGCGGTATTTCTGTGCGGCCTGCTGGCTTTTTTGCGGGATAAGTCCGCCCTTTACTCCATGTTCGCCGCCCTCTTCTGCGTTCAAAAATCAACAGGCAAGACTATCCAGTCGTCCATCAACCGGGTGTTGGGCACCCTGGTGGGCGGCGTGGTGGGGGTGCTGACGGTGTACGCTATGGATACCCTGAACATCCTGCACATCGACCTGCTGCGCTATTTGTTGATGTCCCTGCTGCTTATCCCCACCATTGAGTTTTGCCTGGCTATCAAAAAGCCAGACTGCGCCGGCATGGCCTGCATGGTAGTTATGTGCCTGGTGGTGGACCCGGGGGACAGGCCCGCCGTGGATTCCATTGAGCGGCTCTTCGAAACAGCGGTGGGCGTGGCGCTGGCCAGCGGCATCGACGTGCTGCTACCCCACCAGCCGGTCCCCCCGCCCGCCCCGGAGCGCGCCGGCATGGGAGAGCCGCCCAAAGACAGCGGGGAGGGAGGCAAGTGACCTATCAGGATATCCACGCCGCTCGGTTCCTGGCCCGGCCCAACCGCTTCATCGCCCTGGTGGAGCTGGACGGCAGGGAGGAGACCGTCCACGTGAAGAATACCGGGCGGTGTAAAGAGCTTTTGCTTCCCGGCTGTACCGTATACTTGGAGGGCGGCGTCAATCCCCGGCGCAAAACGAAATACGATCTGGTGGCGGTGGAGAAGCTGCGCCCCGGCAAACCGCCTTTGCTCATCAACATGGACGCCCAGGCCCCCAACCGGGTGTTTGGGGAGTGGATGGCGGCGGGGCTGGGCGGGCCGTTGGGCTTGCCCAAACCGGATTTGCTCCGTCCGGAGAAAACCTGGGGGAATTCCCGGTTTGATTTCTACTGGGAGTGTTCGGAAGCGGGAGTCATGGGACTCCCGCGCGAGCCCGGCGAAGCGGGCCGCGTGGAGAGAGGAGGGGCAAGAGAGCAGGATTTGGAATGTCCGGCAGGGCATTCCGAATCAGAGCGGACTTTGCCCCGACAAGGCTTCGTGGAAGTGAAGGGCTGCACCCTGGAGGAGGACGGTCTGGCCCTGTTCCCCGACGCTCCCACCCAGCGGGGGGTGAAGCACCTGCGGGAGCTCATTGCCTGCCGTAGCGCGGGATATGAGGCGGCGGTATGCCTGGTGATCCAGATGGAGGGGATGAGGTTCTTCTCCCCCAATGACCGCACCCACCCGGAATTCGGCGCGGCTCTGCGGGAGGCGGCGGACGCCGGGGTAAAGGTGCTGGCGGTGGAGTGCGCCGTCACGCCGGACAGTCTGGCCATGACCAGGCCGGTGCCGGTGGCGCTGTGAGTACATCATAAGCGGGAGACGCGCCATGCGTCTCCCGCTTTCGTCAGCTTTGGGGCAAGGGCAGGTCGATCTCCAAATCCTTGACCGTCTTCCGGTAGAAGGTCATCCGCCATTGAATCTCATCTGTGTGTCGGAACCGCAGGGCGGAGCAAGCCGCCCGGGTCTGCACCTCGGACCCGTTGATGGGAGTCAGGGCCGCCGGCCCCCTGCTCATGGCGATGATGCCCACCGACGACGCGCTGGTAGGCCCCATGGGGTCGGGCGGCGCTTTCCGCCGGGGGCGGTCCCCCTGGCCACAGTCCTGGAGGGATACGGCCCCCCTGGGCAGGTCGGGGGTGACGGCATAGGCCATGGCGGTGTAGCAGGGCGGGTACTCCCACTCCCCGTCCTCCATGTTGGCGAGCTGCTCAGGGGTGAACGTCTGGGGCTCATACTCCACCACGTGGAGGGTGTGGGCCTCGCCGGTGACGGGGTGGGTGAAGGGGACGGCGTCCCCCGGTCCATGGACGGTAAACCGGGGTCCGGGGACGGGCTGCGGGTACTGGCCCATGCGGAGCTTCAGCGTCCGCAACGCCGGTTTGCCCTTGGTGGCCCAGGAGAAGGATCGGCGGTCAAACATCCAGCCCCGCTCCGGGTCCAGACCGTAGTGCTCCATGAGCCAGATGGCCTCCCAGGTCTGCTGACAGCCGGCGGAGCGCTCCTCCGGGGGCATGCAGGACACCGGGACCCAGCCGAAGCCGGTGCCGCCCCGGTGCCCCAGCTCTTTGCCGTTTACCTCCATTCCGGGGTCGAAGGAGACGGTCTGGGGGTGCTCCGCGTGAAATTGATCCTGCTCCTCCGGGGTGAACTTCCGCTCCCCTTGAATCCAGGGGGCCCATTTCTCCAGGAAAGCCCGGATGGCTTTCGGCTCCACCTCCATACAGAAGTCCGCCACCAGCCCTTGCCCGCACAGATACACGGCGGGCACGTGCCACAGGCGTCCGGCCCAGGTGAACCGGGCGTCCAGCCGTACCTCCTTGCCGGGGCGGTCCCGGCCCTGGTGGCGCGGGCCGAAATTGCCGTCGAAGTATACCTTCCACTCCGGGCGGACGTGCTCACGGGGCTCCTCGGGGACCAGGCGGTTGTACTCCGGCCTGAACCGAAGCCTGGAGTAGTCGAAGCCGGACTGTACCTCCCGGATGCAGCCGTAGGGGTCCTCCATGGGGGTCAGGCCCAGGCCGTCCACCAGCGCGTCCAGGGCGGCCCGCTGCTCCGGCGTAATTCCGCAAGCCTCCTCCTCCAGGAAGGCGTAGAAGGAGTCCCGGTCCCAGCGGTGGGCCTGCTCCAGCGCCGCCGTGTGGCCGCAGGCCAGCACCAGGCGCAGGAAGTCCTCAAAGCTCCGGGCCAGAGGGTGGACGTGGTCCCCGGGCAGGTTGGCCGGGCTGACGGCGAACACCATGCCGCCGAAGCCCTGGACAAAGCAGTAGTGGACGCCGTCCACGCCCTCCCAGCCGATGACCTCCGCCCCGACGGGGGTGCAGAAGTAGTCGCGGTGGGCGCCGCCCCGGCCTAGCCCTAGCTGGGAGAGGTTGATGCCAAGCCTTTTGTAGCGCTCGTAAAGCGTCATGGATAATCCCTCCAGGCCGATTGATTGGAATATATTATAGCACGCTTGACAAAGGAAGGCAACAGGCCGCCTGCGGAGCCTCAGTTTAGGGAAGTGCCGCCGGTTGAAAACCTGGGCAATTGCAGGAAAGCGGCTTGAACAGGGCTGGACTCTATGATAAAATCAGAGCAATTGATTGGAGTTTACGGAGGAGGATTTCAATGCATCAAGGCACTTTAATTGCGGTAACGGACATGGAAGAGAGCAAGAAGTTCTATCATGATATCCTGAAGGAATGCCCGGAGCGCTGATTTCCAGTGTTGCGCCCGTCCCCGTCCCCCCGGCCCTGGGACGGAACCGCCGTGATCTTTATCTGGAAGGAGTTTTGGAATATGGAATTGACCGAGCTGTTGATCCTCCGTGAGGCCCCCAGCCCCGCGGCGGCGGAAAACGGCAGAAAGCTGTCCGGTAAGGGCAGCTTTTCCGCCCGCCGGAAGGCGGAGGACGGCTCCCTCTACTGGGCGGAGTGCGCGGGCAGCGGCAAGAATCCCTACCGCGTGTCCATCGACTTCACGAACCAGGACGCGCCCGTCTGCCGCTGCTCCTGCCCCAGCCGGCAATTTCCCTGCAAGCACGCCCTGGGGCTGATGTTCGAGATGCTGGCGGAAAAGGAATTCGAGACGGCGGACATCCCCCAGGACGTGGCCGATAAGCGGGCACGCCAGGCCGCCCGGGCCGCGAAAAAGGAAGCCGCCGGGGAGGACGGCAGGCCTGCCAAGCCAAAGAAGCCCAACGCCGCCGCCCGGAAGAAAAAGCTGGCCAAACAACTGGAGGGCCTGGACATGGCGGAGCGGATGGTGGACGACCTGCTGACCTCCGGCCTGGGCACCCTGGCGGGCAGCTCCGCCCAGACCTTCAATAAGCTGGCCAAGGATTTGGGGAGCTGCTATCTCACCGGGCCCCAGACGGCGTTTACCCGCATCGCCCTGACGGTGCGTGCGGTACAGAAGGACCCGGCCCAGGCGGACGCGGCTTACGCGGAGGCGCTGCGGCTGCTGGTGGCGTTGCGCTCCACCATCAAGAAGGGCCGGGCGTTCCTGGGCGAAAAGCTGGAGGCGGGGGACTATTCCGCCGAGGACTCCGCGCTGTTTGAGGCGCTGGGCGGCGTGTGGAAGCTGGAGGACCTGAGGGCCGCCGGCCTGGTGCGGGAGAGGGCCAGACTGGTCCAGCTTTCCTTCGACGTGTCCTTCGACGAGGCGAAAAAGGAGTACATCGAGCGGGGCTGGTGGCTGGACCTGGACGCCGGGGACCTTTGGCAGACGCTGAACCTGCGCCCCCTGAAGGCGCTGAACTATGTAAAGGGGGACGACAGCCGCTTTGATTTGCTGGAGGTCCCGGCCCTGTACCTCTACCCCGGCGAGGGGGACCGCCGGGTGCGCTGGGACGGCGCGACCGCCCGGCCCCTGTTCCCGGCGGAGCAGGCCGCCCTGCCCGCCCTGGCCCAGCCGGACCTGGCGTCGGCGGTGAAGCTGGCAAAGGGGAAGATCAAAAACACCCTGGCCCCCAAGTTTCTGGCGGTGCTGGCGCCTATCGGGAGGCTGGGAAAGCTGGGGGAGGAATTTGTGCTGGAGGACCCAAAAGGAGACCGCATTCTCCTCCGGGACCGCCCCGAGGACGGCCCCGGCCACGCCTGTACCCATCGGCTGGGGATGCTGCCCCGGGCGATTTCGCCGGGTAGCGCCCTGTTCGGGCTGATGTTCTACGACGGGCGGGACAGGACCCTGTGCCTCCACCCCTACAGCGTGGTCACCCCCAAGCGGGTGGTCCGGCTGCAATATTGAGGAGGTGTGCGCGGTGAATTTACAGCCTCTTTACGACGTGAAGGAGCGGTTGGAATATGCCGCCGTGGCAGGGGTGTCCCTGCTGGGGGAGGATTTCCGCCTCCAGCGGGCCGCAGAGGGCCTCAAGCCCCTTGCCGCAGCCAGCCCGGTATTCGGGAAGATCGACGCGGGCCTGACGAAGCTGTTGGACGCGCCCGCGGAGCGGCGCCCCGGGCTGCTGCTGGACGTGCTGGCCCTGGTGGATGCGGTGGCCTACACCCAGGCGAAAACCGGCGCGGAGGGGGAGCTGGAGCCCCTACCCACTGGGGACGGGCGGTATCACCAAATCTCCTATGGGCAGATGACCCCCCTGCTCACCGCTCTGACGTCCACCGGCGGCGGGCGGGTGGAGGCGGTGAAGTCCGCCTGGGAGCGGCACCCCCGGTTTTTTGAAGACTATCGGGTGCTGCCCGCCCTGGTGAAGGCCCTGGGGGACAGCTACGGCGAGATGGCCGAGCTGTGCGCCAGGCTGCTGCAAAAGCTGGGTCCCTCTGTGGTCCCCGCGCTGAAAAGGGGGTTCGATCCCTCCGGGAAAAAGGAGATGGCCCGCCGGGTGGAGGCCATCGCCGCCATTGAGGGGAAGGACGCGGTTCCCTGGCTGCGGGAGGTGCTGCCCGCCGCAAAGAAAGACGTGCGCGTGGCCGTCATCCGGGCGCTGGGAGTGGACAGTGGCGACACTGCCCTGCTGCTGGACCTGGCCAAAGCCGAGCGGGGCAAGAACCGGGACGCGGTGCTGGAGGCCCTGACCAAGCAGGACGGGGACGAGGTCGCCGCGTTCTGGGAAAAGGAGTTGGCCCAAAACGGCGGGGCAATCACCTTCATGGGGGACACCCGGGCGGACTGGGCCTCTGACCTGGTGGCCCGGAGACTGTGGGACAGGATGGAGCAGTTGCTGGCCCAGGGCGGGCCGATGTCCAGAGCGGGACTGGCGGAACTCCGGCAGTGGTTTTCCTCGGTGCGGGGTAAGAGCTCCCCCTCCATGCTGGATTTTTGGCGGTGGATGGATGGCAAGCTGGCGGACGTTGACCGGCTGAGGGGGGAAAACGGCCAGGCCCTGGGGTTTGGCGCCGAGACGACGGCCCTCCTGCTGGACAGCCTGTGCCAGGCCGGGCCGGGGCCGCTGTGCGGTTTGTGCCTGGAGCTGTGGGGGAGGCACAGAGATCAGCCCCGGTATCTGCCCCACGCCGTGGTTGCCTCGTTGCTCACCCGCCCAGCCGCGGAGGTGTACGACGCGTTCTCCCCCTATGTGCCCACCGTCAGGCCCCTGCTGGGCGGCGCACAGAAGCAGGCGCTCCACAACGCCGTGCTGACGGGCCTGTCCGAGGCCCGTTGGAACAACACGGCGGGCCGCCATGAGGTGGGCGCGGGTTGGCCTACCGCCCAGCCCCTGGACGCCCGGTGGGTCAAGCGGCTCGCCTGCGCGGTGTGGAAAACCACCATGCACGACTTCAAAATGCCCTCCCCCTTCGGCTACGGGGAGCATCTGGAGGAGTACGACATCATCCTGACCCGCCTGTTAGACCCCTCTGAGCCGGAAGTGCGGGCGGATCTGATCCCCTATCTGCGCCGGCGCATGGCGGAGGCCGGGAGCTATCAGACTTACAGCCGCTGGCTGCTGGCTCTGGGCGGCAGCCCCAGGGGTGTGCTCAAGGACAGCATGCTCAAAAGCGGCCGGCCCGCGTATCTTTACTACATTTGGGGACTGCTGAACGACGCGGCCAAGGCCCTCTCAGCGGAGGAGGCGGTCGACCTGTGCCGGGAGGCGCTGAACGCGAACTATATCCGCAAAGAGGACGCGCCCCTGGCCCAGCGGGCCATCCCCTGGACGGTGGAGCAGCTTCGGGCGGGCCGGCCCTTCCCGGACTGGAGCGACTGGTGGAATATGCGGTAAACGGAGGAATGTGACATGGCAGACAAAAACGTGCAGCGCCTCCCGGCGGAGGAGCTTTATCAAAGGGAATTGGATGCCCTCATTGCGGTGGAGAGCGACGCCGTCCCCACCGGGTGGAAGATGTCCCCCCGGTCGGCGCTCACCTACCTGACCGGGAACACCAAGGTCAAGGGCGTGGACATCACCCCCAAGTACATGGGAAACAAGCGGCTGGTGGAGATCGCCATCGCCACGCTGGTCACTGACCGCGCCCTGCTGCTCATCGGCGAGCCGGGCACGGCGAAATCCTGGCTCAGCGAGCACCTGGCCGCCGCCGTCAACGGGGATTCCACCAAGGTGGTCCAGGGCACGGCGGGCACCACCGAGGAGCACATCCGCTACTCGTGGAACTATGCCATGCTCATCGCCAAAGGCCCCTGCCCCGAGGCCATGGTAAAAAGTCCCGTGTACCGGGCCATGGAGACCGGTTCCATCGCCCGGGTGGAGGAGATATCCCGCTGTGCCAGCGAGGTGCAGGACGCGCTGATCTCCATCCTGTCGGAGAAGCGGCTGAGCGTGCCTGAGCTGGGGCTGGAGGTGCCCGCCGCCAAGGGCTTTTCGGTGATCGCCACGGCCAATACAAGGGACAAGGGCGTCAACGACATGTCGGCGGCGTTGAAGCGGCGGTTTAACATTGTGGTGCTGCCCACACCCTCCGACATGGCCACCGAGATGGACATCGTGCGCACCCGGGTGGCCCAACTGTCCTCCGGCCTGGACCTCAACGCCCGCCAGCCCGAGGAGGACACAGTGGAGAAGGTGGTCACCATCTTCCGGGAGCTGCGCTCCGGCGCGACGCTGGACGGCAAGCAGAAGCTGAAAACCACTTCCGGCGTGCTGTCCACCGCCGAGGCCATCTCCCTGCTGGCCAACTCCATGGCCCTGGCCGGGAGTTTTGGGGACGGCCGGGTGTCCGACAACGACCTGGCCGCCGCCTTGCAAGGGGCCGTGGTAAAGGATGAGGAGAGCGACAAGGTCACTTGGAAGGAATATCTGGAGAACGTGATGAAGAAGCGGGGGCACGAGTGGCTGCCGCTGTACCGCGCCTGCCGGGAGCTGAACGGGTGATGGGAAACCCGACATTTTTTGGCGTGCGCCACCTGTCCCCGGCGGCTGCGTTTCACCTGCGCCGGGCGCTGGATGAGGCAAAGCCGGAGCTGGTGCTGGTGGAGGGCCCCAGTGATCTGAATGGCCAGATGAAGTGGCTGTGCCATCCCGAGACCCGGTTCCCCGCTGCTATCATGGCCTACACGAAACAGCCGCCCGTGCGGACCATTTTGTGGCCCTTTGCCGTGTATTCGCCGGAGATGCAGGCTATTTTGTGGGCGCACGAGCATAATATCCCCTGTTGTTTCATGGATTTGCCCTCCTCCGTGTTCCTGGGGATGAGGCCTTGGTTCCCGCCCGTTTCCGGGGAGGAAAACGGCGGGGAAGGGGAAGGGGAAGCGGACGGGGCAAAAGAGGAATCCCGGCCTGAGGAGCCCGCCCTCGCTACCGAGAGTGTCTACCGGCGGCTGGAGACGTTGACGGGGGAGGACCACGATACCTTTTGGGAGCGCACCTTCGAGCAATTGGAGGGGGAGGATTTCCGGGCCGCCAACAACACCTTCGGACGGCAGCTCCGTTCGGCCAGCGCGGACAGCCGCCGGGAGATGGCGGAGACGGTGGTCCGGGAGGCGTACATGAAGCGGATCATTGCCCAGGCCGTGGCCTCCGGCGTGAGGGCGGAGAAAATTTTCTGCGTGTGCGGGTCCTTCCACGTGGCGGGGCTGGAGGAAAATCAGCCCATGACCGACGGGGAGGAAAAGGCCCTGCCTAGGGCGGATTGCTGCGCCACGCTGATGCCCTACTCCTATTACCGCCTGTCCTCCCGTTCCGGTTACGGCGCGGGGAACAAGGCCCCGGCCTATTTTGAGCTGTTGTGGGATGCCCTTAACAAAGGCGGGCCGGGGGAGACGGCGTATCTCTACCTGACGCGCCTGGCCGCAGCCCACCGGAAGGCGGGGAATCTGGTTTCGCCCGCTGAGGTCATTGAGGCGGCGCGGCTGGCGGACGCGTTGGCGGCTATGCGGGGGAGCAGATACCCCACCCTGTCCGACCTGCGGGACGCGTCAGTGACCACCATGGGCCACGGGAGCTTTTCCGAGCTGGCTCTGGCTGCGGCGGACACGGAGATCGGCAAAACCATCGGCTTTCTTCCGGAGGGAGTGGCCCGGACCTCGGTGCAGGAGGATTTTTACCGTCAGCTCAAAGAGCTGCGGCTGGAGAGGTTCCGCACCGCTGAGCTCCAGCGCCTGGACCTGGACCTGCGGGAAAAGCTGAACGTGAAATCGGAGGCGGCGGCGCTGGGCGACCTGCGGCGCTCCTTCTTCCTCCACCGCCTGCGGGCGCTGGGCGTGCATTTTGCCACCCTCCTGCCCTCCCGCCAGGACGGGGCCAATTGGGGGGAATACTGGGAGCTGCGCTGGACCCCGGAGGCGGAGATCGAAATTGTGGAATCCGCCCTGATGGGGGACACCATAGAGGGCGCCGCCGCCTTTGCTCTGAAGGAGCGGGCGGACAACAGCAGTTCCATCAATCAAGCCGCCGCCATCTTCCAGGATGCGTTCCTGTGTGGAATGCCCGCCGCGGCGTCCCACGCCCTGTCCGTTTTACAGGGGCTGAGCGTGGACGCCGCCGCCGTTTCAGAGGTGGCTGAGACCGCCTCCCGGCTGTCGCTGGTGGTGCGGTACGGCGACCTGCGGCGGTTTGACCCCGCGCCCGTTGTTCCGCTTATCAAACAGCTCTATTTGCGGGCCTGCCTGACATTGGAAGGGGCCTGCGTATGCGACGCCAAGGCCGCCCCGGTGGTGACTCAGGCGATGGATTTGCTCAATTCCCTCCAGCTCAACCACGATTTTCTGGAGGAGGAGCGCTGGCTGGACCTGCTGACCGGCATCTCCGACCGGGACGACCTGAACACCCGGTGCTCCGGCTTCGCTATGGCCATCCTGCTGGAGCGGGGCAAGGCGGACGAGGCCCTTTTGTCCCGGGAGGTGGCCCGGCGGCTGTCCCCCGGCGTGCCCGCCGACCTGGGCGCGGGGTGGTTCGAGGGGCTGGCGGGCAAGAACCGCTACGCCCTCATCGCCCGATTGAGCTTGTGGCGGCAGTTGGACGACTACCTCAGCGGCCTGGACGACGAGACCTTCCGGCGGGCGCTGGTATTCCTGCGCCGTGCCTTTGCGGACTTCTCCCCCAGCGAGAAAAACGATATTGCGGAGAATTTGGGCGAAATCTGGGGCGCTAACCCCCGGCAGGCGGCGGAGGCGCTGATGAACGGCATCACCGAAACGGAGCAGGCGCTGCTGGAGAGTCTGGACGAGTTTGATTTTGACGACATTTAAGGGGGTGGACGCTGTGGTGCAAACCGAACAGTTGGCCCGTTGGCGGCTGATTTTGGGGGCGGAGACGGAGGACTCCTTCACCGGTATGGGCGGCGGTGCGCTGTCCCAGGAGGAACTGCTCATGGACGGGGCGCTGAGCGCCATTTACGGCGGACCCGGGGAGAGCTTCGGCAATGGCGGAAGCGCCAACGGGGCGGGAAAAGGGCCATCCTCCCCGGTCATCTCCAAGTGGCTGGGTGACCTGCGCTCCCTGTTCGACCCGGAGATCGTGGCAGTGGTGCAAAACGACGCCATTGAGCGTAAGGGGTTGAAGCAGCTCCTGCTGGAACCGGAACTGCTGGAGGGTCTGGAGCCGGACTTGAATATGGCCTCCACCCTGCTGATGCTCAAGGACCAGATTCCCAAGAAGTCCAAGGAGTCGGCCCGAAAGTTCATCCGAAAAATTGTGAATGAGCTGAACAAACTGTTGGAAAACGACGTGCGCCGGGCGGTGGCGGCGGCGCTGAACCGCCGCGCCCATTCGCCGCTGCCGTCGGCCTCCGCCATCGACTTTCCTTATACCATCAGGAGAAATCTGAAAAACTATAATCCTGAGTTGAAAACCATCATTCCCGAACGGGTATGGTTTTTTGACCGCTCCAGTAAGATCAACCGCTGGCACATCATCTTGGACATCGACCAGAGCGGGTCTATGGGACAATCTATTATTTATTCGTCGGTGATGGCCTGCGTGCTGGCCTCCATGTCGGCGGTGAAAACCAGCGTAGTGGCCTTCGACACCCAGATCATGGACTTGACCCCCCTGTGCGCCGACCCGGTGGACTTGCTTTTCGGCTTCCAGATGGGGGGCGGTACCGACATTGCCAAGTCCGTCGCCTACTGTCAGGAGTTGGTGGAATCTCCTGCGAAAACCCTGTTTTTCCTTATCTCCGATTTGTGCGAAGGGGGCAACCGGGCGGCGCTGCTGCGCCGTGTGGAGGAGCTGAAGGCCTCCGGCGTGACGGTAGTAGTGCTGTTGGCCATTGCCGACGGCGGTAAGCCCTTCTACGACCCGGAGACTGCACGGCGTATCGCGGCCATGGGTATCCCCTGCTTCGCCTGCGCCCCGGAACGGTTGCCGGAGCTGTTGGAACGCTGCCTAAAAGGCCAGAGCCTGGAGGGGCTGGCCCTTCAAAGGGGAAAATCGTGATGTGTTCCCTTGACATTTGAACGGAAATGGGGTATTTTATTAGAAGCGGCCCCGGTGCTGTACCAGGGCCGCTGTATGCAGCGGTATCGAAGAGGTCATAACGAGCCTGACTCGAAATCAGGTTGCAGGCAACTGCACGTGGGTTCGAATCCCACCCGCTGCGCCAACCATAGAAACCTGTTTTTTGATTCGTTCAAAAGCAGGTTTCTTCCTTATCTTAGAAAAAATTCTGGCAAATGATCTGTATTCGGCCACCTTTAAAGTACTATTCACTGAAATCTACCATGTAAATCCACATATAAGTAACAATTCACATTATATTAAATATGCTTATCCGTAACTTTCTGAAAGGGGATATCTTCATGTCACTTCCTTATGGATTCATGTTAGCTCCAGATGGCAATGTTTCCGTTGATCAAGAGAAAGCCAATACCGTCCGAACTATCTATCAGCAGTACCTCTCCGGCATGAGCCTGAAAGGCATCGCTAATTTTCTCTTTATCCAGGGTATCCCATCACCAAGGGGTAAGGCCCAATGGACACAGGCCGTGATCAATGATCTGCTCTCGAACCAACGCTACATCGGCTCCATCGTCAGCTTTGATGAATTCTTCATGGCACAGAGCGAGAAAGGCAAGCGCAGCAATATCGATGAAGATACTAATCAGCGAAAGACCACCCGGTACAACTCACAGAGTGTACTGAGCGGTCTTTTAGTTTGTGGAGAATGCGGACGCAGTTACCGTCGTATCACCCGCCCTTCTGGCGACGTGGTGTGGCGCTGTGCCAATCGAGTGGAGCATGGGAAGCGTTTCTGCAAACATTCTCCGTCCATCTCTGAGCAGCAGATTAAGAATACCATATGCGCAAAACTTGGACTAATCACCTTTAATGAGCAGGCAGTAAAAAAGCACATTGATTTTGTCTCAGTTAGGTCAGATGGTGCTTTAGAAGTAGAAATACAGCAATTGGGGCTATCTTTGTCATAACTTATCTGGTATAATATCCTTATACGCAGATATAGGGGTGACTACCCATGACAGACCGGGAAGCACAAATCGAAGCGCTATGGACATATGAAATCTCACATGAAAAGATTTTGAAGCGAAACGTGAAGAAAGGATATATCACTCAAGCAGAGGCAGATGAGTTTTCTGAAAAGCTATTTGAGCAATTGGATCTTCAGAAGATTCCCGGTTTTCGTCTGTCCTCACTTGGCGAAAAGATGCGCACCGATGGTTCGTGTCTCAACGCTTATGTCTCGCTGACGGAAATTGCTAAAGAAAAGAAAACCTCCAGCCCGAGCTACCTCATCCAAAGCTGGATGCGGAATAATATTACGGTTGAATACCTGCGGATGTGGGAGAAGATTTACAATCCTGGATTTAAAGAAGATACCTGCGATGAACTAATTCATACGATACATACCACCAGCACCACTCTGACACCCTCACTGTGGATCAAGGCCACCCACGCGCACGGAATCAAGACCAGCCGAGGTAAGGGCGGCGGAACGGTCGCTCATCCAGAAATTGCAGAAATGTTCCGGGCGTGGCTGTTTCCAGAGTTTATGCTGGAGCTGGTGCAGTGGTATCGAAGTTTCTATCATGGCTCGATTGATAACAATATGGCGTAGCAGTAGGAGAAAATATGGGAGCGGCAAAATTATGTTTTTTGCAAATAACGCACTCGGTCAAAAAATCCACATAGATGATGCAGAAACTGGGCTACCTTATTTCTGTCCTGCCTGCAGAGATGCAATGATACAAAAGCGAGGTAATATAAATGCGCATCACTTTGCGCATAAAACTGGAAAAGGATGCGATCCGTGGTATTCTGAGAAATTATCACCGTGGCATATAAAAATGCAAAATCATTTTGACAGAGTGGTTCAGGAAACCGTCGTCTGGAACGAAATGCATACTGAATACCATGTTGCAGACATTGTGCTACAGTCAGGTGATAAAAAATATGTCATTGAGTTTCAGCACTCGCCAATTTCGCAAAAAGAATTTATATCCCGCACAAAATTTTATCTGGGCTGCGGCTACACAATAATATGGGTTTTTGACTTTTGCGAGTGCAAATCCCAAAAAACGATTTTTGTTTCTGAATATAATAATGGCATAATGCATTTGGCGTGGCCGGGAAAAGATCGGGTCAAATTTTTAGATAACATAAATTTTACCTCCGTCAATGACGGTCTGTACATATTCTTTTACATAAACGCGGGCATGGGAAAAATACGATTACATGATCCAGAAGGATATTATCCATGGAAAACATGGGAGTATATAGACCCATTCTCATTGCACTCATGCTTCGCCTTGCTATACCTGGACATATTTGATAATACAAAGGACTTCTTTGCAGAGTACTTTTCTGAAGAAAACTTCTTTCGTACGGTTAAGCGCCTAGGAAAATAATGTGAACCGATAAAGCCAATTCACACAAGTTAATGCAGTAAGTTCTGCCTTTACTCAGTTCCTCATCGCATCCCTTTTATAGCAACCTTCAAAAAAGCTAACAATAAGCAGAAGCGGCAAACCAATGCCG
>CANOYV010000028.1:0-31874 GCA_947571605.1 uncultured bacterium | reverse complement strand
CCGCTTTCTTTCAACATAGCCAGATTTCCTATGTTCTAATTCGGGAGTAATATCTTCCGCGCGTCCGGTATCATGAACCTGGCGCAGGGTGAGATGATTACCCTCTCCGCCTTTTTGGGGGTCACATTTTACGAGGTTTTGGGCCTGCCATATCCCATCGCGCTGGCCCTGACGCTGATTATCATGTTTGGCCATGGCGCGTTTATCCAGATGGGCGTCATCTCGCAGTTTTCCAAGCGGGGCGTCTCCGGCGTATACATGATCTTAATCACGCTTGGACTCAGCCGTATTATGAACGGCGGCTGCGAGCTGATCTGGGGCTCCAGCCCAAGGGGGTTCCCGTCCATTTTCAGCGTAACCACCATCAACATTTTTGGCGCTTTTGTCACGCCTGAGCGGTTGATGTGCTTCTTCCTGTCGGCGGCGGGTATGCTGGTGATCCATCTCTTTCTGACCCGCACCAAGACCGGCATCGGCACCCGCGCCAGCGCGATGGACAGCACCGCCGCCGAGGCCTGCGGCATTGACGTGGTGAAAAGCAACGCCATTGTCTGGGGCATCGCCTGCACCGTTGCCGCCATGAGCGGCATGATGCTCGGGCCCATTTACAGCGTATCGCTGACGTTGGGCGCGAATATGAGCGTCAAAGGCATGGCCAGTTCGGTTTCCGGTGGGTTTGGCAACATATATGGCGCTATGGTCGGCGGCCTGCTTTTGGGATTGGTGGAATCGCTGGTCGGCGGTTATGTAGATGCCACCATGCGTGACATGATTGCCTATCTGATGCTGTTCCTGATTTTGTGTGTGCGTCCGGCGGGCCTGTTCAACGAGCAGTCTGTGCGCGATGTGTGATGCGGAGGAGGTGTGAACATGTTTAAGAAATTGACAACCAGGCAGCGCGTCAGCTATATTGCGGTGGCCCTGCTGCTGATTGCCGCGCTGTTCCTGCCGGTTTTCACGCGCAACAGTTATCGTATGTATTTCTTCTCAGTGGTTGGGGCTTATATCATCGCCGCCACCGGGTTGGATATCCTGCTGGGCATGTCGGGTCAGATATCAATGGGCCATGTCGCTTATCTGGCGGTTGGCGGCTACGTCTCAGTGCTGTTGTCCAGTAATCTGGGAGTTCCGGTTCTGGCCAGTATGCTCATCGGGGCCTTTGCGGCGGCGGCCGTCGGCGCTCTGGTGGCCATTCCCTGTGCAAAGCTGAAAATGCAGTTTCTGGTGCTGGCATCCATCGCTTTTTCGCAGTTCATCTATCAGTTGATCTGCCAGTTGAATTTCCTCAATCCGTATCGTGGCCTGCAAACCAAGCCGATCACCATTTTCGGCTTTAACCTCAACAGCAATTACGTCTATACCTACTATTTTTCGATCTTTCTCGTTGTCGTGGTGCTGATACTGCGCAGCCTGCTGACCAAGTCCAAGGTGGGGCGCGCGCTTATGGCCGTGCGTGATAATACCCGTTCCGCCGACGGCATGGGCATCAATGTGCGCGCCTATAAAATTATGGCCTTTGCCATCAGCGCGTTTTTGTGCGGTTTCGCCGGCGCTTACATGGCCCACCTGTCCGGCTATATCGTCTCGGATGGCTATAAGCAGGCGCTGAGCTTCAACTACCTGATTATGGTTATTTTCGGCGGTGTTAACTCGCTGCTTGGGCCGGTCATCGGCGCCACAATCTACCAGTTTATCAACGAACTGCTGGCCTCCGCCGCTGCCTGGCGTAGCGTTACCTACGGAATCGTGGTGCTGGTTATTGTCGGTTTCGTACCGGGCGGCTGTGTCTCGGCGTTGCGCGCAGTGGGGGACAAGCTGGCGCACATGATTGACGGCAAAAAGGGAGAGGGGGACGCCAAGCCATGATTCAGGCAAAGAATGTTACGGTGCGCTTTGGCGGCGTCACGGCGGTCAACGACGTCAGCATCCGTGTGGAAAAGGGTAAGATCACAGGCTTGATTGGCCCGAACGGCGCGGGCAAAACGACGCTGTTCAACACCATCAACGGCGTGCAGCATACTCCGGACGGCCATGTTTTCTTCGATGGCCGGGAGATCACCAACGGCCGGGGGTATCAGCTTTGCAAGATGGGGATGTCCCGCACCTATCAGTCAATTAACCTGTTTTTGGGCATGAGCGTTCTGGACAACGTTCTCATTGGCCAGCATTGCCGCATGCCCTATCATTTTCTCCAAGCGCTGCTGCACACCCCGAAAATGAAAGCGGAGGAGCGGAAGGCGCGGGACTACTGTGTCAAGTGCCTGGAGCTGGTTGGCTTGGCCGGTAAAAAGGACCTGCGGGCGGGGCAGCTTCCCTATGGAGAGCAGCGTTTGGTGGAGATCGCCCGCGCGATGGCCACCCAGCCCAAGGTTCTATTGTTGGACGAGCCTGCTGCCGGCATGAACGCCACCGAGAAGGTGACGCTGAATAAGATCATTTGTGATATTGTGGATCAGGGGGTCACCGTGCTGATTATTGAGCATGATATGGCCGTTATTATGGAGATATCCGACTACGTCTATGTGATGGACGACGGCCTGCTGATCGCTGAGGGCACTCCAAACGAGGTGCAGAACAACCCGGCCGTTATCACGGCTTATCTGGGAGGTGAGTAAGCTTGGCACTGTTGGAAGTGAAGGATCTCCACTACTATTATGGAAATGTCCACGCGCTGAACGGTGTGAGCCTGACCGTTGAAAAGGGCGAGATCGTAACGCTGATTGGCTCTAACGGCGCCGGAAAAACCACGCTGCTGCAAACCCTCTCCGGCCTGACCAGCCCCAAGGGTATTCGGGGTGAAATCTATTTTGACGGCAAGAAAATCACCGGACTGAAGGGCCACCGTATCACCTCGATGGGCATGGCGCAGGTGTTGGAAGGACGCCGCATTTTTCCCAAGCTGACCGTGGTGGAAAACATTCAGATGGGCGCTTTCCTGCGCAAGGATCGCGGCAACATTGCCAAACAGATGGAGGAAGAGCTGTTTACGCTGTTTCCGCGTTTGCATGAGCGCCGCAACGCATTGGGCGGCACGCTGAGCGGCGGCGAACAGGAGATGCTGGCCATCTCCCGCGCAATGATCAGCAACCCGCAGCTTCTGCTTTTGGACGAGCCGTCCATGGGTTTGGCTCCGGTGGTGATCCACGAGATTTTTGAAGCGATTAAGAAGCTTCGGGAGCGCGGTACCACGATTCTGTTTGTGGAACAGAACTCCAAGGTGGCGCTCTCCACCGCTGACCGCGGTTATGTGCTTCAAACGGGCGAGATCGTGATGTCTGATACCTGCGCCAATTTGGCGAACGATCCCGAAGTCAAAAAAGCCTATTTGGGGGGCTGACGCGGCGTCATATCCGAATCATAGGTGCAAAACGACGCCGCGCGGCTTGCGGCCGTGCGGCGTCGTCTTCTCATTAAAGGCTCATTTTGCAGGATGCTCCTGGCCCTCGCTCTCACGCGACAGCACCGTCTGATACGCGGATTGCCGCGCCTCCTTCAGGTGAAGCAACAGTCTGTTGCGCGCCTGCTCACGGTCATCCTGAAGCAGCGCCAGCAAAATATCCGCGTGTTCCTTGTTGGAATGCTGGAGACGTTCTGCGGTTGTGCGGCTGCCGATGTAAGCGATGCGGGTTAGCTGATTTTGAAGCGTCTGATAGTAATTGGACAGGATGTCGTTGCGGGCCAGCCCGACGATTGTTATGTGAAACTGCGCGTCGGCCGCGAAGGTTTGTTCCGCTGTGATCTGATTATCCCAGTTGGAGAAGGTGGCCAAAAATTCCATCAGCTTGTCCTTTTCAAAATTATCCGCATAGTTGTATATTGCGTGGGGCTCGATCAGGTCGCGCAGGTTGAACAGATCTCGAACAGATTTTGCTGTAATCGGCGCCACGTGAATGCCCTTTTTGGGCATGATCTGCACCAAACCCTCCTGTTGTAGGCGAATCAGCGCGGCATGGATCGGTGTGCGGCTGATGCCGAGTTCGCTCACCAAGCGCTCCTCATTGAGCCAGTGGCCGGGCAGATAATGGCAGCTTACAATCCGGTCCAATAAAATTTGGTACGCAGTATTGTTCAAACTCGTCTTTGCCAAAATATCACCTCCCTGTTAATATAACAGATTTCACGCCGCTTTGCAAGCGCTATCCCTCGTTGGTCCAGGATACTTTACAGGTCAGAAAGGAGAACTATATGGCATTTATTGAATTGAAAACCTATTCCGCCGCGTTGCATACAAAGACCGGCATCAATGTGATCCTCCCCACCCCGCTGGCCGGTGAAGCACGGGAATCCTGCTTTGGCTGCTACAATACTCCGCGCAAGTTTCCGGTTTTGTATCTGCTGCATGGCACCTATGGCGACGAAGCGGATTACACCCGTTTTTCCCGCATTGAAAGCTATGCGCAGGAATACTATGTCGCGGTGGTCATGATGAGCACCGAAAACGGATGTTATCGGGATATGCCGCGCGGCGGCCCGGAATACGAGCAGTATGTGACCCGGGAGCTGCCTAAAATGATGCAATGGATGTTCCCCATTTCGGATCGGCGGGAAGAAAATTTCCTCTGCGGTTTGTCGATGGGCGGCACAGGGGCGTTTAAACTGGGGATGAAGCACCCTGAATTGTATGGTCATGTCGCATGTATGTCCTCCAATTTTAACGGCTGGCAGGACTGCGCCGACAACGGCGACACCGTTTGGAGCATGGCGTTCGCACAGGGGGAGCGGCTAAAGGGAACCGGGGAGGACATGTACCATTTGGCTGAGCAGGCCGTGAAGAGCGGCGTCACGCTGCCGGAATTGTATGTCTGCGTCGGGAAAGAGGACTTTTTATACCAGTCGAACATCGACTTCAAAAAGCATATGGATACCATCGGCATGCGCTATGTGTATCATGAGCAGCCCGGTATTCACAACTGGGATTTCTGGGACGATGAGCTGCGCCGGATTCTGGCCTGGCTGCCGATTGAGCGCCGGGAGGGCAAAAACTGGTTTTGATCTTTTCAAGCCGTTCCTGCATTTATATGCCGTCAATGGCCATAAAGGCGTACAGTCCCGCCATCAGGCCCGTTATGGCGCCGGGGAGCAGGCTCTCCTTTCAGTTTTGCCGCCAGGAGCGCACCCAAGCCGCCTTCCATGGGAGCGGATCGTCCCGCAGGCCCCGGAGGATGGAGTCGTACAATCCCGCTAAGAAAGGCCCTGCGATCATGCCGCCCAGGATGGAGCAGGGGATCAGCACCAGTACGCTGGACGTCAAGATGGCGCAGACGATCCCGGCGGCCAGAGGGACAAGACCCGCCAGGGTGACCATGCCCACCTTCCACCACCGGCCGAAGCGGACGGACAGAAGCTGCTTATAGCGGTTGAAGCCGGTTTGACGGATATTCTCGTTGTAGCCCGGGTCCTCGCGGACAAAAAGTCCCATGATCGTCTCCTCCTTATGGCGCGGCGTAGTGGCAGTTGTCTAAAAAAGGGCCAAAAGCCGAGCGGCGTCTCCGTCAAAATTCTCCCGGCAGGTGAGCTCCACGCTGATGGCGTAACTGCGGTAGGTCCCGAAGGCGGAGGCGCCCCGGGCATAGGGGGTTGCCCCGGAGTCAAAAGAATAGGTGATGACGGTAAAATCCTGGCCGTTATGGGATTCCTCCATGGTCTCATCGATGGAATATTGCCGCCGGGCCAGGTCCATCCACTGAGCCAGCGTGTCCCCGGCCTCCTGGGCGGACTTGTGGCCGCCCAGCAAAAAGTAAACCTGGGCGTCATATAACTCCGCCTCCTCTCCGTCCTCGTTGGTGTAGGGTTCGCTCTCGCCCATAGACCAGGTGGCGTAGTACATCCCGCCGGCCGCCAGTGCCTCGTTGTTTTCCCGGGAAACCATGCCCTCCGGGGTATCCACCCCGATTGCATTGCCTACCGTGACCCAGCTCTCGTCCCAGGAAGAGCCGTCCACGGCTTTCTCCGGGGGCAGTCCGGCGGCACAACCCGCCAGCCCCAGGGACAGGGCCGCAGCGAGCAAGATACAGATGGTCTTTTTCATGAAATCGCCCCCTCCGTCAGGCTGTTCCACAGCGCCTCGCACCCCTCGGGGTACGGGGCGGTTTTTTCTGTCCAGAATCCTCGGCGGGCCAAATACAGCCCGGACGCCAGCTCGTCGCTGCTTCCGCGCACGGTCTCGCCCAGCAGCTCGTAGGCGTATTCCCCCGGCTCCGCCGTTGCCAGGAGGGGGCAGGCCGTCCAGGCGAGATAGGTCCCGTCAGCGGAGCGGTCGCCGTCCTCCGGCAGGGAGCCGTCCAGCCGGCGCAGGGAGTGATAGTCCGCCTGGAACCGGTCCGGGTCTTCCAGCAGGAAGAAATAGCTTTCACACCCCAGCAGGTCTGCCATGAGGGTGATCTCGCCGGAGGCGGCCATGCCGGGGTCGGCGTCAACCGTGGGGTACTGGTTGAGTTGTACCGTCACCCGCCCGTCGCCGTTCAGGTCCTCTCCCAGGGAGGCAAAGACGCGCTCAATGGCGGCGGCGGTGTCGTCGGGCAGGGCGTGCTCCCCCACGTCGGCCACCTGGTAGTCCGGCCTTACCCGGCCCAGCCCCAGGGCGTGGCCGGCGAGGCTTGCCCCGATTCCCACCAGCGCCACAGCCGCGGCCAAATGCCATTTGTGGTAGTGCCACCAGTTTTTCCGTTTTTCCGCCGGGGTGGGCTCGGCCTGCTCCTCCCGCGTAACGTCCCGGTACTTCCACTTCAAATATTCGCTGGCCATGGCCGCCCTCCTCACTCCCAGGTGGTGCCGCCGGGGGCGTAGCTCACCGGGAGGCATACCAGGCTGGGCAGATTGCTCCGGTCCTCCCGGAGCAGCAGGTCCACGCTGGTCTCCGCCAGCCGCAGGACGGGTTGGACAATGGTGGAGCAATGGAAATCCTCTGTGATAAAACGGCGAACGCCGTCAAAACCGATGAGCTGCACGTCGTCGGGAACCCGCACTCCCAGTTCCTCCAGCATGGCCCGGACGCGGACGGCTAGGGCGTCGTTGACGCAGAAGATGCCGTCGAAGGCCAGACGGCCCTGGTCCATATGGCTGGATAGGAAGCTGCGGAAGGGCTCAAAGCCCTCCTCGTCCTTGAGGTGCAGAGAAGTGCAGTCGAGTCCCCGCCGCCGCCAGACGGATTCAAAGCCGTCCCACCGTTTGTCCGGCTCGCCGGGCACTCCGGACCAGATGCGCAGGAACAAGGGGCGGGCGCAGCCCAGCTCCAGCAGCTTTTCCGCGGCAAGCTGCCCTCCGCCGAAGTTGTCCGAGGCGACACAGGGGACGTTGGGGCTGAAATACCGGTCAATGCTTACATAGGGGAGGTCGGGGTCCACTTTCAAATTCGGGTTGTAGGTCAGGCCGATGATGCCGTCTACCTTGTTCTGCTGGACCATCTGGATGCACCGCTGCTCCGCCTCCGGGTCAAAGGCGGTGAGGGAGAGAATGGTTTTATACTGCCGGGCTGCCAGCGCCTGGCAGACGGCTTGGGCCAGCTCGGAGAAAAAGGGGGTGGTGATGTCGGGCAGGATCAGGGCGGCGGAATAGGTCTTGTTGGTTTTCAGGCCACGGGCGTAGCTGTTGACCTGGTAGCCCAGCCGACGGGCGGCTTCCTCCACCCGCCTGCGGTAGTCTTCACCCACGGGGATGTCGTTGAACACCTTGGATACCGTGCCCAGGGCCACCCCGGCCTCCCGGGCCACGTCCTTCATGGTGGGGGCGTTTTCCTTTCGCTTCATGGGTTCACCTCTTACTGCGTGAAATGTTTCACCGATAATTTCATTATATTCATGAAACGTTATTTTGCAATAGCTTTTCTGAATTTTAAAATGATTTGTGTAGTTGCACAAATCATGGAGACCGTTTTTGCGGAAAAACGAAAAATGCTTTTTGGGATAGAAAAAGCTCCTGACATCATTATATTTCCTGTACTATCATAAAAGCACGGCATATGTAACGTTTCATATTGCAAGGGAATCAAAAAGAATTAGGGAGTGAGTCATATGGCAAACAGAACCGCCAAAACAGCGGTTCCCGCTGTTTCTGCCCGGCCGGGCAGAAACCTGGGTCAGCGCATTTTGGACAACTGGCAGTTGTACGTGCTGCTGCTGGTTCCTGTGGTGCTGACGGTGGTGTACAAGTACATCCCCATGTACGGCATCCAGATCGCCTTCCGGGATTTCAAGGCCAGCCGGGGCTACATGGGCAGCGAATGGGTGGGCTGGTACTGGTTCCAGCGCTTTTTCAGCGCCCCCACCTTCAGCCGGATGATCGTGAACACGGTACTCATCAGCCTGTTCAGCCTGCTGTGGAGCTTCCCCATCCCCATCATCCTGTCCCTGATGATTAACCAGTTGGGCAACGCCCGGTTCAAACGGGTGGTGCAGACCGTCCTCTATGCCCCCCACTTTATCTCCGTTATGGTCATCTGTGGTATGATCCGCATTTTCCTTAGTCCGTCAGGCGGCCTCATCAACCTGATTTTGGGTACGGAGATCGACTTCCTGACACAATCCTCCGCCTTCCGCACCATTTACATCGCCTCCGGCATCTGGCAGGACGCGGGCTGGGGCTGCATCATCTACCTGGCCACCCTGGCCAACGTAGATGTCGGTCTCTATGAGGCGGCCAAAGTGGACGGCGCCTCCGTGTTCCAGCGCATCTGGAACATCGACCTGCCCGCTCTGCTGCCTATGGCCATCCTCAACCTGATTATGGCGGCTGGCGGACTGATGAACGTGGGCTTTGAGAAGGTCTGGCTGCTTCAGACCGACCTGAACAAGGCCACCAGCGACGTCATCGCCGTGTACGCCTACGAGCAGGGTATTCAAAACGCCAAGTACAGCTACTCCACTGCCGTCGGCCTGTTCAACACGGCAGTGAACATCATCCTGCTGCTCATTGTGAATAAATCGCGTCCAAGGCCTCGGACGTGGAATTTGTTTAGGGGGGAGCGCAATGAAAAAAGCTTCCGGTATGTCCGACCGCACCAGCAACATCATCCTGACGGTCATCTGCACCATTGTGCTGCTCATCGTGGCCTATCCCTTGTATTATGTGGTAGTTGCCTCCTTCTCCGACCCCTATGAGGTCTACGCGGGTAAGACCTTCCTGCTCCCCAGCGGCTTCACCCTGGACGGCTATAAGGGGGTATTCCTCAACGACGGCATTGTTTCCGGCTTTCTCAACTCGGTGAAATATACCATCGTGGGCACCATTTTCTCTGTGGTCATGCTGTACATCACCGCCTACCCCCTGGCCCAGAAGGACCTGCCCGGGCGGAAAGCGCTGAGCGTCTTCTTTCTGTTTACCATGTACTTCGCGGGCGGTTTGGTTCCGACCTACCTGGTGGTGAAGCAGACCGGCCTGGTGGGCAGCATGTGGTCCCTGTTCCTCCCCGGCGGCGTGGGCGTGGGCAACATGATTATCGTCCGCAACTACTTCCAGAATTCCATTCCCCACGACCTGGTGGAGGCCTCCGAGATCGACGGCTGCTCCAAGCTGCGCACCTTTTTCAGCGTGGTGATCCCCCTGTCCATGCCCATCCTGGCGGTTATGGTGGTGTTCTCCATGGTGGCCTACTGGAACGACTGGTTCACCGCGTTGATCTACCTGGGCGGCAAGGGCTCTCCGCTGCCCCTGGTCATGCGGAACATCCTCATCAAGAGCTCCGCCACCGCCAGCCAGGCGGCCACCATCTCCGGCGGCTATGCCGAGCTGAACAAGCTCACCGAGCTGCTGAAATTCTGCTCCATGATCGTGGCGGCCCTGCCCATGCTGGTGATCTACCCATTCGTGCAGAAGTATTTTGAAAAGGGGTTCATGGCCGGCGCCGTCAAGGGTTAAGTTCCTTTTTCTTGAAAGGAAAAGGAACCGAAAAAGAACTTTAATTCGCCACCGAAGCTGTTGTGACGGTAAAGTATTCGCACGACAACGGAACGCTTCAATTTTAGAACAGTTTTAGAATGGAGCATTGATAATGAATGTGAAAAGAATGATTTCCGGCGCTCTATGCGCCGCGATGCTGACGGGCGTCCTGTCCGGCTGTTCCAGCGGACTGGTGAACAACGTCAACGACGGCACCGTCAACGACAATTTGGACCAGACCGAGTTCAACATCATGGGTGGGATTTCCGCCCTGTCCAGCGGCTATGATAACAATGAAGTGATTGCCGCACTTCAGGAGAGCGCCGGAATCCATATCACATGGGAGACCATGAGCGACTCCCTGGCCGAGCAGGTAAATATCCGCATCACCGGTGGACAGCTCCCCGACGCCTTCATGGGTGTGGGCTTCTCCAACTACGACCTGGCCCGGTACGGCGACGACGGCACCTTCCTGGATCTGGTGCCCTACCTGACGCCGGATATCATGCCCAACCTGTGCGCCATTCTGGAGGACCACCCTGAGATCCGGGCGGCCATCACCATGGAGGACGGCGGCATCTACGGCCTGCCCTCTGGCGAACAGATGACCACCGCGGGCATCGGCGCGCCCATGGACGAGGCGTTCTCCATTTTCTCCGTCCCCCAGTACAGCATGATTAACAAAGCGTGGCTGGACGATTTGGGGCTGGAGGTGCCCACCTCCCTGGACGAGCTCCACGATGTCCTGAAAGCCTTCAAGGACAACGATATGTCCGCCAAATACTACGGCAACGCCCCCGGTTCCACCCTGCCCATGACCACCGGCTTTGACGAGTGGTGCTGGGGCCAGAACATCTTTTACGCCGGGTTCGGCTTCACCAACTGGCCCAATGACGTCATCAACGGCATCCATCTCAAGAGCGATGGAACCGTGGAGTTTGTCTGCGCCAGCGACGCTTACCGGGATTGCCTGACCTACTTCCACGACTGGTACGCCGAGGGGCTGATGGACGTGGAGATGTTCAGCCAGAGCGACAGCCAGCTTATCGCCAAGTGCCAGCAGGGCTATGTGGGCGTGTCCACCTGGTGGTACATTGAGGAGCTTATGGGGGAGTACGCCAGTGACTACGTATTCCTGCCGCCTCTCACCGGCCCCAAGGGCACCCCCTATGAGAACACCTGCGGCGTCACCATCCGCCCCGGCTCTCCCATTGCTTCTGGGCAGCTCAACATCACCAACAAGTGCCAAAGCCCTATCAACCTGCTGAAGTTCTTCGACCAGTGGTACAGCGGCGAGACGGTTATGCAGCTTCAATACGGCCCCATTGGCGTGTTCTTCACCGGGCAGGACGACAAGGGCATGTGGCTGTCCATCACCGAGGAGGAGGCTCAGGCCAAATACGGCAAGAGCGCCGGCGAGGTCCGCAACACCTATGAGACCATGGGCCCCAAGCTGGTCCTGGCCGAGTATTACAACGAGATATTCTACATGGAGGACCGGGCCATTGAACGCCTCACCGATCTGGACCAGTTCTGGATGCCCTACGTGGAGGACGCCACCTTCTATCCCGTGGACTGCGTGTTCACCGGCATGGAGATGGAGACCATCGACTGGCACAAGGCCGACTTTGAAAGCGCGGTCAAGGAGCAGGAGGGGCTATGGCTCCGGGACGGCGGCCCCACCGACGCCGAGTGGGAGAAATATAAGGAGTATCTTGCCACCAAGTGCGGCATGGACGACCTGTTTCAGGTTTACCAGGACGCCTATGACCGGTACGCTGCGGCGGAATAACGGCGGTTCATGATAGCTGAAAAGGGGCGGCCATGTGCCGCCCCTTTTTGAAAAAAGATATTGCCGTTTCAACAAGCTCGGCCTATAATCATGTGTATCGAGACCAGCCAAGGAGGTTGCATATCATGACCAGCGAAGCCCTGCAAAAGGCCCGTGACTTTGAAGCCCAGTACGGGCCCCACATCCCGGACGCCGAGCGCCCGGTCTTTCACGCCACCCCTACCATTGGGTGGATGAACGACCCCAACGGCTTCTCCGTGTACCGGGGGGAATGCCATCTGTTTTACCAGTACCACCCCTATTCCAACGAGTGGGGTCCCATGCATTGGGGGCATCTCAAGACAAAGGATTTCATCCGTTGGGAGCGGCTGCCCTGTGCTCTGGCCCCTGACCAGGAATATGACGCCTCCGGCTGCTTCTCCGGCGGCGCGGTGGAGCTGCCCGACGGGCGGCAGCTTCTGATGTATACCGGTGTCCAGCGGCACCACAACGCAGAAGGCTTTTTGGAGGATGTACAGACCCAATGCGTGGCTGTCGGAGACGGGGTAAACTACGAGAAGTGGGGCGGCAACCCAGTGCTGGACGGGAGGGATCTGCCCGAGGGGGGTAGTACCATCGACTTCCGGGACCCCAAGGTGTGGCGGGACAAGGATGGCACGTTTTACGCCGTCATTGGCAACCGCACCGAAGATGGCAGCGGGGCCATCCTGCTCTACCGGGGGATAGAGGACTTCAAAGGGGAGCTGGTCCGCGTTTTGGACCGCTGCCACAACCAGTACGGCCGGATGTGGGAGTGCCCTGATTTCTTCCCCCTGGACGGCAGGCAGGTGCTCATCACCAGCCCCCAGGATATGACCCCCATCGGCCTGGAGTTCCACGCGGGCAACGGCACGCTGTGCCTCATGGGCAGCTATGACCCTGAAACGGGCTTCACCCGGGAGCGGGTGCAGGCCATCGACTACGGTTTGGATTTCTACGCCCCCCAGACCCTGGAGGCCCCGGACGGGCGGCGGATTATGATCGCCTGGATGCAGAACTGGGACACGGTGGGAGGCAAGCCCTTCCACTGCCGCTGGTTCGGGCAGATGACCCTGCCACGGGAGCTGTCTATTGAGAACGGGCGGCTGTATCAGCGCCCCGTTAGGGAGCTGGAGGCATACCGGCGCAATCCGGTGGTTCATCACCACGTTCTGGTCAGCGGCGAGGGCAACCTGCCCGGCATCCAGGGGCGGATTCTGGACATGACCATCACAATCCACCCCATGAACCAGGGCTCTTATCGCTGGTTTCGGCTCCACGTAGCGAAAGACGGCCGACATGACACCATCATCCGATACAAGCCCAACGAAAGCACACTAAAGATCGACCGCTGCCGCAGCGGTTTGCCCCGGGACATCGTCCACACCCGCAGCTTTTTGGTGCGGCCTAACGACGGAGAAATTAAGCTCCGGGTTATTCTGGATCGGTTCAGCGTGGAGGTATTTGTCAACGACGGAGAGGCGGCGGCCAGCGCCGTGATCTATACCCGGCAGGAGGCGGACGCCATCACCTTTGAGGCGGACGGCCAGGTGCTGATCGATGTGGAAAAGTACGACCTTATTCTCTGATTGATATTAGCGCCGCTCATAAAAAGCGCTGAAGTGCGAGGCGGCCTGCCCGCAGCACCTGCCCATCCGGGAACTGCTGGTGAAGGCGGTGGAGGAATTTGAGCGCTGAACTTCATGCGTACTGAAACGCACTGCTCCCCGGCACAGCGGACGTGCCGGGGAGCAGTGCGTTTCAGTACGCATCGGGGTCATAGGATCCCTCTGGGGCGAGCTGGCCCTCCGCCGACCAGTGGAAGGTACGCCAGCTCGGGCTGAGGGCGTTGGCGGCAAGGAAGTCCGAGGGCAGCGTATAGGGATACTGCCAGGGAGTGAGGCGGTGGGCAAACCTCAGGCTGTAGTTGAACAGCGCGACCTTTTCCGGGAAGGTGGGGGCGGCTTCCCAGTACACCCAGCCCTCCACCGGGCCGTCCGCCTCCTCCGGCAAAGAGAAATCGGCGTAGTAAGAGGTGGTCCCGGAGCCATCGGAGCGGAAGCTGAAGGTGAGCGGGGCCGTGTGGAGCACCCCGCCGTCATCCCGCCACTCCAACTCTCCCTGAGGGCAGGAGGTGTGGACGGTGACGCCTTGAACATCCGGGGTGACTTGGATGGCCTCCATGTAGCCGCCGTGCTCTTCCGGTCTCCAGTACAGGTAGGCCAGGTAGATGGTGCGGAAGCCGTACTTGTCGTCCCGCACCGGGACCTCAAAGACCATCACCTCGGGCATCCCGTCGGGATGCCGGCCGCCGCCCTGGATATAGCCCTGCTGGTCTAGGCCGTAGGCCCCCTGGAGCAGGGCCATCCTGTTATCGCCCAGCTTGGACAGCAGGTCCTCCGGGAAGCCCAGGTCCAGCAGCTCGTGGTACAGGGCCTCGTCGCGGACGCCGGGGCCGGATACCGGCGTATCGTCGTTGACGGGCAGCCGGGCAAAGCACAGCGGCAGTACGGCCACCGCCAGCAGGGGAATGCCCAGCCACAGCCCAAAGGCGAGGCCGCCGGAGCACCGTACCGGGGCCGGGGTCAGGGCATAGCCCGCCTTGTCCAGGCTTCGGCTCAGCTTCCGCAGGCTCCAGACCAGAAGAATCCAGATCAGCAGGATGGGCCCCACCAGCAGCCAGCCCTCCAGCCCGATGAGGGCCATGGGGATCAGCAGAAATTCCAGGATCGCCAGCCCCCCTGCGGCGGCGGTGCGGGGCCTCTGGCCCGCCCGGCGGAACACGGCCTTCAGCCCCTGCCACAGCCCGGCCACCGCCAGGGTCAGCACAGACTGGAGGGCCACGGTGCGCAGCGCGTAATAGAGCGGCACAGGCCCCGCGGTGGTGTACCACTCCTGGCCTACCAGCGCTGCCAGACGCAGGTCAAGGGGGGTGGCCCGGAGTACCGCGACAGTCAGCCGCAGCACGGCGTACATCGTGGCGCAAGCGTAGGCGAACCGGAAGCCGCCGTTTTCCCGCCGCAGGGAGCGCAGCCCCAGCCACAGCAGCACCGTGCCCACGGCGGGCAGGATGATATCCAGGCCGAGAAAATTCAAGGTGATGCTGATGAGGGCCAGCCCCCGGCAGACGCGACCCATGGGCTTTTTCCAGGGCTTGGGCGGCTCCTGCCCGGGCAGCTCCGGCGGCATCTGGTTCGCGCCCCGGTAGAGCAGCTTGTCAAATTCATCCATGGTATACACCTCCCAGCGCTGTTTGCAGGCGTTTACGGATGCGGTACAGCTTGCCTTCCACCGCGCGGACGGTCATGCCCAGCTCGGCGGCAATCTGGGCGGTGGCCTGGTAGTAATAGTATTTGCGCAGGAACAGCTCCCGGTCCCCCTTGCCCAGCCGCCCCACCGCGTCCCATAAGGCCCTTGCGTCCTCCGCTTTGATAAGCGATTGCTCCGGTCCGTCGGCGGCGTCGGGCGCCGCCTCGTCCAGCACGCCGTCCTCCCGGCGGCGCGTGTTGGAGCGGCGGCGGTTCAGCGCCGCGTTCCGGGCGATCCGGGTGAGCCAGGTGGTCAGGGAGGCCCGGCCTGGGTCAAAACCGCCGATGGCGTCCCACGCCTGAAGCAGCACGTCGGACAGGCATTCCTCCTGATCCCGCTCGTCGGGGAGGATGGGGGCGATGATGTAACGCAGCAGGGGGGTAAACGCCGTCTGGAAGCGCTCCATGGCGTCGGGCCGGCGCTCCCGCAAGGCGGCGACCAGCTCGGAGTAATCCAATGTTCTCCCCTCCCTTTCGTTTCCTTGCCCTATTATACACCGGGTATGACAAAATCCCACGGGCTTTGAGCGCTCTGCTTCATATTTTTTTGCCTGCGTGCAAATACTGAAGGCATCAAGCATTGGCGCGCAATCCCGCGGGCCGGGAAAGGAACGCGAATGAGCAACCGCCTGAGCATGGAACGTCCGGCCGGTGGAGACCATCGCGGAGCTGAAGGGACTTTTGGGCAAAGCGATTGACCGGGAAAACGAAAACCACCCCGTGGGGTGGTTTTCGTTTTGCTGTGTCAGCCGTCGCCCCGCAGGGGGTGAGCATAGTCCTTCAGGCTGGCGAAAGAATGGGCGCTGTCGACCAGGCCTCAGATCACGTAGCTGCCGCCGTCCTGGTCGCTCTGAACCAGGTCGGCCAAGGTGATGCCGGAGAGGTAGTCCCGGATGACCTTGTCCAGCCCCTGCCACAGGGCCAGCGTGCGGCATTCCGCCGCCCGGACACAGGGGCCCGCGCCTTCCTCCAGGCAGGACACCGGGGCCAGCGAGTCCTCCGTGAGCCGGAGAATGGCGTCCACCGTGTACCGCTCGGGGGGCTGGGTGAGCCGGTAGCCTCCGCCCTTGCCCCGTACGCCGGAGAGCAGCCGGGCCTTGACCAACAGCTTGATGATGCTTTCCAGGTACTTTTCCGAAATGCCCTGGCGTTGTGCGATTTCCTTGAGGGGGATGTGCCCCGACCATTGGTGCTCCGCGAGGTCGATCATCACCCGCAGGGCATAGCGCCCTCTGGTAGAGATGAGCATAAGCGGCCCCTCCTTCCAATTAACCCTATTATACAATATGGTTAGTTGGTAATCAAGTGGACGGGCAGATTTTTCTCATTCTGCCATTGACAGGCAATGGAGCACGGTATATAATTCATATAAACCTATGAGAAAAGTTGGTAATACAGGGCCGGCACCGTACATATTCTGATACCGGTCCGGGCAAACAATATATTTGAGGAGGAACTTATCATGAACGTCTACACATCCGCCGACCAGTTGATCGGCCACACCCCTCTGCTGGAGCTGAGCCGCATTGAGAAGGCCGAGGGCTTGGAGGCCCGCGTGCTGGTCAAGCTGGAGTATTTTAATCCCGGAGGCAGCGTAAAGGATCGCGTGGCCAAGGCCATGATTGACGACGCCGAGGAGAAAGGCCTGCTCAAGCCTGGCTCCGTCATCATCGAGCCCACCTCCGGCAACACGGGCATCGGTCTGGCCGGCGTGGCCGCCGCCCGGGGCTACCGCGTTATCATCGTCATGCCCGAGACCATGAGCGTGGAGCGCCGCCAACTGATGAAGGCATATGGCGCGGAGCTGGTGCTCACCGAGGGGGCAAAGGGTATGAAGGGGGCCATCGCCAGGGCCGACGAGCTGGCCGCGGAGATTCCCAACAGCTTTATCCCCGGCCAGTTTGTCAATCCTGCCAACCCCGCCGTCCACCGCGCCACCACCGGTCCGGAAATCTGGGAGGACACCGACGGCAAGGTGGATATCTTTGTGGCCGGTGTGGGCACCGGCGGCACCGTCACCGGCGTGGGCGAGTATCTCAAGAGCTGCAACCCCAACGTGAAGGTGGTGGCGGTGGAACCCGCTTCCTCCCCGGTGCTGAGTCGCGGTGTGGCCGGGGCCCACAAGATTCAGGGCATCGGCGCGGGCTTTGTGCCCGGCGTGCTGAATACGGCCGTGTATGACGAGATCATCGCCGTGGAGGACGAGGACGCCTTCGCCGCCGGGAGGCAGGTGGGCCGGGCCGAAGGTGTGCTGGTGGGTATCTCCTCCGGCGCGGCGGTGTGGGCCGCCGTCCAACTGGCCAAGCGCCGGTCAAACAAGGGGAAAACCATCGTGGCCCTGCTGCCCGACACCGGCGACCGTTACCTGTCCACCCCGCTGTTCGCCGACCTTTGACGGCTGCCCGGTCAAAACACCTGAAGGAGGGGGCCGCAATGCCGTTTCAATGGGAGGACCGGGAGGCGCTGACGGGGGAGCGGGCGGAAGCCATGGCGTTCCTCCGGGACCACCTGCCGCAAAGCGACTTGGACTGCTACCCGGCGGAGCTGTTTCTCCGCTTTGCCAATCATGCTGTTTCCCTGCGGGGGTCAGCCCCCTGGTGTGGGGCGCTGGACTGGGAAATTTTCGCCCACTACGTGCTGTTTCCCCGGGTGAACGATGAGGACCTGTCCTTCCACCGGGATGTGTTTCACGCCGCCCTCTGGCCCCGGGTGAAGGACCTGCCTGGGATGGAGGAACGGGTGCTGGAAGTGAACTGCTGGTGCTGCGAGCGGGCCTCCTACCAGGCTCAGGACGAGCGCACGGCATCCCCGCTTACCGTCTACCACTGTGGCAGCGGGCGCTGCGGAGAGGAGTCTGCCTTTCTGGTGTCCGCCCTACGCAGCGTGGGCATACCCGCCAGGCAGGTGTACGCCCCCCGGTGGTCCCACTGCGACGACAACCACGCCTGGGTGGAGGCCCTGTGCGGCGGGCGGTGGCGGTTTCTGGGGGCCTGTGAGCCGGAGCCGTTGCTGGACCGGGGATGGTTCAACACCGCCGCCTCACGGGCCATGCTGGTGCATAGCCGGGTGTTCGGGGAGGGCGGCTCGCCTCTCCATGGAATGCCTCTGGGCCGGGTGGGGGAGGCGTCCTGGTTCAACCAGACCGCCCGGTATGCCGATACGGTGGAGTATACGTTCCAGGCGCTGGTGGACGGAGCGCCCGCCAGCCGGGCCAAATTTTACCTGCAAATCCTGAATGAGGCGTCCTTTCACACCGTTGCCGTCCTTACCGCCGGTGAGGACGGCACGGCCAGGGCGGCGCTGGGCCGGGGAAGCCTCCACGTGCTGGCGGCGCTGGACGGCCTGGTGGCGGAAGGGGCATGCGGGCCGGGGGGCATCACCCTCCATCTGGCCCCGCTGCGGGCGGGGGATATACCCTGGACGGAGTTCAATTTCCGGGCCCCCGCGGATGGACGGCCCGCCCCCGCCATTTTGAGCGAGTCGATGAAAGCGGCGCGGGCGGAGGCGCGGCGCCGGGGGGCCGCGCGGCGCCGGGCGAGGCTGGCCGGTCTATCGCGCCCCGGGAGGCCGGATTGGGAGGACCTGCGCGCCGATGCCCGGGCCAACTGGGGGGAGTTGCTGGCCTTCCTGGAAGGGGAGAATCCGGACGGACGGGAGCGGCTGGTGCGCACCCTGTCCGTGAAAGACCTGCGGGACGTGGGCCGGGCAACCCTGGAGGACCACTTCACCCGCCTCCCGCCCCGGCCGGACGGCGTGCCGGAAGAGATTTACTGGCGATACGTCGCCTGCCCCCGGATCGCTCTGGAGCCGCTGACCCCCTGGCGGGGGACGCTGGCGCGCTGGCTGGACGGCTGGGCGGGGGGGATTGCCGCGCTCCGGCAAAAAATCAAGGCGGACGCCGCTGTATGCGCGCCCGCTTATGGCAATTTGGTTTGGACGCCGTGGGAAGCCCTGGTCAACCGGCGCTGTGACGGGGAAAGCCTCCGCCTGCTGCTGGTGGCCGCCCTGCGGACGCTGGGCGTTCCCGCACGGCTCAGGCCACTGGACGGGGAGGTGGAATACTGGGACGGCGGCCGCTTCCGGACCGTGGCGCCGGAGCGGACCGGGACGCTCCGCCTGACGGCGGAGAAGGGGCAGCCCTTGCGGGCCGGACAGGACTGGTCGATTTCCCGCCGGACGGAAGAGGGCTGGCAGAGGCTGTCCCCCGTGGACGGATGGCGGAACGGCGAACTGCGCCTGGACCTGCCCGCCGGGCAGTACCGCCTCATCACCACAGTGCGCCTTCCGGCGGGGGATCAACTGGCCCGCGCCTGCGAGGTCAGCCTTGGGGCGGGGGAGGAACGGACGATTCCCCTGGGCCGCCGTCCCTGGAGGCCGGACGACTTGCTCAGCAGCCAGCCCCTGCCCGCGCTGGCCGCGAAGGGCCTGGACGGGGAACCCGTCCCCGACCTGCTCCGGATGGGGGACGGCCCGGTGCTGGCCCTGTGGCTGGAGGAGGGGGGCGAGCCCACGGAACATGTGCTCAACGAGTTGATGGACCGGGCGGGGGAGACGGCGGCGCTGCCCGTCCGGCTGGTGTTCCTGGTGCGTGGCCGGGACAGCCTGACCCAGCCAACCCTGGCGGCGGCGTTGGGCAAGCTGTCCGGGGTTCAGGTTCTGCTGGACGACTGGGCCTATGATCTGGAGGCCGTGGCTCGCTGCCTGGGCCGTGACCCGGACCTGCCGCCCCTGGCGGTGCTGTGCGACGGCGCGGGCGCGGCCCGATACAGCGCCAGCGGCTATCGGGCCGGAGGCGTGGAGCTGCTGCTCCGGGCGGCGCGGTGCGCCTTCCCGCCCAGGTGACGTCAGCCGATGGTGATGTGCTCCACCGGGTCCTTAACCCGGGGCGCGGCGCGCTCAGCCAGGGCCATCATCATGGACAGGCTGCCGATGCGCCCACAGTACATCATGACGATGAGGATGAGGCGGTTGACGGGGACCAGGTCCCGGGTGATGCCGGTGGACAGGCCCACGGTGCTCATGGCGGAAAACACCTCGAACAGCGCGTCCTGAAGGGGGAAGGGTTGAATAGCCAGCAGCAGAAATCCGCCGGTCATGGCCAAGGCCATGTACAGCGTCACGCCCGCCGCCGAGCGGTGGATCTGCTCCTCGTCCAGCCGCCGGTTAAAGGCGCCCACCTCCCGCTTGCCCCGGATGTAGCTGAACAGGGTGAGCAGGCACACCACTACCGTGGTGATCTTCACGCCGCCGCCGGTGGAGCCGGGGCCCGCGCCGATGAACATGAGCACGATGGTCAGCAGCCCGCCGCCGCTGGTGAGCTGGGCCAGGTCCACGGTGTTGAAGCCCGCCGTCCGGGGGGAAACCGCCTGGAACAGGGACACCAGAGCCTGTTGCCCCGGATTCATTCCGGCCAGCAGGTTGTTTCGCTCTGCCAGCCAGAAGAGGGCGGCGCCGCCCGCCACCAGGATGGCGGAGGCGGTGAGAATCAGCTTGCTGTGCAGGGAGTAGCGGCGGAAATGGAGGCGGTTTTCCCACACGTCCCGCCACACCAGGAAGCCCAGCCCGCCCAGCAGCACCAGGGCGCAGGCGGTGAGGTTCACCAAGGGGTCGTAGACGTAGTGGGTCAGGGAGCTGTAGGGCTCCCGGAAGCCCATCAGGTCAAAGCCTGCGTTGCAAAAAGCGGACACGCTGTGGAAGACGGCGTACCAGACGCCTCGGACGGCTCCCAGCTCCGGCACGAACCGGACGGCCAGCAGTGCCGCGCCGATGCCCTCAATGGCGGCGGTGCCCCGCAGGATATACCGCAGCAGGGCGCGTACGTCGCTGAGCCGCTGGGCGCTGACGCTCTCCATCATCAGCGAACGCTGCTTCAGCCCGATTTTCCGCCCCATCATCAGCGATGCCTGGAGCATCATGGTCATATAGCCCAGCCCGCCCACCTGGATGAGCAGCAGCAGGATGATCTGCCCCAGCAGGTTGAACTGGGTCCAGGTGTCCGCCACCACCAGGCCCGTGACGCAGGTGGCGGAGGTGGCGGTGAACAGGCTGTCCAGGAAGGACAGGCCGTGCCCGGCGCGGTTGGCGAAGGGCAGCATGAGCAGCAGCGCCCCCGCCAGGATGATGGCCAGGAAGCCCAGAGCGAGGATTTGGTTGGGGGAGAGTTTAACGGTCTTACGTTTCACGGCCATGGCTCCTCTTTTTGTAGTCCTCCCCATTATAAGCAGGTCCGGCATATTTTGCAAGGGGAGAATGAATTTCACGCGGCGGCCCCGCCGGGTTTCAAAATGCGCTTGTCATCCCTGGCCAAACCGGTTATACTCAAGGAGATAAGAAAACACCGTGGAATGGGGCTTCCGGGCCCCGTACGGAAGGAGGACCGGATGAAGAAACGCCTCAACCTGATCCTGCTCATGGCCGACCAATTCCGGGGGGACTGCCTGGGTATCGCAGGACATCCCGACGTAAAAACCCCCTATCTGGACTCCCTGGCCGCGGAGGGGACCCGCTTCCCCAACACCTACTCCGCCTGCCCCACCTGTGTGCCCGCCCGGGCCAGTCTGTACACCGGCATGTCCCAGGTCCATACGGGGCGGGTTGGCTATGAGGACCTGACGCCCTGGAACTACGAACACACCCTGGCCGGGGAGCTGGCCAAAGCCGGGTACTATACCCAGTGCGTGGGCAAGATGCACGTTCACCCGCTGCGAAATAACCTGGGCTTTCACAATGTGCGCCTCCACGACGGATATCTCCACGCCTACCGCCGCCCGGACACCCCGGCCTTTGAGGACCAGCGGCGGGCGGACGACTACTATTGGTGGCTGAAGGAGGAGCTGGGCATAGCCGCCGACCCCACGGACACGGGGCTGGACTGCAACAGTTGGGTAGCGAGGCCGTGGACGTACGAGGAGAAGTACCACCCCACCAACTGGGTCGCGGCGGAGTGCCTGGACTTTCTCCGCCGCCGGGACCGGTCCATGCCGTTTTTCCTGATGGCCAGCTTTGTGCGGCCCCACCCGCCCCTGGACCCGCCGGCGTACTATTTTGACCTTTATGCCCGCAGGGAACTGGCTCCGCCGTACCGCGGCGATTGGAATTGGACCGGCCGGGCGGAGGCGGCCCGGCACAGCTACCACGCCCAGACCGCGCCGCTGGACCCGGACTTTCTCCACCAGATGCGGGCGGGTTACTACGCCTCCATCACCCACATGGACCACCAGATCGGGCGGATCATCTCCGCCCTGGTGGAGGAGCGGCTGATGGAGGACACGGTGATCCTGTTTGTCTCCGACCACGGGGAGATGCTGGGCGACCACCTGTTTTTCCAGAAGGCAAAGCCCTATCAGGGCAGCGTACAGGTGCCGTTGTTCCTGTGCGGGCGGATGGATTTGGTGGGCCGGGGCGTGCGGGACGACCTGGCCGAGTTGCGGGACGTGATGCCCACGCTGCTGGAGCTGGCGGGCGCGGCCGTGCCGGACACGGTGGACGGTGTGAGCCTGCTCCACAAGGTGGACCGCCCCTATCTCCACGGCGAACACGCCCTCGGGCAGGACTCCATGCACTTCATCGTCACCCAAACGGATAAGTTTATCTGGTACTCCCAGACGGGACAGGAACTGTACTTCGACCTGGAGCGGGACCCCCACGAGACCCACAACGCCGTGGCGGACCCGGGTTGCGCCCAGCGGGTGGGCCAACTGCGCCGCCGGCTCATCCGGGAGCTGGCGGGCCGGGAGGAGGGGTACAGCGACGGGGAGAAGCTCATCGTGGGCTGTGCGCCAAAGACGGTGCTTCACTGCATGTCACAATAAGGACCCCGGTCCGGCAATGCCGGACCGGGGTCCTTTTAAATTTCAAACCACTTGATCTCGTTGGCCGCCAGGTCCAGGGGGAAGCCTTCGCCACCGTCCTTCCAGACGGTGGTGGATTGGGGCTGGTAGGTGTTGTTCACCACGCAGAATTTCCCGTTTTCCACAAAGGCATGGACCTCCACGTTCACGTTGGAGGAGAACCAGCGATGCAGTTCCCCCTCCCCGTGGGCGGCCCACAGGATGGCCCGGTACAGCAGGCGGCTGTTGGCAAAGCTGTAGGGCAGGCCGGACAGATACACGCCCCGGCCCCGGCCGTACTCGTTGACTGCCAGGCGGACCTCCCGGTCCCGCTGGACCAGCACCTGAGCGCCCTCCAGGGCGTAGACATCCCGGCCCCCGTCGCCGAAGTCCACCCTGTCCGGGGTGTCGGCCAGGATGAAGTGGCCGGGGCGCTCCTCCCAGTTGTACTTATCGTAGCCCAGAGTGAAGCCGGTCTCCTTCTCCACGCCCAGCACGTCCGCGAGCTGCAAGTACCGCCCCTGGTACTGGTGCCCGCCGGGCTCACCCACGCCGATGAGGCCGCCGCCGCGGTAGACGAACCGCTTCACCGCAGCGGACACCGCCGGGTCCTCCCAGGCTGCGCCGCCGGTGTGGGCGGTGTCGCCGCCGCCCACGTTGATGAGCACATCCACCCCGTCCAGGGCGTGGGGGTCCGCCTTCAGGTCGTCAAAGCTGAGGAAGCACACGTCGAAGGGGGCGCCGGACAGGGCCTCGATGACCCCGGCATAGGCGATGTTTTGCTTGTGGTACAGGGCATGGTGGACCATGTGGCAGCCCCAGGACCGGGCGCGGCCCCAGCAGTTGAGCACCGCCACTGTTTTGACACAGTAAGGGACGGTGCCCTTGATATTCCCGTACAGCTCCCGGAACTCGTTGCAGACGGACTCCACATAGTCCAAAAACTCCGGGAACTGGCAGGCCAGCTTGAGATAGCCGCCGTAGCCGATGCGGTCGATGGGCTTGCGGAGAATGGCCCGGCGGGCGGTGACCCAGTTCTCCTTGGCCTCCCGCACCGGGTCGCCCCCCTCGCGGAAGACGTCCGGGAAGAAGTAGGGCAGGAAGCGGCCCTCGGTGTACTTTACGCCCTGGATGTCGGAAATCAGGCGCAGGGTGGAGCCGTTGCCCACGCTGCCCACCACCGCGTCCAGCCCGATGGTCTTGAACTCATCCATATAGGGCTCGGTGCCGATGAAGTGGTCGCCCAGGAACATCATGGCCTCCTTGCCCAGCTCGTGGGTGATGTCCACCATCTCGCGGGCCAATGCGGCCACCTCCCGGCGCTGGAAGGCCATGAAGTCCTGGTATTCCCGGGAGGGGACCCGGTACTGGTTGTTATAGTACCCCTGGTCGATGATGAACTCGGGGCGGAACCGGTAACCCGACTCTTTCTCAAACTGCTCCAGGATATAGGGGGACACGGAGGCGGAGTAGCCGTACCAGTCCACGTACTTCTCCCGCTTCAGCTCGTCGAAAATCAGGGTGAACTGGTGGAAGAAGGTGGTGTAGCGGATCACGTTCACATAGGGGTGGTCGGCAATGAACTTGCGCAGCCGCTCCATGGTGAACTTGCGGGTCTTGGGCTGGCGCACGTCGAAGGTGATCTGGTGCTCGAAGTCGGTCCAGCCGTTGGTGACGGCGTTGTACATGTGAACCGGGTCCCAGATCAGGTAGGCCAGAAAGCTGACGGTATAGTCGTGGAACTCCTCCGGCGCTTCGATGACTACGCAGCCCGTTTCCTCATCGTACCGCCAGGCGGCGGGGGGGAGGGGCGCTCCAGTGGCGCGGTCCACCACCTCCCACCACCGCTTGATGTCGTCCCGGGTGTTCGCTTGCAGCAGTTCCGGGCTGATCCCCTTCATCAGCGGGATGGACAGCGGCCCGCCCGCGGCGGTGTGAAAGCCGGTCATGATGTAACACTGCTGCACCTCGTCCGGGTTGGCTTTCGCCCAGGCGTTGTCCTTCCGGGTGGTGTAGTAGGTGGAATAGACCTTGGCGTCCACCTCCTTCAGCTCCTGGGGGAAGTCGGTGCCGTCGCAGTCCCGGACGGCGTCCGCGCCCCAGCGCTTCAAAAGCGCCAGGGTCTCGGGCACCACGTCCACGTCGGTGGGGATGGTGACGCGGCCGTTGTTGATTATATTTGCCATAGTGGAACATGTCCCCTCTCGTACCGCTTCCTGTCCCGTTGCCGGGCGGGGAGCGGAAAGATAGCACGGCTTTGGTGGCGGATGAGAGCTCTTTTGGTTACTTTTTCTCTCGAGAAAAAGTAACTTAGCCCTTGACGCCGCCACCCGTCACGCCGGCGATGATCTTTTCAGACATGAAGATGTACAGCAGGAAGGTGGGCAGGAATACAATGATGACCGCCGCGAACATGCCGCCGTAGTTGCCGGTGTACTTCATGGAGTTGATGATGTTCAGCAGGCCCACGCCCACGGGATAGGTGGACTCGCTGGTGGTGAAGATCAGGGCCATGAAGAACTCGTTCCACACGGACATGAAGTTAAAGATGGTCACCGTGATGACGGCGGGCTGCACCAGGGGCAGCATGATTTTCAGGAAGGTGTTGGGCCCGCTGCACCCGTCCAGATAGGCGGCCTCCTCATAGGTGCGGGACAGGGTGGAGAAAAAGTCCAGCAGGTAAATGGTGGTATACGGCACCCGGATGAGAATATACAGGATCACCAGCAGCAGCCGGCCCTTGATGCCCCACTGGGTGGCAAGGGAGTAGATGGGCATGATAATCATGATGACGGGCACGCTCATGGCGATAACCAGGCCGATGCGTAGCGCCGTGCTGCCCTTGAACTGCCAGCGGGACAGGACGTAGGCCGCCGGAGCGGCAATGGCCAGCACACCCACGCAGGAGATGACGGAATACAGCAGGGAGTTGCCGAAGAACACGGACACGTTCTGAACCTGCCAGGCGGTGACGTAGTTTTCAAAATGGAGACCGGTCTGGAATTTCAGCACGTCGCCGGAGAAGATCTCCCTGGAGGTGGACAGGCTGGCGCCCAGAATCCAGAACAGCATGACCGCGGTAAAGAGCACCCAGAGGCACACGATCAGATAGCCGGGCAGAAGGCGCAGTTCCTTTTTCCAGTTGATTTTTTTCATGTCGCTCCCTCCTCTCTCAATATTCCAGGTCGCCGCCCCGGAACAACCGCTCGGTGACCACATAGACGGCGATGATAATCAAGGTGAGCACCACGCCCACTGCGGCGCCCGCGCCCGCATCCCGTGTGATGACGCCCTTTCCGCCAAAGACCATATCATACAGGTAGACCACCGGCACAATGGTGGACTGCTCCGTATCAATGGGGGAGAACATCTTGGTCCACAGGAAGAAGGTGGTGGTGTTGATGCTCCAGAAGGTGATGGAGGTCTTGATGACGCCCTTGAGCAGGGGCAGGGTGATAGAGAAGAACTGCTTGCCCTTGCCCGCGCCGTCGATGGTGGCGGCCTCGAACAGATCCTGGGGGATGCCCTCAATGCCGCTGATGTAGATGAGCATGTAGTAGCCCACGCTGCCGAAGATGAAGGAGGCCGTCATGGCCCAGAACTTCAAATCGGTGCCCAGCCACTTGATCTTCTCGCCCCCGAAGAGCTTGACGATCTCGTTGAGCAGACCGTAGTCGTACTGGAAAATGTACTGGATCCACATGGTGGCCAGGGCCACGGCGCTGATGATGTTGGGCAGGTAGATGGCGGCACGGAAGAATTTCTTGCCCTTGATGCCGCTGGTGACCACCACCGCCATCAGCATGGCGATGGCCAGGGTGAACACGCCGCCCACGATCCAGATCACCAGCATGTTATGCATGGAGGTCAGGAAGCTCTGGCTCTTGAAAATTTTCAGGTAGTTGCCCAGGCCGTAGAAGCTCCAGTCAGATACGGAGCCGGTGAGGCTCTCCACTTGAAAGAAGCTCATCAGCACGGTGCGGCACACCGGATAGACAAACATGATGAGCAGGGACAGTAGGGCCGGCAGACAGAACCAAAAGATCATGGTCTTATTTTTTCTCATGCAGCTCTCTCCTTCCTGTCGGGGATAAAAAGCAGGCGGCGCCGAGGGGCGCCGCCTGCTTGACGCGACGTTACTTAATACAGGGCGTCCAAGGCCTTGCAGAAGTCCTCGCCGGTGGCGAACTTGCCCTCAAACAGCTCCACGATGGTGGACTTGATGGCGGTCTTCAGGTCGTCACGGGCGTTGAAGCCGTTGCACCAGGTCATGGGGGAATCGGCGGACAGCAGGGTCTCAATGGTGCCGGTTAGGTTGGCGGGGGCGGTGTTGCGGGAGTCGGCGGGGATCTGAGCGGCGGTGTCGGCCATCTTCTGATCCATCTCGCCGGAGGTCAGGAACATGATGAAGTCAAACGCGGCCTGTGCGTTCTCGGTGTAGGAGGTGATGGCCAGGGAGTTGGTGCCGATATAAGCGGAACCGTTGTCCACACCGCCGTCCACGGCGGGGTAGTTGAACAGGCCCCAGTTGACCTCGGTGCCGGTGGCGTTGTTCACCTCGGCGGTGACGTAGTTGGCGCACACGACCATGGCGGCCTGGCCGAAGCCGATCTTGTTCTGGCTGCTGGGGTACTCGTCGGGAGCGCCCTCGGCCAGATAGCCGGCGTTCACCAGGTCGATGATCTCCTGAGCGGCGGTCACGGCGCCGGCCTCATCGGCCCAGCCGCCGTTGGTGTCCAGCTCGGTGATCTTCTCCTCGCCCAGGTGGCGGACCAGCTGGTGATAGAAGGCGAAGTCGGCATAGGCGCTGTCCTGAGCGATGGGGGCGATGCCGGCGTCCTTCAGCTTCTGGCACACGTCCAGGAACTCGGCCCAGGTCTTGGGTTCGGCGGCAATGCCGGCCTTCTCAAAGGCGTCCTTGTCATAGAAGATGCCGCCCACTTGGGGCTGCTCGGCGATGCTGTTCAGGAAGCCTTCCTTAGTCACGTTGCCGTCCTCGTCCCGCTCCGTGGTCCAATCAATCACAGTGTCGTTGAAGCAGGCGTAGCTGTGGCTGGCGTAACCGGCGGCCGCGGCCATGTCGGTCAGGTCATAGGTGAAATCCTTATAAATGTTGGCGATGCGCTGATAGTCGTCCTCGAAGATGTCGAACTTCTCGCCGGACTCCAGAGAGGCGGACAGGATGGTGTTGACGTCGCGGCCCTTCCACTCCACGGTGATCTTGGCGCCGGTCTGCTCCTCAAAAGCGGCCACGGCCTCCTGGATCACCTTGCCCTGGGGTTCGTCGGAGTTCCACATGGACCACATGGTCAGATTCACGCCGTCGTACTGCTTGCCGCCCTCGGGGGGATTAGACTGCTCGGTGCCGGCGGGGGTGTTGTTCTCAGGGGCGGTGCTGGTTTTGTCGGCCTGGTTGCTGCACCCGGCCAGCAGTGCCAGAACCATAACGGATGCCAAGAGCACGCTCAGGATCTTTTTCATTATTTTTCCTCCATTTCCAGTATGTAACGTGTTGGCGGGGAGGGCTCCCCGCGCCTTCCATCCCTAACGTTAAACGCTTCCCGGGTTCTTGGCAATCGTATTGTTGCTCGGCTTTTTATAGATATTGCGGTTCTTTGCGTTTTGACATAAAAAAGAGTGCCGGACCAAGTGATTTTCGGCGAAAATGATAGTTTGTTCCGGAAGCCCTCCGGCAGGCAATGAGAAAGTTGGCGAATTCCGGGGGATTGAATAAAAAATTTTTGAACAGTTGCACAACGGGAAAAAACCAGTTATAATAAAAGAAAGTGGTTGGTTCAATGCTTTTTTGCGATCTTGCGGAGGAGGTGAGCGCCCCGTGAGCACCCACCAGTACATTTTGGAGCATGACGTTCGCGCGTCCGGGGACGGCGTCCACCCCCGGTTGCTGTACGTGACCTACGCCCACTACAGCCGGGAATGGCGGTCCCAGCTCCACTCCCACACCTGCTCGGAGATGTTCTTCATCACCGGGGGAAACGGGGCGTTTCTCATCCGGGAGGAGAGCTTTCCCGTGGCCATCAACGACCTGGTGATCGTGGAGCCCGGTGTCCCCCACACGGAGACCAGCCAGAACGGCCGCCCCATGGAGTATGTGGTGCTGGGGCTGGAGGGGCTGGAGACCGTCACCAACGGCGACGGCAGCGGCTGTGCGCTGCTCCACCTGTTCGCGGAGGACGCGGTGTCGAGCTGCCTGCGCACCCTCATCCAGGAGAGCCGGGACCCCCGGCCCGGCTGCGACGAGATATGCCAGCGGCTGCTGGAGGTCATCCTGCTGCGCCTGCGCCGCCGGGACGACTTCGCCCTGTCCGGCGCGGCCCCCGCCGTCCCCGGCACCAGCCGGGAGTGCAACCTGGTGCGGCAGTATATCGATAATCATTTCAAGGAGAATCTGACTCTGGACCAATTGGCGGGGCTGGTTCACATCAACAAATACTACCTGTCCCACGCTTTCCGCAAGGAGTTTAACACGTCTCCCATCAGCTACCTCATCTCCCGGCGCATCCGGGAGAGCCGGTTTCTGCTGGCGGAAACCGACCACACCCTGTCCCAGATCGCCCAGATTCTGGGCTTTTCCTCCCTGAGCTACTTTTCCCAGAGCTTCCGGCGGCTGGAGGGGATGAGCCCTATGGAATACCGCCGGGGCCACCGGGGCATCCGGAGCAAATATCCATAAAAAAGCCACAAAAAAGCTATTTCCATTTTCCCCCGGGACGGGTATAATATCAGCGGTTCCAGAAAACATCTGGACCATTGAGCAAAAATATTCTACTTGTAAAGGAGCGCGTCAATATGTCTATTCTGGTTTGCGGCGGCGCCGGCTATATCGGCAGCCACACCTGCGTGGAGCTTCTCAATGCGGGCTATGACATCGTGGTGGCGGACAACCTGGTCAATTCCAGTGAGGAGGCGTTGCGCCGGGTGGAGCAAATCACCGGCAAATCCGTGCCCTTCGTGAAGGCGGAGCTGTGCCATGACGACGAGGTGGAGGCGCTGTTCGCCGCGAACCCCGGCATCAACGCGGTGATCCATTTCGCGGGGCTCAAGGCGGTGGGGGAGAGCGTGTCCAAACCCCTGGAGTATTACTCCAACAACCTCATCAGCACCCTGTACCTGCTCCAGGCCATGCGCCGCCACGGGGTGAAGAATTTTGTGTTCTCCTCCTCCGCCACGGTGTACGGCGACCCCGCCACCGTCCCCATCCGGGAGGATTCCCCCACCGGCGGCACCACCAACCCCTACGGCACCTCCAAGCTGTTCCAGGAGCGCATCCTGTCCGATATTTGTGCCGCCGACCCCGAGCTGAACGTGGCGCTGCTGCGCTACTTCAACCCCATCGGCGCCCATGAGTCCGGCCTGATGGGCGAGGACCCCAACGGCATCCCCAACAACCTGGTGCCTTATATCGCCAAGGTGGCGGTGGGCCAACTGGAAAAGGTCCATGTCTACGGCAGCGACTACCCCACCCCGGACGGCACCGGCGTGCGGGACTATATCCATGTGGTGGACCTGGCAAAGGGCCACGTGGCCGCGCTGAAGAAACTGGATACAAAGTGCGGCCTGTTCGTGTGCAACCTGGGCACCGGCAAGGGCTACAGCGTGCTGGATGTGCTCCACGCCTATGAAAAGGCCTGCGGCAAGGCCCTGCCCTATGCCATCGAGCCCCGCCGCCCCGGCGACATCGCCGTTTGCTACGCCGATCCGGCCAAGGCGCGGGAGGAGCTGGGCTGGGAGGCCCGGCTGGGCATTGAGGAGATGTGCGCCTCCTCTTATAAATGGCAGTCCGGCAACCCCAACGGCTATCAGAAATAAAAAACGCCGGGCATACCCGGCGTGAGGGAGGAAACACCATGGCACAGGCAGAGCTGACCTTGAACGAAGCCTTGGCAGCCTTTGGCTTCGGCGGCCCCGAGGGAAACGCCGTCCGTTTTGGCGAGGGCCACATCAATGATACCTTCCTGGTGACCACCGGGGAGGGGCGGCGCTTCATCCTCCAGCGGGTGAGCCCGGTGGCCTTCCATGAGCCGAAACGGCTGATGGATAACGTAGTGAACGTGACGGAATACCTGGCCCGGGAGATCGCCCGTCAGGGCGGCGACCCCAAGCGGGAGACGCTGACGGTGGTCCGCACCCGGGACGGGGAGACCTGCTTCACCGACAGCCGGGACAACGTATGGCGGACGTTCCTCTACGTGGAGGGGACGGTGTGCTACCAGGCGGCGGAGACGCAGTCGCTGTTTGCCGCCTCCGGACGGGCCTTCGGGCGGTTTCAGCGGCTGCTGCGGGACTACCCTGCGGAGACTCTTTACGAGACCATTCCCCGCTTCCACGATACGGCCAACCGCCTGCAAAACCTGAAAAACGCCGTAGCCGCCGACCCCATGGGCCGGGTGAAGGACTGCCGGACGGACATCGACTTCTTCCTGAGCCGGGAGGGGGACTGCTCTGTGGCGCTGGATGCGTTGCGTTCTGGGGAGCTGCCCCTGCGGGTGACCCACAACGATACCAAGCTGAACAACGTTCTCATGGACGAGCGGACGGGAGAGGCCCTGTGCGTTATCGACCTGGACACCGTTATGCCGGGGCTGTCCATCAACGATTTCGGCGACTCTATCCGGTTCGGGGCCAATCACAACGCTGAGGACGAGCCGGACCAGTCCAAGGTGAATTTTGAGATAGACCTGTTCGAGGCCTACGCCGCCGCTTTCCTGGCGGAGGCGGGAGAGGCCCTCACCGGGGCGGAGATCCGCTACCTCCCCTGGGGAGCAAAGCTGATGACGCTGGAGTGCGGCATGCGTTTCCTCACGGACTACCTGGAGGGGGACCACTACTTCCACACCAGCCGTCCGGGCCAGAATCTGGACCGGGCCAGGACCCAGCGCAAGTTGGTGGCCGACATGGAGGGCTGCTGGGACCGGCTCAACGCCATTGTGGCCCGGTATCTCCCCTAATTACGTATAGCAGAGGGCAGTACCCCCCTCCACGGGGACAGTTCAGACCAGGTCGGGCAGAAACCTCGTTCTTTCTGCGTATCCT